>CAYPCW010000019.1:39300-44703 GCA_964409335.1 uncultured bacterium
CGGTTAAATTCGTGGGGGCGTCAATCGCCGGTTCGTACTCACAACTGCCGTCGTCAATCGTAGCATCGGGATTAAAGTTCATGGCGTTGTCATCTGTACAGCCATAACAAAAATCTGCTGCAAGACCTGTATCCCCTTCAACGCACCCGCATTCATTATCGAATGCTGTTCCAAAACAGTTGCTGTAGCAGTCCATGTCGCTATTTGGGTCATGCCCGCTGGTTCCGCCGGAACATACACCGCAATCATCGATAAATGCATCTCCGCCAGGTTCTCCGGCACAATCCTCAGGCTGAGTATCCGGGTAACAGGCACTTGAGTCGTTGGTCAGAGCAATACCTCCGGCGCCGGATATTATAGTCCCGGAGAAACATATCTGATCTTCCGGATCCACCAGCCCGCTAATCGCCAGATTTGTCAGCACCCCTTCACCAATGGGTATACTATTACCGCTCAGTGAAAAGCCCAGTACCAAACCACTGAGATTCGTGGACGTTACAAATCCCGCGGTTTGCGCGCTTCCACCTGTCGCGGATGATAAAATAATATTGGTAACGGTAAACTGAAATCCATATACGGCTTGAGAATTTTGCATATAAATCTCTACCGAGCCTGCATCGAGATCGACATTTCCAAATGTCAGTATCACGTCCTGGGCAAAGGATAAAGACCCTATGGCCAATAAAATGATAAAAAGTAAACGTTTGAGTAAATTCATAGGAAGACCTCCCTTGTTGGTTATTTTTTTAATTCTGAATTTCATCTTTTGAAGCTAATTTTTTCATGTAGATAAAACTATTAATTACATTTTGCTACAGGGTTGGAAAGTTACAACTTCAATCATATTCAGAGGTGTTTTTTTTGTTTCAGAATGTGATTGGTAAAGGATAAAACATGAGCCGGGATTAGAAGTAAAAATAATATTATATTGCTATTTTACATTCGCTTATTTTTAGTTGGTTTCTCTATAGTTTTTCCGGAGAATTTCTCCGGGCATTTTCTTTTGAAACCTCAGTCAAACCGGAGTCAGACATCCGGATCGGACTCCGAATCAAATTAAGGAATTCTGATGCGACAATTCCTTGTTTTTTTTCAAAATGAGAACTTCAATTTCCCCGGTCTGTAATTAATCTCTGCGCGGATATTATCTTTCCAGTCCGATGAACCCGGCTTCAGATCGGGTTCCCAATTCATATAAAGGGGAAGAAATATTGATATCATCCCTAAATTTATCGATAAGCCTGTAGAAAATAATTGATCGTAGTTTTTCCCTGAATTCTCCAAGGCGTTGTTCGGTACGAGTATGTCAAAAAATACACCTGATGCGGGTAAAAATCCTGAAATGCTAAATCCGAAACCTGCGGCATTTTGATAGGACCCGGAGGATGAAGGCGGGACCCGCATCCCGGTTCCACTGCTGATCACCTGATCCTTCAACATCACCAGTTCACCACCACCGGAACGATTCCACACCCAATTTTCAAAATCCGGATCCGCCGATCCCCTAAAATAAGAAGAATACTGACTCAGTTCATCAGTATAGGTCCGGATAAAAGAAATTTCTCCATCAAGTTTTAATTTTTTCCAGGGATGGAAACTTGAGGTGAGCACTCCCGTCAACGCTGCGTACCGGTCTGATCTATTGGCTGCGGACAGGAAGTTCATATCCAGTCTGCCGTAGAGAACAGGCGAATGCTCAATAAAATACTCCGCACCAATTTTGAGGGATAAAACGGGATCTTCCACATCCCAGATGATGGGATCAAAAACAGACGGATTTTCAAATTGGTGATAAAAGCCGCTTATATGCAGGCGGATATACGGATCGTCATAGATGGGTTTACGCAGATAGGATTCGCTGCCAAATCCAAAGGTCTTTCTACCCTGGTCCCGTAAGAATGACAGGGAGGTATTCACCTCATCGAGCCCGAATTTGCGGTACAGCTTCCGGGTGACTTTTGCGCTCCCGATGAGTTGATCGTTTTTAAAATCCCAGACCGGTGAAAAGGAATAAGAATATGCCTCCGGCGGAAACCATCCCCGGGTGAGTGTGAAACCAAATCCGGTATTGGACGCATTTATTTTTACCGCTGGAAAAAGATCACCGGCGACCCGGCGGGAATAGTCCGGCTGATCTACGATAGGGATAACCTGTAGTCCGTGATGTTTTGAATAATTGTCAGCCTGATTTATATCCGGCAGGTATTCTTCCGGATCCAGGGCAACGGATACGGTACCGGCGGGGAGTGCAATGCGCTGATGTCCGGAGAAACCATCCACCCATTCTCTGGAAATCTCGGCATTCGACGGGTCATAACTGACGACCTCCAAAGGCGCTTTCAGTTCGCCGGAATTTTCCACCGCCACCATCCCGCCGGACAGACCTGTAACGCCATAATCTACATATTTTGTGGTATTGAAGACATCATCCAGATACCATGACAGATCTTCATCCACATGCTGATGAATGATGGTGATAAAATCCTCCGGCTGGGGATGTTTGAATTTCCAGGTTTCATAATAGTCCTGCATGATCTCCGTGAATTTTTCCTCACCGAGATAATGTTTCAGGAAAAACGTAAATTCGCCCGTTTTTGAGTAGATCATCGCACCATAATTCCGGGAATAAAATGCTTCTGATGTCAGTTCAATCGGTTGGTCATCCCGCATCATGGTTCGCCGTTGATATCCCAGATACCCGCCGAGCCATCGCATTGAAGCGGTTCGGAGTATCACCTTGTGAAAGGCATCCGGCATAACTTTCATCGGAGCATCCAGACCGTATTTTTTCTCCCAGTACCAGAAATTGGAAAATTCGTTCAACCCCTCGTCCATCCAGGCATGATCCCGCTCATTACTCCCCAGAATTCCATAAAACCAGTTATGCCCCACTTCGTGCATGATCACCATTTCCAGAACATCTTTCGAAGGCGTTTTGGAAATCACCGTGATATTCGGATATTCCATTCCCCCGCCTGCGGACATATCCCCATCTACCGCGGTGATATGGTCATAGGGATAGTCGCCGTAAAATTTACTGTACCAGTAGCCGGCGTCATGGATATATTCAAGGGAGTTTTTCCACATTTCTGCATTTTTCGGCAGATACATCGACCACAGCGTCACCGGCCGGCCGGATGCCGGAAGTGTCAGCGAACCCTTTTGCACAATATAATTTGGATCGGCAAACCAGGCAAAATCATGCACATTGGTCTGATGAAAATGAAGGGTTTTAAATAATCGGGGTTCATCAGAAAGTTTATGATGTGCTTTTTTTTCCTTCTTCTGCGTCTTCTTCATTATTTTGACCCGTTTTTTGATATCCCTCTTCGCCATCGTTTTAAATTCTTCTCCGACGACGGACAGTGAGTCCAGCCAGGCATATTCTTCTTCACCGTCTACAAGCGTACCGGTTGCCATTACAATATATTTTTCCGGCAGGGTAATTTTTACATCGAAGGTTCCGAATTCGGAATAAAATTCACCCATATTCAGATAGGGCATGGGGTGCCACCCGTCTTTGTCATATACCGCCGGTTTGGGATACCACTGGGTAATTTCATAATGTTTGCCGGTGTGTCCGAGGCGGGAAAAAACTTTGGGGATTTTCACCTTGAACGGTGTTTCAATGGTTGCTCTTTTACCCGGCGCCAGTGGCTGGGGGAGCATGATCTTCACCACGTCAATCCAATCCGGGTGAGTGGCAACCTCTGCAGATTTCCCATTGACAGAAAAATTAAGACTGTCAATATATCCTCTGTCCTTTTCCTTTGAAAAATATAACCGCGTACTGCCATATTCCCACATCTGTTTTGCAACCGCCGTCTGATTGTCTTTGTAGGCGTTCGGCCATAAATGCACCCAGATGAAATCAAGGGTATCGGGTGAATTATTGGAGTATATCATCTTTTCATAACCCCGCAATATATGATTTGAATCATCAAGTTTGACGTCAATATCATAGTTCACATTTTGCTGGAAATAACCGGGACTTAGGGGGCCGGAAACGACCCACGATATGATACATAAAAAACGGATCAACTTTTCCAAAATTTTACTCCTTATGATCGCCCTCAATTGAAAGCATTTTACGGTTTTTGTCATGATGTTAAGGGTTGATCATTTTATTTCGATAACACTTTTTCAAGGAATTTTCCGGTGTACGAATTTTCATTCAGGCAAATCGATTCCGGGGTTCCCTGTGCCACAATACTTCCACCCGCAAACCCGCCTTCGGGACCCAGATCAATGATCCAGTCTGCGGTTTTGACCACGTCCATATTATGCTCTATGACCAACACCGTGTTTCCTTTATCTACCAGGCTGTGCAACACCTGCAGCAGCATACTCACATCCGCAAAGTGAAGCCCGGTTGTGGGTTCGTCCAAAATATAAATGGTTTTACCGGTCCCGACTTTTGACAATTCTGCGGACAATTTTACCCGCTGGGATTCACCACCGGATAAAGAGGTTGCCTGCTGACCTAATTTAATATACCCCAATCCCACGTCAAATAAGGTCTGCAGTTTTCGGGTGATGACCAGGTGATTTTTAAAGAATCCCAGGGCTTCTTCGATGCTCATTGAGAGGACATCAGCGATGGATTTCCCCCGGTATGTAATTTCCAGTGTCTCACGATTGTACCGTTTTCCCTTACATTCCTCGCATTGAATATACATATCCGCCAGAAAGTGCATTTCGATTTTGATAAGCCCTACCCCTTCACAGGTTTCGCATCTGCCTCCTTTCACATTGAAGGAAAACCGTCCGGGGCGGTACCCGCGGATCATAGCCTCCGGCAGTTGACTGAACAGGTCGCGGATATACGTAAACAGTCCGGTGTACGTCGCAGGATTGGATCGGGGGGTTCTCCCGATGGGAGATTGATCGATATTGACCACCTTGTCCAGATAGAGCAGTCCTTTGACATCACGGTAGCTCAATGGTTTTTTATAAGATGTATAGAATTCACGGGAGAGTATTGGATGCAGGGTGTGATTGATCAGCGTGGATTTACCGGAACCGGATACGCCGGTGATACAGACAAACCGCCCTAAGGGGATGGAGAGAACAATATCCTTCAGATTATGTCCACGGGCGCCTATCAAATTCAGGGTTTTCCCGTTTCCGCGGCGGCGCTTATGGGTAAATTCGATTTTTTTTTCACCACTCATGTACTGTCCGGTGATCGAATCCGGATTACGGATAATGGCGTCGGAGGCCCTTCAGCCACCAGCTCCCCGCCGTGAATTCCGGCGCCGGGACCCAGATCCAGGATCCAGTCCGCAGCCCGGATCGTTTCTTCGTCATGTTCTACCACGATGACGGTATTCCCCAGGTCACGAAGATGATCCAGCGTTTTGATCAGACGGGCATTGTCCCGCTGGTGCAGTCCGATTGAGG
>CAYPCW010000020.1:0-43624 GCA_964409335.1 uncultured bacterium
AAAGAATATGGCACTGCCATGAGGATCGGTACCAATCACGGGTCACTGTCTGATCGGATCATGAACCGTTATGGCGACACGGCTAAGGGGATGGTGGAATCGGCATTAGAATTTCTCCGGATTTGCGAAGATCACAATTATTATGATATTGTTTTGTCCATGAAATCCAGTAATCCTGTTGTGATGGTGGGAGCCAATCGTTTACTGGTGAACCGGATGGATGCTGAAGGAATGCACTATCCAATCCATCTGGGAGTTACGGAGGCGGGTGAAGGTGAGGATGGTCGGATCAAATCCGCAATAGGTATTGGCACCTTACTCGAAGATGGTCTGGGGGATACCATCCGGGTGTCCCTTACCGAGGAGCCTGAAGCAGAACTCCCGGTAGCGAGAGCCATTGTCAAACGGTATGCAATTAATCAAGGCGCTATCAAAAATGACTCGAAACCCTCACTCCCCATCAATCCCTTTGAATATTCACGACGTGAGACTGACGAAATTCGCCACTATGGCGGATCCCAGGTTCCCGGAGTGATTGCAGATATTCGGGTGAAAAATGAGGTTTCACGTTTGGTAATGCCGGACTACCTGATCCGCCCATCCGAAACTGCTGTGGATGGTATAGCAGTTGGTAGCACACTCCCGGATTTTATACCGTATGAAAAAAATATATTTATTGATTATAATTCGTGGGTATCCGGGTCGCATAGTCCAAATATCATCCCCGTATTGGAGTGGAATACCTTTAATGAAATACACATTCCACCCGCCACCCCGTTTGTCATTTTGATTGATGTGGACACCAGATTCCCGGGAAAACCGGTTATCCCCACCGATGTGATTTTGGTGCTGACGAGCGAACATCCCCGGAAATTTCATAGGTACAGACAATTTATTTTTTCACTCATGGACAAGGGTATAAAGGCGCCGGTTTTTCTGAGTACCGGCGAATTGAGCGGAACAAATGAGGAGCAGTTGATCCATCTATCTATTGAATTAGGCGGATTACTGTTGGATGGCCTCGGAGACGGAATTTGGATCGATCATCCTTCACCGCCCATAGTCGGTGTTATTTTCGGAATTCTTCAATCTACCCGGCTGCGTATTTCTCGTCCTGAATACATTTCATGCCCTTCCTGCGGCAGGACCCTCTTTGATCTGCAGGAAACCAGTCAGAAGATCCGGGAGTCCACGCATCACCTGAAAGGAATGAAAATCGGGATCATGGGGTGTATCGTGAACGGTCCCGGTGAGATGGCGGACGCCGATTACGGATATGTGGGCACCGGAAAAGGACAAATATCTCTTTTCCGGGGAAAAGAAATCGTAATGAGAAATATACCATCCGGTTCCGCTGTTGAACGGTTGATCGAACTGATTAAATCCGACGGACAATGGGTGGTGGAGCCTACCGATGAGTAAAATGTTTGCCAAGGTATTATCCAGCGCTGTTTTGGGGGTGGATGCCTATATTGTAAAAGTCGAAGCTCACCTCGAAAACGTCTATCCCGCAACCTTTATGACAGTAGGGCTGCCAGAAGGCGCTGTGAAAGAAAGTAAGGAGCGGGTGATGGCTGCCATTAAAAACACCGGGTTTGAACTGAAACAAAAACGAGTGGTGATCAACCTGGCGCCGGCGGATATCCGGAAAGAAGGCGCCGCATTTGACTTGCCCATTGCGGTTGGGATCCTGGCTGCGCACAAAAAAGTCGACTCCACTTATCTGGACAAGGTCATCCTGATCGGTGAACTCAGCCTCGACGGTAAACTACGCCCGGTGAAAGGAATTTTCCCCATCTGTTTAAAGGCAAGAGACGACCGGATAAAGGGGGTGATCCTGCCTAAGGACAACCTGCAGGAAGCCTCTCTGGTGGAGGGAATCCGGATTGCCGGGGTAGATACACTGAATGATGTGGTCGATATTTTGAATGGTGTGAAGACCCTGAATTCTTCGGAACGTCCGTCGAATAAATTGCTATTGCACCGGGATGATAATATTCTGGACTTCTCAGATGTGAAGGGACAGGAAAACGTAAAGCGCGCCTTTGAAATTGCCGCTGCCGGAGGACATAATATTTTACTGATTGGTCCCCCCGGAAGCGGGAAAACCATGCTGGCAAAAAGATTGCCGGGGATACTCCCATCCATGACCATTGATGAAATCTTCGAAACGACGAAGATCCATTCGGTAGCCGGACTCACAAGCGCTGAAAATGGCGTGATCATCAATCGTCCGTTTCGCCCCCCCCACCACACAATTAGCGATGTGGGTCTGATTGGCGGGGGACAGGTTCCCAAACCCGGCGAAGTGAGTCTGGCACATAACGGCGTTTTGTTTTTGGATGAACTCCCGGAATTTAAGAAAAGCGTTCTCGAGGTCATGAGGCAGCCGCTGGAAGATGGAAATGTCACCATCACCCGTGCAAGAATGTCCCTGACATATCCGGCAAACTTTATGCTGGTTGCGGCAATGAATCCCTGCCCCTGCGGATATTTTACCGACCCGTCGCACGACTGTTCATGTCACCCGGTGGCGATTCAAAAATACCTGTCCCGAATCTCAGGACCTTTACTGGACAGGATCGATATTCATATTGAAGTCCCTGCGGTCCCCTTCGATCAATTGGCA
Source organism: uncultured bacterium (assembly GCA_964409335.1). Lineage (GTDB taxonomy): Bacteria > Fidelibacterota > Marinisomatia > SCGC-AAA003-L08 > JACNLC01 > JABMOW01. The sequence continues at coordinate 2,630 of CAYPCW010000020.1, forward strand.
GATACACGGTCGGCTGAAACCTCGGCAAATATCCGGAAAAGAGTGGAAATCGCCCGAAGTATTCAAACTCAACGATTTAAACCATTTCAACGGATACATGCAAACGCCGGCATGGAAAAGAAACAGGTACAGTCGTTTTGTAAAATTGATCAAGCCGGTGCACATTTGCTCAAACAGGCAATGGATAAATTGGGATTATCCGCACGTGCCTATGACCGCATTTTGAAAGTATCCCGTACCATCGCCGACTTGTCCGGTGCCGAACACATATTACCGATCCACTTGAGTGAGGCGATCCAATACCGAAGCCTCGACAGGAATAACTGGGGAACCTGATTTTAATTTACCTGAAGGAGAACGTTGAAGCTTTTTATCAAACCTCATAACGATATTGCGCGGGGATTTTATGCGAAACACGGCCATTTCCACGATGGAGATGCGGGTCTTGACCTTTATATACTTGAAGATATCACCTATGTACCTGGTGAGACGAAACCGATAAAACTGGGGATATCCTGCGAGGCGGAAAACCAAAACGCCTATTATTTGTTCCCCCGGTCCAGTATTGCGAAAACACCGTTACGGATGTCCAACTCAATCGGATTGATCGATGGGGGATACCGGGGAGAGATCATGGCGATGTGTGATAACATCAAAAACATTGAATATACGGCTCGAAAAGGAGATCGCCTGTTTCAACTGGTGGCACCGGATTGTTCTGCCATTCATTATCAAATGGTGGAATCTCTTTCGGTCACCAGCCGGGGTAGCGGCGGATTTGGAAGCACCGGCAAATAATAATTTACACTCATCTGTATTTTCAGCCATCGGATGGTCAGACTGTTTACTAACCTGTCGAATTTTAATGGTTTAACGAATTGTCCCGATTCCCAATTTTATTCCACTGTCATATCGTCATGCAAAATTTTCATGGCATCACTTTTGTAAAATGGGGTTCACAATTCGTGTTATCATTTTGAAAATTAATTTTATAACTAAAGATAGGAGTGAATTCAAATGAACATAAAACCGCTCGCAGATAGAGTAGTTGTTGAACCTGCGCTACCAGAAGAAAAGTCCAAAGGGGGAATCATTCTTCCGGATACCGCAAAAGAAAAACCCCAACAGGGTAAAGTCGTGGCTGTAGGACCCGGAAAATCCAGTGATGCTGGGAATTTGATTAAAATGGAAGTCAAAAAAGGTGATGTTGTCTTATACGGGAAATATTCCGGTACGGAAATCACTGTGGATGGTGTAGAATATTTGATTATGCGTGAAAGCGATATTTTAGCAATTTTATAAATTTTTTAAACAAGGAGTAAAATCTTATGGCCTCAAAAGAAATACATTACGATATAGAAGCCCGGACCGCCCTTAAAAAAGGTGTGGACTGTCTTGCCAACACCGTTAAGGTGACGCTAGGACCCAAAGGAAGAAATGTCATCATTGAAAAAAGTTTCGGTGCACCGACAGTTACGAAAGACGGCGTCACCGTTGCAAAAGAAATCGAATTATCCAACAAAGTTGAAAATATGGGTGCACAAATGGTTCGGGAAGTTGCCTCAAAAACATCCGATAAAGCAGGTGACGGAACCACTACAGCTACCGTCCTGGCGCAGGCGATCCTGACCGAAGGATGGAAAAATGTCACCGCCGGCGCAAACCCAATGGACCTGAAACGCGGGATCGACATTGCGGTCAATCAGGTGACAGATTATCTGAAATCAATCAGCAAAGAGATCTCTGAAAAAAATGAAATTGCCCAGGTTGGTACGATCTCTGCGAACAACGACAATGAAATCGGTGATCTTATCGCAGATGCCATGGAAAAAGTGGGGAACGAAGGTGTGATTACGGTGGAAGAAGCGAAGGGAATGGAAACCTTTCTTGAAACCGTTGAAGGAATGCAGTTCGATCGCGGATATCTTTCACCCTATTTTGTAACCAATGCAGAAACGATGGAAGCAGAGCTGGAAAATCCATACATTTTAATCCATGATAAAAAGATCAGTTCCATGAAAGATCTGTTACCGATCCTGGAAAAAACCAGCCAGGCCGGCCGGCCGTTACTGATCATCTCTGAAGACGTTGAAGGTGAAGCTCTGGCGACCCTGGTCGTTAATAAAATCCGCGGTACGATCAAAGTCGCAGCAGTTAAAGCCCCCGGTTTTGGTGACCGAAGAAAAGCCATGTTACAGGATATCGCAGTTTTGACCGGTGGGACTGTAATTTCAGAAGAACAGGGGTATAAATTAGAAAATGCAACCCTTGCATATATGGGTCAGGCGCGCAATGTGACCATCGACAAAGATAATACAACCATCGTTGAAGGGTCAGGGAAAACGGATGAAATCCTGGCCAGAGTCAACGAGATTAAAGTTCAGATTGATAAATCCACCTCGGACTATGACAAAGAAAAACTACAGGAAAGACTGGCAAAGTTATCTGGTGGAGTTGCCGTACTGAATATCGGCGCTGCTACCGAAGTTGAGATGAAAGAGAAGAAAGCCCGCGTCGAAGATGCACTACACGCTACTCGAGCTGCCGTGCAGGAAGGTATTGTACCCGGTGGTGGTGTCGCATTGTTGAGAGCAGCTTTGAAGCTTGATACCAGTGTTACGACTGAAACCGATATTATATTGGGTATCGAAATTATCAGAAAAGCACTGGGTGCACCGGCACGTCAGATCATAGAAAATGCCGGGCTCGAAGGCGCTGTGGTCGTACATAAGATTACTGAAGGAGATGTGAACTTTGGATTTGATGCCCGTAAGGAAGTTTATGGCGATATGATCAAATTTGGAATCATCGATCCCACACTGGTCACCCGTACCGCAGTTGAAAACGCGGCGAGTGTTGCCGGACTGTTATTGACTACCGAAGCAGTGGTCTGTGACAAAAAAGAAAATACCCCGCCCCCGGCAATGCCTTCGGGTGGAATGGGGGATATGGGTGGAATGTACTAATCCGCTCTCTGATCGAAACTATAAAAAAGGGGTTCACTCGAACCCCTTTTTTTATGGCTACCCGGTATTTTATAACTTGCCCAACCATCTGATAATTTTTTCAGGCATGATGGGTAAATTCCTGATCCGGACTCCGCACGCATTGAAAACCGCATTTGCCACTGCGGGTGCGGGACCGTTGATGGGGATTTCTGCCACCGCCTTTGCGCCGAACGGACCAGTCGGTTCATCGGTGTGCACGAATTCCGTGACGATTTCCGGCATATCAATCGCATTAAAAATGTGATATCTGAGCAGGTCCTGGTTGATCGCTTGTCCATGGTCATCGAAGATCATGAATTCACTTAATGCCATACCCAGAGACTGTGGAATGGCGCCTTCGACCTGCCCTTCTGCCATAGAGGGATTAATCACCTGTCCCGCATCGGTCACCGAAACTATTTTGAGCACCCTTACATGACCCGTTTGAGTATCAACAGATACTTTTGCAAACGTGGCGTTAAACGGAGGGGGGGAATCAAAGCTGGTATGAGAGGCAGACGCCATGAGCTGCTGTTGGTGATCGGTATAAAATGAGCGGGTGCAGAGGTCCGAAAAAGTCAGTTTTTCTCCATTTGATGCGGTCAAGATTCCCTCCGAGATTTTCACCTCGTCATTTTCAAATATGCGTTTTGCCTGATCAATTATTCTCGTCTTCAATAGTTCAGCGGCTTTTTTGACCGCGCCACCCGAAATATAAGTCGTGCTGGAAGCATAAGCTCCCGTATCAAATGGCGTCATGTCCGTGTCGGATGAATACACGATGATCTTAGAGACAGGCACCTCAAGCACTTCCGCAGCGATCTGTGCCAGCGCCGTGTCCGAACCGGTCCCCAGATCGGTAGCCCCGACCTGCAAATTGAAACTACCATCCTCGTTCATCTTGATTTGAGCCGAGGCCATATCAATCCCCGGGACTCCCGAGCCCTGACAGACTGCAGCTACCCCGTAACCGATGCGAATATTGCCGGACTTGTTATTTTTTCTTTCATCCCAGCCGATCAATAGTTTTCCGCGTTCCAGGCAGGCTTCCATGCCGGAAGTATTCAGCGTCATTTTATATCCTTCACGTCCTTCACCGAGAATTCTGGCAATGGGGATTTCATCTCCCGGTTGGAAAATATTCTTTCGTCTGAATTCAACGGGGTCGATTTTCAGTTCATCGGCAATTTCATCGATCATGGATTCCAAAGCAAAGAAACCCTGGGGGGCGCCATATCCCCGGTAAGCACCGGCAATGGGTAAATTGGTATAAACAGCATTCCCCCGAAGCCGGATATTCGGGATGTTATAGAGTGACAAGGATTTCTGCGATGTCACCGACATCACGGTAAGGGCATGGGGACCATATGCGCCGCAATTTTCAAGTATATCCATATCAATAAAACGGATTTTATAATTTTTGTCCACACCCATTTTAAGCCTGATCCGCTGCGGATGCCGGGATCGTGCCGCAAAAAATTCTTCTTCCCGGGTGAGTTCGATCCTTGCAGATCGTCCGGTTTTCAACGTCACAACCGCACAAATTTCTTCGTTCAATATTTCCTGTTTGGCGCCGAACCCCCCACCGATTCGGGGTTTGATCACCCGAATCCGGGAGATGGGGAAGTCCAGGACTTCTGATACAATCCGTCGAACATGAAAAGGAACCTGTGTCGCGGTTCTGATGATCAATCGATCGTTTTCATCCAGCCAGGTTAACGTGATGTGGGGTTCAACGTGTGCCTGCTGAGCGTATGGTGTCGAGTATTCATTCTCGAATATAAATGTGGAAGAGGATTCAGCGGATACCACATCACCCAGATCAGCGGTTATTCGGGCGGCGATGTTTCGTTTAGCATCGAATAAAAATCGGTCACCTTTGATCTCAGGATGAATGATGACCTCGTTGTCGATCGCCTTTTCGGGATCAAAAATTGCCGGGTATTCTTCGTATTCAACGGAAATTAAGTTTACTGCCTGTTTAGCGATATCAGGGGATTCTGCTACTACAACGGCGACTTTATCCCCAACAAACCGAACGACCGGATTCAGGATCATCGTGTCACCGGGAGAAGGTTCGGGATATCCCTGCCCTGCGGTTGTGAAGAAATGCGGTTTTAAATCTTTGTGGGTCAAAACCATCACCACTCCGGGTAACGCCTCGGCTTTATCTGTGTTGATACTAACGATTCGTCCGTGGGGAATGGCGCTATACAGCAATTTTATATGAAGAACATCCGTCAACCGAATATCATCCGCAAAAACTGCTTTTCCCCGTGCAAGGGCTTTACCGTCCACCCGGGTAGTATGCTGGCCAACAACTTTCATTTCAGCATCGCCTTTACCGGTTTTACATATCCGGTACACCGGCAATAATTCCCTGAAAGGGCATCCCGAATTGCAGCTTCGGCAGGGGTCGCATCCTTTCTCAATAAAGCGGCTAAGGACAGGATCATTCCCGGTGTGCAGTAGCCGCATTGAATCGCGCCTTCGGTTAAAAATCGATCCTGTATAGACCGAACCAGATCATTCTCGTTCAGCCCTTCCAACGTTTCCACCGCCCTTCCATGGATGGAATGCACTAATGTCAAACAGGCGTTTTGGGTGTGTCCATCAATGATGACTGCACAAGCGCCACAGGTTCCATCGTCACAACCGTATTTGACACTGTAAAATTCTTCTCTTCGGAGATATTCCAGCAATGTCATCCCGGGATGATCATCAACGGTCACCTTCTTGTTGTTTACGGTAAACATCACTTTCATATGGAATCCCGAATTTGCTGTAAACTGTGATGGATCAGGTATCGTTTGTACGCCACAGAACCATTCTGATCATTTGTAAACCGGGATGCTGAATTTTTTGAAATTTCATCAATCGAAAGGTCGTTAAGGTACATTGCCGGAACGGTCAGGCTGAACCATTTTGTACAATCACCGCCAATGGATACGGTCAAGTGATCATTAAACCGACAGGCCGTAACGATCAGGTAGGATTGAGAAGATTCCAGAACTGAATATCTTTGGAAAACGATATCCGGTTTCAAATGAAGATTGAGTTTCATGCCTGTAATGACACCAATCCCATTCCATAGGTGAAGAGGGACATCTTCCATTGTTGACATGAACACCTGCAGGACCGGATCCAGGGTTTGAAGCAGAATATAAATATCAGAGTTTGATCGCCCGGTTGCAATCTCACCACCAAGGGTTCGCTGTTGACGGACATTTTTAGAATGACAGGACCATTTTGCCGTTTTCCCAAGCCATCCGTCGCATATGGTATCGGGTATTTCATCGATGATGTCCTGAAGCGTGGCACCGGCGCCCAGAAAAAGTGACTCATCCTGTATCTCCAGGCGACGATTCAAAAGGCTCCGGATATCCACCAGCGTATGAACCGCTTGATTTTTTCCTCTGACAAGATAACTACCGCCAGCAAGGAGTGCACTCCCTGTTCTTGAGGAAAAGCGAATGGCTTCATCAAAAGATTGAGGGTTTAAAATTTGCCGAATAGATGACCACATTATGCGTTCTCACAGTGCATGATCATCCAGGAATGGAATACCGGTTTTCTGACATGCATTTTCAAGCATGGTCTGACTGATTCGGTGATGAGTTGAAATGAGCGATTGTTCATCTATGGAGGTCTTGCCTTCCCGGATTTGAATTTTTCCATTAATGATCAGGAAATCTACGGGAGCGGTTCTCACAGAAAAGATCAAAGCGGCCAAAGGGTCGGATAATCCGCCGGCGTACTCAATTCGGTTCATGGCAAAGAGGCAGATATCCGCGCGTTTGCCCGGAACCAATTGTCCGATATCATCCCTGCCCAATACCCGGGCTCCGCCGCGGGTTGCCATCGTTATCACATCCCGGGCGGTGAGCCAGTAGGGGAGTTGTCGCAGCCTGGAGATCATCATGGCATTTCTCATTTCGATCAGCATATTCCCGGAATCATTGGATGCAGACCCATCCACACCCAGACTCACGTTCACACCACTATCCAGTAATTCTCTGACCCGGGCAATGCCGGACCCGAGGCGCATGTTGGAGGTAGGGCAATGGGAAATCCCTACCTGAGCAGCGCCCATCATCGCAATTTCTTCATCATTCATATGAACCGAATGCGCAAACCAGCTTCGGTCGGTTAACCATCCCAGCGATGTGATATATGCCACCGGACGGAGACCGAATTTCTCAAGACAAAAAAATTCCTCCTCCAACGTTTCTGCTAAATGTGAATGGATCATTAGATCGTTATTTTTAGCAAATATTGCAGTTTCACGCATCAGTTCAGGCGTTACTGAAAATGGAGAACAGGGGGCGAGAGATAATCTCACCATTGCGCCATCGCCGGTATCATGGAATTTTTTGATCAACCTATGAATATCACTCCAAATCACATCCTCCAATTGGACGGTATCGTCTGGCGGCAGCCCGCCCTTTGATCTTCCCAGTGACATTGACCCGCGGGTGGGCTGGAAGCGAATGCCCAATTCCATTGCAGATTCTATTTCAGCATCGATCAGGCCGGGGTCGGCGTCTCTGGGAAATAAATAGAGATGATCCGAACTGGTGGTTACACCGCTTTTCATCAGTTCCAGTAACCCGGTTTTGGAACTGATTCGTACCGCTTCTTCCGTTAGTTCGCGCCATATTTCGTAGTGATGAGTAAGCCATCCAAATAAAGGCTGATTTTGCATGAGTGGAATATTCCGTGTCAGCGATTGATACAGATGATGGTGGGTGTTGATAAATCCCGGGAGGACCAGCATATCTGTAGCATCGATGATCTCGTCGGCTGGAATGTCCATCGGATTGGCGCTGATCGATGTGATGATACCGTTTTCAATCAGAATGTGTCCTCCTGAAAATTCCTGGTTCAGATCATTCATGGTCAGGGTTAACAGTGGATTTTTAATAAGGATACTACTCATAAAACGGCTGAAATACCTCTGTATTTTTTAAACTGGTGTATAATATGTGTAAGTGAATCACAGGCTCTGTATTAAATTCCGGTTTATCACCGGTAAATCTGGCGGATAATATACACAGGTTATCTCGGCCAAGGTGTGCGGTCACATCCTTAGATAAATAGATCATATCTTCATTCGTATACACCAGGTCCTCCCGCACGCCTGCTGATTTATGGGAAATTTTGTTGCCCTGAATGAAATATCCATCCGCTTCAGAACGGAATGCATCCCCGGTCAGATGAAACACCGGTTTATCCTTAAAAGGTCGGCCTGATGTAGGGCAGAAAGTAGTGCAATCGCCGCATTCATTGCAGAAATCTGCAATATTCAACACCTGAGGCGTCTGAGTGATGTCAAATGTCCCTGCTTTTGAAATTACGGGTTTGTCCTGGAGCCTCTGGACCCGATAAACGGTATAGACAGCCGGAAAACTCTGATAAGACAGGTTTGCCAGATTTGGACAGACACTGACACAAATATTACAAATATCATCACAATAGAGGCATCGTTCTGCTTCACTCATTGCTTCATCGGCAGCCATGGTGCGGCTGATCTTGTCAAAATTAAGCGTACGGGTGGCAAAGTCATGAATCGTCTGACCGAATTTTCGGGTCGCCAGTTTTTTTTGAATGTCAAGAGCCGAGATTGATTTAACGACGGGGTTGCAGGGTGTTTTTATCCCTCCGATGGATCGGATGATCAGCTCTGCCGCTTTCTTACCGTCGCCAATGGCATTAACCACGGATGAGGCGCCCCGAATCGCATCTCCGCCGGAAAATACATTTGAAAAGGTGTCGGTGTATCGAACCGGAATCGTATTAGTTCCGTTGCGTGGAAGAATATCCGGTACAATATCCTGACCAATGGCAGGGATGATCGTATCAAATTCTAGGTCGAATGCAGAACCGGGTATGGGAACCGGTCTCGCCCGGCCGGATGCATCTTGATCACCCAAATGCATTTTTTCACAAGTGAGTACCAGTCGATTTCCCCGGCGCCGGATGTAGAGGGGAGCGGTGAGTTCCAGGATATCGATCCCTTCATCAATCGCATCCCGTACTTCGATATAATCTGCGGGCATTTCCCGCATCGTTCGCCGATACAGAATGAAGACTTTTCCCAGATCCCCCACCATTCGGCGTGCTGTCCGTGCGGCATCCATTGCAGTATTTCCCCCGCCGATCACTGAGATAAGCGTCCCAAGATCCGGATGCGATCCGTCCCGGACCCGCGATAAAAAATCAAGGGGTTCTATGACGCCGGTTAAATCTTCGCCCTCAATGTGCAGTTTTTTATTCAATTGGGCGCCAATGGACACATAGACAAAATCATGAGTGGCTTGTAATTTCGACAGCTTCTCTTTGTCCACTACGACCTGATAATGAATCGTCACACCAAGACGTTCAATCAGCTCAATATCATTTAAAGTAGTCTCATTCGGTAATCTGAAGGTGGGGAGGGCGAAGGATATCATTCCGCCGGCTTTATCGACAGATTCAAATATGTCCACCCGGAATCCCGCATTTACCAGAAAATAAGCGCAGGATAATCCGGATGGACCGGCGCCAACAATGGCAACGGTTCTCCCGTTTTTTTTCGGGACACTATCAGGCACATGCAGACCATTCTCCAGCGCAAACCGTTTGATTTCCCGAATAAGCAACGGACTATCCATATTTTGACGGGTACATTTCATTTCACATAAATGATCGCATACATACCCTGTTACTCCGGGCATGGGATTTGTCTTTAGAATAACGTCCAACGCCTTGTCAAATTCCCCTTTCGCCGTGTGATACATGTATTGGGGAATTTCCTGATCGGTCGCACAATTTTCTGTACAGGGCGCTTTGATACAATCAAATTGGGTCAGTTCGCGGGTAGTCTTAATATTTTCAAATCGATCGGAACGGTCATGATAAACCGGATTAATAACCACCTCAGAAGCATAACGGATCAGGTTGTCAAGTCCGGCGGCGACCGGGTCTTCGGCGCCCCCGGCTATCGTACAAATATACTCCCTGATGGATGTCACACCCACGTCTTGAAAGCGATCCTTCATTTCATGCAGGTACTGAGTGAGCCGCGTATACCCACCGGGCTTCAGAAGGTCGGTACAGGTCGTCACCGGTTTGATATTACAACCAATGATGCGAGACACATTGAATGCATCCACACCTGCCGAAAATGAGATATCCAACTGCCCGGTAAATTCCTGCTGAAGTTTTACCGCCACCTGTACTGATATGGGATGCAGTGCCCGTCCGCTCAAATATGACATGGTCTCTTTTTCAGGGAAAATATTCTTTACATTTTTAACTTCAAGGGTATTGGTCAGTTTGAGTCCGAATTCGACGCGGTTTTGTTTTGCAGACTCAAGCAGGTTGCGGATCATAGTCACCGCATCGTCAAATTTCAGATCATGTTCGAAAGCCTCATCGGGCACGATAACCGAGATAAATTTCAACTGTTGTTGGAGAATTTTCCGAAGCGGTTCCGCACCCAACAGCGTCGGATTCAACTTGATGGTTGTATGATATTTTCTCTCTTCTATGAAATATCTGCCGATCTTTTCGATTTCATCAGGAGGGCAGCCATGCATGGTGGAGATCGTCAGGTTATCTGAGATCATTGTGGGAATATTCAATCGGTGAATACCCGGATATACCTGCTCCAGACGGTTCAATTTTTGATCCAGGAAATCTCCGGCATTTTCCATAAGATTCAGAAATTCCTGGACATTGGCATTTTTGATTCCTTTTAGATGATATCCTGCACTCATGTTAAATATCAACCCTGGATGACCCGCAGATCCCCACCCGAATTTTTCCAAAAGAATATGGATGATGATCCATGCATTCAGATACTCATCGAAAGATTGCCTGATCTTTAATTCCTGCGACCACTCACAATTATACCCTTCATCTTCCATATCGATGCAGGGTTTTGAGATTTCCAATTCGTCCAGAGTCTGAATTGTTTTCAGTTCTATGTACCGTGCACCGCACACCCACGCCGCTACAATATTTTGAGATAATTGAGAGTGGGGACCTGCTGCCACGCCGACAGGTGTCTGTAACCGGCGTCCGTACCGTTCCATGGTAAACGAATCATTGATTCCCGGGTGAAAAAATAAATCCGACGGGATCCCGAAAATGGATTTTCGATTTTCGTATTCCCGGAGTATCCACGATACCATCTTTTCCACAGGCATGGGGTAAAATTGGTCAGACATCCGCAGGCTCAAAAATGGTTCTGATTTCATGACGGAGGATATTTTTCAGGACTTGCCGTCGGTATTCAGCGCTGGCACGGATATCTGTGATCGGGCAGATATCCTGATCGACCAGGGAAAGTAAAGCTTCAATTTTGTCGGCTGCAGAGGTCAGAGAATCTGAAAAACGGCGAAGATAAACCACTGTGGGCGCGACGGAACCCGCAGCGATGAGAAATGCTCCAGCGCCAGCCGGTGACACTTCCCACGATATGGCGAGATTGACCACAGATATTGCCATTGCATGGCGTAGCCCCAGTTTATAGAATTTACTTTTTCGACCAGTCTTCGGTAAATGGATGGAGGTTAGCAATTCACCCGGCAGAAGTGTGGTTCGTCCGGGTCCAGTGATAAATTCTTCAATAGATTGTCGCCGAATCCCCGTGGATGATAAAACCGAAACCGTCGCATGCGCAGCATAAAGCCCCGGCAGGAGATCACCCGCTGGCGAAGCGTTGCATATATTCCCGCCAACAGTGGCACGATGTCGGATTTGTACCCCGGCGAATTGTTCGGATGCCTGACTTAGTGAAGTGAAATGCAATTTCAATATTTCACTCTTTCGAAGGGTCTCGACAAGGGTCAGCGCACCAATTGTAATCTCTGCACCGGAATTCCGTATGCCATTCAATTCTCTCAATTTTTTAATATCAATCAGATGAGCCGGTAACGGACTCCCCAATCTGATCCCGGGGACAATATCCGTTCCGCCGGCGAGAATCGAATAATCCTGATCCCGGAGACGTGAAGTCAGATCAAGAAACTCATCCGGGGTTACGGGGCAATAATACTTCAGTGATCTTCCTCCCGGTTTGTCTGTCTGCCCTCAGGTGCACCCCACAGGCAGGCAAATTCCACCGCATCTAATATTTTATGATACCCTGTGCACCGGCAAATATTTCCGGCGAATGCGGAAATCACCTCTTCTCGTGAGGGATGGGGATTCTCATTCAAAATCTGGTCACCTGAGAGAATCATTCCCGGAATGCAATATCCACACTGAACCGAATGGTGATCGATGAATGCTTGTTGCAGCCTGGAAAGGGTTCCTCCCAAAGCGATACCCTCAATGGTGTTGATCTCGGCACCCTGAGTTTCAACTGCGAATATCAGGCATGAATCCACCGTACTGCCGTTGATCTGCACGGTACATGCGCCACATTCACCCTCGCTACAGACTTCCTTTGTTCCGGTCAGATCCAGCCATTCCCGAAGAAAATCGACCAGCATCAATTCCGTAGGAATCCGTTGATGAACGAATTTACCGTTTACGGTCAATTCAAGGTCAAACAAATCCGGGACGGTCATTTGAAAATTCCATTTGATTGCCGGGATCTCATAAATGATTCCACCGCATCAGGATTCGCCTCTACGGGGTCGGGAATCTGTATTTTTTTCTGTGCCGAAGGGATATCCTTTAATCCTGTACCCGTAATTAACAGCACAACGAGATCGTCCTCTTTAATTCTATCGGTTTCGATTGCTTTTTTGCAACCCGCAACGGCAGCAGCGGAAGCAGGTTCGGCAAATATACCGGTAAGTGAGGACAATACCTTTTGAGCGGATAAAATTTCGTCATCCGAAACGGTGATGCCAAAACCACCGGATTCCCTGATCCCCCGTAACGCTTTCAACCCATCCCTGGGATAATTCACGGAAATGCTGTCTGCCAGGGTAGATGATTTCACTTCCTGGATGGACCGGCTATGTAAATGTGCATTCACTATGGCAGGCGACCCTTCAGATTGCACTGCGGCCAGCCTTGGAATTTTTGTGATCCAGCCCAGTTGATTAAGATCATAAAATCCTTTATAAACGCCGCCAAGGATACAGCCATCCCCGGTAGGTACGAAGATCACATCGGGTATTTGCCAGTCCATCTGTTCGACAATTTCAAATGCGACAGTTTTCTTTCCCTCGGACAACACCGGATTTATGCCGGTATTTCTGGAATATAACCCGTGAGTTGTTGAAAATTCAAAGGACATTCTGAATGCATCATCGTAATGGCTGTTTATGGGCACAAGGCAGGCCCCGGTCTGAAGGATCTGTGTGAGTTTCGCAAGAGGGGCGGATGCGGGAACAAAAATGATGGATTGTTTGCCATGAAAAGCGGCAAGCGCACTGAGTGAAGCCGCTGCGTTCCCCGTGGATGCGGTTACCAAAACACCCTGACCCTGTTCATCGGCATGTTGAATGGCAATCTCGCTGGCACGATCTTTCAGCGATCCTGAAAAATGGCGGGTATCATCCTTAAGGAAAAGAGTCTGTAGCCCCATTGCCCTGCCGAGGGATTCACTCTTTATAAAAGGTGTCCAACCAACCCGAATTTCCCTGTGTTCAGGGATTTTTAATACTGGCAAAAGTGGGTGATACCTCCAGATCGATGGCTCCTTTGAGGTAAGCAAATCTGACCTGAAAAACTGATGATGAATCGCAGAATAGTTATAAACGACATCCAAATTTTCGCCGCAGTCACAGATATATCGAAATGGAACCACGGGGAATTCCATTTCGCATGAAACACACCGGTAACCGAGTATTTTATCCTGAATTCTCATGATGACATCCTTATTTCCTAATACATCAACTTATTTTTGCAAAAATTAGAATCTCAACCCAAAAACGGTGAGGAATCCGATTATAAAGTAATCAACATTAAGGTATTTACTCATGTCATACCGGGTAAGTCGATCATAAGAATTCTTTCAGTACGCCGGCTCGCTCATTAAATTCATTAATTTGTTCATCCCATTCATCTACCCTGGAAAACTGCCGGGACCAGTAATGATCATCAAACCACTGGGCATCTAATTCTTCAACGGTTTTACCCTGCTGTTCGACCCATGTGAAGTATTTCAGGTTATGCATTCGTTTTTTATCACGATAAGTCAGTTCCATCATTGAATCTGTAGAAATTCCTTTCAATCTGCCTTCAAAATCGATGGCCGCATCTGTTCCGGTATATTCACCCTGTTTTTTAGTGTATTCCTGTAACCGGGACTGATACATCTCCATACTATCGGTGGCAACGGTAAAGATGATTTTATTTGATGTCCATTCAAAATATTTGGCCATTTTAATAGCGCCGATGATGTTGGCGATGGCGGAGATCCCCAAGACAGGTAATGATGCCACGGTTTCTGCAGGTACGCCTTCCGTGATCAATCGTGACTTGCCCAGAGGTTCATTAAAAAGCCGCATCAGACGGAGGGTTGTTTCGTCATCGATTCCTGCAACCATATCCATATTTTTAATATTGTGCACCCAGGGGACATGTTTATCGCCTATCCCTTCGATGCGATGGGACCCGTAGCCATTGTAAAGCAGAGTGGGGCACTGAAGGGCTTCACCGGCACAAACGCATATCCGGGGGAATTTTTCCCGGATGTATTCAGCAGACCCTAGTGTCCCTGCAGATCCCTGTGTCAGAAAAATACCGCCGAACTGATCTTCTTCACCGGCAATCTGACGGAATACTTCTTCCATTGCCCTGCCGGTCACCGCATAATGCCACATCGGATTGCCCATCTCTTCAAACTGATTCAGAATCACTATGGAATTTCCACGTTGTGCTTTTAGTTCTTTCACTTTGTCGTAGATTTCTTTCACATTACTTTCGGTTCCCGGCGTGGCAAATATTTCGGACCCCATTTTCCTGAGCCAGTCAAATCGTTCACGGGACATCCCTTCCGGCAGAACGGCTATGGATTCGCACCCCAATAGCCTGGAATCATATGCGCCGCCACGGCAGTAATTCCCAGTGGAAGGCCATAACGCTTTTTGGCGTGTCGGATCGAACCTGCCGGTGATCAGTTTCTCAATCAATGGTCCAAAAGTCGCCCCCACTTTATGGGAACCTGTGGGGAAAAATTTACCCAGTAAAATGATAATCCGCGCACCAACACCCGTCAGTTCGGACGGCAGTTCAAGATAATTGACATATCCAAATCCGCCGCCAAATGGGATGGGTTCGTTCTTCCAGGTGATCCGGAACAGGTTCATGGAAATCACATCCCATAACCCGATATTTTTTAATCTCTCCTGGATGGCGGAAGGGATCAGTTCCGGTCGTGCCATCTGCTTATATGTCGGGAGAATGATTTGCTGCTCCCGACAGCGTTGAATTGTTTTTTCTAAAATCTGTTCATGATTTGTCATAGTGTTTTCACATTTTATTAATAAATTAGTCAAGGAGTTGTTTCAACCTGTTATGAGGGTCATTCATCGTCATCAGAAAGATCATCGCTGCAATGATAAAAGGTTTATATCCAGCTTCCTGCCAGGTGTCCTTGCGATGTTTTTCAAAGACGCCGGCGCTCACCTCACCCCGTTCGCAACTCACACCGGAAATATCTGCAGGTAAACAATGCATGTACAGCGCATTTCCGTTGTCTGTGAGTTCCATTTTCGATTCATCACATTCCCAGTCAATAAATTCACGGTTGCGGGCAAGACACTCCTGTTCTAACCTGAGGAGCCCTTCCCTGTCTCTCTCTTTTAACAGACAGGTCCGTTTTTCCATCACCTGAAAGGGCGCCCATGATTTCGGGTAAACAACGTGTGCACCGGTAAATGCATCCGCCAGGTCATGGGTTGTTCGAAATGATCCGCAGGAGGAATGTGAATTTGCCCTTGCAAGGTTGACTACCTCCGGTAACAGGGAATATCCCTCCGGGTAAGCCAGTATCACATCCATCCCGAATCGGGTTAACAGTCCGATAATTCCCTGGGGAACAGACAGGGGTTTCCCGTAACTGGGGGAATATGCCCAACTCATGGCGATTTTTTTTCCTTTCAGATTTTCCAATGAACCGAAATGCTGTTTCAGCATCGCCAGATCGCTCATGCTTTGTGTGGGGTGATCGATATCGCATTGCAAATTCACCAGTGCAGGGCGCTGATGCAAAGACCCTTCGGAAAACCCGGTATCCAGAGCAGATGCGACCTCTCGCATGTAGGTGTTGCCCTGGCCGATGAACATGTCATCCCGGATACCCATGGCTTTGGTGAGAAATGACAGCATATTGACGGTTTCCCGAACCGTCTCCCCATGGGCGATCTGAGATTTTTCTTCGTCCAGATCTACAACGGATAACCCCAATGCATTAGCCGCTGCGGCAAAACTGTATCTTGTCCGGGTGGATTTATCCCGGAAAATGGAGACAGCGAGACCGGTATCAAATTGCCGGAACGAACCCTTACGGCGGTGGATATCCATAAAAAGTCCGGCGACCTCTAGCGTGGCTTTCAACTCGTCGATGGATTTTTCCCAGGTGAGTAGAAAATCAGTGCCATAATTTTTCAGGTCAACTTTTGAAAGTGCCCGAATACGGTTCTGTATATTGTTCATAATTTCTCTGGATAATTTGGATAGAACGATTATTTCACAGAGTGAAAATTAAAAATGAAGGGAGACACTGTGGAAATCATTAAACGGGTAATTCATCAGAGTTGGAAAATCGATATGAGGGTATATGGGTTTTTGGATTCACCGGTCCCGAGTGTGTGGTTTCGATGCGATTTGACACCCATTTTATGGAAGGCTACCGGGCGTCCGATCCTCAATCGGCTATTCAAGAGAAAAGTTTGAGTGCAGTGAGTTGAGATTTTCACTTACATTTGCCCGTTCGATCATCAAATAACATTTAAGTAGAAGATCATTGCATGGAAACTCAATGCTCACCTGTTCACCTTTTGATAAGTACCCGGAAAGGGGCATTTATCTATCACACCGCCCGGGGGATACCTGGATTCGGATCGGAGATAATATGCCAAAGGAAGTGAGGGATATCGGCTTACCTGTTGCCGTTCATCCAGAAGATGAAAATACGGTTTTCGTTTTTCCAATGGATGGAACCGATATGTGGTCACGAACATCACCCGGTGGTAAACCCGCAGTCTATAAAACCACCGATGCGGGGAAATCCTGGCAACGATTAGACAATGGGTTTCCCAAATCCCGGGCATGGTTCACCGTCCTGTGTCAGGGTATGGCAACGGATCATGAACCGAAATCAGGCATCTATGTAGGAACCACCAGCGGTGAAGTGTGGACAAGTAAAAACGGAGGGGATTCCTGGGATCAGATCATCTCACATCTTCCGAAGATATATGCTGTGGAAATCGGATATTCCCGGTGATTGAAGTCCGGTTACTTACCCATTTCAGAGGGTACACAGGCGGTGAAATATCAGTTATGGCAACCGGGGAAACTATCGGCGGGCTATTGACTGACCTGGATCGTCAATTTACTGGACTACGGTTCCGGATCATCGATGAACAGGACGAGATCCGCCGTCACATCAAGCTGTTCAGGAACCGGGACCAGGTGGATAGTATTTCCGCAGCACTGGCTGATGGTGATGTTGTTCACATTATCGGCGCACTCAGCGGCGGATAGCAGGTACTAAATATTAGAAGTCGATTGCTGAATACTATGATTTTCGTTATGTCATTGTCTGACCTGTATCATTTCTTTTTCTCATTCGCTAAATGCATCAATGGTGAGTCTTAATTAAAATATCTTATATATCAATCAAAGTAAATAAATAACTCCCTCATCTCTTTTAAATTATTTTTGATATTTTTCATAATTATCTTTCCAATACATGCCACCGGTTTTTAAATTGATTACAGGTTCATCTAAATAAGTTAGGCATTACAAAATGTTACGAGATAATTATCATCCATGAAGATATCAAGGTTTGGATGAGAATTATTCCGATATTTAACAATTACAGCACCTTACTAAAACGGAGAGTGAAATGAAAAATCTAATTATTACAACCTTCCTATTTGCTATTATCACAGTTGGTTACCCGGGGCAATCTCAATCTAACAATTTTGATCTTGATAACAGCCGCACATTTGATTCAGGAAATTTTGTATTTAATAATATATCTGTCAACATGGAAAACAACGGAATGTTGGTCTCTTACCACATCACCGGAAATTCAGGAATGGAATGGCCGCTTGGATCAGATCTATTTATTGATTTTTCTTCAGGCATTTGGTTTGCCGGGATCCAAAATGGCGAGATCAGGACTGCCGTTGCAGAGTACGGCTCTGAATTTGTTCCGGGTACATATGCCTCCGATCCGGAAGAGGATATCTCCCGTATTTATTACTTATCGGAATGGGACATTGAAAATCCCTTTAGTTCTGCGGATGTCATAAACTGGCCCTGGACCGAGGGTGCACCATGGATCGATAATAATAACGATGGTATTTATAATGTTAATGATGGTGATTTACCGGAAATGATGGGGGACTTCATGATCTGGTATGTAATGAATGACGGCGATGCGGATGGACATGCAAATGTTTTTGGCACCTTACCCTTAAATTTGGAAATATCCGTAATGCAATGGGGATATACCGATTCTGATATGGACGATATGGTATTTACAAAACTGATTGTTGTAAACCGGGGCGAAAACACTATTGAGGATTTATACTTTTCAATCTGGGATGATCCGGATCTCGGATACGCTGGTGATGATTTTGTCGGGTGCGATACACTGTTGAGCCTTGGATATTGTTACAATGATGGACCCGACAACGATTATGGCGGGCAGGCTCCTTCGATTGGCAGGGTCCTTCTGCAAGGTCCGATGGCTGCGTCACCGGGAGATTCCGCCTATGCTTTTGGTAGCTGGCATACGGGATTTCGGAATTTACCGATGACATCCTTTGTAAAATACATATATGGCGACCCGACATACCATGATCCATATAATTACACTGAAGCTTATTACTACATGTCGGGATACCTGGCAGACGGTTCACCGATTATAGATTCATCAACAGGGCTACCCAGTCATTTTGTTTATCCTTGTGATCCGAATGAAAACACTGATGGATCCGACAACTGCTGGGTGGACAGTGATGACCATCCATCCGGGGACAGACGGTTTCTGCAATCTTCCGGACCATTTACAATGGCAGCTTATTATAAGCAGGAAATAATATTTGCCACTGTTATTGGTCAGGGAAACGATGCACTGGACAGCATTACTGAATTGAAATATGGTGCACAGACTGCCTGGATAGCCTATGAGAGCAACTTTACCGATACCTCTTTGGTGGATACCGACCATTTCGTCCTCTCCGATCCAACCATAGTAGATGACAACCTTAATCATGACGGGTTCTGGAATAACGGAGAAACGGTTTTGATCGATGTATCCTTTTATAATTCCACCCTGTCACCCATGACGGAGATAGTTTCACTATTCACTACAAATTCAAATGTCTATATTGGCGATAACCAAGCATTTACCATTACATTGGACCCTGGTGAAGAGATTACAATGAGTGAACTTGGATGGACTCCTTTTCTCACACTCGATGAAAATTATGATTTGACTTCTGTTCAGATCACATTTTCACTTCAAAATGAAACGGAAACGGGATACGAAATTATCTCAATCCCGGTAATACTTTTTGGTTTTACTCCTGAAATTGTTTGGATAGATCAAATTGAAGGAAACAGTGACCAGGATGTAGGATATATTGTCGTAGATCCTGAATCGCTGATAAACCATACATACGAAGTCTTCTTCGCAGAGTATGATTCTGTGTTCAATTTTATAAATTTAACTGAGGAGGACACACGATTCCTGCCTTTAAGAGATACAGTTTCAGTAATGGGAATAAATCTCATTGATATAACGGCAGGAGAGATGTTAATTACAGATATGCCATTGCCGAACGAGATCGGATTTAATGTTCCGGTAACGCATGGTTTTAAGTTATACTTGAATGAATTGGAACAGGGCATTCATGGGATCTGGCAGACTGCAAACGCAAATGGTCCGATAGCGGGTATTGATGAAGATGTAAATGAAAATATTCTGTGGATAAACTTCCTTTCAGCGCCTGATTATCCTACTGAGCAGGCACAGGGCGGCTGGGCATTTTTCACCCACGGAGGTGGAACGCCAAATAGCATGGACTCTTTTTACGAAAGAGTATTCCGAGGTTCAAATTTCAGTCGGGCTCTGTCAAATGAATTTGAAATGAGATTTACACCGGATGCACTAATAAATGGTTTGGGATACCGCCGATTTGAAGATGAAAATATTATCGGAAACGTACCCTTTGAACTCTGGAACCTGGGCACAAATGCCGAAGACACCGGTGATGATTACAGGATGATACCTGCAATTTTAAATGGTGCCGGGTTAGGGCAGGCAGATGATGATATAGAAGCATATGATTTTTGGGGTGATGATGAGAGCTCAGGCGGGAGTGATGACCCAGCGTCGGACTGGATATATTGGGGAAATCCGGATGATACATCCCCCGGACAATCCGGATATAATGCATTTTTCACACCGGGCATTGGAAATCAACCGGCAGGAGGTTGGACGGAAGTGATGGCACGTATCCGCCTGATGAACTGGAATCGATATTTAGGCGGTGGGGGGTTCCCGGCAACTTTGGATTCATTGTCTGCTGAAAGTGCAATGCCCGAAGTAGGAACCGTTTACAGAATCATTACAAATAAAATACCTCAATCGAACGACAGATACCAATTTACGATGGAAGTCGAGACCGTCCTGGGTTGTACGGACCCCTGGGCAATGAATTACGATCCCGAAGCAACAGAAGACGATGGAAGTTGTGAATATTTTCCCACCGGCGATCTGAACCAGGACAATTTGGTGAATGTCATTGACGTTATCAGGGTGGTAAATATAATCTTTGGTGTAGAAGTTTCGGATTGGGAACTTTGGGCTGCTGATGTAAATGGTGATGGAGTCATCGATGTTTTGGATATCGTTTGGTTGGTTAATTGCATCATGGCCGATTGCTGGATGTAATCTGTATCAGTTTCAACCGAAAACCGAGGGGTTTCTTGAAAATCAGAATATTGTTCTGTTGAAAAAATTCGTGTTGGACGGATTATACGATAATTATCATATCCGGTTTATAAACAAAAAATTCCCGGTGTGAGGGAGATTCCGGAATATTATCTCCCTAAATATGTCTTTGGGATCGCAGCATACATTGCTGCACATTTTACCAATTCATCTTTCCAGGTGATCTCATCCGGGGCATGTGCCTGTTCTTCATGTCCGGGACCGAATCCAATGCAGGGGATTCCATATCTGCCCATGATGGATACACCATTGGTGGAGAATGTCCACTTATCTACGAGTGGTTCACAGTTGAATAATCCCCGATATGCCTTAATCAGAGTCCGGGTGGCCGGGTGATCAATTTCTATCAGCCAGGTGGGGAAATAAGCTTTACCTGGGTAAGTCAGTCCGGTAAAAGATGGTCGTTTATAATCATACATTTCCACTTTTGCTTTGGTAGCCATGACGGATGGTAATGCCAGTATTTCATTGATGGCTAACTCCGCAGTCTCGCCCATTGTCAGGCGTCGATCCACGGAAATATAACATCCATCTGCAACCGCACAACGTGATGGTGAGCTGAAGTAGATCTGGGATACAGTCAGACTGCCTTTCCCTAAAAAATCATGCTGGGTAAGGCGATGGTTCAATTCGGATAATTCATTGATGATCTCTGCCATTTTGTAGATGGCATTATCCCCGCGTTCAGGTGCGCTCCCGTGTGCGCTTAGCCCGGTGGTGGTTATTTTAATCTCCATTCTTCCGCGATGTCCGCGGTAGATGTTGCATGCGGTGGGTTCGGTGATGACCACGAATTCCGGACGGATCTGCTGTTCTTCGATCAGGTATTGCCAGCACAACCCATCACAATCTTCTTCCTGAACGGTACCGGTGATGAGCAGAGTAAAGTCGTCGAATAAGTCCAGATCTTTGATGATCTTTGCGGCATACACCATGGATGCCATTCCGCCGGTCTGATCGGAAGCCCCCCTGCCGCCAATTACCTGATCGTCCTCCATTCCCTGAAACGGATCAAATGTCCACAAATCCCGATTTCCAACACCCACCGTATCAATGTGGGCATCCATGGCGATGAGGTGTGATCCGGTTCCGAGGTACCCTATAATGTTTCCCATCGGATCAATTCTTATCCGGTCAAATCCCACTTTTTCCATCTCATCCTTGATCCGGAGTATCACTTTTTCTTCCTGACAACTTTCACTGGGCAGGGCGATCAGGTCTCGAAGGAATGCAGACATATCGCTTCGGTAATGCTCTGCCATCCGTCTAATTTTTCCATAATCGATCATTCATGTTTTCCTTTATTTCACGTTTGTTCTTAATAATTTGTCAGGTCTTCAGTATCCGAAACAATCCCAACTTTATACTATGATTTACGTCCAAATCCAGTCAGATACCCCGTCAAAAAATCCCTCATCGGGTTCATTTCAACTGAAACTAAATAAATAGCAGAATGTCAATTCCCAAACTATACCCTCATCATGTTGTCCCAGAGCCGTCGGGATGCTAACCGTGCGTGGGACCGAATTTCGGCTTCGTTCCCAAATTTAAACTGGTGGTCTTTTACTCTGAAGATACCTCTGGTCATCACGTCACTGGGTTCGTCCATGCCGGATAGCAGGTGTGCAGACCAGTTCCCGGAGGTGATTTCGGTGAAAGGATGATAATCATAAAACGCCAGATCTGCAGGATACCCGGATTCAATTTTTCCTATTTTCTGTTGGAACAATTGTCCTGCGATCACAGGATTATTCCGATACAACAGCTCAATATAGTTTACAGATTTTCCGCTTCCGTGATGTGAAGCGCTTCTGATCGATGATCCCGTTTTGGCTTCTTTTACCAGGTTTGCCTGCATTCCGTCCGTTCCGAGGCCCGCAGACAATTGAAGTATCACCTCTGTGGACAGGCTCCCCACCCGGTTGTTTGCATTGGAGGTGGGACAATGAACGAGGCTGGCGCTGATCTCTGCCAACAGATCGGCATCTGCCCGTTTCAGGTGAATTCCATGAATTATCAGACTTCGATCAGTCAGGAGATCGAAATGGTGCAGCCGTTTGATCACCGATTCATACCCCAACGAGCAAGCATGGTCTTCATCTGATTTGTCTTCTGCCACATGAATGTGTATTCCCGTTCCGCTCAAATTTTTCAGTGCTGACCGGATCGTACTCAAAGACGTATCTGACAACGTAAAAGATGCATGTATCCCGATCATGGGATGGACATTTTCTTTTGAAGCAAAATCATGGACAGCGGTGAGGTTCTCGTCCAGCGCCCGGGTAAATGTTAAATAACCATTACGGTCGGATATTTCAAATGCGGTGGCAACCCGGATTCCGAATGCCCCGGCGGTATCCACCAATCGGTGTGTGGATCCATCAATAAAATTCGGACTGGAATGGTGGTCAATTACCGTGGTGACCCCAGATTTTATCGCCTGTAGAAGTCCCACCTGAAAGGATGCCAGCACCGAATCTGCATCCAGCCCGCGGTCGAGTTTCCACCAGATACGCTGTAAGATCTCAGTGAAATTCACCGGTTTTACGGATGGCGGCGGCATCCCCATTGCCAGTGAAGAATACAAATGGGTATGGGCGTTGATCATCCCCGGGAGTACGGTTTTCCCTCCCATATCGATACACTGGACGTCCGGTGAAGGGGGTGTTTTTGCGTGTCCGATAGATTCAATCATCCCGTTCGAAATGTCAATCCACCCCTTTTCGATAAATTCAGGTTGACTGAAAGGGGCAATAATTCGAAGATTCGACAACCGGAAGTTAGTCACCGTTCTTTTCCTTTAAAATATCGAGGATCATTTCCGGGGTAACCGGGAGATGGTTCACCGGTTTTCCTACAGCGTGGCTGATGGCGTTGGCGATGGCGGCAGCCGTGGGAATAATAGAAGGCTCGCCCACCCCTTTTGCTCCCCAGGGTCCTTCAGGTTCCGGATTTTCAATTATAATAGTGTCGATCTCCGGCATATCTCCGGCAGTAGGGAGCAGGTATGTGGTCAGACCCGGTGTGGTAACCCACCCTTCCTTATATCTAAAGTTTTCGGTAAGCGCCCAGCCGACGCCCTGGGCGATACCCCCTTCCACCTGACCCTCGATACCTGCAGGATTGATTGCCCGGCCAATATCATGCGCCGCCCAAATTTTATCCACATGAACCAGTCCGGTTACGCGATCGACTCTCACCTTCGCGATATGCGTAGCGTATGAGTATGTGAAATATGCTTCCCCCTGACCGGTTTTGGGATCAAACTTCAGAGGCGGTATATGCCACCACCCTTCAGATTCAACGACGCTATGGTGTGTATACATGTAATCAATCACCTCGTCGAGGGATACTGAATTCCCGGATCCTTGATTGAGGATGGTATCATCCTTTAATGTCAGGTCATCCGGTGGGCAATTGATCATTGACGCAGCAGAATTCAGGATAGCGGGCAGGAGTTTGGACACCGCATCCTGTATCGCCCGACCGGTCATAACGATGTTCCGGCTGGCAACCGACGGCCCGCTGTCAGGGAGTCGGTCGCTCCGGGTGGGGAGAACCCGGATTCGGGAAACATCCACTCCCAATGCCCCGGCGGTCATTTGTGCAACTGCAGTGAGTGCACCCTGCCCCATTTCAACCAGTCCGAAGGCTACATCGATCCGTCCATTATCGTGGATATGTAGTTTTGCACCGCTTCCGTCCATATACCAGCCTGCTGCCCCAAGGCAGTTTCCATAGTGTGTCAGGGCAACCCCTACTCCGGTCAGAAACCGGGTAACCCGGTGATCATTTTTAACACGGATCACGGGCCAATTTGCCGCCTCCCCTGCGCTCAGAAGTGTTTCCTCTGCACCCACACTTTCGATCAGTGTTTGACCGGTTACCGTTTTATCTCCCGGCCGGACCACATTCTTCAACCTGAATTCCAGCGGGTTCATGTTCAACTTTTCAGCGATAATATCCATCATTCGTTCATGTCCAAAGGCTGCCTGAGGGGACCCGAATCCCCGGAATGCGCCGTTGGGTGGAAGGTTCGTATAATAAGCGGTTGATTTCATGTTGACATGGGGAATCCGATACGGTCCCAGTCCCTGAATGGATGAGCGGTAGGAGACGACGCTGGACAGTGTCGCATAGGCGCCTGCATTTTGTTCTAACCGGACCTCTGCCGCCTGTATCTTCCCGTCCGTAGTTACCCCCATTTTATAATGCATCTGAAACGGGTGCCGTTTACTGGTGATTTGGGTATCATCTTTTCGGCTGTAGATGGTTTTGACCGGTCGATTGATCATCAGTGCAGCAAGGGCGGTTCTTGCACACACTTCAGAAGGGATGTCCTCCTTTCCGCCAAATGCCCCACCCGTAGGCGCCTGTTCCACAACCACATTTTCAAGAGGAAATCCCGTCATCACCGAGATTGCCCTGCGGATGTAATAGGGACACTGGAGAGAGCCGATAATGTTGATCCTATAATTACCGGGGATCGCAATACACCCCTGTGGCTCGAGATAATAATGTTCCTGAACGGGTGTCGAAAATGAGGCTTCGAAAATGTGGTCAGAGTGTAAGAATCCCCAGGAGATATCTCCTTTCACTACCTGATGTTCACAGGCAATGTTGGTTTCGTGCAGAAAGAGTGCTTTTGCGTGTTTACTATCGTCTATGGTAAAAATGGGAGGCAGAGGATCATATTCGATTTGAACTATAGAAGCTACGAGTTTTGCATGTTCCAGAGTGTCTGCGACGGCAATACCAATGACATCGCCAACAAACCGGACCGTATCTACCACTAAAAGGGGCTGATCTTGTAAAATTACCCCGACCTGGTTTTCACCCGGAATATCCCGATATGTGAAGAACCCAAGAAACCCTTCTTCCTTTTTGGCTGCAGAACAGTCAATTTTCCGGATGGTACCAAATGGGATTGTGGAATATGCAGGATATGCGAATACCATATCCGGAACCGATAAGTCCGTGAGAAATCGTGTTTCACCAGTCACCTTTCCCTGTGCATCAATTCGCCTGATTCGATGACCAATGGGCATGTTACCTGCAGTTACCATTTGAAAATTGCTGGTGTGTATTTGTTCACGGTAATGATTTAGTGTGAATTATATCGATCAAAATTCTGAAATTGGTTTTATCAACAAATATATTTAGCTCAAATTTACAGGCAATATTTGGAAAGTTAAATGATGCGTTTTCACTCACATTCATCGGGAACGGATAGGAACTGCTCCACCCGATTTACATACAACTGGAGACCGGATACCTGTGGGTTATCGCTTTATTCAGATCCTTGAGGATTACTCTAATCCGTCATCTCATCCCTGTATCGCCTTTATCGGTGGCGGGGGAAAATCGTCTTTAATCAGTCAGTTGGGGCGTGAACTAAGCCAAATATATTCAAGGGTTGCGCTTACCTCTCTTACGAAATCAGGGACCCAACACACTGAAGCGGTTTGTTTACCTGATCGGTTCAGAGGACCAGAATTAATCTCCCATTTTGCACTGGCAAATCCTTTGAAGATATTCAGAAAATCTCCCCTTCCTGAAAAATATGAAGGGATTAGCCGGGAGGAGCTTTTCGACATCAGAAATATAGCAAATATTTGCCTGTTTGAATGTGATGGCGCACGGAAAAAGCCATTGAAAATCCACACAAAAGATGACCCAAAGGTTCCGGAATTTGCCGATCAGGTCATTGTCGTGGTTGGGGCTGATGTGGTGGGTACCTCTCCCGAGGGCGGGCTGGTCCACCGCGCAGGTCTATTCTGTGATTTTTGGGACATCGCCTCAACGAAGATATTAGATGTTGATTTTATTTCGATGGTTGTGACGTCGAAAAGAGGCTATGGTTCAAAAATCCCGGATCGACTCGGAAGAAGCTACTTTGTCAATAAAGCGGACGATCATGGCGATTCCGCTCAGGCATTGGCACAGGCTATTAACGAACGAACCCGCGATGCCGTGTATATGGGGAGTGTTCACCAAGGGATGATCAGGAGAGTCGGATGAAACCGGGAATGGCGATGATCATCACCGCAGGCGGGATGTCCAGGCGTCATCCGCCGAATAAATTACTCATGTGTATTGAGGGCAGGACCGTCATTGAAAAAACGATAGGAACTTTTCTATCTTTTCCAGGGAAGATCGTTTTGGTAACCGGGTTTGAGGAGGAAAAAATCCAACATGTACTACAGAATATTGGTCTGCCGTTTGAGGTTGCCCATAATCCAGGGTATGAAATCGGATTAAGTTCATCGATCAGGATGGGAATTACAGCCGCGGGTGAATGCGACTATTATGGATTTTGTACCGGGGATAAACCATTTATCCGACGATCCACAATTCGGCAATTGATCCAGATTATCCAACGCCGTCACCCGGATATTTTAGTACCGAAATTTGAGGATATCCCGGGACATCCGGTGTTTTTCAATCATCGGTTTAAATCTCAACTCATGGCTCTAAAGGGGGATGAGGGGGGGCGGCAGATTGTCCGTCAATATCATTCAAAAACAGAGTTCGTGTCCGTCGGTGACAAGGGTGTAATATTAGACATGGACAATTATCTGGATACATAAAACTATGGGTACGCCGTTGGTCATCGTCAGGGGCGCCGGTGAATTGGGCAGTGCCGTTGCCGTGACCCTTTTTCGAACCGGATATAAAATTATACTGGTTGAGTTGTCTGAACCGCTTGCGATTCGAAGGACAGTTACCTTCAGTGATGCCATGTTCTCGGGGAGCGCAATCGTTGAAGGGGTTAGGGCGATAAAAGCGGACCCGGTTGATCAACTCATAGATACCCCGGAAGGGTGCATTCCACTGGTAAAAGAATCTCAACTGGACATTTTTCAGTTAAACCGGCTTCCGGGGGTCATCATCGATGCGAGAATGCTCAAACAACAGCAAAATCCGGCTGATTCGAGGGTTATCCCGACCATTGGATTAGGTCCGGGATTCAGTACGGGTCAAAATTGTCTTGTGGCAATAGAAACGAAGCGCGGTCATCATCTGGGCAGGATCATCTGGAATGGGTCCACGTCAGAAAATACAGGAGAACCAGGGTTGCTGGGCGGTGAATCCTCCCGGAGGGTGATCTATTCGCGAATCGCCGGAAACGTTGACTGGAAGGTGGAAATTGGAGATGTAGCGGATAAAAATCAGACTCTGGGATATACTAAAAACAACCCTGTAATATCCAAAATCCCCGGAAAGATCAGAGGATTAATCTCCCCCATGGTTGAAATTCCGGTTGGGATAAAAATTGCCGATATTGATCCAAGGGGAAACGAAATTGATCACATGCTAATTTCGGATAAAGCCAATGCTATCGCCAGAGCGGTATTAGAAGCCGTAATAATATTGGGCTTGTCTACAGCCACATAGAATAAAAATAGATTAAGTTTATACCGGTATGACACCCACGCGGAAATGACATGGAAAAGAAAATTCTCGATTATTTAAGCCAGGTCAAACCAGAAGACAAGGCTGTTTTGTGTTCAATCATATACCAATCCGGCTCCACACCCCGAAAGGATTTCCCCGTTATGATTGTGACTGCATCCGGAAATGCCATCGGAACTATCGGAGGCGGAAATCTGGAATACAACGTCATCCGTACAGCAGCACAGGTTAAATCCGAAGGAAAACCTCTTTTACTCCGACATGTGATGAAGGGCAAAGACGTATTGGGAGATTCGGGAATTTGCGGGGGTGAAGTGTCCGTTTTCATGGAGCCGTTTAACAATGAGCATCACCGCATATTCTCTGAAGCCAGACAAAGATATCAACAGGAATCGATCTGGATTAACACGATCGTTCGGGATGGAGAATTTTCACCGCAGTCCAGTTGGAAAATCGTGGACATTGGGATTACAGAAAATCCAAAAGAAAAAGTGAAGGACCCATATAAACTCACTTCGTATTCGGAACGACATGCGGGCACGATTGAAATACATCGATTTATACACACAGCGCCCCGACTTCATATTTTCGGTGCGGGTCATGTGGGTTCGGCATTGGCAGAACTTGCACATTTTTTGGATTATTCTGTTCTTGTTTATGATGACCGGCCGGAATTACTGACCAAAAATCGCTTCCCCCATTCGGATGACTTGCGGCTGGGACAGATTGCGGACCTGTTATTGGATATCAAAATTTTACCCATGGATGCGATCATTGTCACTACGCGAAATCATGCTCAGGATCTTGAGATTATGCGACATATGATGACTGTGAATGCCGGTTATTTAGGACTGGTCAGCAGCCGTAGAAAATGGGTATTGATCCGGAAAGCGCTGGTGACAGAAGGATATCCTGAGGAACATTTGAGTTCGGTTTATGCACCTACCGGTCTGGATATTGGGGCAGATACCGTCCCTGAAATTGCGATTAGTATCCTGAGTGAGATCATTAATACAAAAAAACATCATTCTCAATCACCCATTTCCCTGAGACATATCCGGCAAAAGGGGGCGGGGAAATGACAAGAACGATACTCCGGGATGGGATCGTTGTGTTTCCAGATGATATTCGGAATACGGACGTTTTGATCTGTGAAGATAAAATAGAATCCGTGTGTCACATAGCAGATATCCCGATAGACTGTAACATCATTGACTGCCGCGGGAAGTACATTTTTCCGGGTGTAATCGACCCACATACTCACATGGGGATTCCCATCAAAGACCGTTTTTCTGTCGATGATTTCGATACCGGAACCTTATCGGCGCTCCAGGGCGGAGTCACTACGATCATCGATTTTTCAGTACTCCATTCCAATGAATCACTGAGGCGGAGTATTATTCGCCGAAAAGCGCAAGCCGCTGTATCGCATATAGATTATTCCCTTCATTGCAATATCACCCGGTATTCTGAATCAATTCTCAATGAAATCCCTGAACTTATTGAATCGGGTATCATCAGCTTTAAGGTATTTACAACCTATAAAGAATCAGGTATGATGCTGACTACCCGTCAAATCGAAAATATCGCATATGTGGTCGCAAACCATGGGGGAATACTGATGGCTCATGCAGAAGATGATGAAGAGATATCCAAAGCAACGCAACTCTTAACCGGGAAAGGATTAACCGAGGCTAAATATCATGGAATTTCAAGACCGGTTTCTGCAGAGGTAAAGGCCGTCCGAATACTTGGCGAAATTTCAGACAAAACGGGCTGCCGGATTTATATTGTTCATATAACGTCCCGTGAGGGACTGGAAATGGCAGGAAAATTTTCATCATTGATCGTTGAAACATGCCCTCAATATTTATTATTAGATGATTCGGTATACGAACATGATAACGGCCGGATGTATGTTGCCAGTCCACCACTGCGGTCAAAGGACGATCTTCAGGCGTTGTGGCATGGGATCACAGAGGGAAAAATTCACACCATCGGGTCTGATCATTGCCCCTTTTGCCAACAGGATAAATTGATCGGGCAACCCTTTCAGGATATATTAAACGGAATGGGTGGCGTTGATACGGTTTTCCCGGTACTGGCTGCCCGGTTTTTTCAAAAAAAATTAAATTTAAACCGTCTGGTTCAAGTGAGTTGCGAAATACCGGCGAAGTTATTCGGTTTGTATCCAAAAAAAGGAGCATTATTACCGGGAAGCGATGCCGACCTGATCGTGGTTGACCCCTCAAAAATTTCCTTAGATTGGGAGCGGTCCTTAGTTTCCATCACGGATTGGAACGCATATTCCGAATACCCGGCGATTTTCCCGGAATTTGTGTTTACCCGTGGGATTATGGGCGTTGCAAAATATAGAATAAATCGTGGAACACAAGGGAATTTTTTACCCGGGGAGAAATAAAAAAGGGACGATGATTCATCGTCCCTTCATAAAAAGAGTACAGAAAATTAATACAGATGTATCCGGTTGTCTTCTATTTTAGTTTGTTTTTTATATTCAGACAACCATGTGCTGAAGATTGAATTACTCTTTTGCTGAATTAATCTTTCACGGATATTATTATATTCCGCATCGAATTTTTCCTGATCAAATTCATCTTTTTCTAACATTTTAATGATCGCAACCGCACTGAAAGTTGTGATGATGCCCGATATATCACCCGGTTTCATTGCCCGTAGTGTCCCGGATAATTCATTACTTCGCCCGATCCCTTTAAAAGCGCCACCCAATGATTTCAATGAATCGACGTCAAATTTGACCCATTCATTCGCTTCTGCGATTTGTGAAAAGTCATTAAGATCCCCCGTGTATACATTCTCAAGGATGGATTTTGCGAAAGTCTTTTTATTTTCCCTGATCAATGTTTTTCTAATGGATTCCTCCTGTTCAGAAAACGGTATGTAGCCTGCTGGTTTTTCCCCGATGATATGAAACACAGCGATCCCGTTATCTGCATTGAAAGGGTCAGACACTGTGCCAATGGGGTTGTCGAATGCAAATCGTACCGCACCTCTCATGACGCCCATGGCATATGGCAGACCGGAATTATTTTTTGTATCTTCAATAATATCCAGTGTATCAACAACCATGGCAAATGTGGCAGCAGCTTCAGTAAAAGTTGAGAAATCGGCTTCTCCGGCAAATCTTAGAGACGTGCTATTAATGGAATCAAGGTATGTAGTATGTAACGTAGAATCAATTCCGCTCAGGTCATCCGACCAGTGAACATATCCAACTGTCTTTGAAGGATCTACTTTATAAAGTTTATCTTTATCCTTCTCATACCTGGATCTAATGCTATCGTCTTCAATGATGATCAGGCTGTCCGGAATATCATTAATCGGAACATAAATAAATAGAATGGAGCAATTAATGTTCTTTTTATAATAATCGGTTAATACCTCCAGATCAGATACAGAAGCCGTCTGACTAAAAATATTCTGAAGTTTTCGGTTGGGGAGCCAGTCACGCAGATAGTTTTCCCAGATCATCCAGTAATTTTCAAGTGTGTTTGGATAGGTTCCAGTTCGTAATGCATCCTGGTACTGATCTAATAAAAATGTACCGGTACTATCGGTAAAATAATTTGCTTCTGTCAGTTGTTGTTGCAATTGAGCCGGTGGGAAATTGAGCAGAAAATGATAGATTTCTTCATTTGATGTAGACAAGTCAAATTCTTTTATTAGCTTATTGCTGAGAATTTTGTCTACCAGACTGTTCCAGGCTGAATTTCGTGCATTTTGAACGCCGCGACTATCTACAGTCTGATTTTGAGAACGTTGATTTTGTAACTGCGTATTAAATTCTTTTTGAAATTCCTGATGTGTAATATTCACGCCTTCAACGGACCCCACGTAGAGATCAGATTGGGTTCTCCCAAAAATCCGGTCGACAATATTTGCCCCGCCTACCAGACCTCCCACCGTCATACTCGCCAGAAAGAAGGCTAATAGTGTCCATAAAATAATGTGTGATTTCTCACGAATTTTACTCATGTTAAACATGAATTGTACTCCAAATAAATATCAGAAATTAAGTAAAAAGGGTGTTGTGGAGATAAACGGGATCGAACCGTTGACCTCTTGAATGCCATTCAAGCGCTCTCCCAACTGAGCTATATCCCCATAAAATTGAATAAGAAACAAGATATTAAATTTATCTAAGAATTAAAGGACAGACAAAGTAAAACTATCATAGCGGGGAACAATTTTATGTTTAATTTATTTGATGCCCTGTTCGAATCATGATAGATTTTATTGGTGAAGAAAACAATTATTCAAAGCATAACGATCACCTCCATCTCAATCATTTTAGGATTGAGCCGATTTCTTTTTATGGATAAAGACTTTAAACTGGTTAAAGAGGCACGAATTCTGACAAGGGTAGTTACTGAAAATACAAATGATAGTTCGACCTGCGAGCTACCGGATATCATGTCTGAACCGATGGTTATCGACCTTGACTATGCACTATGTCTCTATAATATAGGACGAACGGTTTTCATAGATGCCCGGGATCATGAGGATTTCTCCATCTCGCATATTAAAAATTCAATTAATATTCCATTTGATTATTCTGATGATTATATTTATCAAATCGATTCTATAGATAAAGAAACTACATTACTAACCTATTGTAGTGGCGGTGAATGTGATTTGAGTATTAATTTAGCTGATCAGTTATTTTTTGAAGAAGGCTTTTTTACTGTGCTGGTGTTTGAAGGTGGTTTTCCTGCCTGGGAAGAAAAGGAACTTCCGATAGAATGAAATTATTTTTTTTACATCCAAAAATTATTCTTGGATGCCGATTGATATTGGGCGCAATTTTTATCTATGCAAGTATCCATAAAATTTATGATCCGATAGGGTTCTCTGAAAACATTGATCATTACAACGCCATTCCCTTGGCATTCAACAACCTGATTGCCCTGATCATTCCCTGGTTGGAATTAGTAATTGGTGTGTTTTTAATTTTTGGCACGTTTTTGCATGGAGCCTCTTTTTTATCCACATTGTTAATGTTTTTATTCATCATTTTGATCGCTCAGGCGTTGGCAAGGGGAATTGATCTGCATTGTGGATGTTTTAAAATCGTTGCTGATGCAGGTGCTACCAACCTTAGGTCAGATATGATCATGCGAATAATTGAAGATTTCATTCTTTTTGGAATGGCACTTATGGTCACCTATAGCGTAAATATTAA
Organism: uncultured bacterium; assembly: GCA_964409335.1. Classification (GTDB taxonomy): domain Bacteria; phylum Fidelibacterota; class Marinisomatia; order SCGC-AAA003-L08; family JACNLC01; genus JABMOW01. The sequence continues at coordinate 36,399 of CAYPCW010000020.1, forward strand.
AGAAGGAACAGCTAAAAATGAGATTTAGAAAATTCTGGATTTTACTGTCGATACTTATATTATCAAATGGATTATCTGGGGGTGTAAAACATTTTCAGATACTCTCCACCACGAATGTATCCGGAGAAATTGAGCCGTGTGGGTGACATAAGAAACCTCTGGGCGGTCTTGCCCGGAAAGCGACACTCATTGAAGACACCAAAGCCAACGGACTTCCGTTTTTCGTTGTAGATGCAGGCAACCTGTTTTTTAAACAGGAAAAAACAACTGCAGGAATCCCCATGGAAACTGCTTTGATGAACTCAGAAATTATTGTGAAGGCATTTAACCAGATGGGATGTGATGCTATTTCTCTGGGATCTAAAGATTTCTCCGCAGGACTAAAAAATCTAAAAAACCTGGAAAAGAAATCCGAGTTCCCTTTTTTATCCGCAAACATAACCGATGAACTTGGAATAAATTTATTCAAACCCTATATGATCGTTGAAAAAAATGGCATTCGCCTGGGCATCATCGGATTGACATCTGTTTTTTCGAACGATGAGATTACAGTCGCGGATCCGTTACCGGTACTCGAATCCCTCGTAGGCGAAGTAAAAGCGAAGTCAGACTTTGTGGTTTTGCTTTTCCATGCAAATGAAACGGATGTGGCTGCAGTCCGAAATTCCAACCTGGAGATTGACCTGATTATCCAAAGTAAATCAACGCGAAGATCTAATGATGGCGGGAATTACAATATTCCAGTCTACACCTGTGGTGATAAGGGTAAATATATTTATCGATTTGATGTAAATATAAATGGTGGCGGTGAGATTGTTGATTTATCAAAATTTGATAGTCAGCGTACCAGTCTTGAAAGGGAGCTCAGGAAAAAAGAACGGAAAGCAGATACGGCTACTATTGATAATATTACTCCGGAAGATCAGAAACGGTTTGCTGAAATAAAACGGTTAAGGACCCAGATGGACCAATTAAATGAATTAAAAAACTCTGTAAAAAATTCAATTGGGTTCGAAATGATTGAAATGGGTAAAAATATCACCGATGAACCTGAAATACTGTTAATGGTTGATGAAGGCAAAAAGCACATCAGTAATATCTCATCACCTCCGGTGATTCCCTACAATCAGCGGTCTTTAAAACAAAATTGAGGGTAAATTGATTGCAATGGTTTAAGTGGGGTTTATAAATTTCATGCCGTGATTATTTCCCCAGTTTTTATTTATGCGAAAGTAGCTCAGTTGGTAGAGCGCAACCTTGCCAAGGTTGATGTCGAGGGTTCGAGTCCCTTCTTTCGCTCAAAGCCTCGCAAGAGGCTTTTTTTTCGGGCGTCGTAGCCAAGTGGTAAGGCATCGGTCTGCAAAACCGATATGCACCAGTTCGAATCTGGTCGACGCCTCAAACCGCCGAGGTGGTGGAATTGGTAGACACAAGGGACTTAAAATCCCTCGGTTAATTTAACCGTGCGAGTTCAAGTCTCGCCCCCGGCACTATGGTTGATATTATAAATCCGATGGTCAAATTTTCTTATACGATCCTCAATCCGGATGGCGCACCAGATCAGAAATCATGGATTATCAATCTATCATATATAATTGCCATCGAAGCAACCGGTCAGAATGATCTTAAATTGTATCTCAGTAATGACCAGATCATTTCCATTGAGTTAGGAACTGACTTAAGCAATTCCGATGTGATGGAAGAAATATTATCGACGAAAGCTGTCGGAAATGACTACAGTGTATATCGGATAAATGCTTATTTTAAATGATCATTTAAAGTCTATTCTGACCTATAATAAATATTTATTTTATATCCTCAAAATTTTCCGGTTCGATCACAACTCAATTTATTCATCAGTCCTATTTTCTGTTTTGAATAAAATTAATCATTCAGGATTACCCGCAGCTGTAGCAGATCATCGGGCTTATGGGTCCTAAAATGACATTGCTATTTACCATATAATTGTTTAAAGGGCTCGAAAAGGAACATTTTTTCAGAAATTAAATACTACCAAACAACATTAAATAGTGAATACATTTCCCGTAACTCTAAATAAGAGAACACCAATTTTGAATTATAAAATTATCTTACTCATCACCATTTTCAGTTTTGGATGTGTCTACTTTAATACATTCTATAATGCTGAACAATCATTTGATAAAGCGGTACGGTTAATTGATGAAGCGCCAGACGAAGATGAACTGCCCAGCCAGGCCAAGAACCTTTTAAGAGAAGCCATAACAAATAGTGAAATTGTAATTCAAAAGTATCCGGAAAGTAAATACGTTGATGATGCGTTTTTTATTATGGGTAAGTCCAGTTTTTTTTTAGGGGATATTAGTGCAGCAGATAAATATCTAAATCGGCTCATTTATGAATTTCCAAATAGTCCTTTTAAAGAAGAATGTGAAATTTGGCTGACATACGCACAGTACAAAAAAGGATATGCGGACTCATCATTAATAAATATCAATCATTTGTTGCATAACCCACCCAAAAGTAAAAATTTAAAATATTTATTGTATAATATTGTTGGAGACGTCGAGCTATCGAGAGATTCAATCCTGACGGCTTTTACCCATTATGAAACGGCGGCACGATTAGCGGACAATAACAGTAAACGCATGAATTTGTACAATAAAATGATTGCCATTTCAGAGCAACAAAAGGATTATCAAACCGCAGTCAATCTGTTGGAACAACTTGAGTTGTATGCGACTACTTCGCAAATGAAACAGGGGGCAATATTAAAGTGGATTGAATATAATCGAAATCTCGGGAACTATGATATCGTAATCACAAAAATAGATGAATTACTGTTAGATCCGGAATATAGTATTCATCATCTGTCACTTCAGGTCGAAAAGGCCAAAATCTACCAGGCTCAAAAGGATTATTCTCGGGCAACTGACCTATTTAAAGAGATTTTAGAGGACCCGAAAAACGCGCGAAAAGATCCGACCTCTGAAGCTGCATATCATTTAGGAAATCTCGCACTCGTTGATGGCTTTGATCCACAAATCTCAATAATGTATATGGATAGTGTCACTCAAATTTTCAGAAATTCTACCTATCGTAATAAAGCTGCTAAATTGAAAGCAAAAGCCATTCAATATCAAACTTTAGAAGCGGATCTGAGGTCTGCAACCAATTCTAAATCCGAAGGAATTATGATCGAACCTGAAAATTTATACCCTATTGATAGTTTAGCCGTTGTGATTCCGGACAGTAACAAACTATTGTCAATGGATCCGGGGATATCAGGACTACCGATGACGTCGGTATTTTTGCCAGATTCATTGCTTTTTACAATGGCAGAGATGCTATTATTTGAGTTTAACCGCACTGAAATGTCAATTGAAAAATATTCAGAGTTAATTTCCGACTTTCCCGATTCAAAATATGTTCCCCAGTCAATGTATGTATTGGCGAGATTTCTACCCGAAGAACGGGTAAAATGGGAAGCTGAATTACTCGAAAAGTTTCCTGATTCAGTGTTTACGAAGGCGATAGAAGGAGATACCCCCGCATTGGAAAAACCGGGTAATATCTTAGAAAATTTACGAGATATTGCCTGGTTGGATATAAGTACTTCACCAGCAAAAGCCGTAGAAAGATTTGATAAAATTGCTGCAGAGTATGATGATCCCGTATCCGCATATAATTCTGCATATATTTACGATAAATATTTGTATGTGATAAAGACGACCATCCAAAGATATCAGACATTCCTGGAAAAATACCCCGACCATGAACTGAGTAAAAATGCAAAGGGTAGATTAGAAGAAATAACAGAAGCCGTTCAGTCACTTAGAACCGAATCAATCGGATGGGTAGACCGTTTGACAAGTATTGTAAACATATTTGCGAAAGCTGACACACTACATATATCTTCTGAATACGGTGAAAACCTGTTTTCTGCGATCCACGATTCCGTTACAACCGCTTCATCACTTGATACTCTGAATATCCATTTCGACGGAGATTCAATGTGGATCATCACTCCATTAGATACCACAACCGTACCCGAAATAATAGCGTCGGTTTATATCCATTCCACCAGCGATTCGCTAACGCTGAAATCAGATTCGACTCCTTTACTTACGGGCCAAAAGGGAAAATTCATCAGAATTATTAATCCACCGAATTTACTCGACCTATATCCACACTCCGATTCAATTCGGTACAGATTTTACGAAAAAGGCGTCGTTCCCCATCATGAACTTGATTCTGTAATTGTCCTTCTGGGATTAGATGAGGTTGTTGTCACAGATTCATCAATACCGGAGCCGTTATTTGTTGCAGAAATTGACAGTCTTTCGAAAACAATACAGCAGCTGGATGTTCCAATAAGGGGGGGTAACGAATTTACGAGCCAGATTTCAGGTTTAATAGAAAAACCAATGGATTTGATTACGAACTCAGAGCAACAGGATGGACTTGAACACACAATTCCTTCTAAAAAACCAGAATTAAAACCCGAACCCGTATCTGTATATCCTGAAACCGATGAAAAATTAAAACCGGATCACATATTTTTGGATCTACCGGCAGATAAAAATATACCTGATTTGAATTCAGAAAAAGGATATAATTCCATGTCAAGAGGGATAGAATATATCGTTAAACCTGGGGAAAATTTGTATTCCATCGCTCAGGATAAATATCATGACCAGGCGAAATGGCGGGATATTTATAATACAAATACCGATGTTATCGGTGAGAATCCAAATAAAATTTATCCTTACCATACCATCTATCTGGATGATTTAGAAAAAACAGGATCGACGTTTGTTACTATAACATTGATGGTTCAACAGGGTGAATCTCTGTGGTCAATCGCTGAAAAGGTATATGGTGATCCCTTGGCATGGTCCATCCTTCTGGAAGATAACCAGGCAATATTAGCTGAAAATGGAAATCTGATTATGCCTGGAACTATCATAAAAATCCGGAGCAAGCTATAATATATGGTTAATGAATGTGCTATTGTTGAATCAAATACACTTATATCTTCTGTATTTTGGAAAATGGATTTGTCCGCTCCGCTAATCGCAAATCACTGTAAACCGGGACAATTTATCAATATCCTACCCGATACCAAATGGAGCCATACGATGCGTCGTCCAATGAGTATCGCCGGTCGATCATCCGAAAAAATTAGCATTGTTTACAAGGTCATCGGAGAAGGATCGGCTAAAATGGCAACCATAAAACCGGGTGATTCTCTGGATATAATCGGTCCGTTGGGTAATTATTGGATTGATTTTGAAAATGGATTTCCGATACTCCTGGCAGGCGGTGTCGGTGTTGCTCCCATACTTTTCTTACATGATCACCTGACAAAACATCATATTTCCCATAAGATGATAATGGGTACGCGTACAAAGGATGAACATATTTTTTCCTCACTCCCGGAAAGTGACTTTATTCGCACAACCGATGACGGAACTTATGGTTTGAAGGGTACCGTTGTGGATGCTCTGCGCAAAATGCAGAAACCGGTTCGGCAACAGATCAAAATCTACGCATGTGGTCCACCGGGGATGCTAAATGCCGTAAACCAGTTTTCACATTATCATAAACTTACTGATTATCTTGCAGTGGAAACGATAATGGCGTGCGGATATGGAATTTGTCAGGGATGTGCACTAAAGACAACCCGAAAACAGACTTCACCGGATTCATACCGAAAGCGCTATGTATTAGCCTGTGTAGATGGACCTATTTTTAATGGTAAAGACATTTTATTATGTTGACCGTCCATGTCTGTGATTTATCATTTTCATCGCCGGTATTAACAGCCAGTGGTACCTTTGGCTATGGTGATGAGGTCGTTGACCTTGTTGATGTCAATTTATTAGGTGGAATTGTCACCAAATCGGTAACATTACGCCCAAGAGAGGGGAATCCACCGCCCAGAATTTGTGAAACACCATCAGGGATGTTGAATTCTATCGGGCTTGCAAATGTTGGTGTAGATAAATTTTGTCATGAAAAATTACCGAATCTGAATAAACTAAAAACACATGTTATAGTCAATGTCGCAGGATATGCTATTGAGGATTATGTCGAGACGCTTGAACGGATTGAACTTCATAATCCACAAATTACCGGTTATGAAATCAATGTTTCGTGTCCGAATGTTAAACAGGGGGGAATGCAGTTTGGGGTTGACCCGCATCTGACTGAAAAACTGACACATGAATTAAGAAAAAAAACCAAAAAACTGCTGATATTAAAATTAAGTCCAAATGTGACGAAAATAGAAGATATAGCAAAAGCGGCTGTGAATGGAGGCGCAGACCTGATCAGCGCCATCAACACCATCGTGGGGATGGGCGTGGATATTCGCAGCAGGCGTCCTACCCTGAATACTGTTTTTGGCGGATTATCCGGACCCGCGATCAAACCCATCGCATTGGCAAATGTCCATAAGATATTCAAGTCTGTAGAAATTCCAATAATTGGTATTGGTGGTATTTCTTCTGCAAAGGATGTCATAGAATTTATTCTTGCCGGGGCAGACCTAGTCCAGATTGGAACGTCTAACTTTTTAAATCCTGCAGTAGGGATACACATAATTTCAGAGTTAAAAGCATACTGTAAAAAAGAAAATATTACTTCTTTGCATGGAGCCAAAGGGACGCTTGAATATTATTAAATTCGTCGCCATCTTCGTTATTGCTGCGCTCTGGAGTTGCGCGCCAAACCCACGATACACTTCGGAAAAAGATGCAACTAAAAAATCTTTACCTAATAAAAATGTCAGTGTCCCAAAAAAAAATAACAAAACTATTTATACGGGGATATCTTCATTTTATGGAAAAGATTTCCATGGCAAGCTAACTGCAAATGGTGAAATATTTGATATGTATGGCTTAACTGCTGCTCATAAAACCCTACCCTTAAATACCATTATCAGAGTCACAAATACCGAAAACGGGAAATCATTGATACTGAGAATAAATGACAGAGGTCCGTATGTGGAGGGTAGAATATTAGATTGTTCTTACGGGGCAGCTAAAAAACTCGGATTTGATATACAAGGTACAACCCAGGTCAAAATCGAAGTTATTGAATGGGGAGATGACGATTATATGCACCATGATTAAACTTCTTCGAGTGGTTGGTTATCGTATCATATAAGACGATTATAAAGATCACCACGCCCTGGTCGATTTTCCAGGGTTTTATTTTAAATGGCGGGATGGATCCCGACG
>CAYPCW010000021.1:0-40462 GCA_964409335.1 uncultured bacterium
TCATCGACGAAAATCGAAACGGCTGCGGGATCGGTATATGCGTATTCACGTAACGCCCATCCGATTGCTTTCCGAATAAAAAATTCGGTTTCATGTTCTGTGGTACGGATCAATTCCTTCAGGACGTCATAATCTGTTTTTTCTCTGTACTTCAATTGAGTCAGTAATGCCGTTCGACGAACCCACATATCGGGATGATTTATCCACGGGATCAGCCATTTCCGTAAATCCTGTGTTACCAGCGAAGGGCCGATCAGATTAACGGCAATGGTATCCACGATGTCCCACCATTGTGATTTTTGGACAATCTCGATATACAGGTCAACATTCGAAATATGGATAAATTTTTTAAATTTACGGCTCATCAAAATGGCGGCATACCATTCTTCTCGACGGGACCCGTGAACAAAAAGATACCGGAGAAGATGACGATACTCCGATTGGGTTAAGGGAGGGTGCTGATTAAATACAGAATATGCAATTTCTTCCACCTGATGTGCGGGAATTCCCCAAAAAGGCATTTGATATTTCATGTAGGCTTCCTGCCTGCCCGCGTGTTCTGGATTGGAATTGTGTTTAAATTCCGAAGAAAGCCGGGAATGGATGAGTTCAGATTTTTCCCACTCAGTTGTGGTCATTAAAAACCTCTTTGAATTTTTCTATTTGTCTTCGATCCTTTTTGGTGGGTCTGCCCTCGCCGCGGTTCCGTTTTGCGACCGGGTATTTAAATGCAGTTTTTTGGATTTCAAGGTCAATGGGAGGCGTTAAATCCTCCATAAAATCCGGGATCAATTTAGCGGAAATCCGTTTCTCTACAAGTCCGGTTACCTTGCAGACTTGTTTATAAAAAGGTTTCTGAACAGTGAGGATATCTCCCACAGTGACCAATTTTGACGGTTTTACCCGGTCATCTTTCATTTTAACTTTTCCTGCATTGCAGGCATCGGTAGCCATTGAGCGGGTCTTGAATATTCGAACCGCATATAACCATTTGTCAATTCTGATTTTATCTGAAGATGTCATCGTGTTTTCATGATCCATGAATAGAATACTGAATAAAAAGTTATTAATATTATGCATTGAATAGAGAGAGAAATTTGAAAAAGAAAAGAGCCCCAAAGTCGGATTCAGATACATACACAATTTACGGGTTAAATGGTTGTCTGGAATTAATAAAGTACCCAAAAGTGAGTATCCGGTCTGTAGAAATGATGCGGGAAGGAAAGGCGTGGGGAAATCCGGTTATTCAACTTTATCAGCGGCAAAATCCCCACGTTGTAAAATCGATATCAAAGGCGGATTTCTTACTCAAATATCCCGGGGTCAGGCATCAGGGCATTGTGGTCAATTTTGAAGGAAAGATCATCCGCGACCAACTGCCTGACCTGTCAACAAGCGCCGGAAACCATTGTTTTATGGCAATCGACAATGTTGAAGATCCGCAAAATCTTGGACAGATCATCAGAACTGCCGAGTGTGCCGGAATTGACGGGTTGATCATTCCCCGACATCATACATCCGGGATAACCAGTACGGTCCTGCAGGTCAGCCAGGGAGCCTTTCTGTATTTACCCATTTATGTGGTTACCAACCTGAAGACCGCTTTTGAAACCCTGAAAAAGCAGAGATTTTGGGTCATCGGCTTCGAAAACAGCCATGAAGCGAAACCCTGGCACCGGATTCGCTATGAAGGGAAAGTGGTTTGTGTTGTGGGAAGTGAAGGAAAGGGAATTCGAAAGTTGGTCCTGCAGACATGTGATTTTCAGGGGACCATTCCCATGCGTGGGAAAATAAACTCCCTAAATGTCTCCGCCGCTGTGAGCGCTATCTTATTTGAACGGAACCGACAGATTTATCCCGATGATGGCGGGATCGTCCGGACATGATTTGCGAGTGCGAGCGGTGGGCGGGATGATATTTGATCTGGTTGTGCTCGGCGCCGGTGTCGTCGGGATTAGTATTTCGCAATATTTTTCAGAAAAATACCCGGACTGGAATATCCTGCTGGTGGAAAAAAATTCCCGCCATGGGCTGGGTATTTCTTCCCGGAACAGTGAAGTGGTCCATGCGGGAATATATTATCCGCAGGATTGGTTGAAGTCGCGATTATGTATCGACGGACGAACCCGGCTTTATCCTTTTCTTGAAAAATATTGTATTCCCCATAAAAAACGGGGAAAGATGATTGTTGCCGTAACCGGGCGTCAGGTCATGGCGTTAAAAGCGCTTTTCTTGTCTGCCATGGAAAAGGGGGTAGAAGGACTTCAATGGATGAACGGAAAAGAAATTTCGGTGATGGAACCGGAAATCACCGGCATCGCCGGATTTTTCAGCCGGGAGTCGGGGGTTTTATCGGTGGACCGTTACATGGCGGTACTGTTAAATCTGTTCCAGGCGAATGGCGGAGGGTTCTTACCGGCTACCCGTTTTCTCAATATGCAGCCAAAGCACGGGCTTATGGAATTATGTTTCGGTTCAGAAACAGACAGTGAAGAGCAAGCGCTCACCAAACGAGTGGTCAATGCCACGGGATTGTCCGCCGATCATACCGCAAAAAAGGCGCATTTTGTCGATATTCCCAAAATTCACTATTGTAAGGGACATTACTACCAGGTCACCGGCGCCAGGAAACGGTTCGAGCATATGGTCTATCCCATACCTGACGAGACATTTTTAGGAATCCATATTACCCCGGATCTGTCCGGAGAATTAAAGCTGGGGCCCGATGCGGTTTACCTGCCTGAGAATGTGGAGGATTATAGCCGGTTTCTCACGACGCGTGAAATATTTGTCAATGATGTGAAACGGTATTGGCCGGGAGTGACTGCATATGTCCTCGAACCCGCGATGATTGGGATCCGTCCCAAATTATATCGACAGGGCGAGCCCGCCAGGGATTTTATCATCCGGAGTGAATCCATAGCCGGATACCCCAATTGGATCAATCTGTTTGGGATAGAAAGTCCGGGAATCACTACAAGTCTGGCGATAGGACCCTATATCGATGCCCATTTTTTTTGTGAAATTAGAGATTAACGCAGGAAGGCTAAAATTGCATTCCAATTCGGGTTGATCATATACACGGCAATCCCGGAAAATGCTAAAAAGGGACCAAAGGGCAGCGCCCGATTTTCAGCTTTCCCTGATCGCAGCATGACAATCCCAAAAGCGGCAAGGGTGACCACTGAACCAGCAAATATAGTCGCTGCGATATTCAAAGGACCAAGCCATCCACCCAGAACTGCAATGAGCTGAAGATCACCCATCCCCATGGTCTCTTTCTTAAACACCCCCCTGGTCAGCAGGTAAACCCCGCCAAGGTAACATACCCCTACTAAAACACCCCAACCCGTTCGCATCCAATGTTCCGGAAAGAGGAGGTTATAAATGATCAGGGCAGCGGCGGCAATCAATATCATCACCAGGGGAATGACCATAAAATCGATGTCAACGAACGCAATAATCACAAATAATGACGCCATCAGGGCAAAGAGAATCGCTTCAGGAAACAGATAACTGTAAAAGGACCAAAACCAAAGTCCGCCATTGAGAGCCTCTACAAATGGGTACCGGACTGAAAAGGGCGCCTGGCAGTCGACACACTTGCCTCGCAGCAGAAAATAACTGATCAAAGGGATGTTGTAGTACCATCTGATCGGACTGCCGCAGGAGGTACAGTGTGATCCGGGGAATACAATGGATTCGTTCCTCGGGAGTCGATAAATCACTACATTCAGAAAACTCCCGATCATCAGTCCGAAGACGGCTGCAATACTTCCCGGGAAAATCCCGGCATCAACCACTCAGGGCTTCTCCCAATTTAAAGATAGGCAGATATGTGGCCAGGAGAATGACCAGAATAACTGCGCCCACCACGATCAGTAATATGGGTTCGATAATGGACGTGATTCGGTCAACAATGGCGAGAACCTGTTTGTTATAAAATTCAGAGGCTCTTAATGCAAGCTGATCGATTTCACCGGTTTCTTCTCCCGTTGAAATCAATTGAATAATCGTAGGGGGAAAGACCATCGTATCTTTTAGGGCCCGGGAGATATTGACACCATTTTCAATATCGGATGAAGCCTGCTTGATGGCAAGCCAATATACCCGGTTTTCGACGACCTTGCTGACCAATAAAAAGGATTCCAGAACCGAGACCCCCGCATTGAGCAAAATTCCCAGTGTTTTTGAAAATTTAGCCAAGATATTCAACCGGATCAGATTTCCAAAAACAGGTATTTTGAGTAGAAATTTATCAATTAGCAACCGAATAGTATCTGTCATACTGATAACCCACATAAAAACAGCGAAAGTGATACCCATAAGAACAATAGATAAAATATTCATCTGAACCCAGTCGCCGATGTTCAGTATCATGGTTGTAAATATGGGTAGTTCCGCACCGAGAGATGCATACACCTGTCCAAATTTGGGTATGATAAACAGAAAGGTAAATAGCAAGGTGGCACACAGAAAAAGGATGATCATTACGGGATAAAATAGCGCAGAAATCACTTTACGCTGCGTATCCGCTACATTTTCCATATAAATTGCCAATTCTTCAAGCGTTGAGGATAATTTACCACTCACTTCACCCGCTCTCACCAGGGAGATAATCAGATTTGAAAAAATTCCCGAATGTCGTTCCAGGGCATCAGATAGTAACAACCCTTTCCGGATATCATTTTCTGTTGTCAATAAGGTTTTTTGAAATTTCTTATGCTTTTCCTCGGAAGCCAGAAAGTGCATTGCCCTCTCAATGGTCAAACCGGCGGTGAACATCGTCGCTAACTGTCTGATGAAAAATACCATTGTGTTGAGAGGAACCCGGTTTCTGATTTTTGATACTCTTTGATTCAACCGGTCCAGAAACGGACCCATAAAATCGAATGATGTATCTTTTTCTGTCAATTTTACAATTGTAATTTCACCATTTGTCCGAAGCTGATCACTGGCGTCAGTGATATTTAGAGCTTCGATCAATCCTTCTTTACGATGTCCTTCGCCGGTTCGGATTAAATAAGAATAAGTTGCCATTATTCGTCTTCCACGGTTGACCGGAGAACCTCATAAATTGTGGTAACACCGGCTTTAGCTTTACTAATGCCTGCCTCTCGGAGGGGAGTCATACCCAACTCGATTGCTTTTTCTCTGATGATCTCCTGATTGGCATTTTCAAAAATAAGTCTTCTGATCGGTTGTTTTATTTCCAGGATTTCATGAATAGCCGTTCTCCCCCGATACCCGGTGTACCGGCAATGGCTACATCCCTTGCCCTGCATAAATTTCAGCGTTGATTTTTCGGCTTCAGTAACGCCAATGCGTTCCAGTTCTTCATGGTTGGGTTCGTAAGGTTCCTTACAATGAGGGCAGATAGTTCTCACCAATCTTTGTGCCATCACAAGATTTATGGAAGATCCTAAAAGGAAGGGGGCGATACCGATATCTAATAGACGAGTAATCGTGGAAGGGGCATCGTTGGCGTGAACTGTACTGAAGACCAAGTGACCTGTGAGAGAAAATTTAACGGCGATATCAGCCGTCTCAGAGTCCCGAATTTCACCGATTAAAAGTATATCCGGATCCTGCCGGAGGATGGACCTGAGAGACCGGGAAAATGTCAGTCCGATCTCATCGTGCATTTGCACCTGATTAATACCTGCGATCTGATACTCCACAGGATCCTCAACCGTCGTGATATTAATTCCCTCGTCTTGTATTTCAAGCAGGGATGCATATAAGGTGGTCGATTTACCGCTCCCCGTCGGTCCGGATAACAGGATCATCCCATAGGGCTGTTTGATCCATTTTCTAAAAATTTTCAGTTTGTTATCAGGAAATCCAAGGGTCGTCAAATTTAGTTTACGCCCCCCAAAACCCAGGAGTCTAAGCACCGCTTTTTCACCAAATACGGTTGGCAGGATAGATACACGAACATCGATGTCCCGGTCTGAAGTTCTGATTTTCATCCTCCCATCCTGTGGTAGCCGGTGTTCTGCAATATTTAATCTTGATAGAATTTTTATTCTGGTTACCACCCCGTTCAGGGAAGAAATCGGAGGGGTCATGATCTGAGAAAGTACCCCGTCGATTCTGATCCGGACAGATATTTTATTTCGACCCGGCTCAATGTGGACGTCAGTGGAATCCTCTTTAATGGCTTCAATCAACATCAGGTTCACCAAACGGACAAAGGGAGCCTCTTCGGAAGATACGTTTTCGGAGGACAGGTCCAGTTCCTGTTGATCTTCTTCGTCACCGGATATGATTGAGATGTTCGCTAACACATCTTCTACTTCACCGGATTGGCGGATATCCCCATAAATTTTATCGAGAGCACGAGTGATGCCATCTTTCCCCGCAACGATAACCTCTGGCTCCAATCCCGTCAATTTTCGGATCGAATCAAGGCTGGCCATATCTTCCGGGTCTTCCATTGCCACAAGAATATTTTTGTCGGTTTTGTTTAAGGCAATAACATTGTTTTCTTTACAGAAATCTTCCGGTATCAGCCTGACGATATTTTCCGGCGCCCGCATGAGGTTCTCGCTATTGATATGTTTTTCATTCAGCTGCATGGCATATGCGGTTACAAAATCGTCTTCAGATAAAATCCCATGTTGCACTAACAATCTGCCCAGCTTTTCATTGGATTCTTTTTGCTCCTGAAGTGCGTTATTGATCTGTTCGTTCACTGCCATATTCAACTGGACCAGTATCTCGCCTATTTTTTTAAACTGCGGATTGAAATTATCCATATATCCTATACTCTTTTCAGCATTTCAATTTGAGTCCCCATATAATAAGACCTATCCGACCGTGGGGGTCGGATAGGTTAGGTAATTTAATTCCTTCATTTTGAGGCATTTAACGGCGATCACGGACAATTTGCACACTCTCCGCCACTGCGTTGAAGTGAAATCTCGATCTGGTTACTGGTCATTTGCTGCGGATCCAGCAGATTCACCCAAACATCCGATGGGAAATCGTCATATTCACATGCCTCGCAATCCGGTGAACTGCAGGTTTGTGGATCGGTCACCGGGCAGAGCGCTATATTGTAGCGGATGTACCATCTCGCCTGACCGTTGGGGTCCGTAACCTGGACCGGATCTGGATTCCATGTCGGATCAGATGCCGGTGGAACCGTTAATAGTTGTCCTCCAATGGTACTCAGCTGCAGACGTCCGTTTGAGATAAATTCTAAATAACAATCGGTGAGTGTGGCGCTGATTTGAATGATATCGGTATAACATCCGCCGCCAATCATATCCGGTGGGTTATTTACGTTCGGGAACGTAGAAAAGTCCCAAAATACCACGCTTGAACCAATATTCACAGAGCCCGGGCACACAGGCTCAGGAAAAGGCTGACCATTATTACCATCCCGGCTGTCAACGATGAACCAATCTCCATTGCCATTATAGGTTTGAGCTTTAATGATGATGCTTTTAAACACATCCAATGATGTATAATATGTGCTTGCCCACGCAATGCCTCTGAATGCGTCGCCATTCATATTCAATTCACCAGTTTTCGCTTCTCCTTCTATAAATCCGGGTTGACTGTTTAGCGCCCAATGGAATGAACTTATCGGGTCACCTGTGGGAGGAATTCCAACAGTATCCTGCAAGCAGATATAAACTAAACTGTCGATGGGGGTACCTCCGTCCGCAGCCCACATCGCCAAATCCCCTGCGAGGTAATTTGTCAATGGGTCATAGGGAGCCGACGCTTCGTAGAGCGCCAGCCATACCGTTGTAGAATCTCTGACCGGATTTGAGTGGACGTCCCAAAGGGAAACCGAGAGAGGAAGCTGGTAAATACCACCGCCTGGATTGATTAAATCAACATAGCTCATGGCGATAATACCGTATGCGGGCGGCCCAGTGACGACGGAAACCGGAATCCCGATTGCGGAGGTAATGGGTGGGTTTTGGTGATAAACATCATCGGACTCATAGGCACTCGCCCGTATCCGGACGCTTCCAGGATGTGTCCCTGAATTTACCGTCACGCTGGCACTTCCATTACTTGAAATCACATCAATATCCCGCAAACCGGACTGTCCGTTAAAGTGAACGCCTGAGGGTGTCGGAGCGGTAATTTCAAAATAGATGCGGTAATCTTCGGAAACCAGATTATTGCTTCCGTCCCGAAGCTGCACCGTAATTTCAGTGGCTTCAAGTCCACCGCCACCCTGTACCGTAATCTCGCTGGGATAAGAAGCAATAAATTGCGTATACACCAAAGCACCGGCGTTCAGCACGATATTGATCGTATCCTGTAATCCGGCGTAGCTGCCGATGATATATGCCACACCTTCATCGTTTGTCATGTTAAAGGTAACCCTGGCCGTATCGTTTTGAAATTGTCCCCATGGATTAATTGAACCAACGGGAATCATCGTTCCGGCTGAATCTTTTATACTTTGGAACTGGATAATAGTATTGTCAATCGGCCCGTTCCCAAGAGTATCGGAATAAGTTGCATATACTGTTGTTGTCAGAGAACCTGTATTCGAGGGTAGCACATAGTCATCCGCCCAAAGTGACAGGTCGGGTGTGCAATCCGGGCAGGTCGGGAGTCTGTCAAGTATCCCGATGGAAAATGTAGATGACGTAACCGTCGATCCCGGGATGCTCACATTGATGTCAACATTCGTATCCAATGTGCCGGGAACCACACAGAAGGTCGTCTTCGCAGATCCGGAGGTATCGGTCAGCGCATCGCTGTGGGTCAGATATCCGATATAAGTTGGCGTTGCTGAAAAATTCACATTAATATCTTTTATACCGCCGCCGCTGGCATTTTGAGCGACAGCATAAAGCGTGTCGCAGTATGTACTATCCATTCTGGTTACTAATATATCGGCTGCACTTGGCCATGCCAGCAGGGAAGTGACATTTTGTATACGCCATTCATTTTCAGTCATGACCGTGACCTGCCGGTAAGACGTGAACAGGGTGTCATTATCATTTACGGAAGACAGGATATAAGATTTGATATTGGCGGTTCCGAACGTATCATTTTCCAGATTCAATGTTGATCTTGCGACACCCACAGAATCTGTAAATGCCAGTGAAAGGCTCAAAGTACCGATGGGTGGTGTTAAATTTTGGAAGTACACCGGCACATTCTGTACCGCAACCCCATACACATCTTTCGCAATTGCCCGGAAGGTTATCGAATAGGAAGAATCCGGGGTATTTTCCATAACCACAATCTGGCTCGGGGTAGCGTTCAAAGTGAGCGTAGAGACGGTAGAATCCGGAAGACTCTGTCCCACAATGGCGATAAATTTATGGACGGGAGCAACTTCAGGTGTTGCCGGCGCACTGACGACAAATTCAACGCTTCCCGGTTGTATCCCGACACTCGTATAATAGACCACGCTGGCTATTCCCTGTGAATTGGTGAATACCTGATTGGCACTGATACTCCCCACCGAAGGATTTGTAAGTGAGAAATAAAGGGGTGCATTCTGAATAATGGCCCCACCCACAGTCAAAGCTTTTGCGTACAGAGTATCGGTATAAACTGAATTAGGGTCACTGATAGAAATAATTGCATTTTTTGGCCATGCCTCAATATGATCTATGATCAGTATGGGGGGCACATAATCATATATCGCTACGGTTCGGTTTCGTGTCAAAGGGACAGGACTGGTATTTACGATAGCTTCCAACTGGATGGGTCCCACATCTTCATGTGTCACAAACAGGGTATCTCTGGCATAACCGAAGGCGTTACTTATCGCATTCCCATGCATGAGAATCCCTTCAAGCGGAGTGTGGTTAATAAATTGTACCGGTACTCCGGCTACCGGGACCCCGCCTCCGTTAAGGACAGTGGCAGTTAACACGACCCGATACGTTGAGTCCGGTGCAGTTTGGATCAGAGTAACATTATTTGGATTTGTGGTAAAGGTCAGGTTCTGTACGAGGTCGATGGGATTTGGCACCGCATCTTCGACCGTGCATACCTTCAAAGGATTGGTATACAGTACGACAGAATTATCGAGTGGATCAACGATCTTCGAAACAATATTATCACACACATTTACAGATTGAATGTAATACAGGATCGGTACCAGTCCACTGGCCTCATCCGGATGCCCTGGATCGATGACATAATTCAGCAATGTCATGTCGCTAGATGTGATAAAGGCATTTGCCCCGAGAGTATCCTGAGCACAACAGGTATGTTCAATGGAACTGGATAAGTCACCATTCGGGTTTGCGCCACCGTTGTTGATGGAAAAACGAATGGGAATCCGATTGATGCGGACACCATCATAATCGATCACGCTGGCAACCATCAAAAGGTAATCAAAATCGGAGCTGACTGAAATAGAATCCTGATCGCCGATAAAGATGGGTTCAACCAGACCGCTTGAAACGGAAAATCCCTTATACCATTCAAACCGGTTCACATTATACTCAAGGATTTCGCTGCCTTCAAAGTTGAAAGTAAATACTCTGACCTGTGGATCTAAATTGGATCCGGGTATGGATATCTGTATGGAAACCGTCATACTGTCCTGCGTGATCTCACTGGTAAGTGTGGTAAAAATGGTTTTTGCTATGCCACTTGCATTGGTTTGCATATTGGTAGCCGATAAAACGCCTATGGAACCACTGACCCGCTCAAAATGGACAGGTATGCCTTGAACCGCTCCCCCCGAAAAGTTTGTTACCCGGGCATATAATGTATCCACATTAGATGTATTCCCACTTCCGTTGGGGAGAATACCCCGGGAAATCCATGTACTTAAATGGGCTGCCTGAGCAATGATGCTCTCGGATAATGTTCTTAAATAGACTGTTTTGTTTGCATAGAATGCAGGGGTACCCGGATTGTTTGGATCGAGTATTGTCGCTTTTAAGTGAACATCTCCCGCATCGTCAATATTTGCAGATAACGTTGTAGAGGCAATACCCGACGTATTGGTTGAGATGTTGGTGCCGGTGATCGTCCCTTTGTCTGGCGTCAGATTTTCGAAATGTACCGGTACCCCGGATACGGCGACACCATTTTCATCTCTGACCGTTGCATTGAGGGCGACCGTGTAGACGGAATCGGGCTGAAAATCATCCATGAGTACCGATTCAGGTACAGCATTTAATGAGATTGATGCGACCTGTGTGGTTATGATGTATTGTGACTGAAGAATATACTGAACCGTCAAAGTATCTGAGATTTCAGATTCACTTCTCTCTAAATGTTGAAAATCATATTCTAAAAAAGTCAACGGGATGCTAGATTCGCTTACCGCCCGTGCAAGGTCATTGAGCGTGATAAATGCCTTAATCGTGGCATCACCCAACTCTGATCCTAAGGAGGATAGCGATACGGAGGCTTTCCCGATATTATTTGACATCGCCTGAGTATTTAGCAGACTTCCCAGCATAGTAAGATTAGAAAAATGAACGTTCACATTCTGAACGACATTTCCCAGATCGTCTCTTACAAAGGCATTGAATGTGGTCAGGTATTCTATCTCCGGTGCATTATCGGCGACGATGATCCTGTTTTCGGCAGCCGAAGAAGTCAGGGTCAGAGTTGATACCTGATCTTCATTAGGAAGAATCGTGAAACTAATACTCTGTGTGATTGTGTTGTTGTATTCATCCACATATTTTGCGGTGACCTCAACAGCGCCTTCCTGACCATTATCCTCGAAAATAACAGAAACCTTTCCATTGGTATTCGTGGTCAATGTGGTGGGGGTAATGGTTCCGAGTGTGATCGCGTGATCGGTGTTTTCCCATGTGAAGGAGATCGTCTTTCCTTCTAAAAAATTGCCGTCCTCATCCTTAAGTTCGGCAATGAGATTTACCGTTGTGATGTTAAAATCAGCATAAACGTTGGATTCTGTGGCGTCACTAATCAGATTTAATTCATAAATAAGAACAGGAGGTTTTGGTTTAGTGGTGTCACAGGATAACGCCACCAATAGGATTAGTGTCGTTAATGCGCCCCAAAAAATTGCGATTAATTTCTTCATTTATCTTCTCCTTGTGTATTGGTTGGAGATTCTTCAGTGTCATCTGACTCCATCGGGATCATAGATTCAACAGCATTTTTATGCGATTCTCTACGTTCGATCCCGGTATAGGAATCCCTGACAATATGTGGTGTAATCTCAATAATCAAATCGGTTTTGTTTTCAGATTCCGTCGTATGAGTGAACACCTTTTCACCGATATAAGGTATTCTCCATAACAGGGGAAACCGGTGATGTTCAAATTTTTTATCTGCGCCCAATAAGCCTGCAATAATGATGGTTTCCTGGTCTTCAACCCGAATGGTGGTTGTGGATCTTCTTCGTTTTGTCCACGGAATATTATCATCCGGACCGATAAAGTCCCAGATAGAACTGACTTCGGGTGAAACCGTCGTTGTAATAAAGCCATCGGAATTCACGATTGGTAATATGCCCAGTTTAATACCCACTTCTTCCCGCTGCACCTGTACCTGACCGCCGACACCACCGGCGGACAGGATGTACGGTACCACATCCACCATTTCAATGTAGGCTTCGCGACCGTTCAATGCAACTACCTGTGAGTTAGCCAATATTGTTGCTTTGTTATTTTTCAGTAAAAAATCAAGGGTGACGTCATAGGCGGTCAATTGACGGTTGAATCTGAGTTTGTTGGATGGATCAATTCTCTGAAAATACATTTGAGTGGGGACGACACCATACTGTTGGGCGGTAAGACTTTCGTCGATTCCACCATTGGGATTTTGAGAAAAGGACGTTCCGGGGATCAGAGAGCCCGTTTCCACACCATTTAGGGTAATCGGGTTTCCCGATTCCGCTAATATGGTAGAAATTTTTGCAAGTTTACTCCAGTCAACGCCGAATTTTTGTTCATCACTGACAGCGACTTCAATCAACCGTGCCTGAAGCATAATCTGCAGCGCAGGCACATCGATTTTTTCAATGATTCTCCCGACTTCAGCGATTTTTTTTGGGCTGGTATTGATCAATAGATTATTGCCTGATTTATCCACCTGGATCTGCTCGGTGATATCGAGTAGGAGCGCCTTGACTTCAGCGGCATTTGCATATTTTAATGGGACGACATAACTGTTGATTCCCACTTCTTTGGTCAGTTGGTCTGATTTTGCCACCAGGATGGAATTTCCGATAATTTCATAACTCAAACCCACGGCACGAACAATAAGATTGATCGCCTGGCTGACCGGTATATTGTCTAAATGGATAGTTAATTTTGCTTCCTTATCCACCAGAGGACCGGTTACGATATTGAAACCACTCTCGTCCGCAAGAATGGCGAGAACAGTGGGTAGATAAGTGCTTTCCGCATGAATGGTAATCATCGGGTCACTTGCCAATAGCGATTCGTTCTCAGAATTATCCTTGGCAATCAGGAATCCACAGATCATAGTTGCTAAAATAACTAATGTTTTGTTCATTTATTTTCCTTCGTACTTCGATATAGAATTATCATTAATTTAACTTGGGAGTCAGCACATGTCTAAACCGTTCGCCATCTTTTAAAAATATGACCTCGGTCGGAGTGATTTTTTCAACGGTCCCGCCGGCAATTGAGTCGCCCACTATGACTTTTATGGTGTTATTTTTATACTGAGCGATCGCATGTTGTTTACTTCCAAAAATTCCGGCAGAAAACCGTAAGGATGATACACCGTAATTCGAGAAATCAACTCCGTCCATGGCAATGACCTTTGTGATATCAGTCGGGATGCTCTTTACCTTAAATTTATAGTTTACCTGGGTCATCAGTTTGTCTTCAAGCAGTTTTACTTTATCGGAAAGATCTTTATCGGTTCCCATTTTTTCAGTATCGTAGGTCTGCCTGAGTTTTACTTTTTCATTATAAATAAGATACAAATGATATCCGGTATAAACGATCGTCAGGAATGAGAGAAAGGTAAAGACGTTCCATAGAAATTTGGTTCTTAAATTCATTTTAGCCCCGGGATTTATTAAGTGTCACAGTGGAAATTTTCATTTTAATTACTTCATTCATCAACGCTTCACGTGTTTTGGATAATGCCAGTCGTTCCAAACCATTATTCAATAAAAATTCATCAATGCTGATTAACCGTTTATTTTTTTCAAGTTCAGTGATGAGATTTCCAAATTTTTCAAATGTGCATTCAATCTCAAGCTCATAGGGGATAAATGTGTATGTGGCTCTCTCTTCTTTGACTCCGGGCTTTATATGGAGTACGGTAATTCCCAGTTTATTCAGAATATCTGTTAAATTGTTCAGAAATTCAATCGATGCATCTTCTTTCAACGCATTGTCGTCTTTAAGCGCCATATTGTTTTCAAATACTGAATATACATTGTCCATCTTTTCAGACAGAATTTGTGCTGTGATCAATTTTTCATTATAGGTAATCTGCTCTTCCTCCAGATCGGAGATACGATCTGGAAGGGGCTTGTATAAATTGCTTTCCACAAACCAGAATCCGCTGAATACAATGGTCATAACAATTAGTAGTACATAATTTCTTCGCATGGTAAAATCTAAATCCCTTTCTTCGCCTGAGCAACCCGCCGCCGCTCAAATTTGGTTCTGGATGCCTCAATTTTAAATGCCAGAATCTCCTGTCCCCTTGAAATAAACCGGTCAGATGTCACAAACCGAATATCGCTGAAATCTGCAGAGAATACTTCGTTTGATTTCAATAAGTTGATAAATTTTTCAACAACAGAAAAATCTTTCTCATCCGATACAATTCTTGAAATAGCCGAAAGCGTTACCCGGTCTCTCCTGGTATCATTTTTATCCTTTTTAAAATCGATTTCCGTAATTGCCATATAATCCGGTGTTATTTCTGACAGCACTTTCAATTTATCTGCCCAGAGGATGTGTTTATTTTCAAATTCATAATACGTTTCAATATCTGATTTGGAAAGGTCAATACCGACATTTTCCTTTAATGATTCGATCTCGTCCTTAACCTGCTGGATCCTGTTTTCCCGATTTTGGGCGAGGAGTGTCAGATCACTGTATAAGCGATAAAATCCAAAACCAATACCTAAAAAAAGGATGAGAATTACTGAAAATATTGCCCATCTGCTCCGTTCCCGTTTTGCTTCTACCAACAATGCACGGTTAATGGTTTGATTGAGATTAATTAAAATAAATTCATTCATATGTTTCAAAATACCCCACTATAGATTTCATTACCACAGTTGATGCACGATCATCAATTAAAATTTGTACTCTAGGATTTTCCTTTTTTCTCTAAACCGCGCATCGCACAACCGACAGCAATGGTAAATTGAGCAGGATTGTCAAT
Source organism: uncultured bacterium (assembly GCA_964409335.1). Lineage (GTDB taxonomy): Bacteria > Fidelibacterota > Marinisomatia > SCGC-AAA003-L08 > JACNLC01 > JABMOW01. The sequence goes on from CAYPCW010000021.1 coordinate 15,316, forward strand.
GGAATTTGTACCTTCGATTTTTTTAAAAGTATCAAAAATATCTACTTTCACGTTTAACTGTTCTGCAAGGTAGCCCACAAGACCGTGAATAGGGGCTGATCCACCACTAATATAAAAGTGATTAAAAAAGGCCTGAGGATTACTTTTCATATAATATCGAAGTGTTTTTCTTATTTCTTCTGCAAGCAATGAAAAGACAGTTTTTTCGGCGACCTGAAGTGAAAAAGGTGAATCTCCTCCTGCTTTTACATCCTTCGGTGTGACCGATTCGATACCTTTATCAATTTTCAACTGTTCGGCTTCGCTAAAGGAAATTTTATATGCTTTCATGACTGCCTGAGTGAAATGATATCCGGCAATGCGTATTTCCCGGGTGAAAAACCGTTGATTTTTACCCCAGACGACCAGCGTAGTACTCTGATTTCCGATGTTCAGGATGACGTCTGCGCCTTCCGGAGATAACCCATATGTACCCACATATGCATTTGCAATTGAAACCGGTTCGGCATCGAAAATACCATTTTTAAATCCTGCTCCCCGGATAATCTCATTGTGATAGTTCACCAGTTTTTTGGAGGTAGCGACCAATAAAATGGTCATTTTGTCCAATTCCTTTGGATCCCCACCCATATAATGGTAATCGAGTATCGGCTCTGAACCATCCATAGGGATATGTTTTTTAGCCTCAAATTCAAGAGATGAAAACAGTTCTTCCCTGGACAACTCCAGGGTAGATATTTGTCTTGCACTGACATTATTTCCTGGGAGGACTGAAACGAGACTCTTTACCCGCTTCGGATTGATCTTCATGGTTCGGCAAAGATCCTGGATTGCAGCGGTCCAATTCGATTTACCGATATTATCAGGGTTAAATGTGCTGATGTCTTCAACGATGGGATGGCTGCCAATATTCTGCAAGGCATAACCGCCGGTGGTTTTTTCAAGCTGAACCATTTTCAGGTGTGAGTATCCGAAATCTATTCCTAAAGTCATTCTATTTGCTCATTTATTAATAATTAATCGCTCTACTGTCTTCCGTTTTTTTCATCGGGAAGTTAAAAAAATGGGTATTCACTTCCGTCATCATCCGCCAATTGGTCCGTAATCCACCAGCTTTACATGTTTTTCATTGTTGGTAAACTGAATTGTGGGGAAATACGGAGGTGGTGAACAGGCATTATTTTCATCATAATGATAATCTTTGGCGTAACCGATGGTTGCATTATTATACGGTGAAGGATTGTTCCTGATAATATACCCACGATATTTTTGGATTAATCCTCCCCAGAGATTGATCGTTCCCCGACTATCATTTTGCCCGGTATTCATCCCGAAGATTGATGGTCCTCTGTTGTCGCCATGGGGTGGATCAAATTCATTTATTGTGGTATTTTGCCAATAATGAACCGTAAAAGATTCATTAAAAGCGACGATCGCAGCATGTATCACTACACCGGCTCCACTATTTGCGGCGCCATTTGCTGATGTATTCGCAACAATCACATTGGCGCCGGAAACCAATCCCATACGATTTTCTGTTCCACCCTCGCATTTGTCATCCGGCTGAGGTGGGGTCATATTTCCCAAGGACGCGTCGCTATTTCGGAGATCGTCGGTGATCCATATGTTGCCCCAAAGGGTATCAGTGGGTGCGTTAACGTTCATATTCCACGCATGTCGTCTGTAGGTTACAAATTCGTCTGTAACGACGGTAAACCGGCCCTTATAGATTCCATGAACCAGTACCGGTCCTCCTTTAACATAAATCACTTTCGGTCCGTTGGGTGTTTTCAATTCATCCTGAAGGAGATTATCGGGTGTCGGGGGAAAATCGAAATGAGAAAATCCATGCTGTCCGAGAATGGTAGGATTCATATACCCATCGACACCATTGGTTACGGTTTTAGCATAGTAGTTTGCCATGTCCTGGATGTAAGGGACGCATTTTCGCAGATCATTTATTGGAGGAGGACCGCATTCGGCAGATGGGTTTGTGACGCCATCCATCATGTAAGGGGTAGGGAAGGGATATTCGCCGCCTGGTAATGCGGCAAGTTCGTTTAAATGCGGAGGTATCAAATACCACCACCGACGGACTCTGAATTGTCCGTTTGCCATAAAACCAATGTCAGTCATGATCAGGGTGTCCCGGTGGTTAAAATCATGTTTAAAGAGTTCGGTAGAGTCAAACACATAATCTGCAGCATTTTTCGCTAAGGCATATCCATCCGGGGGTAATTTGACGGGTGGTCGTTCAAGGGTCGGCGGTTCTCCCAGGAAAACCTGATTGGGATTACAGGAGCCCATTTGAGGATCAAGCGTTTCACCGGTAAGCGGATCGATTGTAATAAAAACTGTCCCGAGAAATTGGGGACATCCAAATGCGCTCATCACCAAACTGGAGTTACTTTGGATATTGCCGCCGCTTAAAATGTCGCCGGCGCCAAACGTAACATGCCGTCTGTTACCGGGTGAGTCAAAAACAAAGGGAGCGCCCCCCGACTCTTCATTTGCAGTCAGGTACATGTATTTTGCTAAAGATTCCTCGACAAATGAAATTCTTGCGCTGTCTTCAACGGGTACTAAATTGCCAAATTGATTTTTAATGTAGGCGATCCCCAGGGCTTTTCCCCGTACGACGATCTGTGAAGTTACAGAATCGATCTCCTGTTTAATCTGAACCTTTTTATACATGCCTTCAGAAAATTCAGGCGCTTTATTATCAATCCACACACCTCCGGGTACTAAAGTGGTATCGGTTCCCGTAAAATCTGCTCTTACCATTAGCGAAAAGGCTTTTTCAGCAAGTCCCGTTTCTGCATTATACATAGCTTTTGTTTTGGCTATTCTGTGATTCAGTGCATATCGTCTGTTGATCGTCCACGAGAAGAATGAGATTACAATGCTAAAACCCACGAGACCGAATACAACAGCGGCGACAAGTACGCTACCTTTTGAATTTAGTTTGGGGATCAATTTCATCGTCAGCCCTCCAATTAACTGATATATTCTTTTGTTGCAAAAATGTCTTTTTTAAACTCAAAATCTCTCGTGAACACAGATCCATTTGCCACCGTTTCCATCTCAATGACCAAATGTAAACGGTACATGGTTTGTGTTAATTTTCCAAATAACCCGGTGCTGGCGGGAACCTGGGTGCAATTAAATTTTGCAATTTTATATTCTATTCTATTATCCTTATCATAATGAAAATAATTAACATCTGCATGCCCAAAAAGGTTTGTGCGCCCGATCATGGGTGCATCGTTGAGAAAAAACCCGTTATCCCGGTTTACTGTAACCACATCCACCGATTCGTCCGGGTATTTAAACCTGATCCTGGAAACGCCTTGCAAATTTGAGACTGAAATATCGTTTGCCTGTTTGAACAGAGAATTAAATTCCGTCATCACTATGTTACCATAATTCACCACGTGTTCACGGATGAACTGCTCTGAATAGTAGCTGTTCGCCTGAATGAACACATATCCCATTAACAGGAAAATCACGGTGGATACAAGCATCGAGATTATAACTTCTACGAGCGTAAATCCTTTAGGGAACATGGTTTTCAAATGTGTTTTCATTCTGTTATAAATACAAGCTGACTCAGTGTAAATTCAATGCGATTATCCTGGTTATGGTGATGTCCAAATATTTCATCATCCCATTCAATCTCAGTTTTCATCCGGTAGTGTCTGGCGGATGAGCCCGGAGGGTCCGTCAAATTTACCAGATTGCTTCTCTTCAATGTCGCAGTTACGATAGGTACGCCATTTTCATCTTCGAACAGTACAACATCCCGTTCATCGTCACTGCCAATGTTTACCGGGATTTGGCCGGATGCAATTTTCGCTTTCCAAAACTCAGTATAACTAACCAGTTCTTCAAAGGCTCTTTCTTTTATCCGAATAGTCCTCAGCGAACCTTTTACAAAGGTGATACCAGAAAATATTGCCAACGACATCACGCCTGTGATCACAATAGCAGCAATGACTTCAATGAGTGTGAAGCCTTTTATGGTACTCTTATTCGCTGCCATTTTAAATTCGCAGAACTTAGTACAGTCCTCTGCTGAATACCTCCGGATTATCTGCAATCTGCATCACATCTTCACGGGTAACCAGACCCTGCATAAGCAGCCGTTGCAAATCCTGGTCTAATGTCTGCATTCCTTCGGTTCCTCCGGCCTGTAATATACTGGGAATCTGATAAATTTTATCCTCCCGGATCAAATTCCTGACCGCAGAATTGGCAACCAAAATCTCAGATGCCGGTACTCTTCCATCCTTATTCTTTGTGGCGAGTAATTTCTGTGCGATAACGGCGATCAGGCTTTCAGAAAGCATCGAACGGATCTGATCTTTCTGCCCTGATGGGAACACATCGATAATACGGTCAATTGTTTTAGCCGCACTACTGGTATGAAGTGTAGATAGGACAAGGTGTCCGGTTTCGGCAGCCGTCAATGCCAACTGTATCGTCTCCAGGTCTCGCATTTCACCCACCAGAATCACATCCGGATCCTCACGAAGAGCAGATCTCAACGCATTTGTAAAACTGTGAGTATGCGCTCCGATTTCCCTCTGATTGATCAATGAATTCCGGGATTTATGATAGTATTCCACCGGATCTTCAATCGTGATAATATGGCATTGCCTGTGATCATTAACATAATCTATCATGGCCGCGAGGGTAGTGGATTTACCGCTTCCCGTCGGACCGGTTAATAGAATCAAACCACGGTCACGGAGAGCCAGGTTATTCAGAAACGGGACCAGTCCGAGTTCCTCGATACTTTTGATCTCTGAAGGGATGGTTCTGAATACTCCGCCTATTCCATCCATCTGATGAAAGAAATTTACACGAAAACGACCATGACCTTCCAGCGCTGTTGAGAAATCGATCTCCATGTTTTCTTTGAAAATACGCTCCTGATTTTCATTCATGACCTCCTTCATAATACTGGTCATCATGTCTGCTTTAAGGGGGGGCAATTGTAATTTATGCATTTCACCGTGTATCCTCACCCTTGGGATAGACCCGACGCTGAGATGCAGGTCGGATGCACCACTGTCAAGTGAGTATTTCAGTAACTGATGAATGGAAAGTGTGGTCATTATTCTTCTATTCTTCTTTCTGCCCGTATCCCCGGTATTTCCCTTCTTCAATATAATATGTAATTGAATTTCCTTCACCACCTTCCATCTCTGCCAGACTGGTTGCCGTGATTTCGGTTTCTGAAATATCAAATTGCCATTTTCTTTTGATCGCCGGATCCAGCTCCAGATAACCGTCGGTTTCCAATGCGTCAACATCGGTGGGCACAAGCCCGGTCGTCTGCGTATACACTGAAGACGCATTCAGTATGGCTTTAATGGAAACCTTCGCATCAGATGCGTATCCTTTCCTCACGTAACCGGTATAAGTCGGGACCGCTATGGCTACCAAGATTCCAATGATGACGACAACAATAAGTACTTCGATTAGCGTAAAACCATTCTGTAATCGTTGTTTCACTTTATTCATTTGAGGAGATCTCCTGTTCATTTTACTAATGTTATATATACAAATTAAGAATTAATAATAATTCTATGCTCGATAAAAGCACATTAATTTATGTCGAAAATTGCATCCTAAATAACTGCATTTTGTTACAACATGTAAGGTGGGATACTCCTGTTTATTGACGGAAAAGCCAGGAGAAAAGCGGGTTGGCAATTGTAACCAGAATACCTTTCTAGGTACGGTAAAGTGAATTTCAGATCTGTTTTTCATTATACCTAATGTTATGACTAAATTTTATAAGAAAACTCCACTATAGTTGCGTGAATACCCCTGCGTTTTTACTACTAAAAAATAAAATCGCTTGCCTAAAATTCCTACCTCCTATTTACATTCTGATACAAAGAATAAGTAGAAGAAAAAATCACAATCAGCCTATTTTCCACCTCTTAAAAGATGTAAAATATTTACATCTTTGCGAGGATTAATAGAATAATGTCGTTTATTATAATAGGCAGGTATCGGGTGTATACCGGAAAAGGGTTGAATCACCGAAAACATTTTTTGAAAGGAAATAAATTGATCACCAAATTCAAATTATTTATGAATTTTTCAGCGGGGGTTCTGTTTTGGGGATTCCTGTTCAGCGCCAATAATCCGTTTGTGGTTCTGAGCGAAGAATCCAACTCGACTGTTCTGAAATTCAATACCGGCATTGTTGATTATAAGTCAATGGGTGAATACACCCACCTATCAATTCCCTCAAAAGGGCGTACCATGAATCTGGGGATGCCCGAGCTTCCTTTGTACACCACATTTTTCCAACTCAAACCCGGGATTAGCTACACCACATCATATGAAGTGGTCAGAGCCCATACAGTACAGGATATTCATCTTTTCCCCACTCAGGACACCCAACAAGACTGGAATGAAGGTGAATTGATCCAGTTGAATGTCGATTATTATCAGACTGGCGGGATGTATCCGGGCCAGAATTTGACGTCAAGCGATATTCTGACTATGAGAAATCTGGAATTGATGGAAATAACGTTCATCCCTTTCAAATATAACGGAACCACAAAAGAATTACAGGTCTATGACGAAGTGAATATAATAATTTCCGAATCGGGAACCCGGGACATCGCTCATGCGCACACCCTTCCGCCATCTCGCACCTTTGAACAATTATATGAATCGCTCATCGTGAACTACGATCGTGCTTTAAGCGTTGATTATCAACAGCCTGCAGTGTTATACATTTGCGGTGGCGGAGCAAACGGCGCTATAATCCATCCGGCGTTTCAGCAATTGGTTCAATGGAGACATGAGCGTGGGTTCATCGTGTATACGGCATCAACAGATGAAACCGGCAGCGCTTCGTCTCAAATTAAAAATTATATTCAGTCTGCATATAATAATTTCAATCCACCTCCGGAATTTGTCGGTCTTGTGGGTGATGTAGGCGGAGGGTATAGTATTCCCACCTATCAGGAAACCTGGTCGGGATATGGTGGAGATGGTGATTTTCCATATACTCAGCTTGATGGATCCGATCTTCTGCCTGAAGTATTTATCGGGCGAATTTCCGTATCCAATGGTACCGATTTGAGTGTGGTTGTGAACAAGACCCTTTCTTTTGAAAAAGCGGTTGATACATCAAACAACTGGATGGAAAAAGCGGCATTGGTCGGCGACTGGAACAGTTCGGGTTTATCCGTCGTCATTACTAATGAATACATTCAGAATATCATGGAAAATTTCGGCATGGAGGATGTCCGCACCCGGTTGGGTCAAAGCGGATATGCTTCGTGGATGGAATCTCAGTTAAATGAAGGCATACTTTACTTTAACTATCGCGGGTGGCTTGGGACCAGCGGGTTTGGGTCCGGCAATATCAATAATGCGAATAATGGATATAAACTACCGTTTGTCACGTTCATTACCTGTGGCACCGGATCCTTCAGTTCGACGGCCATCACGGAATCTTTTCTGCGGGCAGGCACTGTCAGTAACCCCAAAGGGGGAGTTGCGGCAATCGGTACAGCAACATCCGGAACCCATACCGCCTTTAATAACATCGTTGATATGGGGATTTATGATGGTATTTTCTCAAAGAATATTGAGACGGCTTCCGCTGCCCTGGGAAATGGTAAACTGGCATTATACCAGACTTACCCTTCTAATCCAAGTAATAAGGTCAGTATCTTCACACACTGGAATAATCTGATGGGTGACCCCGTATTACACCTTTGGACCGATTCTCCGCAGGATTTTATCGTAGATCATCCGGCGTCTATTGGAATTGGGTCAAATTATATACAGATACAGGTTTTAGATGCGAATGGTGATCCGGTGGATATGGCGGTCGTTACCCTTCTCGCCGGCAATGATGAGATATTTATCAGCAAATATACCGGCGAGACCGGAATGGCGGTTGTGAATATCGACAACACTGAATACGTAGGCGAAGTCACCGTCACAATTACCAAACGGAATTTTATACCATATCAGGGGTCTTTTGACGTAGTGATGAACGGTCCCGTGGCAAATATCAACCCTGATGGGATTCAGGTGGTGGATGTGTACCCGGGCAATGGTGACGGAATGTTGAATCCCGGTGAATCTATTACTCTGCAAATCCCAGTCAAAAATTTCGGGACAGAAGACATTGCAGGGTTACAGGCACACCTGGTATCCGGTTCCGATAAAATCACCATCATTGACGGTAATGTCAGTCTGGGCGGGCTGGGAGTTTATCAGGAAATCATCGCAGAATTTGACATCAGCGGATCACCTGCCCTGATCAGTATGGAAGACCTTGACCTGACGATAAACCTGAATGACGTTACACTGAATCAGTGGTCATCGCTGGTTCATGTTTACCCGTACGCCCCCTCCATAACCGTAACCGGGTACACCGTGCAGGATGCACCAATGCTAACACCGGGAACGACCCACGAAGTCACTATTACTCTCGCAAATTCAGGGACCATCGAATCTGGTCTGGTGACATGCGATATGAGTACACCGACCAATTTAATTGAGATTGAAAACGGATCATTTTCTTTTTCAAACATGACGCCAGGATTAAGTTTGGCATCATCCACATCCATGACAATTACCACATCAGATGACATTGTAAATGGCTCAATCTACTATTTGAGTGCGCATATTCAAAGCAGTAACGGATATGATGATACCATCCAGTTACGACTTCAAATTGGTGAAGCTGCCGTTACTGATCCCATGGGACCAGATAATCATGGGTATTACATTTATGATTCAGGTGATCTGGGTTATAATATGGCGCCTCAATATAGCTGGATCGAAATAGACCCAACTCAGGGCGGGAGCGGTACATCATTGGGGATGATTGATCAGGGGAATGGTAATCCTCAGACCCAGACATCGGCTTATGTTCCCTTGCCCTTTACATTCAGCTTTTATGGCGTCGAATATTCTGGCATTACGGTAAGTACAAACGGATGGATTTCATTTGGTCAGTCAAATCTTGAATCCTTCAGAAATTATCCGATCCCCGGAGCAGGCGGGCCGTCACCGATGGTAGCGGTTTTCTGGGATGACCTGAAAACAACCAATGGCGGAGTTGTCTATAAATATTACGATGCAACGAATGACATCATGATCATCGAATGGTCAAATATGTACACTTATGACCAGTCCAGTCTGGAAAACTTTCAAATTCTGTTGTATAATACGCTCACCCCAACAGGTGATGGTGAGATGATTTTGAATTATAAGAATTTCAATAATACTTCCATTGGAAACTATGGCGGTTACGCTCCTGTTCATGGTGCGTATTGTACGATCGGAATAGAGAATCAATTTGGGAATGATGGGTTACAGTACACGTTCAATAATGTATATCCAGTGACGTCTATGGTATTGGGGAATCAAACATCTTTACTGATCACTACCCGGCAGCCCGCAGCTATGTTAATGGGGGATGCCAATCAGGATGGTGATGTGAATGTACTGGATATTACTGTCATTATATCTTATATCCTGAATGTCGGTCAACTTGAACCTATCAGCCAGTTTGTATCGGATTTGAACGACGACGGTCAGGTAAATATTCTGGATGTGATTCACATTATCAACTTAATTTTAGACAACTGATCGTTTTTATCAACTAGAATAAAGCCCCATTATCCTATCTGGTCATGGGGCTTTTTAAAATAATATTATATCGGGACACCTTTTGATACTACTCTTTCTGGTTTCACTCATCGCTTTGCTCTTGATTTATGGTCGATGGGAATTCGTCCGGCATCAAGCGGTACTGGCAAATATTCCCATTCGAATCCATATTAACGGTTCACGGGGAAAGTCCAGTGTGACCCGTTTGGTGGGTGCGGGATTAAGAGCAGGCGGGCTTCGAACGATCTCAAAGACGACCGGATCCGCGCCAAGGGTGATCGATATGGAAGGAAAAGACCGCGTCATCACCCGGTTGCGGTCAGCTTCTATCGGTGAGCAGGTAAAGCTGTTGCGGACGTTTTCCCGACAAAATCCCGATGCTGTTGTTATAGAATGTATGGCGGTTATGCCTCAGTATCAATGGGTCGCAGAACACCAAATGGTCAAAGCGACGATAGGGGTAATAACCAACGTCCGACCGGATCATATTGAAGAGATGGGACCCACAATGAATGATATCGCATGCTCACTCGCCAATACAGTACCCAGGAAAGGGGTCGTAATCACGGCTGAATCGACAATGCTAAAACCCATTTTGGACCGTGCTGAAAAATTGAAAAGTCAGGTGATCACCACTGAGACAGACGAATTTTTAAAAGCGTCCTTAAAACGGTTCCCCTATCTCGAACATGATGAAAACATTGCACTGGCGTTAAAAGTATGTGAGCAAGCCGGTATTAACCGGGAGACGGCGCTGGAAGGAATGATTACCGCGGAACCTGATCCCGGAGCGCTGGTATTGTGGAAATTAAAATTCGGTGATAAGACCAGTCGTTTCGTGAGTGCATTTGCTGCGAATGATCCACAGTCCACCTTAAAAATATGGAATCTTGTCCGGGAACGGGTCGACAATGAAACCACCAACGTATTTTTGAATACCCGTGCAGACCGCCGGCACCGGACGAAACAATTGATTGAACTGGTGTACACGCAAATTTCACCCCATGCGCTGATCATCCGGGGCGATTTTTTGCCTCCGGAATTAATTGTGATGAAAAAGAAATATCCTCAGACGAAGGTTACTATTTTTCCGTACGCTGCTAAACCAGAGGCAGTGGTAGAAAAACTGAAAGAATTTCACGATAATTTTATCTTCGGTATTGGTAATATCGTCGGGTGGGGAGAAGAATTTATGTCTGAATTGAAAAGGTATCGTATTCATGATTGAAATTGCTGTTGGGCTTGGAATTGTAATTTCTTTGGTTTTGACAGAGACCTTAGGTGTCACGGCCGGGGGGGTCATTGTTCCGGGATATATCGCCTTGTTTTTACACGACCCGTACCGGGTTATCGGTACGATCGGGATTAGCATTTTCGTGTACCTGATCGTACAGGGATTATCGAAAGTCATGCTGATTTACGGAAAAAGACGGCTGGTGCTGAGTCTCCTTCTCGGATTTTTATTTGGATATTTATCCAGAATCTACATGACATTTCCGGATCAGGCGATGAATCTGGCAGGTATTGGAAATATCATCCCCGGACTGATAGCCAGTTGGATTGACAGACAGGGAATTATCAGAACCGTGAGCGTCATACTGATTACGGCGACCATTGTACAACTCGCGCTCATGGTGTTCGGAATGGAGACTCCTCTACATGTTTAGACCTGTTATACAAAGTACACCTGTGTTGGTCGGAATGGCGTTATTCAATATCCTCATGTTTGTGATTGCAAGTCACTCGCAGATAACGGTAAAATCCCGCGGGTATGACTTAAAACTACAGGCTGCCGACCAGATGCTACAGGCTATGGAAACTTTAAAAAATTACCGCATTGGCAGTGACGGAATATTTATTGATTCCACGAATGACCCCAATGAAACAGCATTGATCGGCGTGCAGTTTGGCCCGATTACGACGGATGAGGGGGATCTTGACGCCAAGTTGACGACGCTAAATCCCAACTTTGCCGCTCTCGTGGTTGACATGTTTGTCAATCTGGACCTGCAGGCGGGAGATACCATTGCCGTTTCTCTGACCGGGTCGATGCCTGGAGCAAACCTGGCAGTATTGTCTGCGTGCCGGGTTATGGAGGTAACCCCGGTAATCATCACTTCAGTAGGGGCATCGCAATGGGGAGCAAATGACCCATATTTCACATGGCTGGATATGGAATCGGTCCTGATCAATCAGGGAATTTTCCCCTATCAATCAGTCGCCGCCTCGATCGGAGGTAAAGGGGATGTGGGGAAAGGCGTAAGTCTTTACGGCCGTGAATTATTATGGGAGTCTATTTATCGAAATAACATTCCCTTGATCCAGGAGGAGAGTCTGGTGGCAGCCATCGATAAAAGGATGCAGATCTATAATGAGTACCGGCCAATCCCGGATTATTCCGCTTTGATCAATATCGGGGGAGGGGCTTCCAATATCGGGCCATCCATCAACTCCAGGTTAATCCCCGACGGAATCTCTTATCCTGAAGGGCTGACTAAACTCAGTGGTCAGAGTGTGGTCAGAGAATTTTCGAGAAAAGGCGTGCCGGTTGTCCATATTTTGGATATCCGAAATATCTCCCGGATATTTCAAATCCCGTGGGCACCCATTCCAACACCTTTAGTTGGCGAAGGCTCTCTGTATTCTACACAACAGTATAGTTATTGGATCACCCTGATATGTCTAATCTTTGCATCAGGATCCGTTATTGGCGTCGGAATTTACAGTCATAAACAAATAAAAGAGAGAATGGCAACCTATGAACCGGATTCTATTTTATAAATTATTTTTTATTATTTTTCTGTTGACTCTGGTATTTCCCAGGTCAATTGACGCAATTGAGAAAAACTACAAGGAAATTCTGAATATTGGGGAAAATCGCCGTGAATACTACCAACTCCATAAAAATATACTCACATATGAAGTTACCGGTCCCATGACTATTGAAATTATTTGTCGTCGAGCAGTGCCGAAAAAGGAAATCAAACCCTGGAAATTCGGCTACCAGTTTAAGGTGGATGAGCAGCCCACCGTTGTAGTTAACCATGAAAAGGAAAACAGTAGCGGCTTATATTCATCCCAACATCCCGGGCATGGATACACAAAAGCCGGGAAACACGTTGTGAAAATACCCGCAGGGTATCATTTCCTCAAGTTAGAGCCGGAAATGAAGACCTCGCCACCCATGCTGATCAGGATAATTACGAAAACGGAATCGAAATCGGGGCAAAATTCCAGGTTTCTCAAACCCGAAGGTGATTACAGTCTTAAAAAACTGATCATCAGCGACAAATCTTTTCGATATTTCGAATTGACATTCGGGGTAGACCTCCGTTATATCGTTGATGGTGCCGGAGAATTGAAAATCATCAGCAGATTGGCTTTTGACGATCGTATGACCGGAGAAGAACCCTACCGAATTCGGGTCTGGGAAGATGATCAGGTGATCGGCACCTATTTTTTTTCTACAGAGCGCTCCGAAGTCACCGGTGTAGAAGATAATAAAATGCTGGTGCCCGGAAAGTGGCGATCCTGTCTGATTCCATCCTCTGATGGTGCTCACAATTTTAGGTTAGAACTGCTTGAAAAAGATCGTACCGTCTATATCAAAGGATTATTTTACCAATAAATGATGGATTTTAGAATGATTACCTTGAAAGGACCCGAGGGGATTTTATTCCTGGTTCTGGTATTGATATCCCTTATGTGGTCACAAGATATCACGCACAGACTGTTAGTCCCGCTGTATTTTGATGCTTCCGTATCTCTGGGCTATGACAGTAATTATCTCCGGTTCTCCGCCGATGAAATGGATAATGCAGATATTTCGGGCTGGATCATGGAAGATTCTCACTCCTTTGACAGTCCGGTTTTCAAACCGGAAGTAAGGCTGACCTATAGCCCGGTTTTAAACGCCCGCAACGAGACTTTTATTAAAGTTGATTTTTCTTACTCCGATTATAACCAATCTGCAAATAAATCCTATTCATCTTTCAGGGTGCTTTTTGAACAGCATTTGGGTTCGTACCAATGGCTCACGGTGGGGTATTCCCTGACTCCGGATATTTTTCTGCGGTTTTATCGGGACACAGATTTTGCTTCTCCGGACCCGCAAATGTGTAAGTTCACCAGTGAAACGATCTATGCTTCTTATTCATTTCCGGTACACAAAAAAACGTGGATCCGCATTAGACCCCGGTATAACAGACAATATTTCGGACCTGCATTTACCGAATTTGATACTGAAGTGGGGTCTGTTGAAGGGCGGTTCTATACCCGACTCATCCCTGATTTAAGGTTATCCGCATGGCTGGCTCCGGGAAAAGGAGATAACATCTCTTTTGGGAATGGTCAGACATCAACTGCCCTGGATCGATCCTATAAGGTACTCTCCGCCGGAATTCAGACAACATATTCATTAGACGGTTTGATTGATGTCATCGGATTTCTCTTCCTGTCTGAATACAGAAAATATAATTCTGATGACCCTGAAGATCATTTACACAAGGGGAGATATCACCGGGATAGCCAAAGTTCAATCTGGCTGGATCGGGAGTTCACCCGAAGCCTCTCGGGTCAATTCAGAATCAACTATCGGACCCGGCAGACCGAATCTCAGTACGATTGGGTCAGATTAAAGAAGACTTTCGATAAGTACGAAATTTGGTTAAAGTTCACATATCGTTTTTCGCTGGATTTATTTTATTAATTGTATTTGGACGGACTCATGAAAAAAATGTTGTTTATTAAAGTATTATTTACGTCGATTCTTCTTTTTTGGATGACAGCCTGTCGAACGCCTGCAGATCCTGCCGGCGTGACAACAAAAGCCCGGTTTACAATTGATACGGGCGGGTTTTGCCGGGATCTGGCAGTAAACGATTCGCTCATCGTGGCCGCCGCCGACGAAAATGGTTATCAGACTTACCGGTACCAGCTTACCCCGGATTCAATTTTATACGAGTTGATCGATGGCGTGAATGATATTGATTCGGATGGCGCCCCGGACCGGTTATGGCAAGTGGAAATAACGGATAAAATTAATGGAAATGAGTATCCGTTATTTTTTAGTCTGGATAATGGCGATGCTATTTTTTATCAGAACGTCGCATCGCCTTCAGCCTTTAATGCAAGGGTACCTGCCGATGGTTCTGCCAATCGTGAAAAAGTCCGGGGATTTACCGTAGATATGTCCTCCCAGGAGAGCGTTATTCTTTATGTTATAAAAGAGAGTGACAATACAAACACAAACTTTATATCCATCCGAAAACTCGATATTCAGTATGATTTTTTCGACTCCACGATTGTATTCTGGGGTGCACAGTTTGACATGTATAACCCATTAAATATTAATTCCAGCGATATTTATTATTCAGACAGTACTGTTTTTGTAGCAAATTCACAACTCGGGATTCAGACTTTTCAACAGTTGCACAATGGAGGCTTGGTTCTGAAATCAGAGTTTGATGGTATTCCCGGTGAGGTCAATGAAATCTTTGCCTCTAACGGATTGATCGTAGCCGGTTTATCCGACGATAAAGGATGTTACCTTGCGTTACTTGATTCGAATGGGCAGCCTACAACTAATTTACGGATTGCTGACGGGTATACAGTTCGGGGGATTGATATTTATCAGGACATCCTTGCACTGGCCTGCGGACCGGATGGCGTGCTTTTGTATAAGGTCCAATGGTCTGGTAATATTATCTCTGCGGTGGTTTCTGGTGTGATCTCTACTGAGTATGCGTATGCCATCAAAATCGTGAGTGAATCCTGTATTTTTGCAGGGACCCGGGCAGGGATTGAAGTGGCGTTCATTGAGCTTTAGTCGGGGAAAATTTTAGAAAATGAGGAAATAATGAAAAAACTTGTATTCATAGGGTTAACCATAACCGTTCTGGCAGCACAATATGACTGGCGGGATAACGGTCTGCCGGTGCGCCAGGGAGTGCATATTGAATGGCAACGGTCAGCAGATTCGGGCGCAGACGGTAACCTTATCTTTGTCTGGTCAGATACACGGAACGGCGGGCGGGATGTCTTTATTCAAAAAGTCAATTCTGAGGGACAACCCCTATGGGCAGATAACGGTGTGATCGTGGTGAATTCAGTAGGCCGGCAGGAAGATCCAATCGCTATTAGTGACGGAAACGGCGGGTCTTATGTGGTGTGGATCGACTATCGAAATGAACCCGAAGACGGTGATGTCTATGGTCAGTACGTAAATGCAGATGGTGAGATAATGTGGGGTCTTGATGGCGTTCCTCTCACAATTGTCCCCGGTAAACAACTTGAATTAAACGCTTCATCTGATGGAAACGGTGGCGCTTTTGTAATCTGGAACGATCTATCTGTTTCTCAATATGGGCATACCTACGGTACACATCTGACTCCGGATTTGGGTTCCATTATCGCACCCGGTACAGGCGTACCTATCCTGGCGGGTCCGGGACAACATCACAACGTAAGTATTGAAACCGGAGGTATTGGATATGCCAATATGGTCTGGTCTCATGTGAGCGGTATTGAACCATCTAACCTGAATGCCCAGCGGATAGACTCACAATGTAATACACTCTGGTCACCTTCTGATGAAAACGGGGTAGTGGTTTGTAGCGCAGAAGGAGAACAGTTTAATCCCAAAATTAGCAATGTAACCAATACGATTTCAGCAATTGTCTGGGAAGATCGTCGTCTTGATCCGAATAATAACGACATTTATATACAATTCATTAACGAAGACGGTTCACTAGTTTTAGACGCAGGTGGACTTTTGATCTGTGGCAGCAGTGCAAATCAAAGCAGTCCGCGGGTAAAAGGTGAGAGCGGTAATGCTTTTGTCATTTGGGAAGATTATAGAAATAATCCTGTCGATATAGATGTGTATGCGCAAAAGATCCAAACTGATGGCAATATCGTTTGGGAGACAGACGGGAAACCCATTTGTGCTATCAACGGAAATCAGACATCCCCCAGGCTTTCAACGGATGGATTTGGAGGTGTATATTTTACCTGGATGGACGAGCGAACCGCGGCAGCACCGGAAATCGACATTTATCTTCAGCATATTGCGTCTGACAATACTTTCTCCTTTGCCACACATGGACTTGCAATTTGTACGGCGCCCGGAAAACAGTTCGCACCGGTCGTCAGACCAGATAGTTTTGGAGGCGGCATGACCGTCTGGGGAGATCAGCGAACCGGAAGTATCGGGCTGTTTGTTCAGCATATTCTTCCAGGGTCAGGTATTACATTATCCGATAACGGTCTTCAGGTATATTTTGGGATCGATGGCAATACCAAAAGCGTGTCCTCTGTCTATCTCGGGGATGACCGTAACCTAATTTATTGGGAAGATCACCGCTGGGGAAGTTCGCATCCATCAGTGTATGGTATTGTGGTAGATTCTGAATTTGATGAGGTGGTGGAAGAATATGGGACATCCTCGGCGATTCCGTTGGGAACCAATCCCTATTCCAGCTTTCCTAAAATCGTTCGATCCGGTACACACCTGTTCATGAATTTCGAAACTACTGATGAATTTGGCACCCATTTTCAATATTACACCATATTGGATATCACTAATTTTTTTGAACCCATCGGCGATCCCATGGGGCAGCCGTTTTATATACCTTCATTTGCCAGCGACCAGAGACATTCAAGACTGATGACCGGCGATGATGGTTCCATATACGTTGCATGGTCGGATGTCCGCTTTGACTTATCATTTTCATATCTGGTATTTGTCCAAAAATATGATGCTTCAGGTAATCCACTTTGGACCACAGATGGTGTTTTGGCAGGTGCGATGGCGGGAGACAATATCGTTTATGATTTAATCACCATCCCGGGTGGCGGATGTATCGTAACCTGGCTTCAGGATAATATGGGTGATCAGGATTTTTTCTCACAAATGCTTGATCCCGATGGGACGGTGAGCGCCGGTTGGGAATCTCCGGTCGTTATTGTGGATCTTCCCGGAGGTCAATCAGAATTTAAATCTGCGATTACGCCGAATGGAATGTTTGCCGTCTGGAAGGATAATCGTTCAGGAAATTCCGATATTTACGGTCAGTGGGTAAATTTCGATGGTACGATCGCAGGTGAACCCAACGGTTTTCCAATATCTATAAAAGCCAATGACCAGCGTAAACCATCAATATCTTTTAACGAATCCACCAACGACGTTCTGGTGTGCTGGGAAGATTTTGAGAATGGATTCGATACAGACATTTTTTGTAATAAGATCAATATTGATGATCTCGCCATCTATAGCGATATTGAAATGGCAGTTATCCCAGGTTCAGATCAAAACGATCCATTTGTATTTACCAGTGACGATGGAACCTTTATGGTAAGTTGGGAAGACAGCCGTTTAAGTCTCGCTTCAGATATTTTTTACCAGGAAATTCAAAACAATAATTTGGTGTTTGACCCTTCAGGTATTGTCATGTGCAATGCGCCCTTCAAACAGGAATCTCCGCGAATCGATAAATATTCCGGGACAAACGGTCACTATTTTGTCTACTGGCTAGACAGCAGAAGTTCGGGTAAAGAGGACTTGGTCAATTTATACACGCAATCCAGAACACCAATTGCCGGATGCGGAACCGGTGATGTAAATGGAGACCTATCCGTCGATGTGCTGGATGTAGTGAGAACGGTCGCTATTATTATGGGTAATGTCGAACCGACACAGGAGGAAATTTTCCAGGCTGATGTAAATTGCGATCTGAGTGTAGATGTTCTGGATATTGTGGTCATTGTGAACATTATTCTCACCGTGTGATGAGATTTGCCTTTATTTTATTGCCTTTATTCTCTATTGTTTATTGTCAGGGGGAGCGCCTGATTGATCGCTGGCATACTTATGACGAAATTCAGGCACAACTGGAAGAATGGGACATGCAATTTGGGGATAATCAGGAACCGTCGGTGGGATATCCTGGAAGCGGGATCATTTATCATTTGGAGGAGATCGGGCGATCCAACTCGGATGATCTTCCATTCTGGGGGGTCAGACTCTCCTACCATGCCGATATCAAAGAAGATGAACCCAGAGTGTTGATTTTAGGCCAATGTCACGCAGAAGAAATTTACGGTGTAGAGATTTCCATGCAACTTATCTACATGTTTTTAAATCCGCAATTGTATGTGGGCACCTATTTTTCTTATATGAGAACCATCCTGCAGACATCAGAGGTCTGGATCGTTCCCACTTATAATCCGGAAGGGCTTCAAGTGGTTCATGGATTGGAACTAGACGGGAATTGGCTGCAGGACGAAACCTACCGGAAAAACCGAACGGATATCAACCTGAACGGCCAGTTTGATTTTTCCATCGGTGTAGGGAATGACTCTGACGGCGTTGATCTGAACCGGAATTATGATTTCAACTGGTTTTTAGGGGATGGATATTGGGTACCCGATCCCGGCTGTGGGTCCTATTATGCAAATTTTGATTACTTTCGCGGTCCTGCACCTTTCTCAGAATCTGAGGTCAGGGCTGTCCGTGATTTTGCCATCGGGCAAAATTTCCTGCTGTCTGTTGCATACCATAGTTCACGATCAGGGTGCGTCTCTGAAGAAGTTATTTTTCCCTGGGAATGGAACGGTAATAAGACTTCACCTGACTATCCTGTGGTCTCCCAACTGGGTGCAGAAATTGCCGGACTGGTCCCGAATGAGACCGGGTCAGGTTATTATTTGGCAATTCCCAGCGTCTCCCGCAGAGGGAATGCCCATGACTGGTTTTACACCCAAACCGGGTGTATACAATATTTAATTGAAACCGGTACCGCCAATATTCAGCCCAACAATGAATACCTGATCACAGATACAATCAATCGAAATATCAGAGGCGTATTTCATTTAATGAATCGTGCCATCGGATACGGAGGGCAGGGTGAAGATGACCCACTGGGAGCGGATAATTATCAGGTAACCGGAGTAGTCACCGATGCCATGAGCGGATCGCCGGTGTCTGCAATTGTTTCTGTCCCTCAAATGGATGGTCCTATGCTTAAACCCCGCTCTACCGATGAGTTTGGAAGATATCGCAGATTATTGTACCCGAGTACGTTTCAGGTCAATTTTAAAGCACGCGGGTACGATCCGCAGGTGCATACGATCACTTCCAGCAGCAGCAATACAAACATACTGAATGTCAGTATGACACCAAAACCCCAATACGAGTTTGCCATTGATTTGACAGCGCCCGACCTTTTTGACGGGGTCGCATTTGTGTCCCTGCGAGATGAAATCGGGGCTGTGGATACAATCACATTTATTCCCGGAGAAGATTATTTCAACACGATACTCCCCGGGAATACTTACGAGATCACTGCCTGGGGAACCGATGATCTCTTCCCGAAGCATTATATGGTGGAATTGGTTGCAGATACCACCCTTAATATCCGGCTGAGATGGGCGGGCATTGTTATAAATGAATCCTTTGATACCCCGCAGAACTGGTCTGCCGCGAATGGATTTTGGGCTGTTCAAATGGGTAGGCTGATTTCACAGAACAGCTTACTTTATGATGATAATTACCAATCTGAAATTACATCAACACCCATAGCGTTATCCGGTTTTTCAAATCTGGAAATAATTTTGGATTGGGAATATGAATTTGAGTGGGAAAAAGATACGGGTTACGTGGTGATCCTAACCGATACCAATCACTTTGGTGTTCATTACACCGATCAGCAATGGACGATGCATCGGGACTCGTTCCCATTGGATAATTTGTCCGGGACATCTGCTCAAATCACGATCGGACTGAAGTCGGATGAATCGCTTGGGTATCGCGGGTTATCAATAGATAATCTGGCCCTTTGGTACGAACCCGCTGGGGATTGCCCAGTCGCAGATCTGAACCGGGACGGCGCTTCGGATATCCTGGATGTGGTTTCACTGGTGGATGCCATCCTGAATGATGCTTTCTCAAGTTATTTGTACTGTACGGCAGATGTCAATGGAGATGTCGGATTAGATATACTTGACATTATTTATATTATAATGATTATAATTCAACCATAAAAGATCTGAATTATTGGAGTAAGAAATAATGCTAAAATTAATCACTTCACTTTTATTATTCGGGGTGATTTCCGCTGAATTTATGGAAGTAATACCCTTAAATCAGAAATGGTTGAATCCACGGATGGTTGGCCAATATTCCCGGGGGAAGTATCTTATCGTTTTATCAAAGAGCTTTTTAAACGACTATTTGTCCGAGCCGGTCTCCGGTGATTTTGTTACGTTTAAAAAATCGCAGGGCTATGATGTAGACGTCATTTCCATGGATACCGAGGGATTCTCAACTACTAATCCGGCCGAGTTAAAAAATTTCCTGATGACATACAGCGAAGAAAACCCGATGCTTGAATATGTTCTTCTCATTGGGGATATAGATGGTCCGCTGACGATACCCACGCATTTCATACCCTCCATAAACGAACCTGAGAATGATGTAACAGACTACCCTTATTCTGTATTTCATACGAATCCCAATGATGATGATTATGATATGCTATCGCCTAAATTTATCATTGGACGCTGGTCTGTCAGAAGCGGGGGTGATTTTATCAATATTAAAGTCAGATCGATTCAATACACGCGAATGGAGCAACTTTCTGGAGTAGAAATTGAAAGTTATTCAAGAGGACTGCTGGTCGCCGGCAATTATAGTAATAATGACGGGGTTGAAATTGATCCTGCCTCCTGGCCGGTAACACCGGTCTGGACCTCCCGATGGTTATATGATACCATGTCTGATTATGGGTTCGCACAGATAGATACCGCGTATTTTTATGCAGAGAATCAAGTCGCTGATAACACCGTCATTATCAATGCATGGAATAATGGTATCGGCATTGTCAATTACCGGGGATGGGGAAATTCTCACGGATGGCACTTTCCCGCCTTTCATATTGATGACCTTGAATCTTTGACCAATGGATGGAAACTTCCGGTCGTTGGCAGCTTCGTTTGTAATACCGGAGATTTTGGCGCAAATCTGGCAAACAACGGTCCGGTAAAGTGTTTTGGTGAGGAACTGATCACACGGGGAACACCCACCAACCCCAAAGGCGCAGTGGCGGTCATCGGCCCTTCTGATCTGGATACCGACACCCGATATAACAATGTCATATGCGGTAATTACTGGAGGGCTTTGCTGACCGGTGAGACTGCTGAAATTGGTGTGGCGCTTCACATAGGCAAACAATCCCTCATTGACGAATTTCCGCAATTGACCGGAAACGGAGATGTGGTAGAATTTTATCACCATATTTATTCCGTGCTGGGTGATCCAAGCTTACCAGTCTGGCTGTTAACTCCCGGAAACCTTTCGGCAAATATTGAATCAGATCCGCAGGTACATCATTCCTTTGTTACCACGTGGATTACGGATGAAAATGGAGACCCGGTGGAGGAAGTGGTGGGCGCCCTTCTTCTGGGCACTCAATTGGTTGGGAAAGGGTTATCCACACCAATGGGTCAATTGGACATTGATTTTTCAGACATACCGGAAGGTTCGACCCTCTCACTGTATCTTAATAAGCCGCAGTTCAGACAGAAAAAAATGGATCTGGTATTTCTTGAGGATGATGGAACCCCATTCAATCCTCAAATCTGGACGGCATTCGATATACAACCTATTTTAAGTACCGGGGAAGGATTTATCCATCCCGGGGAATCCGTCAATATTGCTTTGAATGTTTCGAACCCATCCGAATACACGCTCCCTCAGGTTGAAATTTCGCTATCCAGCCTGACTGATGATGCGTTTTTTGGATCATTCTCCACTGAAACGGCAGATTTTTTTCCCTTCACATCAATGACGACGGGTACGATGTTCAGCGGCGATATCGGTGAGTTTCCCATATCCAGCCGGGTTTATCTCAGGGCTGATTTTTCAATGAATGGTGTAAATATCGCAGAATCTGAATTTCCCCTCGCCATCGGTCCGATCAATGAAACCGACCCTTTGTCCCCCGACGAGTACGGATATTGGGCATACGATAATTTTGACACAGGGTATGATGAAGCCCCGGTGTATGAGTGGATCGAACTGAACCCTGATACGGCAGGATCGGGAACGAATCTATGGTTGACCGATGACAGCCACATTCTGATTCAACTCCCATTTGATTTTATATACTATGGAGATATTTATGAAAATATGACGGTGGGATCCAATGGGTGGCTGTCGATGATTCCCTGTAATATTGATTATTTCTGGAATTTTAGTATTCCAATGTATATGGGTCCATCTGGGATGATCGCTCCATTTATGGATGATCTTGATGACGATGGCGGGAATGAACCCTTCGATGTTTTCACATGGTATGACGAGACAAATAACAGATTTATCGTTGAATGGAGCAATGTTGCAAATGGGGAAGATGATGAGTTTTGTCAGACCACTGGGTGTATCAGAGAAACTTTCGAAGTTATTTTCAATGATCCTGCTTTTTACCAGACACAAACCGGCGATGGCGAAATTATTTTCCAATATAAAGAAATACATGATATTGATGCGAATGGCAACTACTCTACCATTGGAATTGAATCACCTGACCAAACAGATGGTTTGCAGTATCTGTTCTGCAATATCCCACAACCCGGTGCTTGGTGGCATGTGGATGCATACCAAACCCTTACTGAAGATCTTGCAATTAAATTTACAACCACCGGTCCGTCAATTGCCGGATGCGGCGCTTTGGGTGATCTGAATCAGGACGGCGCCTTAGATATTCTGGATATTGTCAGAGCTGTTTCCATTATCATGGGGGACGATCCGACACCTGCTGAATTATTACAGGGGGACGTTACCTGTGACGGCGCCTTAGATATTCTGGATATTGTCAGAATGGTCAGTATTATATTAGTCTCCGGTTTATAGTTTTTATATTCATTATTGAAACCCCGATTCTACGATAACGGTCTGCAATTTGAATGCACCGGGTGTGGAGAATGTTGTAAATACTCTGATGCCGTCGTATATGTTACTGATGAAGAGATAACAGCCATCGCCGGGTACTTACAATTATCTGATGCAGAATTTGTTTTGAATTACATCGGTGCATTTAGAGGGGAATGGGTACTCAAGTCGAGGGGAGATGCCTGTATTTTTCTCAATGATCACGTGTGTAAAGTCTATCCGGTCAGACCCCGCCAATGCCAAACTTTCCCATTTTGGTCCGACATTTTAAAAACAAGGGAAAGATGGAATCTCGTCAGCGAATCCTGCGAAGGCATGGATCAGGGGAGATTATTTAACGCTGAGGAAATTCACACTATCCTCAAAACACATCAATCTGTCCCCGGGGTCACGACCCGAAAAGAGTAAGATCCGAACGATATGCTAATCGACTAAAAACGTCGCTTTTAACAAAGGAGCGAAAAGAAAATCTTCTGTCTTTTCCAACGGGCGAATACCGGATAAATCCCATGTCACATTATGGGTTCTGAATCTGATCCCCAGGGATATATATCCGTTAAAATTTTCTTCAGCGAAAGAAGTGAAGTTTGCATATTCTGCCATTAGGGAAGTTCGTTTACTGCTGTCTATGCGATATCCCATAGCGTAAACCCATTCGTTGTGTTCGGTACTATTATCACTATTGAAAAATTTTAACATTCCGGTTGCAATGTGCAGCCCGGATGCCTTTTTTCCCAGACTGACGACTGTTACCAGAGAAGTAAAACCATTATTGGGCGTATGTGTCAAAATTCCGGAGGCTCTCACTTCTCCGGAGTTCAGATATTGATGTTTTATTCCCAGAGTCAGGGAATTCGTAAATTCAGTTGTCATGGGGAAGAGCGATAGAATACTGACATGGGTTTTATTTGTAATCGCATAGGTGTAGTTTAGAAAAACGAGTTCCCAGTCCGTAAAATAGGACTGGCCTTTTTCCATATGATAAGCAGTGGGCATCAAGGCGAGTTCGTGGTCGCCGGATTCATAGACCTGTGCCACTACGAATGAAATCATGGTGGTCCATAGTGCAATTAAGTTTAATATTTTCACGAGTAACTCATTTTTTATTTGGTAGTGCAAAATTCTTTCTGTAAAATTGATTAAGAAAAGTGAGGTTCAGGATTCTCAAATTTAGGTAATGAAGCTAAAAGGAGTATCAGATGAACACCACGGGAAAAAATATACAGTTTTTTTAAAATACTTGAAACATTAATTGAGAGCGGACCGGAACAATTTCGGGAAATTTTCCGGATTTTACTGAACGAAGCCATGAAGATCGAGAGGAACCAGTTTCTTCAGGCGGATCCCTACGAGCGATATGAAGATCGAAGAGGATATGCCAACCTGTCCGCCGGCAGGCGGGTGGTTTCAAACCCAAAACCCTGAATACACGCATGGGTCCGGTAAGCATTGAGATTCCCCAGGTCAGGGGATTGAGTTTCTATCCCAAGAGTCTTGAGAAAGGATCCCGCAGTGAGAAAGCGCTGAGCTGGC
>CAYPCW010000022.1:0-12653 GCA_964409335.1 uncultured bacterium
ATAACCGGAAACGGCAGGTATGTGTAGCGAATTAAATCCGGAAATGCGACATCGTGTAAAAATCGCGTCGTGATGGAGAGCCAGATTCAGTTTATTAAACTGACAAAATGTGGTTTGAACTTTAAAATTTTTGCTAAACTAAATTATGGATATACATTTTTAAATGCGGAAATTTATCCGGATTTTTATCCTTTTATATTCCACAACACACCTGGTAGTCGGCTAACACATAATTTTTAAGCTTGATCTAATTATTTTAAAATATAATAAACTATATTCAAGGTGTATTTCTACGTCATTGCTCCACACTATCCATGGTTGAAGGTGCTTATCAGCATCTGTGCTCGCTATTTCCTTCTTCTCCTGATTGTCCATTCTACTTTCGCTTCCAGATTGTCCCCTCAGGCGTATCTTCGATGATGATGTTCATGGACTGAAGTCTGTTCCGGATGTCATCCGCCAGCGCCCAGTCTTTGTCTTTTCGCGCCTGTGTCCGTTGCCGGATCAGCGCTGTTATTTCAGATGAATCTTGAGTCTCACGTTCAACAATGACACCGAGAATATCGTCTATTTTTGTCAATGCATCCAGCGCCGTTTTGGCCGATGCGCCGGATACCCGTTCCGCATCAAGCGCTGCAAATAATCCGTTTGCCCAGGAAAAAACCGCCCCCAAAGCTCCGGAAATGTTCAGGTCATCGGATAAAAATTCGCTGAATTGATCCAGCATCTCATCCGTATGGTGTGTTTCTGTAGTTTCCATGGTGGAAGATTCTACGATTTCCAGCCGCCGTTTCAGCTCCCGCAGCCGATAAATCGCCTTCTGGGAGGCTTTCACTTTTTCAAATGTAAAATTCAGTTTCTGCCGGTAGTGTGTGGACAGCAGCGTATATCGTATTGCCTCCGGAGAAAACCCCTTTTTTAGCAGATCGGGGAGGGTGTAAAAATTTTGAGCAGACTTGCTCATTTTTTCACCGTCCACCAAAAGATGTTCGTTATGCAGCCAGTAATTCACAAAGGTTTCACCCGTAGCCGCCTCACTCTGGGCGATTTCATTTTCGTGATGGGGGAAGATATTATCCACCCCGCCGCAATGGATGTCAAAATGATTACCAAGGTAGTGCATGGCCATTACGGAACATTCAATATGCCAACCCGGCCGACCCTTCCCCCAGGGCGAATCCCAGTGGATATTCCCTTCGCCTTCCTTTTTCCCCTTCCACAGGGCAAAATCACGGACTTCTTCCTTTTCGTACTCGTCATTTTCTATCCGTGCCCCCAGTCTCATCTGAGCAGGATTCAGATTTGCCAGCTTGCCGTACCGGTCAAAACCGGATACCTTGAAAAAAACAGACCCGTCTTCTACCCGATAGGCGTAGCCCTTCGCTACCAGAGTTTGGATCGCATCGATCATGTGGCCGATAAAATCCGTGGCTTTGGGATAATGATGCGCCCGTTGGATATTCAGGGTATCCAGATCTTTGAAAAAAAAGTCAGTAAACTGTCCGGTAAATTCTGCCAGTGTTTCACCGGATTCCATTGAGCGGCGAATGGTTTTATCATCAATATCGGTAATGTTCATCACCTGGATCACTTCATATCCTGAAAACGTAAGAACCCGCCGGAGCAGGTCTTCAAACATATACGCCCGAAGGTTGCCGATGTGGGCAAAATTATACACAGTCGGTCCGCAGGTGTACAATTTCACCTGACCGGGTGTAATGGGAGTAAATTCTTCAATTTTTCGATGAAGTGTGTTATGGAACCGGATCATTTTATTCCCCGGCTAAATTGATAATTTTGTTTACCAGTTGCCGGTAGGACAACCCCGTTTTGGCGGCTGATTTGGGCAACAGACTGGTCCCGGTGAATCCGGGGAGTGTATTCACCTCCAGCAGGAAAAATTGATTTTCGAAATTCATCCTGAAGTCGATGCGGGCGTAATGACGACAGCCTATCGCCGTGTAAATGTCCAGTGCGGTAACCTGTATATCGATCGCGACGTCGTCATCCAATACCGCCGGACACATATATTCGCTCATCCCTGTGATATATTTGCACTCGTAGTCAAAGAGCCCGTGGCTGGGGATAATTTCAATGATGGGCAGCGGCTTATCGTCCAGTATCCCTACCGTGAGTTCACGACCCGGGATATAGGCTTCGATTAAAATTTTAGTTGAATATTCTGATGCAATATTCAGTGCAGCCGGAAGATCAGCCTCCGACTTCACAATGGATAGCCCGAAGGTTGAGCCCTCATCATTGGGTTTCACCACGACGGGATAGGAAAATGGTAGTTCAACTCCGTGGTATTTACCAGTCTGGTTGGAAAAAACCTCCACCCAATCCGGAGTCTGAATACCTTTCAGATGGGCTATTTTTTTGGTGGCGGATTTATCCATTGCCAATTGAGAGGCTTTCGAACCTGAACCTGTATAGGGAATCCGGTGTTCATCTAAAACATGTTGAATTTTCCCGTTTTCACCTTCCCCGCCGTGCAATGCAATGAACACCAGGTCGTAAGATTTTAATGCTTCAATGAGAGACAGTATATCCCCGTCCAGACGGACCAATTCAGTATGGTGGTCAAACTGGATCGCCTTGAAAACCGCCTGACCGGTAGCGAGGGATACATCACGCTCTGCAGCGGTTCCTCCGTACAAAATGCCAATTCTCATTCTTCCTCCGGTTTCTTTTCCATAATTGAAGAAATGGCTCCCTGATGAAACTGGCTTTTCATAAAATACCATCCGCCTAAAACCGTAAATAAAATGAATCCGTACGCATGTAATACAAGGGCAAATGTGACTCCCTGCTCCGGGGAATAGCCGCCGATCATGGTCACCAGCACATACTTCACCGCGGCATGATATGTTCCGATCGTTCCCGGGGCAGACGGGATGGAATACGCCAGGGATGAGATGATCATGACCAGCAGCGAGTCTGAAATACTCAAATTGAGGCCAAGGGCTAAATTGATCAGATGCACGTCCAACCAATAGATAGCCCAAAGAAGCAGGGTGATCAACAGGGTGATCCCACTCAACTTTCCCCCCAAAACATGAAATCCGGAGAAAAAATCTTTGATCTTTTTACCAATATAATGCTCGGTCTGAATCCCCTTTACCTTCAATACCACAATGAGGAGGATAACCGCCAGTATGATTATCCCGATGGCGGCAATTTGTATGAACCATTTGATATCACCTGGGATGGGTACGATGAATAACATCAAAAGCGAAAAAGCGAGAAGTCCCACCGTATCTAACAGCCTTTCCAGCACGACCGTACCCAATGTAAATGAACCGGGAATCTGGTGTTCACGCTTCACGATGTACACCCTCAGTAATTCACCAAGGCGTAACGGCAGTACGCTGTTGCCAAAATATCCGATCATCTCTGCTTTAAACAGAGAGTACAGGGGTAGTTTTTTTTCGTGCCTGAAGAAAAATTCCCAACGGACAGACCGAACCCAGACACTGAGCAGAAGTAATGCCGAGGCTGCAATTATGTATATATATTTTGAATGTTTTAGGGAGTCTGAAAAATGCTGAAAATTATAACCTCTGAACGCCCAATAAATCCCGGCAACGCTCAACAGGACACCGATAATGGTTTTCGGATTGGATATCAGGGTAAAAATAGTACGAATCGTCGTTTTCAACAGTGGTCTATCTCATTTCGTTTTTGGGTTATTCCCGTAAGTCCAGGATGTATTTTCCCGTCGTATCTATCATGAACCAGAATACGGCGGGATCGGGTATCCCCAGACGAATATCGGTTATCCGGATTTCAGAAAACTGATAGTTAAAGGTGATCTTCTCTAATGAACTGTCGGTTTGAGAAAACCGCACCGTCACACTGTCTGAAACTTCCGGGATGTGGAGTAAAAAATCTGCAGGTGATCCCAGAGAGGTACGGTTCACCGCTTTGAGTGAATCCGGAACCATCCATTCGGGTATCTTCATTACCGGTTGTCTGACTCTGTTTTCGATCAGGATCTGGTTTGTCCTTTCGTCGAACAGCAGCCAGTCTGTCCCGTCAAACAGGGTGGTTTTGGGACCGAGGGTGTACCGAAAACGGATCCGATCGCGATGGACGATCATAGTGCCGGGTATGGCATAGTCTGAAAAATCATTGACTACATGATAAGTGAAATAGACCACCATAGATGTGGAATCCAATGGAGACAGTGAGTGATCCACCCATCTTTCGAAGAGGTCACCTGCCATCCCCGGACCCAGCAAAAGGAGAACCATCATTCGAGGAAAAAAGGGACGGGTAGTCATTCGCTTCGGCAGACAGACCATTGACACCATATCATTTCATTAAATTTTCGAGATAATCTTCATCTACAAGAACGTCGCGCGCTTTACTCCCGCTGTATCCCGAGATGATCCCCAGGGCTTCCAACTCGTCGATGAGACGTCCGGCGCGACTGTATCCGATCCGGAATCGTCGCTGTAACAGTGAGACTGACGCCTGTTCGTATTGGATCACCAGTTTTGCGGCATCCCACAGCAATTCATCGCGTTCGCCATCCACCATGAAATCTGCCATCGTCGATCCGGTTTCCGCGCTGGGCAGAATAATCTCCTCCGGCTTCGGTTGTCTGGCAATGTGTGCCATCACATTTTCGATTTCATCCAGCGTAACGAAGGCATTGTGCAGACGCAGGGGCGCTGAAGCGCCGGCGGGTAAGTAGAGCATATCTCCGCGGCCTAATAATTTTTCGGCGCCGTTTTGGTCGATGATGGTGCGGCTGTCCACTTTCTGGCTGACCTGAAAGGCAATCCTCGTCGGAAAGTTCGCCTTGATCAGCCCTGTGATCACGTCCACGGAGGGTCGCTGGGTCGCCACGATGAGATGGATGCCCACCGCCCGTGCCATCTGCGCCAGCCGCGTGATGGGGTCCTCAATCCCTTTACCGGTGGTCATCATTAAATCGGAGAGTTCGTCAATGATCACCAGCAAATACGGGATTTTTTCCATGTCCGGGTTCTGGTGTTGTTTCTCGTGGTACTCGGAGATATTCCGTACCGTTGCTTCGGCAAACAGGGTATAACGCCGTTCCATTTCCAACAGCGACGCATTCAGTATCGCCACCGAATTTTCAGGAGTGGTCATCACGTATTCGTCCACATCAGCTGAGGTGATCAGATGATACCCGATGAGATTGCGGTAGGAAGACAACTCTAATTTTTTAGGATCAATCATGATAAATTTCACTTCGTCCGGTTTGGCTTTGTACAAAATGGACAAAATGATCGTGTTGATACAGACGGATTTTCCCGATCCGGTAGCGCCGGCGATCAGCAGATGCGGCATTTTGGCGATGTCCATAATAAATGCGTCGCCCGTCGTTGTTTTTCCGATGGCGATGGATAGTTTGGACGGATTGGCGATAAATTTTTCAGAATTGATAATGTTGCGTAAATAGACGGTAGATGGATCGTCATTCGGCAGTTCAATCCCCACCGTTTTGGAGCCCGGGATGGGCGCAATGATTCGAATCCGCTGGGCTTTCATGATCCGGGCGAGATCATCGGACAGATTCACGAATTTATTCACACGGATGCCCTCGGCAGGTTCCATCTCGAACAGGGTGATCACCGGACCCGGACTGATACGCACTACCTTTGCATGCACGTTAAACGTGCTCAACGCATGTTTTAACCGCTCTGCCTTTTCCCGAAGGATCTCCTCGGATAAGGTGCCGGTGATCTCAACGGGCGAATTCAGTAATTCGAGAGTTGGCAGTTTGTACTGCAGGTACCGGGTACGCCGTTCTTTCAGGGCGTCGAGATCGCCTTCCCGAATCTCATCCATCTCCTCAATGCGGATATTTTTAAGATCGTCCTCATCATCAGCATCTGCCGTCTTTGATACAGCTTCCTTTTCAATATGGATAGGGACTTCGTCGTCGAATGTCTCATCATCTTCATCCAAATCATCAGCCGCTCCCATCTTCGGCTCATCATCCATCGTTTCGTCCGGTTCAGGTTCCTGAATCATGTGCGGGGTTCCCTGTTTCCGGCGTTTTTTCGCTTCCCGCCATTCACGGAGGGAAATCCACCCTGATTTTGCCATGGTCAGCCATTGATGCCCCATGAATTTACCCCACGTCCACAATCGCCCTAAGGTTTCCGGGATGGACCATCTGAACAATCCGGATAGCAACACCAGCAGGGTCACCGGCAGGATGAGCAACAATCCGGTTTTCCCGGTAAAATCATGGATAAAGTTGCAGATGGCTAATCCCATTAAGCTGGAATCCACCCATGGCGTACCGCCGGCAAAATATCGCGGTGTCTCTAAAGCCGTTCCCATCCATATCCCCAGACCAAGGATATATCCTGACAGGCGTATAAAAGTCCGCAGGGACTTGTTCACCGTCAACCAGAATCCGCCTAATGCCAGGATCAGAGGGAATGCAAATGCGCCCCATCCGATGGTTATTTTGATCAGATAGTGAGATACGTAAACCCCAAAAATTCCCATGAAATTTTTCAGGACAGCCTGATTGGATATACCGGGTTCTTCCGTCGGATCGTAGGTAAACAGGCTCAAAAGAACGAGTACCGCGAGCAGCATCATGAGAATACCGGTGATTTCCCACCGCCGGGATTGCCGGGATTCATGCTGTGATTGAGGAGGTTTGAGTTTTGCCATCGTGATAAAAAGTTCAGATCACCCGGTTTAATCCAGGAGTGAAGTGTGAGTGAGAAACGGTGGTTTGACCACATGAGCGGCGACCTGTTTATTCCGGATCATGACGGAAATTGGCGTACCCGCCAGTGCAAATTCTCTTTGGACATATGCCAGTCCGATCCCTGCATTCAACCCCAGGGATTGGGTACCACTGGTGACAATCCCAATTTCTTTTCCATCGGCCTGAAGGGAATGGGCTTTTCTTGGGATACCCCGTTCAT
Organism: uncultured bacterium; assembly: GCA_964409335.1. Classification (GTDB taxonomy): domain Bacteria; phylum Fidelibacterota; class Marinisomatia; order SCGC-AAA003-L08; family JACNLC01; genus JABMOW01. The sequence continues at coordinate 6,930 of CAYPCW010000022.1, forward strand.
CCAGAATAAACGGTACCAGCCGGCGATCGGGCTTTGCAGATTTTACCGATACTAAAATATCCTTCCCTGCAAAAGTCGGTTTATCCAGATCAGTGATCCATCCGAGACCTGCTTCAATGGGATTTGTGGTTTCATCGATATCATTCCCATACAGGCAGTATTTCATTTCCAATCGAAGGATATCACGCACGGCCAGCCCTGCGGGAGTTACCTGATTTGTAGCGAGTAAGGTATCCCAGATTTTCACGATCGCCCCCGATGACCCGTAGATCTCAAATCCCAGTTCTCCAGTATAACCGGTTCTGCTGAGCATGACGGGAAACCCTTCAATGGTGGCGTGGGTAAATGTATAAAACTGAAGCTTCTCGTGATCGGATGTAAATTGGCGGAGAATTGCCCGGCTATCTGGACCCTGCAGTGCGATGAGGGAAGTAGTATCCGACTCATTGCTCAGGGTCACCTCATCCCGGATGTTTTTCTGAAGCCAGTCCACATTTTTGGCGATGTTGGACGCATTCACAACCATGAGAAAATCGGATTTATCCCGGTACAGAATAATATCATCGACGATCCCGCCGGTGGGATAACACATGGCCGAGTACTGGGCGTCCCCCGGTTTGAGTACCGCCACATTGTTTATCGTAACGTATTGCAGAAAATCCAGTGCGCCATTGCCGGAAAATCGTAGCTGCCCCATGTGCGACACGTCAAATACCCCTGCCTGATGCCGAACAGCGTCATATTCTTTCTGCATTCCCCCGGGGTAGGTTACGGGCATTTCAAAACCGGCGAAGGGTATCAGTTTTGCACCAAGTGCGGAATGCCGGTCATATAAAGCGGTTTTTTTCATTAATTACCTTAATTTTGCCAATACCATTTTGACGATCTGTTCTGTGGTTAAGGACGATCCCTGTTGACTGATTTCTTTCAACAGCGGGAATATGTCACCGGACCGAAATCCAAGAGTTACCAGCGCATCCCGGGCTTCCCTGAATTCAGCCCCGACTGCCGGGTCGCCTTCTATGGGGAGTTCTTCTTCGGATAATTTTACAAATTTATCTTTCAGTTCGACGATGATCCTGCGGGCGGTTTTGGGTCCGATTCCCGGCAATACAGTCAGCATTTTCACTTCACCGGCGATGATCCGGCGCTTGAATTCATCGGGGGAAACCGCCGATAACAGGGCAATAGCCGTTTTGGGTCCGATCCCGGAAACGGATAACAACAGCGTAAACAACGATTTTTCCGTGGTATCATAAAATCCGTACAACCACTGGCCATTTTCCGTGATATGGTGATAAGTGAGCAGATTCACTTCTTCACCCACACCCGGGAGCCGGTCAAAGGTATTCAGGGATATCAGACATTCATAGCCGAGTCCGGAGATATCCACCACCAGAGCGTTCGGTTTTTTTTCGAGAATTTTGCCACGAATCGAAACGATCATCTAAATATCCTGTTGTACATCATATTTGGGTTAGCGGAAATCTCATAATTCCCTGCGGTTATTTCCAAAGGTACCATCAACCGGGTACCATGGCTACAGATCGCCTGGTCTGAATTGCTGGATGTGACAGAGGCAGACGGCCAGGGCATCTGATGCATCCTGTGGCTGTGGGATATCGTCAAGCTTTAGAATGGATTTTACCATAAATTGTACCTGCTCTTTATGTGCATTGCCGTTTCCCGTGAGGGCCTGTTTGATCTTTCTGGGGGAATATTCATAAATCACCACTTTCTCCTTCGCCGCTGCCAATAACGCTGTCCCTCTTGCATGACCCAGCATCAAAGTTGACCGTAGGTTCTTTCCGTAAAAAATGTCCTCAATGGCCATGACCGAGGGGCGGTGCCGGCGGATAATCTCCTCCACATCATTGTACAGGGTAACCAGCCGGTTGGGCAACGGATCTTTTATACCGGGTTTGATGACGCCATACTCCACAAGCTTGGTTTCATTGCCTGACACGTGAATAATCCCATAACCTGTCTGTGTCAATCCGGGATCAATCCCCAGGATGATCATAGGTCGGATCTACCCGGTATCGTCAATATCAAAATTGGCATATAGCTTTTGAACGTCGTCGTGGTCTTCCAGCGCTTCCACCAGTTTCATCAGGGTTTCAGCCTCATGACCGCTCACTTGTACCGTGTTAATGGGTTCAAGGTTGATACTGCCCGATTCAATATTAAATCCAGCGTTTTCAAGTGCGGTACTCATGGCATCGAAATGTTCCGGCAGGGTGATGACCTCAAACACTTCCTTGTCATCGCTGATGATATCTTCCGCTTCATTTTCCAGTGCGATTTCCATCAGTTTTTCTTCATCCGTGCTATCCCTGGGGATGGTAATGACCCCCTTCTTTTCAAACATCCAGCTTACACAGCCGGATTCACCCAAATTACCATTGAATTTACCCATGATATGGCGGATCTCCGGCAGCGTCCGGTTCCTGTTGTCTGTCATCACCGTCATCATTAACGCCACACCTCCGGGGCCATATCCTTCATAAACCAAATCTTCATACTGTACACCGGTGAGGTCCCCCGTTCCTTTTTTAATGGCGCGATCAATATTCGCCGCAGGCATATTCGCAAGTTTTGCAGCTTTAATCGCCAGCCGTAATGAAGGATTCATATCAGGATTTCCTCCGCTCTCTCTGGCTGCGATGGTCAGGTCTTTCGATAACCGGGTAAAGACGACACCCCGCCTTGCGTCTGTCGCGCCTTTCTTCCGTTTGATAGTTGCCCACTTACTGTGTCCGGACATAATTGCTCCAAATATTGGTGTGAAACAGATGGCTAATTTAGGCATCTTCCCCGTGTATGTCACTCAGGGAATCAGAGGGAAATTTACAGGAATCGGGTTAATTCTATAAAATCGCAGAATGATTCTGTTAAGGGAAGGGCAATCTTCAACTGATCTTTCCAGAATATTACCCGACATATGCTATTTGGAATGGCGGCGGATGATGATTATATCCACTATCTTTCTAAACCATTTCCAGCGCTGGATTGTGGATTGCGTTTTTTATTTTTTTGAGTCAGCGAAATTTAAAAAATCACCCGGTTTCGTTGTTTTTTCTTTGTCAGTGCGTTGGAGCAGGCATACTCTTTCGCAAGCTTTGGTCTGCGGGTTGGCATGTGTGAGATAGTGTAAATTCTTTTCTGTAAAATTGGTTTAACCCCTATTGAAAAAGGGTTCAGGGTTCTCATGGCGCCGGTGATGGGGAGTTCATTTTCCTCCACTGCATTTACAATAATTTCGCAATGCGGGACCGGAACCCCAACACTCCGGGATAAGAGAATTCCATGGGCAGTCGGCTTGACCGTCACCGCGTGTCATTCCGGTTCTTTCGGACAAGACCTGGTAATCTGCAGGACAGCTACCACTTTCTGATGTATCGAAACGACCCTTGTGATCCTCATTTTCAGCCATCATTCGCATAAATAATTTACCAGGCTCTCAAATTTTTCAGTTTTTATGTTTGCATTGGATCGCAACATTTTTTGATATCTGCGGATTTTAGTAACCTGCTTTAATTCAATTACGTTGATATCTTCAGGAAGCCGTTTATTGACTTGATGATAAGCTCCTATAAATACAATGCCTGTTTCGTTTTCGCCCAAAGTTTCAGCAATCCGCCGGGCAATATACCGATCCCTTTTATTTAAGTTAAAGGGTTTAAAAATTTTAAATCTTAGCAGATAAAAGAGTTTAGTCAGGTTGTTTTTTGATTTTAAGATCCACTGAAGCCCATCGTATTCATCTTTAACCATTTTAAAGTCTTCAGTCCTGGTCAGGATTGCTCCTTTTCTGATGAGTTTTAACACCAATTCAGAATTTTTACTCCCTGATTTGATGCCTTCCTGAATAATTTTCATGGCTGGATCCCCATCCACAAATATTCCATCCTGATATACCTTTATCCCTTTTGCATCCTGTACTTTTTTCTCAATATAGGCTTCAATGATGTCCCAATAGCTATTAACGGTATCGACATGTGTTTGCCATTTATTTTCACCGAGCCGGGACATACTTGTTTGCTGCAATTCTTTATCCAGCGATCCCATATCGGCGATTGAATGAATAATAGGTACATAGATAAGAGTTCTCGTTTTAGCAGCTTTCTTCTAGTGATTTACATCAAATCGCCCAACGGTCCCAGATTGATATTTAAATCCCGATCGGTGAGGTTGAAGTATTTTTTTAATTCTTCCATTTTCAATTCGAGCTTCATGAGGGTTTCGCCAAGTCGCTCTATTTCATCATCTGAAAGTAATCCGCCATCTACTCTTCGCATGGCTTGTTTTTCGACCAGTTTTCTGATCAGCTCGACGAGTGTTAATACAAGTTTTGCAATCCCAGAATCGGCATTCTCAGGCGTGAGTGCAAGCTTCGAGTCGGTTGCTTTTTCTATTCGCTCAATTTCATCAGTAATGTCCTGAATGAAGAGATCAACCGTTCCTGTATTACAGAGTATTTTATTATTTCCCATCTTTCTGTTATTTTGGTGTAACATCGACAAAATTATAAGGAGGCCACGGTCCGGTCAGCACGAACGACAGCCGGGGATATTTGGCCTGTAAACCTTCAATTGACTGAATCAATTCAACTTTCCTGGCTTGATCAATTAAAAATACGGCATCCACTACTTTAGATGCTGTGACCTTTTTTTTGATTTTACTTTCAGCATTCCATTGGGCGACTATTTCAGAAAATTCTGCTGTAACAGCATCAATATACGATAATAACTTTTGTTCAAGCCTGTGAGCTTTAAGTTTTTTATTTACATAATCCCTGTAAACAGAAACACTATGATTTGAATACGTGTTATTTAACTCATTGCTCTGCAACTCTGATTCTAGCCTAAGTTCTTCTTTAAGTTTTTCAGGGTCACAATAAATCTTTAAACCAAATTCAAGCTTATTTTCTACTTCAACCAGGTTTTTAATGAACCCCTGATAATTTATTTTGAGCATATGAGAAACTGAATCAAGCGTATCCACAATCGATCCAAAACGCATCGGAAGGAGGGTAAACTGCTGATCGAGGTGATCAATTATTTCAGCAAACCGGATGGCATTTGCCTGATTTGCAACCAGCTCAGTTTTTTCAATTTCGCTCACTACCGCCGTAATCTCACCCAAACTAATGGTCATTAGGTTTGTTCCATCAAGTCCTTTCATGGCGATAAGTTGATCGCTTAACTGTGGCTGGCGATCCTTTGTAAAAACCATTGAGTAAATCAATATTCCCATGAGGATTTATTTTTTAATAATTTGCACACATAAAACAGATTCATATTGTAGTTTTCATGGTTGAATTCCAGTTATTTTTTAGATTTGCTATTTTTTAAGGATAGGCTTACCCGCCTTTAATTGTTCCATGGTTTCCACGGAGCTTAGCATAAGTTTAACACCCAGGTAAATCAAATCAATATCGGCTACAGAAATTACCACATCTCCTGTAATAATTACCCCCTTGGTGAGCACTCTGTCGAGGAGTTCAAGGATGGTGATCTCTTTTGACCGGTCGATAATACTATCGTTCATTTTTATTTTTCTTTTATAGAGATAAAACTAAATGTTGGCCAGGGCCCTGTTACTTCAATTACAAAACCAGAGTTGTCGCTTTCTTTTGACATAGTATCTACCTGTTTTACAAATTCAGCAGATTTATCCTGGCTTACCAGAAAATTGGCATTCAGGATCATGGTATCCCCT
>CAYPCW010000022.1:12663-19404 GCA_964409335.1 uncultured bacterium
TCCCCTCTTTCAGTATATTCCTTTGGCAGTAAGTTATTTAAGCTGGTGGCTATGCTCAGGTGTTTAAATTCATCATAATATTTTTGACCATTTAGTTTACACAGTTGATCTATTTCATTTTCTATCAATTCAGTTTTTTTTCGTGTTAGTAAAAATGCTTTACCAGGTGAGCTGGCCACGATCTCTCGTTCGAGTGAAGCGGCTTTTTCACTCAACTCATCAATTCGCACTTTAAGCACATCTGTATTGGCGTACATCTTAACCGCCCATTCTTCCTTTCCTTTGAGATGAATAAAATTTTCCATTAATGAATCCTCATAATCCAAAATGAATTTTTGAAGATTGGCTTCGGATTGGTAGATGGTTCCAAAATTGAAGGGGATTACAGTAACGAGTCCCATTATTTCGGATATCACCCTGATATGCTCCCGCGCATTGATTTCCAGCCATTGAATGTTTGATAAATTATTTTTGAAGTTTTCTTCCGAAAATTCATTTGCATCAACATACTTTCCAAATACGGTAAAATGGCCAAAAACGAATGATGTTAATCCTTCCGAATTAATAAGATCAATTTTTTCAGACGGGCCAGTTGTAATGCAATAAACATATATTAAATCTACACTCATGATATTAGGCTTTTAATTGTTTACTTATTGGTCTGCACTATCCAATCCTTCAAATGAACTAAGTCGCTCAAAAGAGGTAATATCCAGATTCTCATCTAGTTTAAGCATATAAAAAAGACGTACCTGTTTGGGAGGCAAGTTCATTGATTTCAGAAATGAATCATCCTCGTAAACCTCTGCTACACATTTCCAAATATCCTTTACCTTTTCTATTTTTACGACTGTAATGTCATAGCATTTAATGTTCTCTTTTAAAAAACTGACGACTATTTTTTTTACATCAATAATGTTTCCCATTGTTATTCCTCCATCTGAAGCATTACACTAACCGCATGTGACACAGAACTTTTCGTTGCCCCCGGTAATATTACCACAGTTTGGACATTTAAATGCGTTCATGTACACCTCCTTTTTTATGTTTAATGTAATTTTTCGTACTTCATCATTATTCAACTTCTTCAACATTCATCTTTCCAATTTTCACCCTTGCTTTTCGGCCCTGATTCTCTCTAATTGTTTTAGCAGTTCATCTTCTCTTCTGTCGTACTCTTCTTCGTCAATTTCGTCCATTTCAAACCTACGCTGCAGGGACATCAGTCTTTCCTTCACAGAACCTTCATCCGACATTTCCTTTTCAAGCACCTCATTAATTTTATTGGCGATGAAAATAACTCCTTTCAATGGGGCGAGTAACAAATCGTCTATTAAAAACATCCTACATTCCTTTCGTGTTAACGGTCAGATTTACAAAATTATAAGGCGGCAATGTTCCAACATATTTAAACGTCATCAGGTGTCCATATTGGGCATCTAAAACATTTACCGCTTCATCAAATGCATGTTCCTCGCTGTTCTTAATGAGAAAAGCAACGTTAAGAATCATCATTTCTCCGTAATTATCGTTAACTTTCACGTCCACGCTCAGAGACTTTAGCACATCAAGAATGATCTTTTTGAAGTTTCCTGTCTCATCTTTTAACGCTTCGGCCACCATTTCTCCAATTTTCATGCGTTGATAATGCGTTTTATCCGGTGGCAGGTTCATCAGTTTATCGCGCATCGTTCTGATATCATCATATTTTTCAAGGATGCTTTGATAAATAGAAGTTTCATTCGCCAGTATTTTAAGACCCAATTCTTTTTTACCATCCATTTTATCCAGCAAATCGCTGAATTTTACGTATTCTTTTTCGAGAATTCGCAGGATGCCTGAGTCATCATCTTGCTCGGAGATGGTGGAGAACCGAACTGGCAGTACAGTGAAATTTTTCATCACTTCTTCGAGTGCCTTTTGGTGTGCAATCATATGGACACGCCTGGCATCGTATTGGATGTTTGGGGAATTACTAACGACAGCACTAATATCCTTAAAATTAACACCATAAACTTCGTCTCCCCGTCCTCCGATCCCAATGGGGCCAAAAGTTACCGACCCTGTTTGCCTAATGATTCCGTATATATATTTTCCTTCGTTTGGCATTATTATTTTACTTAAGTTACTTCAAAAATAATGTATTACAGTTCCCATTTTTCTGGGAATATCTTCAAATCGATAAAGTTAAAAATAGGCAGGGGGGTGCTATAAACAAAGTCACTCCTATCCTTGTACTTTTCACCCAAATCCGCCATGATGTTATTAAATTCAACATCACGGCCACTGTTGACCAGGAATACCGTGTTGATAAACACATTGTCCTTTGTGTTTTTGTTGTGTTTAAATTCAAAAACCGATCTACGAAAAGCATCAATAATCTTTTCTGCTTCTTCTTCTTTCTTTTTAAAAAGTGCAAGTTCAACAAGTTCGCCGGCTTCTTCAATCTTACGGTTTCGCTCACTGGTGTCTGAAATTTTTTCTATCTCCGTCCTAAGTTTCTGTAATTCTGCATGTTCTCTGTCTATTTCGTGGTAGATCATTCCCATATTCTTCCAGATTCCTCTCACATTGAGTTCAACCTTATTTTCGAACTGACGCAGCAATTCCATAAACTCACTGTATCGCCTGTTGAGTAAATTTCGTATCTCATCGGGGGTAGCTGCAATGGTGCCAAACCTGATTGGTAGCACACTGTCAAACTCTTTCATCACAGCTTCTATCACCTTCTGATGTGCAATGATATTTTCCGGATTAACAACAAATTTGCTGAGTGGATGGTCACTTACCACCATGCACAAACCATCGAATCCAATTGTAGAGACCATATCCCCTCTTCCTCCAAGTCCAATCGGTCCAAAATTGGTGTCGTACGGGGTTGCTATGATGCAATAAATATATTTTCCGTCGCGTTGCATACTATTCCTTTATTTTTACAAATATTAGGTTGTCAATCACTTTATCCCTTACCAACGAGATATGCTCTTCGCTGTAAGATTGTCTGGCAGCATTAGAATAATTAAGCAGAGTATGGTACGCTTTATTGATTCGGTCAAAGTTTTCTTTATCGTCATTTCGCAGCTGCATATCAGGATGGAACAACTTTGCTTTTTCCAGGTATGCTTTCTTAATTTCATTTTCGGTCGTATAATCACTCAGTCCAAGTTCGGCTTTAGCGTTAAACACTTGTTCCGGATTTAGCTCATCAACATCCAAAGTGAAAAAACTATAACAGGGCAAAGGCCCTACCATTTTAAAGATAAGTTTTCCCTGATATACTTCGTCAATGCTGTCCACTATTTGTTCAAACCTTTCCTGTTTATTCCGGCTAATTAAAAACGCTGAGTTTGTAATCATTTGATCATCCATCACCTCATGTACTTTTATATCCATGCAAATCGCTAATAACTGGTGCTGAATATTCAACTCAACCGCTGTATTTTTACCTTTTAAAAGCTTTTGTACCAACATCCCTATCGAAACCTGATCAGTCTGTGTAAGAGTATCCGACTTTTTTAGCAGTTCAGCTTTCATGGCCATAATATCCGGATGGGTGGCCATTTCATGAAGAATTTGAGTAAAATCAGCCCAAGAAGCCACCAGGTCAATTTCTATCAGGTTCTCTATTTTACCAAGAGTAGCCATGATTAAATCGTAACCATTTGCCAATATTCTAATGACTTCCTGTTTCGTTTGCCTGACTGTGCCAAGCCTCATGGGTATAATCATAGAAAAGCCATTATTCTGAAGGTCTTCAATCGTTTTTTGATGATGTACAAGCAAATGCCCAAGCGATTCTCTGCCTAACTTTTCGAGTTCTACGTTGTACCTGACAGAAACTACAGCAGATATGTTTTGAAAAGGAATGGCATAAACGCCTATGCCTTCTAACGACCTAAACAAATCTACACTATAAAGGTTAGGTACTATTCCGTAAATGTATATTCCTTTTGCTGTCATTTTTTTAATTCATTTTGTTTAATCACCAATTCAATGGCTTCATCAAAATGCTTCCCAAGGATATTGATCTCCCCAATTTTTTCAGATGATTTTCCTTTATTCTGATCGAGCAGGCCTCGTATGGCAAGCATGGCTGCTTTCCGACAGATAAATTCAATATCCGATCCGGTCAGGCTTTCTGTCTTCAAAGCCAGTTTATTCAGATTTACTTTTTTATCCAATGGTTTATTTCGGGTATGAATACCAAATATTTTTTCTCTCGTAGATGAATCAGGAAGCGGCAATTCAAATATCAGGTCGAACCTGCCGCTTCTTAATAAAGCAGGGTCAATTAAATCAATCCTGTTGGTTGCTGCCAGCACGATGACTCCTTTAAGGTCTTCTATGCCATCCATTTCGGTGAGAAACTGCCCGATCACCCGTTCGATGACACCTGAACCGGAGCTATCTTCGCTCCGGCGTGGTGTGAGACTATCGATTTCATCAAGAAACAAAATGCAGGGCGAGGCTTGTTTGGCCATTCTAAAAAGTTCTCTTACGCCTTTTTCCGATTCTCCAATATAGCGACTAAGAATTTGCGGTCCTTTAACAGAAATGAAATTCACGCCGCTTTCGCTCGCGAGTGCTTTAGCCAGATAGGTTTTTCCCGTGCCAGGTTTCCCGTGTAGGATAATTCCTTTGGGTGGTTTAGTATCTGCTTTTTTAAACAGGTCGGCGTATTTTAAAGGCCATTCCACCGTTTCCATTAAGGCATTTTTTATTTCTTCCAGTCCGCCTACATCCGCCCATTTTACGTCAGGGACCTCAACAAATACCTCTCTGATCGCTGATGGCTCCACTTCTTTCATGGCATCCGTAAAATTCTCCATGGTCACTTCCAGCGACATGAGAATTTCGTAAGGAATTTCTGCCATTTCGAAGTCTATTTGAGGTAGTATTTTCCGCAGTGCGGTCATGGCTGCCTCGCGGGCCAGGGCTTCCAGATCCGCACCCACAAAACCGTGTGTAATTTCTGCCAATTTCTCTAAATCAACATTCATCGACAAGGGAATTCCCCTGGTGTGAATGAGCAAAATTTCCAGCCTGCCCTTTTTGTCAGGGATTGAAATAGAAATCTCACGGTCGAATCGGCCTGGTCTTCTCAGAGCCGGATCGATGGCATTGGGAATATTGGTTGCACCTATAACAATGACTTTTCCCCTTGATTCTAAACCATCCATCAGCGACAACAATTGAGCCACCACCCGTTTCTCCACTTGCTTTTCCCCGCCCATATCTTCTCTCTTTGGGGCGATAGCATCTATTTCGTCAATAAAAATAATGGATGGCGCATGTGCCTGGGCTTCTTCAAAAAGTTTTCGGATCCGTCCTTCGCTTTCTCCATAAAATTTCCCCATTATTTCAGGACCTGATATATTGATGAAATAAGCATCGGTTTCATGAGCCACAGCTCTGACAATCAATGTTTTTCCTGTTCCGGGAGGGCCATACATAAAAACCCCTTTTGGTGGCTGAATACCAAGCCTTTCGAATATTTCAGGATATTTTAACGGAAGTTCTATCATCTCTCTGATGCGTTGTACCTGTTGGCCAAGCCCACCTATATCTTCATAAGAAATTTTGCGTTTTTGTACTCCATCCTGCTTAGTTAATTCAAGCTGAATGGTGGTGTTGGAATGGATGAGCACCACTCCTTCAGGACTTGTACCGGTTACTGTATAATCTACTGACCGTGAACCAAATAAAGTGGCCCTTACTTTATCTCCTTTAAGTACAGACAAACCATTAATGAGCGATCCAATATATTTGGCGTCATCGGCTTTATACAAGGAACTTGATTTTGTTTCGGGTTTCAGTTTTATTTTTACTGCCTGGTGATAGGTGGTTTTAGCGATCTTCACTTTTTCATCAAGTCCAGCCTGGGCGTTTTCACGCGTAATGCCATCCATTTGTATGATTTTCCTGCCTCTGTCCTCAGGATAACAAGGCATGATCTTGACAGGTGTGGCATGTTTACCTTCAATCAATATCACTTCGCCACTTTCAAGGCCAATCAATTTCATGTCTTCAGGATCGATCCTGGCTATAGTCCTTCCCACATCCTTTACCAGGGCTTCTTTAACGCGTAATATTATTTCGTCTTTGATTTTGGTCATGGTTTATTAGTTGATAGGTTTATTAGTTGATAAGTTTATGGGGTTATGGGTTGATTTATAAAGAGCATTCAACATTCTTCCAATATGGTCAATTTTTGCTCTAAGTGTGGTTAATTGGTTTTTTTGTAAAAATTTCAAATCAGCAGCAAGTATCAATTGATTCAAAACTTCTATAAGACTACCAAAAGCAATTTCGTAAAATCTTGATTGGTCTTTTTTACTCCATCGTGTACTTCCTTCTGCGATATTACTGCTCACAGATATTGAAGCTCTTCTAATCTGGCTGGTTAATCCAAATTTTTCATCCTGTGGAAATGTAGAAGTTACCTGATAAATATCATTTACCAGTTCTCTTGACGTTTGCCAAACTTCCAGATTTTCAAATGAATATTTCATCATAATATAATTGTTTTTAATTGTATGATGTAGCTCGCATATTAAAAATAATATTACTCAAGTGTTTAGCTTCGCTGAGTTCGCAAGCTCGGTTGTGTCCGTAAAACATGCTCGGTTCATATTTTATACTTTTTTCAACTCAATAACTTATCAACCCATCAACCCATCAACCTTTCAACCTTTCAACCTTTCAACCTTTCAACCTTTCAACCTTTCAACCTTTCAACCT
>CAYPCW010000022.1:19504-23794 GCA_964409335.1 uncultured bacterium
TTCATCTTTAAAAAGGCACCTCCTCAACTGATCCAATGCTTCCAGTCCTTTAACCTCTTCAGCAAACGTGGGTACTTCAACCCTGTTTAAATCGCTGAACAGTTCACTTATTTGCTTAAGATACGTGGCCTGACTGGCACGTCTTGCGATACAAAAATCACATCCTTCAGAAACCATTACATTGTTCACGATGATTTGCCGTGCAACTATTCCGGATGTACTCAGATCTGCGAGCAACCTCCTTGTTTCCATGATGGCCATTGCTTCGGGGATGCAAACCGGAATAAATTCACACTTGGTATTATTCTTCAGGATATTCTCTATTCGTTTAACCGTTTTCTTTAGGTTGAGTAAGAATGTATCCACCTCATCCTGATGATAAGTACCTGAAAAACTGGTTACCATGTAGCGGTATTTCCATCTCATTCGGGCAGCCACTTTAATCCATTCGTCCAGCAACCTGGGCGATGAAATCAGGCGCAATGCATGACCGGTTGGGGCTGTATCCACCACATATTTATCGTATTCACCTTCTTCGATAAAATCGATGATGGTTATAAAACTCATCACTTCATCAATACCTGGCATTGTTAAAGTCAGCATATTATCAATGTCTTCATTATCAAGATTGGTGGAAGTTTCCAGAAGCTTTTTCAGTTCTTTCTGGTGTGCCGTCTTGAAATCCGACAGGGCTTCGTCAGCCACCACCTCGATGGCCGACAGGTTAGTTGTCCCTTCAACTTTAACAACTTTAAACCCAATTTTTTGTTCAAGGCAATCCGATACCGAATGTGCCGGATCGGTGGAAATAAGCAATGTTTTGAAATTTTCAGATAAAGCCTTAGCCGTTGCAATAGCACAACTGGTTTTTCCTACACCACCCTTTCCTCCGAAAATGATGAGTTTTAAATCCAGATCTTCTAAGCCAGCAAGTGCTATGATGTTTACTTTTTAATTCTGATTTCAAGAATGCCGTTTGTAAATTTGTGATGTAAATTTTCTTTACTGACTTTTACCGGCAGAAGCAATTCTTTTCTGTATTTTCTGGTTTTGCTTACTGCTGAGAATTCAAGGATATCTTCCTTCAGGTCGATAACGATATCATTCTTCTCTATGCCAGGCATTTCAGCAATTATTACAATTTCATTCTTTTCATTAAACAGGTCTGTCATGGGTTCCCGTTCTTCATCCACTTTTGGTCCCTCGGCTGTTTTTCTAATATTCCCAAAAGTTTCTACTTTAGGAGAGCCTCCGCCGGCTGTGTTGATGGTGATACCGTAAACGCCCTTCATTCCTTTTTTGATGTGACCGAAGTTGATTTCTCCTTCTTTATTCACACCTCCAGATTCCTCTAGTTTTCCCGCGAGTTCTACAAGTTTTTCAATGCCTTTAAACAGGCCCCCAAGCCCGAAAAGGTCAGAACCAGACTCCTCTTTTTTTTCCTTACTGTCATCGTGTTCCATTTTATTTACTTTCTTTATATTTAGTGATTAAGATTGCCTGGAAACAGCTTCAAGCTTTTCCAAACGCGCCTCTAGAGTTTCCTGTTGCTGCATCAGCTCTTTTTCTCTGGCTTTAGTGGACAAGTAAGTATCTTCCTGCCACCAGTTGATCCCCATTTCCATTGCTTTGTCAACCGAAGCAATAAGAAGTCGTATTTTAATGGTTATCAGGTCGATATCTGCAATCTGTATTTTGATATCGCCTGCAATAACGATCCCTTTGTCGAGTACTCTTTCCAGAATATCGGCGAGGCCGGTTGCGTTAATTGAATGTGTAGGTTCTGCCATGATAAGTTATTTTTTTTAATAATCAATCGACATGGTTTTCCATTCTTTTTTACCCACCTCTTTTTGAGGTTTTTTTTTCATTGTATCCTCCTCAGGTGTAATTCTGGGTGTTAATTTTTCATTGGTGAATTCTTGAATTTCTTTAAGTCGGGTCTGAATAAACTTAAGTCTTTGCAGAATCCTTATTTCTTCACCCTTCAGCCGGCTTCTTTCTTTTTCGTAGATATATAACTTGATGAAATCCGAATCTTCCTTGTTAGGTATACCAGATTTATTAACATTTTGCATCGACTTAATGCTCTGTAGTCCCTTTATTTGGCTTGAAATGGGCATAATTATTAGTTTTTAGTGATGAAGAAATTTACTTTCGTGTACTGCTCAATTAACTCGTTTACAATTAATTTCACTCTTTCCTGATTGGTTTTCGAGCCTATCCTGCTCGTTTCTGAAGTAAGGATGTCCTGACAAATTTTACGGAAAATGTCTTTTGATTCAGAAGGTGTTGTGTTCAGTGTGGCCAACGTTTTTGCAATCATAATTGAACCCCGGATGGTAGGATCAAACTCTGTTTTTCCGGATTCACGCAATCCGCGGACGATTTTAACAATCGTTTCAGAATCATCAAGGGAGAGGTTTGACTTGGCCATGGTAATCTTCAACTCGGTTTCATAATCAAAGTGGTCAAGATCCATGGTAACCATCCTGTCTCGCAAGGCATCCTGTGTTCTATTAACACCGGCATATTCTTCCGGATTAGACGTAAAAATGGCTCGGAATTCAGGGTGTACCTTCATATAATAATCCTCTTCTTTGGCAGCGGAAGTGCTTAGCATTCGTTCCTGGAGGATGGGCAGCAGGATATTATTTGCCTCTGGTCGTGAACGGGTAAATTCATCATAAATCAGTGTAAACCCGTTTTTAACAGCAATTGTTAGCCTATTGTTCACCCACTGTTTCGACATATTCTCTTCATATTTGTGCACTGTGTGAATAAATTTATCGTCCAGCTTTTTATACTTATAACCTTGCTCACTGCCGATAAGGTCGGAAGTTTTATACTCGGCATCGCCATGAATAATCACTACCGGCCTGCCTATTTTACTTGCCAGGTGCATAGCCACCGTTGTTTTGCCCGTTCCGGAAGGACCTCTGAAATGAACAGGAAATCCTGCTTTGATATAGGTAAGCCCCCGGCCTGTAATGTCTTTAATATATTCTGTCTCAACAAAATTCGACATGGGTTTCAGCTCAAGAACTGTATTCATTACGTTATTCTCACTCATGGTAGATATGATTATTTATGATTTACTTAAATTCCCGATTAGTCATTTGTTCCAGTGTCTTTTTCCAAAGGGTACTTGCTTTTTCAATTTCTTTCATCATGTTTTCTTTGGCAAGTAAAAAATCTTCTTTTCTTTTCACATATTTAGTCAGGGCTTCCTGTCTTTTTTGTAAACTCATTTTTATGTTGTTACCCACATCTTTCATTTATCGCCTTTACCTTTCCAACTTCTAACCATAAATTTTAAACGCCTAACTAATAAAACCCTTTTCCTTTACACAGGGTACATGGCAATGCATCACTCGATTTACCAGTTCCATTGCATGTTTTACATTTTGAATCGCTTTTGATGGTATTTACACCCCTTCCTCCGCAAACAATACATGCCACCCTTGCACCAAGTGGATTTCTACCTGTACCGGCGCAAAAAACACATTTTTTCATTGGTTCCTCAATTTCAACATGACCCGTGCCGTTGCATGAAAGGCAATGTGAAATGGCAGAAAGAAGATCGAACGGATCTTTTCCTGTTCCGCCGCAAAAAGCACATTTTTTCATTGGTTCCTCAATTTCAACATGACCCGTGCCGTTGCATGAAAGGCAATGTGAAATGGCAGAAAGAAGATCGAACGGATCTTTTCCTGTTCCGCCGCAAAAAGCTCATTTGAGAATTTTTGTCATCGCCAAAATTGTTTATCATTAAAACTAATGGAGTCGAATCACCTTGCACTATGCGGCACAAGTAACTTCGACTCCAATCCTTCCTTTCGTATTATTTTACCGGAAAATAAATATTATCAACTTTCTGAACTTTGCCAGCTTCCAGTAAGTTTTTAGCCAAATATCCTAATTTCATTCTGGTTTCGCCGAGAGGTTTTTCCATTTCAGAAATTCTCACTCCTTTGGGATGTTTATCAATATAATCTACAATCCTTTCCTCTAGTGTCAAAGCAACTTTTTGCTCAGGTACTTTCGCAGGATTCTCTTTCACTACTTCAATAGGTGTAACTACTACCGGAGTTTCCTTTACAGTTGCTACTGGGGGAACTGTTACTGGGGTTTCCTTCATCGCATCAATAGGAATTTCATTTTTTGTTTCCGCATTTTTTTCAGCCTTCTTTGCCGGTTTAACAAGTTCGGTTTTCTTTATTTGAGCAATAGCATCCTTCATCGCATCAATAGGAATTTCATTTTTTGTTTCCGCATTTTTTTCAGCCT
>CAYPCW010000022.1:23894-40019 GCA_964409335.1 uncultured bacterium
CTTTGCCGGTTTAACAAGTTCGGTTTTCTTTATTTGAGCAATAGCATCCTTCATCTTGTCCCATTCAGCAGAAGCTTCGCTTCTGTCTTTCGAATAACCGCCAATCATTCCTGAAGTGGCTTTTTGAATTTCCTTGACTTCTTTGCCAATTCCGTTAATGGCCTCACTGATGCCTTTCATTACCACGTTGTAATCAAGAAGTCTTACTGCCTCACCATTTTTAATGTTACTTTGGCTATTAGCAAGTTCACTTCTCATTTTTTTTGCCATCTGTTGATTTTCGTTACCAATTTCCGTCAACCTTTGTTGGAATCCCATAAGCAACGATTTTGTATAATTAATGCGCTCGGTAAGGTTTTTGCCTAGTTCGACCCTTAGTTCAACTGACATCTCATTGTGCTCGCTATCAAACCGGGCAAGCATATCATTGGTGTTTTTAAAGATGCTTAGCACCTCATCATTGATGCTTTTCAAGTCTTTATTAATCGTTTTCATCATGGCATTGAAATCCTTAATTCTGCCTTTTTCATTTTGTTCCCTGTCCGATCTGCCCTGAACAAAGAATTGATTCAACTCTTCAGCCATTTGTACCCTGTCGCTGGCAAATCCATTGAGCATATTAAAGGTAGAAGTTTGAATAGCAGCTACTTCTTTCTGAATGGTTGAGATGGTGCTGTGAATGCTTCCCATTAAATTGCTGTAAGTATCCAACCGTTCCTTTTCACTTGTTGCAAGGCCATTTCGTAAAGCAGCAGCATTGGCGTATAATACTTTGGTCATTTCCATGTGATCTTCGCGAAAACCATCAAGAGTTTTCTGAACTTCCTTCAAAAAATCTTCATTTCCTTTGGTAAGTTCCTCATTTTCTTTCACCCGTTGCTTGAATGAATTAAGTATCTCTTCACTCAAATTTTTCATTTCTGAAGCTAGTCCCATCTTTTTATCTCCTTTTTATTAATGAATATGTTGTGATATCTCAATTAATTAACACTAGCGGCCACTTGCTTGTTGGCATGTATTCCATATAATTATTTGATCCTTAATCATTTTTAAATCCTTTACCAGGATATGTTCACCTTTTTTAAGTAAGCTTTCAAGACATCCGGTTAACAGCTGATGTATCTGCTGGAAATTCTGATATGAATTCATTACAGTTTCTTTTCTCGTTTCCTGCTGTTTTGATAAATGAGAGAGTTGATCTTTGATGGCCGTAATTTTTTCGCCTATACCATGTGATGTAATATCATTTAGGCCCAACAAACAGTTCTTTAGTGTCCGGGCCGTTTCTTTCTGTTCTTCAATAAAAATTAAAAACTGATGCTGTGCTTCGCTTTCCTTTTCGTCAATCAAATTGAGGATGTCCGACATCATGTTATGGTAGTCTTTTTTGCGCAGGGATACGGTTTTCGACATGGCTTCACAAAGTTTAGCATTCAAAATGGCCCTTTCATTTTTAAGTTCGTTGATGTGGTTGTGCACATCGTTGAAAAGCTCGTATGAAGATTCAGTAAGGTTTTCAGAGGACTGGAATGCTGTCTGAATCTTTTGAATCCGATCCTCATAGGAAGTAATGATATTTTCGAAAAAAGAATCTAACTCAATATTTGGCTTGGTATTCATAGCAATATATTTTTTTCTAATTTCCAGGGATTATGAGAAATTCTTGGTAAATCATGCTTTCGGCGAAAAACACGGAAAGGATGTGTTAGCAAGAATAACTGCTTAACTGCCTATTTGTTACATGCCTTATGCGGCTTTAGCAGTTAATCCGATGGCTTCGGCATACTTGAGGTATGTTTCAACTGAAGCAACTACTACTCTTGCTTCAATTGCAAGAAGTTCGATACCTACCAATGAAACTCTTACCCATGCATCAACTACGACACCTTTGTCGAGGATACGGTCGATCACCTCTACGAGGCTTGATGACCCGATGGTTTTTTCTACTGCCATTTTTTAATCTCCTATTATTTTATGTACCGTGCTTTACTTTGAGGGACGGCTTACCTCTTTCGTTCAGGACAAGGCAAAATACATGCCGCAATTAATTAAATGAATAGTTTTTCGTCCACATTCAGCTAATGTTCTCGTTTATAAGTCAAAAAAAAATAACTCCTTTTTTCAAAGAAATATCTTGAGTAGTTGGGGATAAAATTCAGAAAGAAAAATTTGAAATAATCGCACACTTGTACTAAAATAAGGCCTGTATTTGTAACTTTCTTTTGACATCACTACATTTTTACAATAAGATGCTGTTGCCAAAATAAAGATGGCTTACGAAAATGGAAATCATTGGCCGGGTAAACAGTTAAACTTCGAGGATAATCATCCTTTCAAAGTCCCTAATATCCAACTAACTACCTAAACCACTGTCATGTGGTATCTGAAGGTTGAATAAATACAATAGATAATACACATTGGAGGTATACTTTATTCTCTTTCAACCTTATTGATGACAATACTATATTTTTTCAATTTTCGGATAAGTACATCGCGGGTTATGCCTAGTACATCAGCAGTAGCCTGTTGGTTGCATTGGCAATTTTGGAGCGCTTTCCTTATCAATGCTATTTCTGTTCTTTTCAGGTTTAATGATTCTTTAGTTTCAGGTAATATCTTTCCCAGTTGTTTTACGGGAAAATCGTGTATTCCAAGCAAGTTCCCCTTGCACAGAATAATAGCTCTTTCAGTCATATTTCTTAATTCCCTTATATTTCCAGGGAAATCATAGGTCAGGAGCGCGCTATAAACCTCCTTTCCTATCCTGATATTTGGTTTATTAAACCTGGTCTTATAATCATCAACAAAAAAGTCCAATAAAGGTTGTATATCCATGGGTCTTTCTCTGAGCGGAGGTATATGAATATGCAGGGTGTTGAGGCGATGCAGCAAATCGAGCCTGAATTTCTTTTTCTCAACATTGTTCTCAATATCATGATTGGTGGCAGATAAAATGCGGAAGTCAGTATGAATTGGTGTCGTATCTCCCACCCTGGTGATCACTTTTTCTTCGGTAGCCCGCAGGATTTTTGCCTGCAAATTAAAGGGCATATCTGCTATTTCATCTAAAAATAAGGTCCCTTCATTACAAACTTCGAAGAACCCCATTTTATCTGCAATTGCTCCTGTAAATGAGCCTTTTTTATGGCCAAAAAATTCGCTTTCTAAAAGTGATTCTGTGATGACACTGCTGTTCACCGGACAAAAAACATGGTTGTTTCGTGTGCTCGAAAAGTGTATAATACGGGCAATATTTTCTTTCCCTGTTCCACTTTCACCTGTAATAAGTACGTTAGCATCGGGATAATTTGCAGCGGTTATGGCTTGTTCATAAACGTCTAGTATCTGTGGACTGACGCCAATAAAATGCCGTCCTATCTTTTCTTCAAGGGATTTTGAGATCAGTGAATTTTTCTCTTCCATTTGCTTCAGCCTTCGTTGTAGCTGAAGATATTTTTTAGTGCGTTCAATTGCAATCTGAATATCGATATGTCTGAAAGGCTTACGCAGATAATCAAAGGCGCCAAGTCGCATAGCTTTTATTACCGTATCCATATCGCCGTGAGCCGAAACAACAATAACTTCCATTGCCGGAAACTGAATTTTTACATCCTGTAATATATCCAGGCCATTTACTCCAGGCAACTGTACATCAAGTATGAGCAGGTCAATTTCGTGCATGGTCCACAATTTACGTGCTTCCCGCTGTGTGTTTGCCTCAAAAGCCTCAAATCCTGAATTTTGAAAAAACTCACACAATTCTTCAGTAAATTGCTTTTCATCATCGAGAATGAGGATTTTAACTTTTTTTTCCCCCATTTTCATTATTTACTTTAAATATTTAATGCAATTCTAAATGTTGTACCCTCAAATTGATTGCTCCACACATCAATTGCACCATTCATTTCTTTGATTATTTGATATGAGATTGACAATCCAAGACCAGTACCCATTCCTGTTTCTTTAGTGGTGTAAAAAGGAAGCATGATATGCTCAATATCATCCTTGTGTATACCTATACCATTATCAGCTATTTCTATAACAAAGATGTTGTCCTCCCTAAATGTTTTGATTCTGACAAACATATCAAATTTTTCAGCTAGTGTACTCTTTCTTTCGAGTAATGCATCTTTGGCATTTAACATTAGATTTAGGATAACCTGTTCAAACTGAAATGTGTTGCCAATAATTACGGGAGGTTTTTCTTCTAATTGACGGTTAAGGCTAATCGCCAGGTGCTTGAATTGTTCTGATATCATTGATAGGGCATTATTAATACTTGAATTGACATCGAAGCTTGTCAATATGTAATTATCGTGGCTTTGCGAAAAGGCCCTGATGTTATCGATGATATTCCTGATCCGGGTAATATTACTAAAAATTTTGTTTGCTTTTTTCTTCAGGTAACCTTTATTGATATTTTCAACTTTGTTAGCCCCACTCATAATATTATCCATAATAAGGGAAATTGTATTTAATGGTTGGTTGATTTCATGAGCGATACCAGAGGCCATTTCTCCAAGGCTGGCCATACGGTCGGCATGGATTTGTTTTGCCTCGATTTTTTTTCTTTGAGAAATATTGCGGATGTTGATCATATAGGAAAAGGGTATTCCCCCCAATCCCTGTATTAAAGTTGAACTGATTTCACCTAAGAATATAGATTGGTTGTTTCTTCTGAATTTCATCTCTACATTTTGCGAAATACCTTCATTCATTGTTTTTTTAAGTATTTCAACGAGAGTATTTCTTTCTTCAGAAGGAACGAATCTGGAAAAGTGTTTTCCCACTAAATCATCTTGGTTATCAATGCCAAATAATTCAAGACCAATTTCGGATACATCAGTAATTAAACCTTTGAGATCTGTTAGTAATATACCATCGGGAGATGCATTCAGCATGGTTTTATATTTTTCCTCACTTGTTTTCAGTGCCTGCTCTGTCAGTTTTCGTTTGGTAATATCTTTATCAACTCCCTGATACCCTTTAAATACTCCCTCTTCATTATAAAAAGCTAATCCATTGGTTTGAAGACAAATCCTTTGGCCATACTTGTCAATACTCCAGTTCTCTAAATCCTTCATTGGTTTCCTGCTTTTTAGTATATTAGTGTAAATTGGCCTGAACCAATCGATTTCCTCGGGTGCCATGAAATCAAAAGGTGTTTTCCCAATAATCTCATCACTGGTTAATCCAAAGAAGTCAACACTGTTTTTAGAGCTATAGGTGTATGTACCATTTTCATCTATCTCCCAAACCCAATCGGCCATTGTAAACATTAGATTACTAAGCCTTTCTTCGTTTACTTTAAATGCATGGTTAATTCTGGATAATTCATCGGCAGTCTCTTTTAATCGTAAAGCATCGTTTCTGATAATCTGTTTCTGGTTGAAAAGATCGAGAAAAACCATTACTTTACTTAGTAGAATATCTTTAGTAATTGGTTTTATGATATAATCTACAGCACCCGAATTGTATCCCATTGCAACATCAACTTCGTTGAAATGATAGGCCGTAATAAAAATAATGGGAACCTGGCTTTCTGGTCTTACTTCATTAATCTTCCGAGAAAGCTCAAAACCATCCATTTCGGGCATTTGAACATCAATCAGGGCAAGGGCCATTTCGACACCATCTACTTTTTTCAAAGCTTCTGAACCGGAAAATGCCAGAATGAAGTTAACATCTAAGCCCTTTAGATAGGCTTTAATTAACAAAAGATTACCTCTTATATCATCAACAATAAGGATGTTTGGTAAAGATTTTATCATCTATTTTGTATTAGCCCCCTAACAACCCGGACATAATTATCAATAAAAATTAGCACTACTATCCGAAACTTTAAAAAATGAAAGTGCCTGATAATCTCATATTTTTGTAGTCGACAAAAACTCACATCTATGATGAAATTACACAGGCATAGCAAAAATAACAAAAAACCGATATTTCGTCAGGTTTTAGATTTAATCCCAGCATATCTGCTTCGTAGATCGGTGCATAAATTCCAAACTGACAAAGGGTGTCATAAATACAAGACCTACGACTAATTAGTTACGTTAAGTGAAGTCAAAAAGAACATAAATGCAAAATCGATAAGAAAAGAAACCAATCGTAGCCTAATGCTGGTATAAATCCTTTTTTGTCGGTCATAAATTTGTCTCGTTTGTTGATGGTTGTTCTGTCGTCATAGCCTTTCCGCTAACGGTTGAGTGTATGTGCCGTAAGGGATTACGGGCTAATTTCCTGTCCGTTTAACACAAAGTTTTTTAGAAGCACAGACCTTCGATTCACCACTTCACCCGCTATTGCCACATACACGCTGTTGGGTGCTGTGGTCTCATTCTTTATCACTTTCAACTGTTATAAATTTCAGTGTTGTTTGTTCTAAAAATGGTTTCAGTCGTCTTTCTGCAAGGTCAATATACTCTTGTGAAATGTCGTAACCGACAAATTTTCTTTCTGATTTTACTGCCGAAACTGCTGTTGTCCCGCTACCCATAAAGGGGTCAAGTATTATATCTCCCTTGAATGAATAAAGTTGAATTAGTCTGTATGGTAATTCTTCGGGAAATGGTGCAGGGTGTCCAATTCTTCTTGCACTCTCTGCATTCATTATCCAAATTGATTTTGTCCATTCCATAAACTGCTCTTTTGAAATGGTATTTTCTTTTTCCTTTTTTTCTCTTTTATAATCACCTTTAGAAAAAACCAAAATATATTCGTGTATGTCTCTCAATATTGGATTGGCAGCACTTTGCCAACTGCCCCAAGCAGTTGAAGGACTTGCACTTGCTGCTTTATTCCATATAATTTCACCACGCATATTGAAACCAATATCTAACATTATTTTTGAAATGTAATCTGAAAGTGGAATGTATGGTTTTCTACCAAGATTGGCTACATTAATACAGGCACGACCACCATTAACAAGCACACGATAAGTTTCTTTGAAAGAATTTTCAAGTAGCTGCAAATATTCTTTTAGAGAAAGGTCATTATCATATTCTTTTGAAACATTGTAAGGCGGTGAAGTAATCATTAAATGCACTGAATTGTCAGGCAATTCCTTCATATTCTCTGCAGAGCCAAGAATAAATTTATTCACAAATTCATCTAACAATTTGTTTTCTGTCTTGTCGGTTACTTCTTTACCTTCAAGAGTTGAATACAGTTTTGAGTTGTAAAACTTTGAACTGTCGTGATTAATTCTTCCGCTTGTTCCGAATGCACTTGTTTCTGTTCCTTTTTTCATTTTTTTAATCATTTTGCCAAAGTTCAACCCATCTTTTGAACGGTTTAAAATCAATATTTTCTTTTGTCCAATCAATAGGTATTTTCAATGTTTTTTCGTGGATTGCCAAATTGTTTAATCCTTCTGCTGACATTTCAACTCCTCTCGGATTAGTTCCTTCCACTGGAAGTTTTATATATTTCTCTCTTCCGAGTTTGTTAAAAATTTCTTCTTGAATCTCACGCGGAATATAGAAAAAATCGCCACCATTATTCCAATTTATTTGCACCAATACTATATCGCAAGATGGATGGTAATTGTTCAAAAATTCCATTGCCTTAACTCTGTCAACTGTCCAAATCAATTTTACTCCACCTAAATTTTTTCCTGTAATTGTCTTGATAGAAATAGAATTATTAAAAACCTTTACATCTATTTCTGCTTGTGTAGTTGGGATTTCTGTCTGAACATTTTCCTCTCCAAACTTGTAAATAAAAAGAGAAACAATAATTTTTTCCCTCACAGTTCCAACCTCCATCCCTATTTTTCCTGCTCTTGAACTTTCTAATTCGGCAAGTTGAAATAATTTTGGTAATTTATTTTGAATTTTAGCAATTGTATTTAGGTCTTCAAAAACCTCTTTTATTCTTCTGTCCATTTTTAATTCGTGTTTATTCTTTCATTTTCTAATTACTTTACCGAAGTTTTTATCCTTTTTCTCTTTCGTAAGTGTGAAAATACTTCTTGAATAACAGAATTTATATTTTCAGGATTTATCGTTCTTTCCCTGATATTTTTATACGGGAAATATTGATGCCAACCGCAACAACCTGATGCCCGCACCGATATTGTTACGATGTCGTTGGTTTTATCAGTTTTCATTCCATAAAAAAACGGACCTGGGTTTTTATGATGCGGTCTGTAACAAAGGGGACATACCCATTTAGCGGGTACCTGTTTGTTCCAGTCAGGGAAAAATTCCTTGCTTACTTCCATAATCAGTATATCTTCTTTTTCTTCAGTAGGGCTTACGAATTTTTGTATAGAAGAACATTTGGTTTCCGTTCTCTTTGTTCGTTTCATTTTAGTTTCGGATTAAGGTTAAGAATTTTTCTGCTTTTGCTATGTCAGTAGCTTCTTGGCTTGCAATTCGGATTATTTCTCCCAATTTCAATTTTGAAATCATTGAAGAAAAATAATTCATATCGTTTTCTACAAGTTCTTTACATAGTTGTAAAATCGTTTCTGTCGTTTGGATTGTTTGAAACCCTTTCTTGGGAGTAACTTTAACAAAATCACTGTTGGTCGGTTTTGGATTTAACGACCAAAAACCTTGAATAACACCCGAAGTTTTTAAGAAGTCAACTTTTTTTATGTAACTGTCTGTTATCGGGCTGTTACCTAAAATTATTATTGGGATTTTTGTTGAGGCAATTCCTGAAACACGAATGTTAATTGACTTTCCTATAGCTTTTAGCATTGAGTCGGAGCGAAGTAAAGCGGGATTACCTTTGTGTTGCTTGTAATCGCCAACGAAATTCACTTTGTTTGGTTGAATGAATTTGTAATTGGATACAACACTCATTTTTATTTCAAAAAGTATTTTGATGTCCTCTGCTCGTTGGTTAACAGAGTTCTTTGTGCAGAAAGCAAGGTCAGCACCTGATTGTCGTGAAAGTCCAAGTTCATCACACACAACACTGTTTACAGCATAAAGTCCTAATTCTTTTGAAATAGGTTCAAAAAGAGTTTTACTCCACTTTTCGGTGAACTGCCCGATGAGTGAGTTTCTGCTTTGTAAAGTTTGTCCTTCTGCGTCTGCTCCTTTTGGAACATATGCGAAATACCCACCTTGTAAGTTGTAAAATAATTGTTCGGGTGAAGCAAAATTCTTTAATGCTTCCGTAAAAAATTGTATTTCAGTATCGTTATTCCAAAGTGTCATAATATTTCATTTTTACAAAGATAGTCATTTTATTGCGATTTCTGTTTTTCTTGCCATAACCGCTAACGTTTTCGGGCTTTGCGTTGGTGGGCTTTTGAAACCGTAAACTGTCTGCCAGCACCAATCTTTATTAATTGCTCAAATGTTTCTATTTGCACTGTCCGCCCACTAACGCAAAACCCGTGTTACCGGCTGGGCTTCTTGTCTGTCCGTTATGGTTCAATGCCTAATATCAGTAATGGAACTGGTGGACTATTTCGTCCTTGTCTCATTACATTATAAACTTCGCCTTCATAGTAAGCGACACCACTACTCATTTGAGCTTGCATTTTCTTTGTCGGTAAAATTTCAATACCAAGGTTGATTTTACCACCAGAATAGAAAAGCATATATTTTACAAACAAGTCAAACGCAACAAAAGCATACTTACCAAATTGCATTTCGACAGCAATTTTATCTTTAACAAAGTCCGTTTGATTGTAACTGTAAATTGGTTCCTTCTCGCCATTCTCAACAAGAAATTCTTTTTGTTCTTTGGCAGACATTAAAACGCTTTTTCCCATTAATTCACGGTCAAGCGTTATATAATAGTTGTATCTGCTTTCTTCCCATTTTCGTTTATAGAAAGCGTCATTGAATGCTTTATTTAAGTCAATGGGAGAAAGCAACGAGTTTCCAATTTTCCTTTTCTCTTTGCTTATTTTTGTTCTAAAAGTATCTGCGTCAATGCTGGCAATGACGTCCTTAATTTCTTGATATAGTTTATTGTGGTGAACGATTAGATATTCTTCTCCGTTCAAGTGCGAATACTTTTGTGCTATTTTCATTTATGTCCGTTTGTTCCGTTGCCATTTGCAAATGAAAGTTCCAACCATTCCTTTGGAATTTGGGCAACCTTGTCTTTACCTGTTGGTTTATGGATTGGTTTATTAATTGGTCTAATTTTTAATTTCCCTTCTTTTAAATCTTCAATTCTTTGATTGGCGATTTTGCAATAATCTTTTTCCTTTTCAATGCCCATTCCGTTTCGATTATTTTTTATTGCACCAATGACTGTTGAGCCAACTCCTGAAAAAGGGTCAAGAACCCAGCTATCTTCGTTTGTCAATGCCAACACACAACGTTCAACGAGTTCTATTGGAAATTGACAAGGATGGTCTGTTTTTTCAGGATGATTAGATTTAACATTTGGAATGTCCCACATAGCTCTGTCCCAGTCCTGTTCAATTATCTCCCAAATGTCACTTGGATTTTTACCTAATGGGTTTCCAGATGGCTGTCCTTTCTTCGGACCTTTGAAATGCAGTTTTCCTGGATATTTAGATGGAACTCTAACATTGTCAAGATTAAAAATATAGTCGTCTGTTTTGCTGAACCAAAGTATAGTTTCGTAACGACCACTAAAACGATTGCTTGCGTGAAGTCCGTGTCCGAAATGCCACACAATACGGTTGCGAAGTTTTAGTCCGTGTTTCTTGAATATTTGGTAGTAAAATATGTCAAGAGGGAAAATTTCTCCTTTGTCAACGTAGTTACCTACCTGCCAACAAAGATTTCCTTTGTCGGATAGTGTCCTTACAAGTTCAGATATGATTTCTTCTTGTGTTTCAAGGTATTTCTCAATACTCGTTTTGGTCTCATATGATTTGCCCACATTGTAGGGTGGAGAAGTCAAAATGAGGTCAAATTTGCCGTCTTCAATTTTTTTGAGAACGGACAAGCAGTCACCGTTTTTAATAGCATAGTCGGTGTCTGGGCTTATGTAGTTAAATAGTGGTTCTTTTACTCTCATTTTCTTTGTCCTAAGTTATTTAGCAAAATTACTTTTTTAATTGTTTGAATGTCTCAAAATTGTCCCGAAGTTGTCAACGGTTTTGTTGTTGGTTCGGGTTTTCCAGCCTTGCCGGTAACTTGTTTATATCCGATATAAACTATCGGTTATCTACCATAATTTATGTAGATAACCGATAAAGTGTTTCGGTTTATTTATTTTCAAATGTAGTTAAAATTATCATATTTATAAATCATCTAACGGGCTTTTTATTGGGTCGAAAACCTTCGTGGTAATAATGGGTATAGACTTCAGTGGTTTTACTGCTTTTGTGTCCTGGCAATACCTGAATGTACTTCAAATCCGTTCCCGGTTCTGGGACATGGGCGGTAAGCATTGGTTTCAACATATGCGTAGCCATACTTTTACGGTTTCCACGGTTTGAAGATCACCTTGTTTTTAGGGGTTACACTGAATACATGGTAAGTTATTACAAATATATCTGTTCACAAATAATTATATCACCCGGTGTCCGGTCCTTATTCAGAAACGGTAATTTCGGTTGGACGGCACCCGTGCCGTAAGCCGGCTGGATGCTTAACCCCTTTCAACTCCGACTGAATTTCAGCAACGATCGTTAGTGCAATCTCTCCCGGGGATTCGGCGGCATCCATACCTGACCAGTGATTGGAGCCGGGTTCTCATGGCGCCGGTGATGGGGAGTTCATTTTCCTCCACTGCATCTATAATAATTTCGCAATGCGGGACCGGAACCCCAACACTCCGGGATAAGAGAATTCCATGGGCAGTCGGCTTGACCGTCACCGCGTGTCATTCCGGTTCTTTCGGACAAGACCTGGTAATCTGCAGGACAGCTACCACTTTCTGATGTATCGAAACGACCCTTGTGATCCTCATTTTCAGCCATCATTCACATAGGGTATCTTTGATAAATTTCGATTGCTGACAATACAAACAAAGGGGAAATATCACAGACGAACACCGGATTTTCAATGGCAATCTAACGATATTGAAACCGGGAAGTTTTTGAATTATCAATTTAAATCATGATGTTAAAACGGCCATTAATTCAGTTTTATAATTGGGGTTGTCGATCTTATTCTGACACCGGAAATTTATGACTAACATTCACATTATCTCGCATCCGCTTCTACACCATTCTCTGACCATTATCAGAAAGAAGGAGACAGATACGGAACATTTCCGGCGGCATACCGCCATAGTCTCCCAGATCATGATCATGGAAGCCACCCGGGAGATTCCATTATATGATGAAGATATCGAAACCCCTCTGGGCGTCATGAAAGGCAAATTGATCCGGGATAATATCATATTTGTCCCGGTGCTGCGGGCGGGATTGTCAATGCTTTTCCCGGCACGGGATTTTCTGCCTTGGGCGCCGGTCGGTTTCATCGGACTGGAACGGGACGAGCAAACGGCGATTGCCCACGAATACTACCAAAAATTTCCCTTCGATCTGAGGGATAAACATATTATAGTGTTAGATCCCATGCTGGCAACCGGAGGTTCTCTCGTGGATACGATTTCTGCACTGCGCAAGAAAGGCGCCGAATCTATTACCGCCGTGTGTATCGTAGCGGCGCCGGAAGGGATCAATCATCTCACGGAAATCTTCCCCGACGTGGATATCTTCGTTGCGGCAATCGATTCTCATCTGAATCCGGATAAGTATATTTTCCCCGGTTTGGGAGATTATGGCGACCGGTATTTTAATACCTGATTTATTAATATTTTTACATATCACCGGTTCGCTTAAAAATTTGTGGACGGTTCTGCCTTCTTTTACTTATCCCGTATTTTTTTTGCCAACCATTTCTCCGGATTTCTGTTATTATGCTACGTATGCTGAAAATGTCTGAAACTTTAGTTGTATTTTTTGTACCAAAAACTTTGATCCATGACAATTCCGGATCATAATTTTAAACTTATAATTCAGGAACACCATATGAGAATAACTATTTTCTTTTTAATATATTTTACCATCGCTATGGGTTCGAATCCATTGAATTGTAGTGAAGCGATTGCACGCGCATTAAAAAATAATCCCCAACATCAACGGATTAAATTTGATAAAGACATCGCCGGCTATCAAAAATGGCAGTCATTCTCCAACCGATTGCCGTCTCTGAACGCCGGTTATACAAAAATCCGAAATAATACGGAAATTGTTTTCCCGATCGATTCCACAACCACTGCTACCATCCAGCCTCTGATCATGGGTCAGGAATCCATTGATATCACCTGGCCGCTATTCACCGGAGGGACACTTCAAAGCGCACAAAAAATAGCATCAAAATCCATAGAGATTTCTGGACTCATGGTAACCGAAAGTCGTGAGTACACCAAATTAGAAACCATCAGGGCATATTATAATCTGATCAAGATGGATGGCATCCTTTCCATTAGTGAAGCCGCCCGCGATCTGGTGGAAGAAAATGCGAAGATGGTGAACCGGATGTTCGACCTGGGACTCCTTCAGAAGAAGGATGTTTTAAGGGCGCAGGTGAGTTTAACCGAAATCAGTCAGCAGATACAACAGGCAAAACAGGGGGTGAAAATGTCTCAGATTTCTCTGAACATGATCATGGGCGAACCCCTCGGCGCCGGGTTTGACCTGGATGACCGGATCCCGGAGATTCACCTTGAACAGACCATCGATGAATTAATGGATCATGCACTACAGAATCGTTCCGCACTGCAGTCTGCCAGAATCGGGACGGATGTGGCAAATTTAGGGGTCAAAGCCACCCGGGGGTCGCTCTATCCCTCCGTTGCGGGAATATTTCACTGGCAAAGGGATTCCGAAGCATCTCTCTTAGCCGGTGAAAATGATTCCTGGCGCGCCATGGTCAATGTTTCCTTTGACCTCCCGCTTGGGATGTCAAATCAGGCAAACCATCAAATCGCCAAGGCTCAGTACCGACAAAGTCAGTACTCGCTGATCGAAGCTGAAAACAAGATCAGAATGGAAGCTGAAGCGAATTATCTGCAGTACCAACTCATGAAAAGTTCACTTACCCTGGCGGCGCAACAGGTGTCGGCAGCCACTGAAAATTATGAAGCCGTGGTATCCGGGTTTGAACTGGGTGACAGCAACCAGATTGAGCTTATCGACGCACGGAACATTTTATATAATGCCCGGGTCAATCTCGTGAATACTCAAATTGATCATGCCATATCCTATTATCAGTTAATGGTCAGTGGCGGATATTCAATCCAGTTTTAATAAACCTTAAATTTCAATAAGTTAAGAGGTAATCGTGTTAAAAAAATTATTCCTACCCGCACTGATAATGCTCCTGATCGCGTGTCAGGGAAAATCGGAGAGTATGTCTGAATCTGAAAAAGGCACTCTCGTTGATGTGGTGAAAATCGATACAGAAATGGCAAATTCATTTTTGGAATTTTCCGGTGTCCTTCAACCCATTTCACAGGTGAATGTGTTCCCGGAAGCTGCCGGTAAAATCGAATACATCCGTAAATTTGAAGGTGACAAAGTCAACTCCGGGGATGTTCTGGCACATATTGAAGACCAGGATTATCAGGTCGGATTCGACCAGGCAAATGCCGCATTTCAACTGGCCACAGCCAATTTAGAAAACGCTACATCCAACTTTGATCGCCAGGCGAAGTTAAAGAATGAAGGATTTGCGTCTCAGGCCGCCCTGGAGGGGGTGGAAACAGCATATAAGATTGCTTCAGCGCAGGCGGATCAGGCTGAAGCGGCGATGAACCTCGCAAAATTACAACTTGCACGGACGTACATTACCACCCCAATCTCAGCGTATATTTTTTCCAGAGCCATTGAAATCGGACAGTTTGTCTCGATGGCCGCCCCCGCATATGTCGTCCAGGATATTCACCGGTTGAAAGTAAATCTGTCCGTGAACGAATTTAATCTGATGAATATCGGAAATCAATCGAAAGTTGTGGTTCGTTCGAATCATTTGCCGCATCGAATATTTTATGGAAAAGTAGCATTCATCAGCCAATCCGCATCTGCAGATGGAGGATTTCCACTGAGGATCGAGCTGGATAATTCTGATCTATCGCTATTGGCCGGCTGGACGGTTTCTATCGAAATCTATGAGCCAAAATCCAAAGCGCAGGTCGCCATCCCCGGCAAAGCGATGATGAAAAAAAGTGGTCACTGGGTTGCATACACGGTGAAAGACGGTATCGCCACTGAAAAAAAAATAGACCTGACTTCCCACATCCGGGAAAAGGTATATGTCCGTTCGGGACTGGATGCCGGCGAACTGGTCATCGTCAATGGCCAGGAATATTGTAAGTCCGGTGAACCGGTAGAGTTGAACAGGGAATGGACATCCCTCAATGAATATTTACAGGATAACCAGGATCAGTCCCGCCCTTAGCCATATCCATATAAAAGGACATTTTTCATGAAATTAATCCGATTATTTTTAAACAACTGGAGAGTCGTACTGCTCCTTTTGATCATCCTGCCTATTATTTCAGGGATTTTTGCGTTGGTTTCCATGCCGAAGGAACTGAACCCTGATATTTCGATTCCGGTGTTATTGGTAATCGTACCCTATCCCGGCGCTCCGCCGAACCAGGTGGAAACGCTCATCACCAATAAATTGGAAGATAAACTCAAAGGACTGAAAGATGTGGACTTTATCACGTCTACCAGCAGCACCGGATCATCCAGCATCGGGGTTAATTTTGAAGTGGGGACGGATATCGATCAAAAGTTGCGGGATGTTCGTGAAGCGGTAGCAGATGTCGAGAGTGAGCTTCCCGACGATATTCTGGACCCTATGGTGCTGGAGTTGAATTTCAGCGAAACCCCTATTCTCGTGATGTCCTTTAGCGGCGATGATTACGTTGAACTGACCCGTATGGCGAAGCAGTTGAAATCCGATATCGAAAATATCCCGGATGTGTTGAGTTGCGATGTGGTGGGCGGGGTCGAACGACAATTTGATATAAATATTGATCCTGCTTCTCTCGAACGGTATCGTCTGACCTTAAATGCCATCGTCGGCCTGATCGCCAGTGAAAACCTTGAGATTCCCGGCGGGACTCTCGAACTGGGGGGGAAAAAGTTTGTCACTCAGGTAAAGGGAAATGTTCATGATACCCACGATCTGGGAGAGTTGTCCATCGCCG
>CAYPCW010000023.1:0-39606 GCA_964409335.1 uncultured bacterium
ACCAATCTGATAATCCATATTTCGGTATCAATCCTGGTGTTTTTCTTTTTTCAACAGCTGAACTTTTCAAGGACCCTGTCATTATTCTGGTCTCTCTTATTTTTGGCTCACCCCATCCATGTCACGGCGGTAGCCTGGCTGCCGGGACGCAATGATTCATTACTCACCCTATTTTCATTAACGGCAGTGGTCTCACTTATTCAATATTATAGATCGCCTCGAATTCGGTGGCTGATCATTCATGTTATCTCTTTTATTCTGGCAACGTATACAAAAGAACAAGGTATCCTGTTGCTATTTATTTTTGGACTGATCGCCTATCATTTCCGGTTGAACCTGTCCGTAAAACAGTTACTGGTTCTTTGGTTTATCTCCTGTTTCCTGTTTTTAATTCCCCACAAGCTGATCATGACCGGAGGCTTTATCCTCAATATTGATAGTTATAATAGCTATTTTTCAGACTGTGCCGCGGGTTTTGTGATATCCATTGGTAAACTCGGTTTACCTATCTACCAGTCTGTTTTACCCACTATCCTC
Organism: uncultured bacterium; assembly: GCA_964409335.1. GTDB lineage: Bacteria > Fidelibacterota > Marinisomatia > SCGC-AAA003-L08 > JACNLC01 > JABMOW01. The sequence continues at coordinate 538 of CAYPCW010000023.1, forward strand.
GATACTCCCCTGTGGCCCGGTTTGATCGTATCTTTATTCATGGCGATGGGGGTGATTTTTAGCGGGATCCGAAATAAAGGGATATTTATTTTCGGGCTGGCTTGGTACATGCTCACGATATCGCTTCCACTATTGTGGGGCGCCTTGCAGGGAGAATATTTCGAACATCGGTTATATTTACCCTCGGTTGGCTTTTTCCTGATGATTTCACAATTAAAAATATTCGAAGGATCTGACAAAAAATATCAACCATTGCTCATACTGGGAATGATTATTCTCATGATGTCCCTGGGGACCAAAACCTGGCGGCGGAGCCAGATTTACCGGGATGAGCTTTCCTTTGCCACAGCCGCCGTTCAGGAATCTCCAAGTCACGATAATGCATATTACCTGCTGGGAAATGTTCATAGATCTCATCGGAATTGGGAGAAATCTATCGTAGCGTATGATATGGCAATCGCTTTGAATCCACGGTTCGCAGATGCCATCAACAACCGTGGGGATACATTTCTGAAATTGAAATCTTTTGCTCTTGCACTTAAAGATTTCAATTTAGTGTTGGCTATAAAGCCAAATGATCTTTCAGTTATAAATAATCGGGCGGTGACGTACTATTTCCTTAAGGAATATAATCTGGCTTGGAAGGATGTCAGGTATATACTCGATCATGGCGGGAAAGTCCATCCTGATTTTTTAGTAGCGTTGTCTGACCAGACCGGGGAATTTCCCTGAAATCCAACCAGTTTTTAATCTGTATCAGTCGGTGTGAATTTTGAAATCCAGGATAGCGGCCTCCCGCCCCACATCAATTTGTGCTTTTTCAGATAACAGCCATTTATGGGTGAGAAATTGACAATACAATTCAGGATCGGTAATGCCCTCCTGACGGATTTCTGATAGTTGATCAATCACCGGTTGATAGTACTGATTCTGCCAGTGAAAAGCAGCCACGTTCAAGGGGATACTTCTTCCCCGTTCCGAAGATAGCCACGCTTTAATTTCTTTTATTTCGTTGATCATTTGTCTTGCCTGCATTTCTTCGCCATTGATTCCAAGGGTGGTATGGATCAGTCTCCGATGAAAATTTCGATCAGTAACTGCTACACTCAGCTTCAACTGGTCTCCTTTTACCGTCGACTGAAGTCCCACTTCCGACACTGAGAATCCCATATTATTTAATGTATTTATCCGTTCCTGAATTCTGAATTTTTCAACAGGGGTAATAAAAATCTCTCTCGTGATTTCCAGCCAAAGACGACCATACCTATCATGAATCGAAGCACCCGTTTCTTCCGTCGGATAATCGGTATTCAATATTCCGGCGGCCACCAGGTCTGTCAATCCCCCTATAACATTTTCTTCCATAATCTCCAGATCATGCTTTCGGAGATTCACAGAAAGGTTTTCGTGGATGATCGCGGTCTCCGCATCTACAAGATAGGCTTGTAATTTTCCGGCATCCCGTCGAAAGAGCGTATTGTACAGCGAACAATCTCCCCAAAATATTCCGCTGATATGAAGCTGGACCAATAGTCCTGCAAGGGCATCCAGGAGATGATCCTGGTACAATTTCAGGTTGGGTACCGTAAATAATGAACTGTATGGTAAGGAATTTTCAAGATACCGGGTGATCAGGATACTTCGATCGCCCTGTTCTGTCCGGGTGACCGCATAACCTTCGGCATGAACCACGGGGAGGTTCGAATTCTCCATACTGATCAGAAGGTTATACTCCTTTTCGGCAATGCCAACTGGTAATTCCTTAACAGCATAAAGTGCATTATCATATGTGATAAATTCAACGGGATGCCGGGACAATCCACGCGGTAATTTTTCTATCCTTCGAGTATATTGCTGCCAGGTTTCCAGCGGGTACCCCCAGGGTAAATCTAAAAAATCAGGAGTCCCTGAACGAATGGATAATGAAATGGGTGTTGTGATTTTGCGACTCCTCTTAATTTCGGGTAAACCGTAGTTATATCATCTGTTCTTAAATTAGACCGATCTATCAATGATTACCGATAGATTTATATGCCCTGGCATTGATCAAAAGATCCAAAAAACGGATAACTAAAATCAAGTTTCGGGGTTAAACTTCCAATTCTGGAACATTATTTAAAAAGGAAAACGAATTGACTTCGAAAGTGAAAAATATCATCTTTGATTTAGGGAATGTGCTATTTACCTGGGCGCCTGAAGAAGTACTCACCCGGATATGTTCCCCCAAACTGAAAATGACTTTCAACGAATTACCGGATGCAATCGTATCAATCTGGCGTGAATTTGATCGGGGTAAAATTGCAGAGTCAGACCTACGCCACGAGTTTGCCATGATACTCAATGTATCCGTTGAATTGGTTGATCTATTGTTAGATTCACTCAAGCAATCTCTTAATCCCATTCCTGAAACCGTGACACTACTTCACCGACTACATTATGCAGGTCATCCTTTGTATTGCCTTTCAAATATTTCCACCAGTTTTGGGAGTTATCTTCGAAACCGGAATTATTTTTTTACCCTTTTTACCGGAATTATTTTCTCGGCAGAAGTAAAAACGATAAAACCAGAACTTGAAATCTACCGAATCCTTTGCAACCGATATAGAATTCGACCGCATGAATCCATTTTCATCGATGATCGTATTGAAAACATAAAAGCGGCCGAAAATTTAGGATTCCACACAATCCTGTTTACTTCCTATGCAAACATGGAACCTAAATTGCTCAGACTGTTGGATTACTCAATTCCGTCAGTATCACGGATTAATGGGATGAAAAGATTACACGGAAAAAATTGATCAGCCTTCCTCTGAAGTCTGTAAATTTCCTGAAATCAACGAACTTTGTATTACGTGAAATCTTAAAATCCGTGCAAATCAGCGATTAAAACAATTTCTGTAACCTTCAGTTATCACCCTGTTTTGTTCACCCGGGAATCCTTTCCCGAATCGATGTAAATTACGCCTCATTTTTTCTGAAAGACGACCTGATTTCGCATGAAATATCGTATTTTTTTTCTATTGGTAAGTTTATTATCCGGAGCGTTCATGGCTGCAAAAGACCTTCATTATACATTGCGTATTGAGAATCCACATACTCATATCATTAATATTTCTGCAGACGTTACCGGGTTGTCCGGTGAATATGCAGATTTTTACATGCCCGTTTGGACGCCGGGCTCCTATCTTGTAAGAGAATTTTCCCGAAATGTCTTAACATTCACCGCACATAAAAAATCCACACCATTATCAGTTGAGAAAATTAATAAAAATACCTGGCGGGTCCTGCTAAACGGTCATTCATCCATTTCTGTGGATTACCAGGTTTATGCGTTTGAGTACTCCGTGAGGACCAGTTTTGTTGATACTGATCTCGCGTTATTAAATGGTGCCAGCCTGTTTATCATCCCACAGGGGTTTGAACACCGTAAAATTAAAATATCAGTTGAACCGTACATGAGTTGGCAGAAAATCAATACTGAATTACCAAATTATAAAGGTGGTCATTTTACCTATATGGCGGATGACCTGGATCATCTTATTGACTCCCCAATTTTACTTGGGAATCAACGCACATACACATTTACTGTATCCGATATTCCTCATGTTGTGGCGATTTCGGACACGGGGAACTATGATCCGGGTCAAATCATGGAAGATACCAGAAAAGTCGTTACGAACGCACACTCTGTTTTCGCCAGTGTCCCCTATGATCATTATACTTTTTTTCTAAATCTGAATGACAGTGGTTATGGCGGTCTGGAGCACAAAAATTCATGCAATCTCATCTATGATCCGTGGAAATTCACATCCCGGTCAGATTACCTGAAATTTATGGGGCTGATCTCCCATGAGTTTTTCCATGTCTACAATGTGAAACGGATTCGCCCGGTATCATTGGGTCCATTCGATTATGATACGGAAAATTATACGGATCTGCTCTGGGTATCAGAAGGGATGACCGCATATTATGATAATCACCTCCTCCGAAGGTCCGGGATTGCAACCCCGGAAGAATATCTGAATCTTCTGGCAGAGGATATCCAGAAGCTGGAAAGTACTCCCGGCAGGATGGTACAGTCCGTATCTGAATCTTCTTTCGACGCATGGATCAAGTTATATCGTCCAAATGAAAATTCCTTAAACAGTACGGTCTCCTACTATTTGAAAGGCAGTCTCATCGGGGTGATATTAGACCTTCAAATCAGACAATCTACACAAAACCGAAACTCACTGGATAATGTGTTTAAATCGTTATGGGATGATTTTACACGGTCAGGAAAGGGATTTACAGAACCGGATTTTATTTCTGCTTGCGAAATGTCAGCCGGAAGCCCCCTCCCTGAGATTTGGGATATGGTTCATAGGGTTGGTGATATTGATTTTGACTCTTACCTTCATTATGCAGGCCTTCACCTGATGAAAGAATTTTTAAATGATGATGAAAAAATAAAGGCATGGTTCGGAATCAAATTCCAAAATGGAAATCTAAAAATTTCACAGGTTCCGGCAGATTCGCCTGCATACCGCGACGGGTTGAACGTAAATGATGAATTACTTGCGATCAATGGGATCCGGCTGACCCCGGATAATGTATTTAAACATTTAGGGGATGTATCAAAGGAAAAAGCATCGACGATACTGATCTCACGGCGGGGAAAAATACGATCAGTTCAGGTAACACCCGGTGATTTCCCGGAAAATAAATATAAAATTGTTAAGATTGAAAACCCGGATGATGAAATGATGGAGGTGTACTCCGGGTGGATTTGTGATCCATGGAAAACGGAAAATGATCCTGAATAATCACATCCCAAGTCAGAACCATGATAAGGGTCAATGCACTATTCTAGCGAATGGAGAATACCCTGTGCATCCCGCTGCATTAGCCTGTCTCAATGATGCCGGATTTATCGTTTGCTGTGATGGTGCGGTAAATTCCTTGAATGCCCACGGGCTGATCCCCAACATCGTGATCGGAGACATGGACTCAATCAGTCGTGAAATGAGAAAAATGTACACTGACAGACTCATTTTTGACCCGGACCCGGAAACAAACGACCTGGAAAAAGCCATTCGATGGTGCAAATCACAGGAAATTTCCGCTATCAGTATTGCAGGCGGAACAGGACGAAGGGAAGATCACACAATGGGGAATATTTTTCTTCTCTTAGAATTTGCCGAATATTTCGAGGAAATTCTTCTTTTTAGTAATTTCGGGATATTTCAGCCGACACTGGGGTATCGTCTCTTCAAAAGTCATCCGGGGCAAGCAGTATCTGTCTTTACACCGGATCCGACCATACCGATAAATTCAACCGGTCTGAAATTTCCACTCAGGGAAACGATATTGAAAAATCTGGTGAAAGGAACGTTAAATGAGTCGGTTGCCGATACATTTTCTATTTCCGTATCAAAGGGGGCGGTCATCGTTTTCGCCACTTACGAAGGATCAAAATGAATATTGAGAATATGAAAAATTGGTTTACTATCAATCCGGAATTAGCCAATTGGGTTTACCTGTTCGTCCTCATATTTGGGTGCACCCTCGTGTACTATTTATCGAAAAAAATATTGATAAGGGCACTTTCCACATTTTTTAAAAAAACCAAAACCGACCTGGATGATATATTATTGGAAGAGAAGGTATTTAACCGATTATCATTTCTGATACCCTTGGTGATCTTTTATCAATTCCAGGAATATTTACCCGGTCCGGCTATCCTGTATCAACGGATGATTATCGCCCTTATCGTACTGATGATGATGTTGACGCTTGGGAGTATCATATCCTCCATGAATAAAATTTATGAACACCTTGAAATTGGTAAAAAGATACCATTGAAATCCTATCTTCAAATTTTTAAAATTTTGCTCTATCTTTTAGGGGGTATCACGATCTTATCCATTTTAATGGGGAGATCGCCCTGGGTTCTTTTAAGCGGGATTGGTGCGCTCACTGCCGTAATCATGTTGATTTTCAGGGATACAATCCTGTCATTTGTCGCCAGCATACAGATATCCTCCAGTGACCTTTTGAAAATTGGTGACTGGGTAGAAGCCCCGGCATTTGGAGCTGACGGGGATGTGATCGATATCGCTTTACATCACGTCAAAATTCAGAATTGGGATAAAACCATTTCAACGGTGCCCACCTATAAATTGATCGACTCATCCTTTAAAAATTGGCGTGGGATGTCAGCCAGTGGAGGCCGCCGAGTGAAAAGGGCGATTTATATTGACATGTCATCCATTCAGTTTTGTACACAGGAAATGCTGAAGAAATATCAAAAATTTGAGACCATCGCAGCTAATCTGAAGGAAAAATTAGCCGAAGTTGAAATATATAACTTAAAGCATAATGTGGATACCAGCGAATTGATCAATGGCCGGCGTTTAACGAATGTGGGAACATTCCGGACATATATACTTCAGTTTTTGCGGAATCATCCGAATGTCCATCAAGGGATGACTCTCCTTGTCAGACAATTGAATTCAACAGAACATGGTCTGCCCATCGAACTTTATTTTTTTACAAATGATACGAACTGGGTGAAATATGAAGAGATTCAATCTGATATTTTCGATCACATTCTCGCAGCCATATCAGAATTTGATTTGAGGTTATTCCAGAACCCGACTGGTCGTGATTTCAACAATCTATTGAAAGGTGGGCAATAATGGATATAATCAGAGCGATCCAACCTTATTTTTTTCCAATAGCATTAATTCTGATGGGCATACTTGTCGCATGGGTCTTTAACGGGATCATATTTCTAAAACTAAAACGGCTTACGGATAAGACCAAATGGGCAGGTGATGATGTCGTGTTGAAAATTTCAAAGAAGTATATCACATTATGGCTGGTGTTAGGGGGTATTTCTTTGGCGATGGCGACAAAAGTCTTCCCCGATTCAATCACGGAGGCAACCAACAAAATCATTCTCGTCATTTTTGTGTTATCCATTGCCATCGCCACTGCAAATCTGGTGGGCTCGATGCTATCCAGTTATACCCGGCGGTATGATAACCAGGTTTTCAACCTTGGCATACTGATGATGATTATACGGGGGATAATTATCGGTATTGCCGTGTTGATCCTAATGCAAACATTTGGAATGGCAATAACGCCACTATTGGGCGCATTAGGAGTGGGGAGTTTGGCAGCGGGTTTCGCATTAAAGGATACTCTTGCCAATTTTTTTGCCGGTATTCAAATGTTGATGTCAAAACAAATTCAGGTCGGAAATTTCGTCCGGATCAGTTCAGGGCTGGAAGGAACCATCACAGATATTACACTGCGAAATACCACATTGATCGACCGGTCAAATAATACAATCGTTGTTCCAAATTCCGAACTCGCCATCGCGACGATTCTAAACTACAGTATTCCCACTGCAAACCTGCGTGTCAAAGTGGATTGCGGGGTAGCATACGACAGTGATCTTGAACTCGTCGAACAGATTGCCCTTTCTACCGCCCGTGATGTCTTACAGATGGTCAGAGGAGCCGTACATGATTTTGAACCGAATTTACGATTCCATACCTTTAATGATTCCAGCATAGATTTTACGGTGATAATGAGAGCCGTTGATTTCCCATCACAGCATGTAGTTCGGAGCGAGTATATTAAATTGTTGAAAAAACGCTTTGAAGAGAACGGGATCGTGATCCCCTTTCCCATTCGTACCATATACAAAGGCGATTGACCGACATCGATTTTATTTTATCCAAACAGATTTAATGTTTTGGAATTCCCTGATCCCGTAGTGGGACAATTCCCTGCCATATCCTGATTTTTTTATTCCTCCGAATGGAAGTCTTGGGTCTGACTTCACTACCCCGTTTACAAAAACAGAGCCTGCCTGAATATTCCTGACCAGACCCTTTGCCAGGGTCAAATTGGTCGTCCATAGACTGGCGCCAAGCCCGTATTGTGAATCATTTGCCAGCATGACAGCGTCGTCGGCATCTGTTGCCGGGATGATTACCACTACCGGTCCAAAAGTTTCTTCCTGAAATACCGTCATTTCGGATGTCACACCGGTCATAACGGTGGGTTCATAATAATACCCCGGCCGATCAGATCTCTTCCCGCCTAAGCGGATTTTTGCGCCCTGTAATTCGGATTCCTTCACCTGATAGTGGAGTTCATCCAGTAGATCCGACCGGGCAAGCGGTCCGATGTCAGTGGTTTCCTCCAGCGGGTCCCCCATCACTAATTTCCGAACGGAATCGATGATCCCATTGGTAAACTCCTCCAAAATGTCGGCTTCCACAATGAATCGTTTGGCGGCAATACAACTTTGACCGGCATTTAGGAAGCGGGCGGTCATTGCTGCATGAATGCATGTTTTCATTTCGACATCCCGTAAAACAATGAACGGGTCGGATCCCCCTAATTCCAGCACGGTTTTCTTGATCCCTGTTCCTGCGGCGGCCGCAGTTTGACTTCCCGCAGATTCACTGCCGGTAAGGGTGACGGCCGATATCCGGTCATCTGCAATGATCTCCCTCATGGTGTGTGATGATACGACCAGTGATCTGAATACATTATCGGGAAAGCCCGCGTGACAAAATATAGACTCGATCGCCAGCGAACAACCCGTAACATTCGAGGCATGTTTTAAAACGGCGGTGTTTCCACCCATCAACCCCGGTGCAGCAAACCGGAACACCTGCCAAAACGGAAAATTCCAGGGCATAATTGCCAGTATCGTCCCCAACGGTGCAAAAGATACATAACTTTCACCAGCATCTGTTTTTACAATCTCGTCTTTAAGAAAGACATGGGCATTCTTTGCATAATAACGGCATACCCAGGCACATTTTTCAACTTCCGCCAGAGATTCCTTTATGGGTTTACCCATTTCGAGAGTGATCTGTTCGGCAAATTCCCGCTGTTGCCGGATAAGCAGAACAGCACACTCTTCAAATAAGTTTGAACGGTCTTTAAATGAAGCATTCATCCAGCCTGGTCGTGCCTGCGAGACACAATCCAGGATTCGGTGTACATCATCTCGGGTATGTTCTTCAAACTTTTGAATGATTTTCCCAGTCGCCGGATTGATAGAAATGATCATACGATCTCCACTAAATATGAAAAATAAATTTGCTAAAAATTTACACTGCATAATAAAACTGTATTGCCTCTAAAAATTCTGATAAATGATCCTGGAATTCATGAGTGATCGGGAAAATACTCACTATAGATTTAAATAAATCCTCAATATTTATCATTCCATATTCGATCAGGACCGAACAGATGGACAGGATTGCATAATTAAATTTGAATAGAGGGAATCCGAAACGAGGACAGATAAACGCCAGGAGATTCGTGTTTTATAAATTCAGCGTAAAAATGCCTGTTCCTGGAACGCCTGGTTCCCAAATTTTTTCAGAGATTTATCCTGGCTTTACTGCTTGGTGTAATGACGGATGTGAGGATAAATTTCGGGGCTTTTTATGTTAATATTCATCCAATTTTAGAATGCAGGTACAGCCAATGAACAATACAATTATCAATATACCAAAAGCAATTAACGAACCGGTTAGAAATTATGCGCCCGGCTCGGCTGAAACCGTTTCTCTCAAATCAAAATTGACAGAATTTGCATGTACGACCACTGAAATCCCCGTGATTATTGGCGGAAAAGAAATATTTACCGGGCAAACCGAACCATGCATCATGCCCCATGATCATCGCCACATCCTGGGGGAATACCATAAAGCCGGTAAAGCGGAGGTGGATCAGGCGGTTCAGGCGGCTTTGAATGCTGCCGGAGACTGGGCAGCTATGCCTTACATTGCCCGTGTCGCAATATTTAAAAAAATGGCGGAGCTCCTGGCGGGACCCTATCGTGATATTTTAAATGCTGCAACCATGCTGGGACAAAGTAAAAATGTCTATCAGGCTGAGATCGATTCGGCTTGCGAACTGATTGATTTTTTCAATTTCAATTCTATGTTCATGCAGGAAATTTATCAGCAACAGCCTCCCTATTCCCCGAAGGGGACATTGAACATGGTTCAATATCGACCCCTCGAAGGATTTGTTTTTGCAGTGACTCCCTTTAATTTTACCTCTATTGCGGGTAACCTGCCCACAGCGCCGGCGCTGATGGGGAATGTGGTTTTATGGAAACCGGCTTCCGCCTCTGTCCTTTCAGGATATTACCTGATGCAGTTATTCAAAGCCGCAGGGTTGCCGGATGGCGTGATCAACTTTATCCCCGGTCCCGGTGGAAACGTAGGGAATCCGGTGATGGAAAATGAACACCTGACCGGGATTCATTTTACCGGGTCAACGTCTGTATTCCAAAACATGTGGAAAAAAATCGGCAATAATATTGCAAATTATAAAACCTACCCACGAATCGTCGGTGAAACCGGTGGAAAAGATTTTATCGTCGCCCATGAATCTGCCGATCCCCACGAACTGGCGACGGCGATGGTTCGCGGTGCATTTGAATACCAGGGACAAAAATGTTCTGCAGCGTCACGATGCTATATCCCAAAATCGATCTGGAAAGATACAAGACAGATTTTCACGGACATGGTCAGTTCCATTAAGGTGGGCGACGTGCAGGATTTTACCAATTTCATGAATGCGGTGATCGATGATTCTGCATTTGACAGTATTGCCGCATACATCGATTTTGCCAAAAACTCTGACGAAGCTGATATTATAACCGGAGGAAATTATAATAAATCTGAAGGGTATTTTATTGATCCTACGACAATTGTCACGACCAACCCTCATTTCAAAACCATGGAGGAGGAAATATTCGGTCCGGTTCTAACCATTTTTGTATATGATTCCGACTGGGATGATACACTTCGTCTGGTGGATAGGACATCACCCTACAGTTTAACCGGGGCGGTATTTGCCCGTGAACGAAAGGCGATTAACCGGGCATTAGAATTACTCATGCACGCATCGGGAAATTTTTACATCAATGATAAACCCACCGGCGCAGTCGTGGGGCAACAACCCTTTGGCGGGAGCAGGGCATCCGGTACCAATGATAAAGCCGGATCACCTCTGAACCTGCTGCGCTGGGTTTCCCAACGGACCATAAAAGAGACGTTTATCCCGCCGAGGGATTATTTCTATCCATTTATGAAGGAAAAATAGCGTCCCGATTTAACTGCTTTTGGCAGCCCTGACCGACAGAATTACATCATTAACAGAAAAAAGGAAAAGTGAGATAATGCAAAAAATAAACATATTGATCATGGGAGCAGCCGGAAGGGATTTCCATAATTTTAACACATACTTTCGGGATAACGAATTGTACAATGTGACCGCGTTTACAGCCACTCAGATCCCGGATATTGACGGCAGGGTCTATCCGGCCGAATTGGCAGGGAAATTATACCCGAAGGGAATACCCATCTTCGATGAATCTGAACTGGTTCACCTGATCCAAAAAAATAAAGTAGAGGAAGTGGTGTTTTCATATTCAGATATCCCCCATGAAGCGGTTATGCATAAAGGGTCCATCGTCAATGCAACAGGTGCGGATTTTAAAATGATGGGCATGAAGCGAACATCGGTAAAATCGAACAAACCGGTTATTGGGATCTGTGCAGTCCGAACGGGCTGTGGGAAAAGCCAGGTCACCCGACGGGTCGCAAAAATTCTCAAAGATGCGGGGAAAAAAGTAGTCGCCATCCGTCACCCCATGCCCTACGGAGATCTGGTCGCACAAAAGGTTCAGAGATTTGCTTCAATTGAAGATTTAAAATTCCACAAATGTACGATTGAGGAGATGGAAGAATATGAACCTCATATCGCTACCGGAACGATCATTTATGCAGGTGTAGACTATGAGGCCATCCTGCGGGAGGCAGAGAAAGAAGCGGACATCATTTTATGGGATGGTGGGAACAATGATATGCCATTTTACAATACTGATCTGTTGATCACCCTCGTGGACCCCCATCGTCCCGGTCATGAAGATACCTATTATCCGGGGGAGACAAACTTACGGCTGGCTGATGTGGTTCTGATCAATAAAATTGAAACAGCCGATCCTTTAGATATCGATGATGTTCGTGATAATGTCCGACGGATAAATCCCGGGGCTGTTATTGTGGAAGGGGCGTCTCCCATCTCTGTGGAAAATCCGGAATTGATCACCGGCAAAAGGGTGTTGGTTGTAGAAGATGGCCCGACCCTGACACATGGCGAGATGCGATATGGCGCAGGCATCGTTGCCGCACAGAAATTCGGGGCTTCGGATTTGATCGATCCCCGCCCCTACACGGTCGGCAGGCTGACCACGACCTTTGAAAAATACAAAGATATCGGCACTCTTCTCCCCGCCATGGGATATGGCGATGAACAGGTAAAAGATCTGGAGACGACCATTAATAATACAGATTGTGATACTGTGATCATTGCCACCCCCATCGATCTCAGACGAATTATCAACATCAAACATCCCTCAGTCCGAGTTACATATGATCTCCAGGAAATTGGCCGTCCCTCGCTGGATGATGTCTTGAAAAGATTCATTTAGTCGTCAAAATATCGAAATTACTTTCAATCCCGAACGTTTGAAATAAATGAGTATTTACAAAAAGACGGTTATTGTAGCACTGGGAGGAAATGCTTTATCTCCTAAAAATGAAGCCGGTACGATCGAAGACCAGTTCAGAAATACCCGTGTAAGCCTTCAGGCCGTGCTTCACTTTGTTGACCTGGGATATAATATCTGCATCACTCACGGGAATGGTCCACAGGTTGGCGCAGAACTGATCCGGAATGAAACCGCGGCAAATGTTACCCCTCCGCTACCCCTGGGTGTTCTGGTAGCAAATACACAGGGAGCGGTGGGATATATGATTCAGCAGTCCCTCCAGAATGCCCTGTCCAGAGCCGGGTCTGACCGGGAGGTGGTGACATTCATTACCCAGGTAAACGTTGACCGCGACGATCCGGCGATAAATAATCCATCTAAATTTATCGGCAGAAGTCTTACGAAATTACAGGCGGAAACATACCGAACCCAATTTGGCTGGGTGATGAAAGAACAGGAGCCGGGAGTATTCAGGCGGGTCGTACCTTCTCCGACACCGAAATATATTTATAACGGACTCTCCATTAAACATCTGGTTGATTTTGGGACCATCGTCATTGCGGCAGGCGGAGGAGGGATCCCCGCTTATCTTGAGAGCGACGGAACACTTGAAGGGATAAACGGTGTAGTGGATAAAGACCTGTCTGCAGCGCTGCTCGGCAGAGTGATTAAAGCCGATGAAATGTTCATCATCACAGATGTAGATCAAATATTTCTTGATTATAAAAAACCTGCCCAACGGCCAATCACCAAAGCCACATCGGAGGAGATAAAAATATATCTCGACGACGGTCATTTCTATCAGGGATCAATGGAACCGAAAATAAAATCAGCATTGTATTTTTTAAAATATCACGGGAAGAAGGTCGTCATTACATCCATCACCTCCCTCTTTGATGCAATTGAAGGAAATGCAGGGACGACCATCACCAACGATTAATATCATTTTAAATTAAAGGACACACATTGAAGATACACGAATATCAGGGGAAAGCCATTTTGAAAAAATTTGGAATCCCCATCCAGGATGGTCTAGTCATCGAGAATTTGAGGGATGCGGAAAAGGCCATAGAAAATGTGCAAAAACAGTTTAAGTCGGAAGCTGTGGTAGTCAAAGCGCAGATCCATGCCGGTGGCAGGGGAAAAGGCGGTGGCGTAAAATTTTCGCCGACAAAGGAAATAGCGCTGGAAAATGTGAAAAATATACTCGGGATGAACCTTATTACCCATCAGACCGGTCCCGCCGGTCAAAAGGTCGGGAAGGTATTTGTTACAGAGGCGATTGACATAGAAAAGGAATTTTACGCTGCCCTTACACTTGATCGATCCCGCGGCGATCATATTTTTATGGTATCCACCGAAGGCGGGATGGACATCGAAACCGTTGCTGCGAATACACCCGAGAAAATTTCCAAAGTATGGATAAATCCATTGGTGGGCATGAAAAATTATCAAGCCAGAAACCTTGCATATGGTTTACACCTCTCCGGTGATGCTTTTAAGACAACTGTTGATGTGTTTTTAAAAATGTATAAGTGCTATCAGGAAACGGATGCTTCCCTGATCGAGATCAATCCGTTAGTCCTCACCACCTCACAAACCGTATTAGCATTGGACGCCAAATTTAACTTTGATGACAATGCAAAATACCGTCAGGCTGAAATTGTAGGAATGCGAGACCTGGATGAAGAAGACCATACCGAGGTGGAAGCCGGTAAATTTCATCTGAATTATATTAAACTGGATGGGGATGTGGGTTGTATGGTCAATGGTGCGGGACTGGCAATGGCAACGATGGATATCATTAAACTTGCAGGCGGCGAACCTGCAAACTTTCTGGATGTAGGAGGTACAGCCAACGTAGATACCGTAAAAAACGGGTTTAAGATCATTCTGTCAGATAAACATGTGAGAGCCGTTCTGATCAATATCTTTGGGGGCATTGTCCGGTGTGACCGTGTTGCGAATGGCGTCATTCAGGCCGTGAAAGAACTGGATCTGATGATTCCGGTCATCGTGCGGCTTGAGGGTACAAACGCAACCGAAGCCAAGAAATTACTATCGGACTCGGGTTTGACGATCATTCCTGCGGACAGTATGATGGATGCCGCCCATAAAGTCGTAAACGCCGCACATGCAAATCAGGAGTCAACATGTCAATTTTAGTCAATAAAAATTCACGCGTTATCGTTCAGGGCATCACCGGATCAGAGGGGTCTTTTCATGCAGCCCAAATGATCGAATATGGAACCCAAATCGTTGGCGGCGTAACCCCTGGTAAAGGCGGGCAGACCGCGCTTGACGAAAAGGTACCCGTATTTAATTCGGTTGTTAATGCCCGGCAGAAAACCTGTGCTAATGTGTCGATCATCTTTGTTCCCCCGGCATTTGCCGCCGAAGCCAGCATTGAAGCTTCTGATGCAGGGATTGAAGTCATCGTATGCATTACGGAGGGAATCCCCGTCCATGATATGGTCGTTGTTAAAAAAATTGTGGATTCCAATGGTACCCGACTGGTCGGACCCAACTGTCCCGGAATCATTACGGTTGACGAATGCAAATTGGGGATCATGCCCGGTTTTATAACACGTCCGGGATCTGTCGGTGTGATATCAAAATCAGGGACGTTAACTTATGAAGCAATAGATCAATTGGTGAAAGTCGGATTAGGACAAACCACTGCGATCGGGATCGGTGGCGATCCGATTATTGGTACGGATATGAGAACAGTTCTGGAATTGTTCGAGAAGGACGAAGAGACAGGAGCAGTCGTACTCATCGGTGAAATCGGCGGTCAGATGGAAATTGATGCCGCCCGGTGGGCAAAAGTAAATATGACCAAACCTATCGTTGCTTTTATTGCCGGGCAAACCGCTCCTCCGGGACGACGAATGGGTCATGCTGGTGCGATTGTATCCGGAGGTGATGATACTGCTGCCGCAAAAATGAAAATTCTTTCTGAATGCGGGATTTCCGTTTGCGAATCCGTTGCAGAGATCGGCGAAAAAACAAAATCTTTATTAGAAAAAGGGATCGATGGGTAATCGTACGTTTGCTATAATCAAACCGGATGCGGTTCGAAACGATTTTACCGGTAAAATATATGACCGTATCATTCTGGCGGGTTTCCGGATATTGGGTGCAAAACTGATCAGGATGTCATTGGCACAAGCCGAAGGATTCTATGACATTCACAAACACCGTCCATTCTTTGGTGAATTGACCCGCTTCATGTCCTCTGGTCAGTGCATGGTTTTGGCGCTTGAAAAAAAAGATGCCGTCGTCGAATGGAGGGAAACCATTGGAAGTACAAATCCCGCTGATGCAGAAGCAGGAACCATTCGTAAAGATTTTGCCACAAGTTTGGGGGAGAATGCCGTTCATGGATCAGATTCAGATGAAAATGCCATAAAAGAGATTGCTTTTTTCTTCTCAGAGAGCGAACTTATCTGACACTCATACATTATCTTTTAATAAATTGAATACAGTATTGAAATATTTCCCGTGGGGACTGGCGATCATTTTCCTGTCCTGTGCCAGAGAACCTATCCCCGAATCTGTGCGAATCGGAAAAACCGTAAAAATAAGTTCTACATTACGGTCTGAATCCGGAGAAACGGGAACCTACTATTGGCAATTCAGCGACTCGCCTGATTCCAGCTATGCCTTATTGTGGGTTGAAAATGATAAAGTCTTGTTCACACCAGATCGCCAGGGAAGTTATATCCTCTCCTGTTCGATGATCAGTTCTGAGAATCAGATCATACCCCAGGAAAAGTTTCACTTTTGGGCTACTGAACCAGCGGGAAAACCGGCAAATGCCGAAGATATGTCTGTCATTCAAAGCAGACCGGAAGCACCGAATGATTCCACAAAAAAGATTGAGAAAGTGGATGATCAGGATTACCAGGCTTTACCGGACGATCAGGTGATACACCCTACGATTAGCCCCTCTGGTACCGGACGTTTTGCAATACAGATATCCTCCTGGAAAACCCGGAAATCTGCTGATATGCAGATTAAAAAATTAGCGGCTTTAGGCATTGTCGCCCATATCGAACTAACATATCTTCCTGAGCCTGATAGGATATGGTATCGAATTCGGATCGGTGACTTTTCCTCCCTAAAGGAGGCAAAAAGGTATTCAGGACTCGTATCCCAAAAACTGGGGAAAACCCCCTGGATTGACGATGTCCAGAAAGGAAATTAACCGATACTATTATCAGCTTCGATTTAAAGACAGCATATTTGATCTGTTTACGGCTCCCCGCCTGGCATTAAAATTTAATATTATTTATTTCGGATTGCTTGGAATCGTTATTGCCTATACGATATCCCTGATTTCTTCATTTTTTGTCATGAAATTTTTTTCAGGCAATTATCATGATTTCCACTTCGCCGGGATTATCCCGCTGCTGCTCCCAAACCGGTATCTTCCATTTTTTGCAAATTTTATTTTATTCATCGGATATACGATCTCAATTTGTACAATTATGGGTTCATCATTGGGCATCGCTGTCCGAATTGTGGAAGAACTTAAAGGAGATCGCGATTTTAAGATTTCCCACATGAGAACGTATATCAAAGAGAATATTTTTACGATTTTTTTTCTGCCAATTGGTTTTTTTCTGTTACTGTTCTTTTTAATGGGTATCAGCGGGATACTGATCATGATGTTAAAAATTCCCGTCATTGGGAAATTTCTGATGATTATTGTAGTGCCATTGGTGTGGTTGATCGCTCTCGTGCTTGTACTCACCGTCGCCGCCACTATTGTGGGGGTCATGTTTTTTCCAGCTATTGTTGTTACCTGGGATTCTGACGTAAAAGCGGTCATATTTCAGGCATTTTCAATTCTCTGGTCCCGCCCATGGATGTTAATCGGGGGGTCACTAATTTCACTCTGGAATACGATCATTTCCTTTCTGGGCACTTTTTTTTTATTTTCCGCTGGATTCTGGATTTTGAAAAGGATGTTTACCATGGTGGGGATTCTGAATACTCGTGTTCATTTACCGGATTTTACAATATCTAGTTTGAAAAATTTTAATGTTTATACTGAATTTATTCATTTACCATTATTAGAAAAATTCGTAGCTTTTTGGTATGTGATAATAGTGACAACTGCAATTGCCTACGCACTTTGCACATTTGTCGCATCACAGACCCTGTTGTTTATTCGGTTAAAAAAAATTGAAAATGATATTGATCTGTTAAAAATTAAATGAGGTGTAGATTTACTTACAAACTTCTATTTCACAATTCATTCATTGCAGTAAATTCAAATATTGGATTGACAATTGATGTAATTTTAAATTATCAGGCTTTACTTGTATTTCAAATAAGCACGTTGGTCAATGATTAAAAGCTGAAAATTAATTAAGGTAATATTTAATGGCACTCCCAAAGAGAAAAATATCGAAAACGCGTGGAAGAAAAAGACGCACACATTGGATCGCTACCATCCCCCAGGTCGGTGTATGTTCCCAATGTAACTCCCCGAAGCTACCCTACCGGGCATGTCCCTCCTGCGGATACTACAAAGACCGGCCCGTCATTTCTGCAAAAGGAATTTAGTATACCGGTTTGATGAGAATCGCCATTGATGTAATGGGCGGTGACAATGCACCTTTGTCAAATATCGAAGGTGCATTTCAGTATCTTAAAGAGAATAGTAAGCATCCTGCAGAAATTATTTTTGTGGGGATCGAAAATGAGATCAAGCCCCATCTGAAAAGGTTTTCCGGTTTCTCGGATAAAATCACAATCTTTCACGCTCCAGATGTTGTCAAAATGGACGAAAGTCCTGCAAAAATCCACCGGACAAAGCCAAATTCATCGATGGTTAAAGCCATCGAGATGGTCAGGGATAGTAGTGCTGACGCTGTGATCAGCGCGGGAAATACAGGCGCGCTCCTTTCATGTTCACTCTTTTTATTGGGGACCATACCCGGTATCCGCCGACCTGCACTTGCACCATTTATTCCCACAAATAATGGCGGATTTATACTTTGCGATGCTGGTGCAAATGTGGATTGCAGGTACATTCATTTAGTGCATTTTGGGATCATGGCAAGTGCATATATGGAGATATTTCTGGGTAAAAAGAACCCCACGGTAGGATTACTCAACGTGGGATCTGAAGAGAAAAAAGGAAATGAACTGACCCGGACAACCTATCCATTTATGCAGGAGCATGTGAGCAATTTTGTCGGTAATATCGAAGCACGATACATCCTTGACGGAAAAGTGGATATTGTCATATGTGATGGCTTTATAGGGAATACCGTCTTAAAATTTATTGAAGGCGTCATTTCACATATGATGTCCTGGCTGAAGGATAGTATCAATGACCACGCTATTTCTAAATTATCCGCGCCCATGATGTCGCCCGCGTTTAAAGATATGAAAAAGCTTCTGGACTATGAAGAATACGGTGGAACCCCTTTTCTCGGGATTAACGGAATTGTGATCAAAGCACACGGTTCTTCCACTGGCAAGTCTATTAATAATTCCATTATTTCTGCTCAAAAGATATATGACCGTAAATTGATTAAAAATATTGGAGAAAGAATTTCCTCACACCTTGATCTCATTGATGAATTCCAAATTGAACAAAAATTCTGATAAAATACTGGCAAACATTACTGCATTGGGAATGTATCTTCCCGAAAAGGTAATTACCAACGCAGAAATGGAAAATATAGTTGAAACATCAGATGAATGGATTCAAACCAGAACGGGCATCCGCGAACGCCGTATTGTCGCCAAAGGCGAAGCCACATCGCACATGGCTACGAAGGCGGTCATGCAGGCACTCTCACGCAGAGGTATTTCACCCGGCGAGATTGAGGTTATTATTGTGGCGACCGTTACACCTGATATGATGTTTCCATCTACAGCAGCCCTCGTTCAGGATAATATCGGTGCCACCAATGCCTGGGGGTACGATCTGTCCGGGGCATGCTCCGGATTTCTGTTTGCACTTCAGGCAGGTGCACAGATGATTGAAACCGGCACGTATAAAAAAGTAGTTGTCATTGGTGCCGATACGATGAGTTCCATCATTGACTACACAGACCGGAATACTTGTATATTATTTGGCGATGGCGCCGGGGCCGTGTTGCTGGAGCCATCCTCCGAATATGGTGTGATTGACGCCAAACTCAGGATTGACGGCTCCGGAGGTAAATTCCTGAACATAAAAGCGGGAGGAAGTTTACATCCAGCTTCCCATGAAACCGTCACTAACAAAATGCATTACGTATATCAGGATGGAAAAAGTGTATTTAAATTTGCTGTAAAAGGAATGGCAGACATCTCATTTGATGTCGCCAAACGAAATAATTTAACCAGTAAGGATATCAGTCTATTCATCCCTCACCAGGCCAATAAACGTATCATTGACGGATCGGCAAAACGTCTCGGTCTTAGGGATGACCAGGTGCTGATCAATATCGATAAATACGCCAATACCACAGCAGCTACGATTCCGATTGGGATGGTCGAGGCTCAGGAGTCCGGTCGTTTGAACAAAAATGATAATCTGATTATTTCATCCTTCGGAGCAGGGTTTACATCGGGTGCGATCTATATTAAATGGGGTATGGATCATGTCGGATAATATTCTGCTTTTCCCCGGTCAGGGTTCTCAGTACGTGGGGATGGGATTAGATATTTATTCGAAGTATTCATTTGCAAAATCATACTACGAAATTGCAATTAATCTTTTGGAGAGCGATATTTCAAATATTTCATTTAACGGGCCAGAAGAATTACTCAGGCAAACTCAAAATACACAGCCCGCAACTTTTATCCACAGTATCTGTATATTGAAATATTTGAAAGAAAAAGGGCTGACGTTCAATGGGACCGCAGGACACAGCCTGGGTGAGTTTTCTGCCTTGGTAGCCGCAGAAGTTTTAACTTTTGAAGACACTCTTTTATTGGTCAAAGTGAGAAGCCGGGAAATGGCAAAAGCCGGAGAAAAGCAACCGGGTACGATGGCAGCGATTATCGGAGCTACGGATGAGCAAATGTCCCGGATTTGTGACCAGAAGGGAATTGTTGTAATTGCGAATATGAATGCCCCGGGTCAGATTGTGATTTCCGGACAACTTTCTTCGGTATCGGCGGCGGTTGAAACAGCAAAATCCATTGGGGTCAGGCGAGCCGTACCCTTAAATGTATCCGCTGCATTTCATTCGCCTTTAATGAAACCCGCGGGTTCCGTTCTGGGTGAAGTCATCCGACGGATTCATTTTCGACCTCCTATCGTCCCTGTGTATCAAAATGTCACCGCCGAACCAATCACCGACCCTGAGTACCTTAAAATCAATTTATTACGTCAACTGGAATCCCCTGTCCGGTGGATCGAAACCATTCACCGAATGAAAGATGACGGATTTAAATCCTTCATCGAAATTGGTCCTGGTAAAGTCCTCCAGGGATTGCAGAAAAGAATCTTTCCCGAATCAGATATAATAAGTATTGACACCGTTGATCAAATGGAGCAGTATGAAATTTGAATTTTACAACAATCTCGCATACATCACCGGCGCTTCTCGTGGAATTGGCCGTACGATGGCAATCAATTTTGCCCGTGCTGGTGCCAGAGTGGTGATTAATGGCCGAAACCCGGATTCACTCCTTCACATAAAAAATGAAATTGAATCTTTTGGCGGTCAAGCGATAATCCAGACATTCGATGTTTCTTCCACTTCTGAATTTGAAAAATCCATTCGATGTGTCGAAAATGAGTACGGCACTCCAGATATTTTGGTCAATAATGCGGGTATCACAATGGACAACCTCATCCTCCGTATGAAGGAGAGTGAATGGGATCGTGTGTTAGACATCAATTTAAAAGGCGTATTCAACGGAATCAAAGCCGTTACAAAATCGATGATGAAAGCCAGGAAGGGCAGAATCATAAATATTACATCCGTTGTCGGACTCATTGGTAATTCGGGACAAAGCAATTATGCCGCATCAAAATCGGGAATTTTAGGTCTCACAAAGGCGGTAGCAAAAGAATTGGGTTCACGGAATATTACGGTAAACGCCGTCGCTCCCGGTTACATCCTCACCGATATGACCGAAGGTCTTACTGAATCGATAAAAAGTGAATTATTAAATCAAATCCCTTTGCGTAAATTAGGTACCACTGATGATGTTGCGAATCTGGTCATGTTCCTGGCTTCAGACGAAGCTGAATATATCACTGGCCAGGTTTTTAATGTTGACGGTGGCATGGTCATGTAATTAAAATAAATGGAGAAAAAATGTCAGCTCATTTTGAGAAAGTAAAAGAGATAATCATTGACAAATTGGGTGTCGAAGACAGTAAAATCACAATGGAGGCTAAATTCATTGATGATTTGGGCGCTGATTCACTGGATACCGTTGAACTAATCATGCAATTCGAAGAAGAATTTAATATTGAAATTCCCGACGAGGATGCAGAAGGCTTGACGACAGTGGGTAGCGCTGTAGAGTATATCAACTCAAAAGTCGGTTAAGCCTCACCGGAATGAAAAGCAGACGTCGCGTAGTGGTTACGGGAATGGGAGTGCTGTCTCCGATAGGGAATAGTATACCGGATTTCAGTACCAGCCTTTTCGCAGGGAAAAACGGAATTTGCAACATCACTCATTTTGATACATCCGCATTTGATGTTCATCTCGCGGGTGAAGTTAAAGGATTAGATTTCGACAACTACTTTGACCGTCGGGATTTAAACCGGATGGATCGGTTCACGGCGTTTGCTATGATCGCCTCCGATGAGGCAATTTCATCTGCATCATTCGGAGTGAATATCCCCGATAAAGACCGGATTGGCGTTATCATCGGATCAGGTATTGGCGGGATCAACACGTTTACAGAACAACACTCCAGACTGTTGAATCATCCCCGACGGGTCAGTCCGTTCTTCATTCCTGCAATGATTACGGACATCGCTGCCGGTCAGGTTTCAATCAAACATGGATTCACAGGACCTAATTATGCAGTCGTCTCCGCGTGTGCAACTTCCAGTAACGTCATTGGCGACGCTCACCGGCTTATCTTTTATGGGGATGCTGATGTGATTATTGCTGGTGGAACGGATGCATCCATCAACCCCTTGTCTGTCGCAGGCTTCTCCAATATGAAGGCACTGACTAAAAATCCTGACCCGGATACTGCTTGCCGTCCATTTGATCTGAACCGGGATGGATTTGTCATGGGTGAAGGCGCGGGAATTTTGGTGTTGGAGGAACTGCATCATGCGTTACAACGGAATGCACCGATCCTGTGTGAACTGGCAGGATATGGCGCTACCGCCGACGCTTATCATCTAACCACCCCGGATCCGGAAGGTAAGGGGGCGATTAGCTCCATGAGACTCGCGGTTAAAGACGCAAAACTGAATCTGAATGATGTAGATTATATCAACGCACACGGAACCTCTACTCCTTATAACGACTCGACCGAAACCAAAGCCATCCGAGCTTTGTTTGAGAAGCATTCAGAACGATTGCTCGTTAGTTCTACCAAATCTATGACCGGACATTTGCTGGGAGCGGCAGGTGGAATTGAAGCCATTGCAGCCATTTTAAGTATCGCTGAATCCAAAGCGCCACCGACGATTCATTATTCCACACCGGATCCTCAATGTGATCTGGACTATATCCCGAATATGGCGCGACAAATGGAGATTAATGTGGCAATCTCAAATACTTTTGGATTCGGGGGACATAATGCCACCCTGCTATTCAAAAAATACCCGAATTGATACTCAGTTTTTTAAAAAAACTGTCTTTTCTCAATAAGGACCTGACCGAAACTGAATCTGCCCTTAATTATAGATTTAAGAATAAAAATTATATCAGAATCGCAATGACGCATAAATCCCTGAACTCAGATCATTCGGAAAATTATGAACGCTTGGAGTTTCTGGGGGATTCAATTTTAGGAAGTGTGCTTACGGACTGGTTGTTTAAAAAATATCCCGATGCTGATGAAGGATTTCTGACAAACCAGCGGTCGTCCTTTGTAAATAAATATTTTCTCGCCGTTGTCGCCCGCCACCTGAAAATTGATCAGAATATCAGAGTTGATAGATGCGTTAACCTTGAGGATGATAAAGTATTAAACAATATCATATCAGACATATATGAAGCATTAATTGGAGCAATATTTATTGATGGTGGATACAAAGCAGCAAAACGTGTGATTATCAGAACCGTCATTGACAATGTTCAGCTTGCAAATCATGAAAATAATTATAAAGGCAGGTTGATCGAATATTGTCATAGAAATCAATTTAAAGGTCCCAAGTTCCTTCACCATTTTCCTGAAGGGCCAGAGCATGAAAAAGTATTTAATGTAGAATTACTGTTGGGAAATGATAAAACATTTTATGGCACTGGAAAGAGTAAAAAAGAAGCAGAGCAAAAAGCCGCCAAAAGAGCCTTAGAACATTTGTTTTAACACCTTAAGGCTGGTTCCTGACCTTTCGAAAATGCGTGAGTTGATCTCTGAGTTTCGCTGCAACCTCATAATTCTCATCCTCAATTGCTTTCCCCAAGGCAGATTTCAAAAACATGATTTTCTCCTCAAAAGTCGTATCTCTGAAATCATCAATCTCTTCATCTTCTTCTTGATTTTCATCCTCTGGAAATTCGATATGCTGATGGTTCAATAGGTTTTCTGCAACAAAAATGGGTGTATCTGTTCTCAGGGCAATAGCCACTGCATCACTGGGACGACTGTCGATTTTGATGATCTGTCCTCCTGAAACCAGCTCAATATTCGCCAGAAATGTTTCGCCTTGAAGTTTATAAATGGTCACTTTTGAGATATAAGCATCCAGCTCTTTGATGATATTTGCGGTTAAATCATGGGTCAACGGACGAGGCATCTTGACATTTTCCAACGCAAATGCAATGGCCTGAGCTTCAGTGCTGCCAACGACGATCGGTAGCTCACGGGTACCATCCCATTCACTCAGTATGACCGCATATCCCTTACTGGGTGGGAAATAAGCAATCTTTGTTACATCGACTTTAATCATCGTCTTTTCCTGTTACATCATCCTTATAATAATCAAGTGAGCAGGTTCGTTCCAAATCATTTTTCGGCAATCTCACTCATCCGGGACTTCAGCATCATGATCCGGTCCACCGGTGAAGGATCCACTCGATTGAGTAACGCTAAATAATAACTGATCCAGTCTATGAAGTGGATCAATTTTAGCAGCCGGGTAACCCGATTCTCTCCATCGCATGTGAGTTCAATTTGTGAGCCGGGGATTCCGTTCAACAATTGCTTTGTGATTTTCATTCTTGCAAGAGACCTGGGATGATCCGATTCATCCGGTATCCACACAATACTTAATGTATTCAATAACGATGGATAGTTCCCCCATCCCTCGATCTCATTATGGTTTTGTTCCGGGATGTGGTGATGAAACGACATCATTTTTGAATTTTCAGCTAATTGTCCTCTCATCCGCAATGCAGCGATCCAGGTTGTTTCTTCACTTCCGTAAATAACCGGAATCGTATTCTTCAGCTTCTGACTATAATCCAATGCTGGATTTGTAGCTTGGATGTCGCTCAACGACACAGTCATTTCGCTTACAGAATGTGCCGCAGTTTTTATCTCCGAAAAATAGTGATCAGGGATAAATCCCAGCCTGATCATTAACCCCGCCAGCAGTGTAAATGAATACCCCAATGCGGCTCTCGGTTGATAACCCTCAACCATCAGGACGATGTCGTAACCCCCTTTTTCAGCAAGGCGGGCTAATTTGCCTCCGGTAGTTACGGAGATGATCTGCGCACCCCGTGAGACAGCTTCGTTGTATCCTGAAAGCGTTTCTTCTGTATTACCGGAATATGAAGATGCAATCACCAGCGTGTGGGGTCCGACCCAGTTTGGAATATGGTATGACCGGTTGACAATTATTGGAACCCGACAATCCTGCTGAATGATAGCTTTAACCAGATCACCCCCGATCGCGGACCCACCCATCCCCAGAATGAGAATATTTTGGATGGTGTCCGGTGGATTTTTTGGACTCCAATTCATCATTTGTTCTATAGAGTCTAATATCTGTTTTGGAAAACTTTTTATCGCCCCATACATATTTGCAGGATCATATCGTTTAATCAGTTCATTCAGGTTTTGGGATGTCATTTGTTCCTCCGCGTTATCATGTCGCTAAAATATAATATGTCTGTGGTGTCATAGGGAATGCTGGATATTTTTTCATTGGCGGATCGGATGATATCCGAAATGTAAATTTTTGTTATATCCGTAATACCTCGATCGTTCAGGATCATCTGAATTTCCTGTTTTCCACCTGTAAAATCCGCTCTCGTTCTGATCATCGCTTTTTTTATTTCCTCGGGAGCTATTTCTCCGGCTTTGATCATCAAAAATGTTTTTTTTCCAAGAATAATATCGCTTTTCAGACTTTTCCCCATATTTTCAGCGCTCGAAAATATTTCCAACAGATCATCCTGAATTTGAAACGCTCTGCCGATCAGTCTGCCGTAATCTCTCACCACCAACTGGGAATTTTTATCTGCATTGGCGACGATTGCTCCCATTTCAGCGGCTAACCCAATGAGGTGACCGGTTTTCAGATCAATCATCCTGACATAGTCCTCAAGACTAACGGTTGTATCTGTCTCAAATTCTTTGTCCAGCGCTTGTCCTTCACAGACCCGTAACAGACCCTTGGTGAAAACGGTCATCAGTTCATGGGATTCGCCATTCTCCTGAAGGAGTCGAAGGGCGAGAGATAACATGGCATCTCCGGTAAGGATTGCATTCCCCAAATCCCATTTTTCGTGAACCGTTGGCTGACCATGCCGGGTACTATCCTCATCCATGATATCATCATGAACCAGGGTAAAATTATGAAGGATCTCCACGGCGATCGCTGATGGTAGCGCCCGCTCGATGGTTGTCCCGAATGTATTCGCAGTCAATAATGTCAAGATAGGCCGTAATCGCTTCCCGGGCGCTTCCAGGACATACCGAATGGTTTGAGTGAGGGATTTCGGCCCGTTTGGATAAATTTGTGTGATTTTCGTGTCTATCCGGGACCGAAGATTTCTAATCTCCCTTTCATTCATGGAGTGAGATATCTCCAAATCTTGATAATTGATCAAGAACCTGGGTTTTTATTTCCAGCATCCGCTCCTCGGTATTTGCTTCAAACCGGCAGACAATAACCGGCTGGGTATTGGACGATCTCACCAGACCCCACCCATCACCAAATTTAATGCGAACGCCATCGACCGTGATACAGTCGTATCGTTCCTTAAAATAAGATTCAGCCAATGTGGCAATTTTAACTTTCTCTTCGTCCGTAGGGCATTCCAATCTCATTTCCGCCGTTGAGTAATATTTTGGGATCTCCGCGGTTAAATCGGACAGATTTTTTGAGTTTTTAGACACGGTCTGCGCTAGTCTTAAAGCAACATAAACGGCATCATCAAATCCATAATAATCATCGGCGAAGAAAATATGTCCGCTCATCTCGCCGGCAAATTTCACATGGTCTGTCCGCATTTTTTCTTTAATGAGAGAATGTCCTGTTTTCCACATCATCGGTCTGCCGCCATATCTCACGATCATGTCTTCCAGCGCCTGTGAACATTTTACGTCAAAGACAATCTCATCCCCGTCCGTAATGATTTCAGGTAAGAATAACGCCATCAAAATATCAGCACGAATAATCTTCCCCTGATTGTCAATGGCGACAACACGATCGGCATCCCCATCAAATGCAAATCCCATATCAAAATCACCCTGCCGAATGACGCGGGTGATCTCTTTTAAATTGTGGTCATCCGTAGGATCAGGATGATGATTCGGGAATCGTCCATCCACATCGCAATACAATTCTCTCAGTTCGACGCCTAACTCTTTAAAAATTGCCGGTCCGGTGATCCCGCCGCAGGCATTACCACAATCCATGACAATTTTTAACGGTCGATGAAATCTGATCTTCCCCTTGAGCATTTGATGATAATCATCCAGGATATTTTTCGTTTCCCGGGACCCGGTACCGGATACAAAATCATGATTTTCGATAAGATGGAGGAGAGCTTGTATCTGCACACCGTAGAATGCCCGTTTTTTTAAGGAAAATTTAAATCCGTTAAACTCGGGTGGATTATGACTGCCCGTAATCTGAACGGCGCCATCTACATTGAGATGGTACATACTGAAATAGTTCACCGGCGTAGGAATAATACCGAGTTGAATGATATGGATACCCGTTTCCAAAAGTCCCTGTGTGAAAAGTCTTACCAGGCGGGGAGTCGTCAATCTCACATCACCACTGAGCGCAATCGATTTCCCGCCCTCACGGATCACAAACGTCCCGAATGCACGCCCCAGATTAACCACGACATCATCTGTAAAGTCTGTCTCTACGACACCGCGAATGTCATATTCTCTGAAAATATTTTTATTCATCGATTCCCCTTATGTATTTTGCCCAGACACACGGATTCAGACGCTCCGGTAACTTTCGGCATATTTGAATGGATCTTTTTTATTCTAGCGACCGCCAATACTGCCATTAATAGCGATTCTTTCATATTCGGATCTATACCAACTTCAATACTGGTAATAATCTGATCGGTATTCACATACTGCCGAAGATCGTTCATAAGACCGGGATGAAAAACTCCTCCACCGCTCACGATTAACTTCGATTTTGAAATGTCAAAATTAACATATTTACCGACGTTGTAAGAAATGCTTTTCGCAGTAAATAAGACCAGTGTCCGAAGGAGATTTTCGTTCGAAATATGCGGGTATTTTTCCTTCAATGATCTAACCATTTCGCTCGAAAATTCATGCCGTCCCGTGGATTTAGGAGGATTTTTCTGAACAAACGGATGTTGCATTAAAGCGTCTAGTAATTCCGGATTAATATTCCCTGCCGAGGATATATCACCGTTTCGATCACAAATTTGCCTAAAATATAACCGGGCGCATTCGTCAATGAGAGCCATACCCGGTCCCGTATCAAATCCAATGATTTTTCCCCGATCACCCTCCTTTGGGATGACCGTGATATTGGCGATCCCTCCCAAGTTTAACGTGAGTAAATTATCCTGCGCATTTTTGAAAAGCAGCCAATCCAGGAATGGCATGAGCGGTGCCCCGTTGCCACCCGCAATAATATCTGCAGATCGAAAATCATAAATCACCGGGACATTTAACTCCTCTGCCAGAAATCGTGGGTTACCAGCCTGGATACTGAGTACACCGTCCTCATGCGCTATGGTCTGCCCATGACAGCCAATGAGATCAATCACCCGGTTTTTTAGAAATTCCTTTGAATAAACGGCAAACACCTGTCCCAGTAATAGATCGGCAACCTTCCATCGTACATGATCACCGTCTAACGCCGCCCGGATGTTCTCTCTGACTTTTTCATTGTAAGGTATCGTCTTAAAGTCCAGACATTCCCAGCGGAGGTCATCCGGGTCTGTCAGGGTAATATTAAATAATCCACAGTCTAAACCATCCATAGAAGTACCAGACATTAAGCCCAATACCCGGTAATGATCATGCGTGGCGGGGGTTATAGTTTTGGATTTTGATTCTGAATTCATAGTGGAAGAATTGATAAAATGGCGTTAAAACGATTGATTCTTCTGTTACTGCGTTTTTAAATAATTTGTTGATGACAGCCGGGCTTCATAAATTCGGTTGTCAATAATGAAATAATATGAAATGAAACACACACTCCTTATCAATATTGTACTGGGCATTTTCGTGGTTCTGTTTATGTTTGCCATGATATGGATACGAAAATTTAAACTTCGCAGGGACCCGAACTATCGTGCATCATTTATTCTGGGACTCGCCTGGCTGCCGTTGGGGCTCATCTCCGGCATTACCGTATTATGGTTAGCCGGAATCACTTTCCTTATCATCGGTATTGCTTATCACAGGAAATGGGATAAATATCCTCAATGGAAAGAATTATCGTCAAAGGAAAAAAATATAAAAATTACATTTGTTCTGGTTACCATACTGTTGGTAGCGCTGTTACTCACGGCGAAGGTCCTCATCCTTCCCTTGTAATTGTTTTTGTAGACCGGCAAGCACGAATTTTCCTTTTACACTGCGGATTCACAGATATCATTCAGAACACATTCATGACATTTTGGACGCCGGGCAATACAGACAGTTCTGCCATGATCAATGAACAAATGTGCGGATATTGTCCAGTCCGCTTTTTTCATAATCAGCATCAATTCCTTTTCAATTTTCACCGCATCTTTGGAATCCGTAAATCCCAATAAGTTGGTGATCCGTGTGACATGGGTATCAACGGTGATGCCGGGGATCCCAAATGCATTACCCAATACCACATTCGCTGTTTTTCTCCCTACTCCGGGCAATTGTACCAATGCATCCAATGACCGGGGTACACGCCCGTTGTATCTCTCATCAATGGCAATCGACACGGCTTTTATCGATTTTGCCTTATTGTTATAAAATCCGGTTGAAAAAATCAGACTACTGATTTCAGATTCCGGTAATGCCGCAAAAGAACGGGCATCCGGATACCGTTGAAATAAAGGACCGGTGACCTTATTCACCCGTTCATCTGTACACTGGGCAGATAGAATTGTCGAAATCAATAATTGAAACGGATTTTGATGGACCAGTGAACAGGCAGAATCCGGGTATTCCCGTTTTAACCGGGCTATTACTTCGGCGATAAGCCTTTTTCTTCGATCAATTCCCAGGATCATTCCGGATCCTTTGTCTAATAACCAACCCTAAATTCCGGATAAATCCCCGTTTTGTAAATACCATCTGAAACCCGTGATCAATGGCCT
Source organism: uncultured bacterium (assembly GCA_964409335.1). Lineage (GTDB taxonomy): Bacteria > Fidelibacterota > Marinisomatia > SCGC-AAA003-L08 > JACNLC01 > JABMOW01. Next base: position 30,994 of record CAYPCW010000023.1, read on the forward strand.
GATTTCTGATGGTTTTTATGTGGTTTCCCGTTACACCAAGTATCATTGCCTGGCCTGGGTTTTGAATTCCCTTTACCATTTTGATCATTTGATCCGGGTTTGTTGTCAGATCAAGTAGAAAAATCCCCGAACCGTTTGATCGGTAAACAGCTAAAAATTCATCAATCCGCGGTAAAATCAATTGACACCCAAAATCACTGCACACTTTCGCCAGCCGGGCGGTTAGCATCCAATCTTCAGTGACTGCAATGATGGATATCATGAAAGGATCTGTCCTTCCTTACGACGTACTTCCCGGGTGACGGTGTAATATTTTTCATCTCTTCTGATTTTCACCATGACTGTTTCAGGATCATGATAGAACCACAACCACCAATTCCCTATGCACGCCTGTCTTAGAAAATCGGTCTTTTCCACTAAAGTCAATTCTGCACTCAGATCATAGCCCATGATCCAGGGTAACTTCAGGTGGGATTTTAAGGGTACCAGGTCTGCAACGAATACCAATGTCTGACCCGAATCCTGTACTTTTACCAACGCCTGTCCGGTGGTATGACCATCGACGGTTATCGTGGATATTCCGTCAAGGATGGTTGTATTGTCTTCCAGCAGCATCAAGCGTCCGGTACTCTCAAGGGATGCATAGTTTTCCGGTAAATAGCTAGCCCGGTCTCGTGGATTCGGATGCATCCCGGCATTCCAGTTTCGTCTGGAAATAAAATAATTTGCCTGGGGAAAGGTGGGGATTATCGACCCATTGTCGTCAAGGTCCGTTGCACCCCCGGAATGATCAAAATGCAGATGAGTCAGGATGACATGGGTAATATCACGTTTATCAAACCCTGCCCGTTTTAAGGCATCGATCAGCGGAGCATTCGTCTGTATCACATGGAACATTTCTTTAAATTTTACAGATAGTTTACCGCCCATACCGGATTCCACCAGAATCCGGTTTTCCCCATCGTCCAATAACATGCATCTGAGGGAAAGCCGGATACGATTCAGGTGGTCGGCAGGATTTGTCTTTTCCCAAAGTACTTTGGGAACGGAACCCATCATGGCGCCGCCGTCTAATCTGAAATCGCCTGTTTCTAAGGCATAAACCGTCCATTTTCCCATGGTTATGGACATGATGCTCCGGTTGTGTTATTTAACCCAATCAATGAAGCATTCCCTATAATTAAATAATTAACAGTTGTCACGCTACCCGCCATAGCTCCATCCGATGGACTTTAATTCCAGGGGCAGATATTCCCAACGAACCCGTGCGTCGGTGATCCCTGCGACAAAAACAGGATGATCACCATAATACAGTATCTCCCGTACCTCGCAAATCAGGTATGCGGGACATTCAGTCAACGTTGGCAGATCAGACTCTTCCGTGCTAATTGGATGTCCGTTTAAGGTGTCACCCTGGTGTAGAGTGGATCGAAAAAAATCTGATATAAAGGATATTTGAGTGATATCGAGGCAATGAAGGACAAATGATCTCGATGTATTCACGACTTCAAAGCTGGTGGATTTTTTTCGGATACAGACCATCAACAGGGGTGGATTAAAGGAGGCCTGGCTAACCCATGTCACAGTAGAAGCACAGTATTTTTCGCCGGTCCTTGCGGTCAGTATGTATACACCATACATAAATTGTTTCAGTATGGTCTTTTTATCTTTTTCGTTCAAATCAGTTACGCGGTTTTCCCGTTGGAATTCATAAATTTGCCGTCGGTCATTTGTAGAAATTTACCGAGAGAGTCTCTCCATAGAAAAGAAAAAGGAACGTTCATGACAACAGAAAAACGATGCCCGTCCTGTGGCGCAGAATATCGCACCGATATTGAAAAATGTTTCGATTGTAACGTCTTCCTGATTGAAGCGACATCCGAAATGTTGGACGATTTAAAAGGGTTTCCGGATGATGCCGATCTCATTGCAGTGGCGATAGGGTCCGTTAAAAATATTCAATCCGTTGTTGATCTCCTCGAAGCAAATAAAATTAAGTTCAGAGTTGACCTGACAAATCAATTATCTGAGCGCCCTCATCCGGATTCTGATTTCCAACTGATGATTGAAGAAAAGGATGTCCCTCTCTTCAATCAATTGGTAGAAGAATTCAAGTACCGTCAATTTCCCGAGCTTGCTGCGGCCGCAGAACTCATGGAAGCCGGATGCTGCCCCGCCTGTGGTGCAAAAGTGGGAGATAAGCCGGTATGTTCTGAATGTGATTTGCCCCTGGTGATCATCGAAGAAACGGAGGAAGATCAGGAACGTTGAGAGACCTTCTCAAAGGGTACTCCGAGACCGAATGCTACGGATGTTGCCTTCGATGACCCAAATAATATCTGAACCAATGCAAGCGAGAAACAAATCGCCTGACCGGCTCCCGGCGCCGTAACACAATTCCCCGACCAGACGACCGGCTCATCAACTAACCGGGCATCCCGCAGATAATGTCTGAAATTCGGATGACACGTCGCAAAATGCCCTGCCAGAAATCCGTGATATTCCAGTACTACTGCGGGTGCGGCACAGATCCCGGCAAAGTATCTGCCTTTTTCAACCTGAGTATTTAGCAGACCAGTGAGTTCGGGGGAATCTCTCAAGTTTTTTGATCCGGGAATTCCTCCGGGTAAAACGATGATGCCAAATTCTGTAGCCAAACAGGCGGATATACTTTTGTCACAAAGAATCCGAATTCCTCTGGACCCGGTGATGGTTATAACGTTTACTGAAGCAAGGGTGACTTCAGCCCGTGCCCTCCGAAGTATATCCACGATGGCTGCCGTCTCCAGGTCTTCCGAGCCGTTCGCTACCGGTACCAACACTCGTTTTACATCGTTCGCAGAGTCACTTTTCATGATCATTTTCAGGTCTGATTCCCCATTGCGAAAAGGGATGTCTTGCTAATTGTGAATTGGTGTATCGCCCATCGTGGGAAACTTCTGCCCCTGCCCATGGTGGCACTGAAAATTTTTCAGCGGTCGTTTTTAACTCAATTTCCGCTACGATCAGCCCGGAGTTATCTCCCATAAATTCATCGATTTCCCACAGATTACCATCAAATTCAACGTGATGTCTGATTTTTTCGACGAACCCATGGTGACAAAAGCCGGACAACAGCTCCTTTGCATGCTCAACAGGAATAAGATATTCGTATTCCAAACGCTCCAAATCGGATATTTTTCCTTTGATGGTCAGCGTCGCAGAATTATCCGAGAGTCGCACCCGAAATACAGAATGATCGTCAGAAAATAAATATCCCTGTAAAATATGAATACAGTGTGAGTTTTGGAGGATACCCGTATCTGATACTAAAAACTTACGTTCTATTTCGGTGGGCATTGTGATAGATCGTTTCGTTAATCAAATTTCATCAGGATGATTACCGGGTGTAAATCGCACAACTGGACGGGGTTTCCCACAACCTTACGGAGTGGAGCCTGAGTCCGGTTCCGTATGTATCCCGGAGCTTTCCATCGAGCTGGTCAAATATAAATTTTGCAACATTTTCGGCGGTGGGCGTAAAGGGAACCACCACTGGTTTATGTCCCTGCGATGAATGAAAAAAATCCAACAATTCCGGGTCTTTATCCCAGACCATAAAACCGTGATCCAGTTTATCCTGAACCTCTGTAATGGCAAGTTTTTTAATATCAGCAAAATCCACCACCATGCCTTCCTCGGATGCGCCTTCCTCTGCAACGAGATTTCCGGCAAAACAAATCTCCGCACGATACCGGTGTCCATGCAGCCCCTTGCAGACTGACCGGTGATTTAATACCCGGTGCCCCATGTCCCACTGTATAATTTTAATGACTTTCATGGGGAAAATTTAGGATATGTGCTGAATGGCACCCAACGGAATAAGACGGGCGTTGCGAACTAATAAAATACGCATGTATCATCAACTCTATTACATACAACTCACATCAACTTATTTACCCTAATCCCCGAAAAAAATTCCCTCCCCCCTGGCATTCCGGAAAGCTCCTGTAAAAGATTGTAAATTTCCACCGGCCATAATCTGGAAAACCTTACATTTTAGAATCAGAAAAGGACTTTCTAACATGTTTTACCCAAAAACAAAAAATATTTTAACTACCGTACTTTTTCTCACCGCTCTTAGTGCTGAGATACTTTACGAATCCGGTAGCTTACGGGAATTTCTCGGCGGATCCGAACCCCAGGCACAATACGATAACTACGTCAGTCATATTTCTGAAGGGATTGCTTCCACAGGATATAATCGCTACAGCCCCGAGTGGTTAGACCTTCAAACCAACGGATTTGGAAATTACAGGGTGACGCCTGCTAATTCTCAAAGCCTAACCCACTGGCGGGACATCTTCACAGCGCTTATCCGGGGACAATTCGATCAGGTTGACCTATATCTCACAGATTCACTGTCAACCTTTCATTATGACATCGTAGAGTTTCAGGATACGGAAGTGGATCGAATATTTTACCTGATTCGGGAACGGCTGGATAGTACATTTGTTGATATTAATATGCCCGCCGTACCGGCGGATGATGTGACTGGCAGTTTCAGGAACGGCTGGGGCATATTTATCATTAATCCGGATGCGCAGCATCAAAACGTTATCATTGAAGTCCCGCATCCCTGCGATGATTTTATTGCTCCGTTTGTAGCAACCGACCTTTTTTTAGACATCGATGCTTATGCCATGACCATCAACGGTGCGGGACGTGAAGTTGCATGGACAAACCAGGGCAATTATAGTAATAACAAGTCCTTGTCCGATCCATCCCGAAATTCAAATACGCCTTTCCATGTTTTCCATACTGTCCTCTGCGACTCCTTGATGCAGGTTCCTCCCCAGTCTCCGTCGGTGATGCATGTGCATAGTTTTGACGACAATGCCGCCCACCAGGGATTTAAGTCCATTGTGCTCTCTGCAGGATGGGATGCGGGGTATGCGAATAAACCGGTTCGGGATGTTACGGATGATCACCTTGATTATGTAAATTTTACGACCGAATACCCCACACCCGCCGATACATACGGAGATCATGAGGCGGAACATGTCACGGACTATTATCAGGTTCACTATTCCGGAAGTTTCTATTACTTTGGAGAAGGACAGAATTATCCCATGCCCCATACCTATGAACTGTTAGGTCCCAATACCGGTGTGCAGATGAATTATCTGAGACAGTTTTTCCCGGACGGCAGTGTGTATGAACCCTGGGTGCAGGTTGAGTTATTTGAAAAGCCTACTCTTTTTACGACAATAGGGATGACAGACGAAGAATTATATCCTGTGGGATACCCGACTTCTTACCAGAACTATACTACCCTGTTGGAATATTATCAGCCTTTTATTGATGCGGTACAAGCCTACCTGACCAATTGGGAAACCGTCCCGGATATTACAGCCCCCCCTCAAATCTCCAATCTATTGGCAACTTACGACGGATATCATTATGAATCTCTCGCATGGGATACGGTAGAAGATACCAATTTTAAAACCTATCGCATTTATTTTGACACGGACTCTGTGACTATGAACTCACCCTACTGGGATCTTCAAAACGATATCAACCTATTAGATATGCGCACCAATCATACCACAGTGGTAGGGTTGGATGAAAATCTGGACTATCAATTCAGAATACAAGCCATCGATCATTTTAACAATGCGGGACCGCTTTCAGATTCCGTGACGGATTCCATTTCAGGACATCCCAGCCACATCACTATTGAGAACTTCGATGATGGCGAAGTGGATTTGCAGTCAGTTGAAGGTGAAGATGAGAATCCAAACTCCTGGACACTGAGTTCCACAACCACATATTTAAATTCAAACTATTCTTTACTGATTTACGGCAATACCTGGAAAAGGGAAGCCATCACTCCCTATCCCATCGCCGACGGAACGGTTTGGCAGATCTCCTGCCGCAGCCAGAGTTCTGGTGAAATTCACGGCTTTGGGCTGCAGGATTCTCTCCATACGCTGAGGTATTCCTTTAACGGGTCTGAGATGCTGGATATCGGAGAGTGGGTTACCGTATATCAAGGCTATTTGCCAAATTATACCTGGAATATTTACCAGCTTCCCATTGCGGATGACTGGTTTGCCCGGTTCGACTATTATCCGACGATCACATCCCTGGTTTTTATCAATGACAGAGATAATGACCCGACGTCATCCGTGTATTTCGATGAGATCATTGATATCACCCAGGTACTCAGCATCAGACCGGAAGTCTCCTTTACCTACACTGTCGGTGCGATGATCCGGTCACAATCCGGTGAACGGACTGTGGACGTAAATTTCACGTCCACCATTTATGATCCGGACAGTCCGCAGCATTCCTACCATTGGCAATTCGGCGACGGGACATCCGGCGCCGATGCCAATCCCACACATCAGTATCTGGTTGAAGATGATCATCCCTACACGGTACTCCTCCAGGTGGATGATTCGGATGGAAACTGGGGTCAGACTTCAGACCAAATATCCGTCGATCCCGGCGAAAGCAGTTTTCCGTTGACACTGAATTTTGTCGGCGATATTATGCTGGCGAGAAAATATGAATATCCGGGCGGGATCATCGAAACCTCAGGCGTCAATTCCATTTTCGAGCCGACGCTCCCGGTTCTGGGTGATGCAGCGGATATTACCGTAGCAAATCTGGAATGCCCATTTACCGTTTACGGTACGCCTCATCCCACCAAATCCGTGGTGTTTAAAAGTCATCCGAATAATCTTGAGGGTGTGGAATATGCCGGCATCAACATCGTCAGCATGGCCAACAATCACAGCGAAGATTATGGCTTAACAGGGATGAATTACACAAAATATTACCTTGCCCAAAGGGATATTCTCTACTCCGGCGCCGGCAATAATTCCTATGATGCATATCTGCCGTTATTCTATAACGAAAAGGGATTAAACCTTGCATTTCTTGCCAGTTGCGACCGTACCGGGCAGTACAATAATGCCCAGCCATACCTGAATGCGGGATATAACAAATCCGGGTTCGGATACATGACACCCTATTACCTGTTGCAGCAAATTCAGGAAGTTCAGGAAACAGCTGATCTCATTATTATGGAATTTCATGGCGGGAGCGAATACTCTTTTTCCCCGGGATCCGACTATGACTCAATCATTCTGGATGACCTTACAGACCCATTTCATTACGACGCCCCGAGGGAATCTGAAAATAACTGGAATATTACCGATATATCCGATCAGGACGAAAATTATTCCCCGTATTTAGACATCCCTCATATGTGGGATCGGGAGATCCGTCATTTTGCCATTGATTCAGGCGCCGATCTGGTCATTGTTCATCATCCGCACATCATTCAGGGTGTTGAAGTATACAACGGGAAAGTCATCGCCCATTCTTTGGGAAATTATGTATTTGATCTGGATTACGCGGAAACCTATCCGACCATGATCCTTAATGCATCTGCCAACGAAACGGGTTTTTACGAGTTCACCCTCACTCCGATTTACATCGATGATTATATTCCGCTCCCAACCTCCGGTGAACTTGGACTACATATTTTAGACTATATTGCCTTTAGGTCACGTGAATTGGACTCCTATCTGTTCGTCGATCGTTTTTCAGGAAACGCCACCGTCGTTCTGGATACTCTTTCAAATATTGTCACGCAGGTTGCCAATCGTAAACGAATAGATATTACCCCCAGCGGTAACGCCTGGACGTCTTTTCCCATATTCATCCATCAAACCGGTAATATTTCATCGATCGATGAATTTCCTGAAAGCACAACTTGTGAATTCAGACTGGGAAGGGATCTCCTTTGGTTTGGGAATATGGAAGACGAAGGCTGTTCGCTTTGGAATGATAACAGCCCGGATGAATGGTTTGATGCGGTAGTCTCTCATCGCGGGAACCGCTCACTAACTCATCGAAGGACACCCGTTTCAGGGGATAATGTAGTCACCAATCTGGAAGACAGGATCAAAATTGATTCCAGCCTTCCCCATACGCTTGCGGGCTGGGTCAGAACCGAAAACGGAAGCAATGTTACAATTCAGATCCGGTTTTATGCCTCCAGGACCTCATCTACCATTTTAGGAACCGGTACTATCAGCCCCGGTATTTCCGGGGATTCGGACTGGCAGTATTACTATGCGACTTTGTCTATCCCCGGCAGCGCAAAATTTTTTGATATTCGTCTGGACAGCGATATGCCGGCTGTGGGTGAAGCCCGCTCCTGGTTTGATGATGTTTCTGTCATTCAGTGGACCGATTGGACGCCTGAATCGGGTGATGCCCAGGTAGTGAACCCGAATGATTATTACTTTCTACAGTTCAGAGGTGAATTCGCCGGACCCGATTTATCAGCCACCTTTACAGAAAGTGTGTATGGTTACGCACCGGCGTGTACCCCCGATTTTACAGCAACGCCAGTGGGTGGACTGGGTCCTTTGACCGTTGAGTTTACGGATATAAGTACCGGTCTCGTAGGATGGTGGGAATGGAATTTCGGTGACGGTACGCTTAGTATCGAACAGAACCCAGCTCATACGTATGATACGAATGGAGCATTCACCGTAACCCTGTCTATCCAGGATTATTCGGGGACTATTCTTATCGAAGAAAAACAAGACT
>CAYPCW010000024.1:0-39521 GCA_964409335.1 uncultured bacterium
TCAGCCGGTTGTTGTGAGATGGAATCCTGCGTCTGTTGCAGGAGGAAAAGTTTATGTGCATCCGGCGCCAGGCTACCCCCAAGTGCGAAGGTCAGAAAAATGGTATGCGTGCCAAAAATGATGATTGACAGTATTTTCTTATTCATGTTTTATCCCATATTTACAAATTTAATTTAAAAGTCAAATAATACCATAACGTACTGCTTTCCCTTTTTTTCGGAAGCGTCGCTGACCGGTACATGGTATTCATAGCCGATGGCGGTGGGATACCCAAAAAATGAGAATCCACTCGTTCTGACTTCAATACCGGTCGAAAGTTTGTAATGCTCGTTTTTCACATAATCGGTCAAACGTCCTGAAAAACCACCCCCTGCCTGAAAGATGATTCCACAACTCATATTTTGAATATTCAGGTGCAAAACCGGGTAACTTTTTTCAAGGAATACCGGAATGCGTACAACGGCGGTATTGATCCAGAGATAGGGACCATTTAAGCCATCGTCATAAAAAGTGTATCCTTTTATTCCGGGCAGTCCCCCGCCAAAAAAGTAGAAAAAATCATCTATGGATTTGTTGGATACGTAACCGATCTTGGTCTCAAGTGTACCTACAATTTTCCGGGCTTGGACAAGCGTCACATGTTTTTGAAAATCCACATCCAGTCGATAGGTATCATTCGGGATAAATTGCGGTTCAATGGTACTATCTTCCTCATTAAACCCAAAACCATACATGAAGGCATTCCATTCATAGCTTATTTTGGCATCGGCTTCCCACCCGTTTGAAGGCAGCATATTTCCAGCAAACTCAGGTTTCCGGGTTGAAAACTGCCAGCGACTATTCAGAGAGTGTCCCCGATAATCATCAAATCCGATTTTCCCCTGAGCCACCAGTTGTCCGGTAGTATTTTGAACAACCTGGTTGATTACTTCCCTGTACTTATTGTAACTGTAATAAATCCAGAATTTATGTCTTGAGAGGGGGAACCGCGCTCCGATATCCGTTGCAAATAATTGAATTGCCAGATCACTCGTTGTCGGATTTTCTTCATAAATATTCGTCTTTTGCACTGTATTTCGTGAGATCCAGAAAAAATTAAAATAGAAGGTTGGGATCATTTTGGCGTATTCAAATAAGAGGAAAATATCCTTATCTCCCAGACGATTCAATGATGCGCCCCCAAAAATAAATACTTTATTTAGAACATCACTGGCAAACGCATAAAATCCAGGCTTCAATGTTTTATAGTCCCACATCAATCTGGGCATTATAAAGGGAGTGTCCAACATATCTGTATAGGGTTCAGCCATGCTTTGGTCACCATAATTTATCCAGTCTGAGTTCGGAAATCCTTCGGCATAATCCGGTGAATATCCAACCTGTCGCACGTCAACGGGTCGGGGAGAATTGATGATAGAGATATTAAATCTGCCGTTTTTATACTGGCTGTAAACAATCTTCCCATCCCTAGAAATATCTGGCATGAATGCGCCGCCCGTCACATTTGTAATGGTGGACGTCAGACCGTTTTCCGTCATTCTCAGATTATAAACACCGGATGCATCCGATGACCAAACGATATCGGTGCTAATCCTGACCGGGTCCCGCTCATCATGAACACCTGCATTGATCAGTTTCATCCTGCCATCCGGGCCAATGGAATAAATACTTCGGCCATGTTGGGTGACGGCATCTACCAGGATATCTTGTCCTGCCCAATCCAATGAAAACATTTGAATGCCGTTATGCTCATCCGTCAATGGATGGAAATCGATACTGTCGAGTTCACTGATCAGTACGTTCGCTGTACCGTCAAATGTCGTAATGGCGGCGAGCATTTTCGAATCGTGGTTTACCACCGGTGAGATTAACCGTAAGTCGGTGGTCAGCCGTATTTCTTCTTCCGTGGAAATGTTAAACTTAAACAGATCAAAATAGCGTGATCCATGAAAATTGGGTTCGTTCTTCCTGGCGTAAATGATGGTGGAATCATTCACCCAGCAAGGCGCTGTCTGAACACCTGCCATCAGTTTTACCCAAAGGGAATCTTTAAGATCATACATAAATAAATCGGTTTGACCAAAGTAGTCATTTTCCATGTTGGATAAAAATAAAAATCGTTGCCCATCAGGTGACCAAACAGGATGAACATTCGCAGTTCCGTCGCTGATGATCATCGTACCTGCAACTTCGTTCTTCGCCACGTGACCGATCTTTTTCTGATAATCGGACTGCAATTGATTTTTCCAGTCAATATACAGTTCCTGCCCATCGATCCCGGTCGCATTTTTCATGGCTTTTCGGATGGAATAATTTAATTTATTCGTCATTTCCGTTGAAATGGTTCTCAGGCAGTCCGGACCAAACCGGCTGCTTAAATATTTCACAAAAGCGAACCCCTGATTATAAATGGACTCGTTTCCGATCCCTTTCTTTCCAAAGGTGTTCATCTCTTCGAAACTAAGCATTTTATCGTTCAGCACGCGATCCCGCAATATCATATCACGATGTGAATCCCAATAGTCAAAATTAGCGCCTTCGTACATAAACTGGGCTGTGCCTTCCGCAAACCAGGGGGGTACAGCCGTTCCGGGGATCGGATAAGATATGATCACATTTGGGTATCCATATAAGACGTCATCCCGTTTTTCGGTTTCATATCCGAGAGATTGAAGATAGAATCCGGGTATTTTTCTCGAATATTTCATTGAGGCCTGAATCTGAATAATATGGGTGAATTCATGACTGATCACATCCTGCATCCAACGATGAGAACCTCTCAGGTCAAAATCCAGTGGTCTTGCCCAGATTTCTATTTTATTGTCATAATAATAGGCAGCTCCATTGGAATAATCATCAGTATCCTTAATGATTAAATGTGTTTTACTGTCCGGTTCAAAGTTGTACAGGGCGGTTATGGGGTCATAATAATTTTCTGCCACGACGGCAGCCTCCCGGGCGCTTCTTTCGGTTTCAGAATGAAAATGGACAATAAAATGTTTTGTTTCAAAATTTTGCCAGTCTAATTCGGGATGGTTATACCAATCCTGTCCGATGATCAACGTCAACAGGATCGGGATGAGCATGGAAAATCGAATACTGTTTTGCCCTATCCCGATGATAAATAACCGGAACCGCCGAAACGTGTTGCAGGCAGTGTTTTTCAGGTTCTGAAAGATCATTTTTAATTCTGGTATTCTGATAAAATAAGTACGATTTATTACTTTAAAAAAACGACCTGAACCAAGGCAGATTTCCCATTATCCGGGCGGATTTCAGCAAGATATACTCCCGGATTTAATCGTCCCGGAATCCATTGTGTTTCGTTGTATTCTCCATGAGTGAGATTGTCATTCTCAAGTTTTTGGATCAAAAACCCTGAGGCATCATAGATCCTGATTTCTACAGAGTTGGATTCACCAACGAAATACCGGAATGAGGTTAATCCCCCGGTGATGGGATTTGGATAATTATACACTCTTTTAGTATCTATGGCGATTTGAGGAATGTTTGGTAAGAAATGATACCCCGAAACGGTGGCGGAGTTATTTCCCGTTCCGTGAGGGAATAACCAATAGCTGTGATCCAAATCGACCGGAAACAACCACACTTTTGCGCCGTCCACAAGCGCCATTTGTGAATCATTCCAGTAGTGAATCATGAGTAAATCCTGCTCTGGCTGACGTGAAGCGATCGTAAATAGCCGGCTACCTGTGGATGATAAAACGACGATATTATCATTTTCGCGGCAGATGATCTCCGGCAGATCATCACCGGTAACATTAGACACCAGCACATGACCCGTGAAATTACCCGTCACCGGAAATCCATTTACAGGTGCGCCGCTATAATTGTTTACAAGAATATCTCCGTCACGGATCAATATTATTTCATCCAGACCATCATTGTCAATATCCCCTAACGCCACTGCATCTTGTACACTGATGAGTTCCGTTGGTAAGCTATTTGAACCGTCCTCTACTGTCAAAAATCCTTTCGGATATAGGTGATCTTCAAGTTGTATCTGGCAATTATCGTCTAGCCACATATGATCATACTGAGTCTCTGAAATCATCACCGTGTCTGGAGAACATATCGAATTGAAAAGTACTTTCCCCATCCACCCGGGGTAATACGCGGAGGACACTCCATCCTCATTTCGGACAAAAACCGAATCTCCCGAAAGATAGTATAAATGACCGGAGTGAGCGTTATAATTAACCCCCCCCCCGGCAATCTTAATGTCGGTATTCGAAAGAATCACGGCGGGAAAAGGATCAATATGTGTCAGGCGATATGACATTGTTAATCCCTGTTCACTGATTTCGGAGCATTCAATATACGTTTCCCCTCTTGAAGATGACCGGGTATCCGGCTCGGTATCCATCCCAAACCTTAACCGGGGCTCGTCGGGTTCATTTGGGTTCGCAAACGCATACCCGGAATTCCCGGCGTACCACATATCAAATAGTTTGCCCAGCGTGGGATTGTCGGACTCAAATACAGCATAGCTTTCAAACCCGATATCTACAGAACCATCTGCTTCTTCGAGATGAATTGCCCGATGATCACGATCATTGTTGATACCCATGCTGTAGAAGTCCGGTTCAGGTTCGGTGATATGCCAGATCAACAACCCTGTTCCGGGTAATCCATAATCGTAGTGGTCGAAGCCAACGATCACGCCGGTGGTTTCACTGATAGTAATCTGACTGCCGTTCATCCAATCGAGAAGTGTGTCAAACCAGTGCCCAGCTCTGAATTCGGAGATGGGATATTCATTTCGCAATCGTTCAATGCTTTTCTGGGCTACGATCCAGTTATTTCGGTTTTCGATTAAAAAATATTCACGGTTTGAAATGCCAATTTTGTGAATATCGTGAATTTGCCCTATAGGATTTTCGGTTGATATTGTCAAAAACCCGTCTGAATATATTTCTTCAGGCGTGTCCCAGCCCATTTGAATTCTAGACCAGGCGGTGGGTGGAGCAGGGATCACTCCCCTGCCATTATTTGATCCGTGGTCCATGAGTCCGAACACGCCCACACCCGGGTCACCCGTCTCTGTGTTATACAAGGGAGGCAGACCTAATGCATACCCAAGCATAAGGGCAAATGTACCGGTCAAGCCCAGTTGGTAATCGCAGAAATCGGTTTCTCCATAAAATATTTCTTCAATAACATCATAAAAAATATGATTTTGAGTTTCAGGCAATAAAATGCCACGATTGATCGTGTATCCGTTAATTTCTGCTGGGATAATACCGGCTAAGAGTTCGTCATCGACGAAAGCGCTTTTGATATCGTAAGGTGTAGGGTCTAAAAACGGAATAGAAAAGTCCTGTCCGATTCCGGCATGAAAAACAACAATGATACTGTTTGGGGTATAGATCTGACTAAGTTCAGATGATGCGAGTTCGACTGCTTCCGTAAATAATCTTCCTAAGGAGGTGTCGGCTTGCGCATAGTCTCTCATCCCCGCAGGAAGCCGGTACACCTGGTCTATGACTTCCCGGGTAAATCCCACACTGCCACCGGATACATTTTGGAAGTAGTGATCAATTGCCAGTAACTGATCTTCGAAATAGGCGCGGTTATGAGGCGGCGGGTCTACAATAAATCCATCACATCTTGAAAATCCGGTCGTGTCCGTCTGGGATAGAAAAGTGCCCGATCCACTGGTTAACAAGTCGGGCGCATCGACCATTTCTTCCTGAAATTCCACCATAATTCCGATAAAATGATTCAAATCCACCTGCGAGTGGGCTTGATATCCGGACTTCATTGGGAGATTAAAGGACAGGGAATCACCGGCCAAAACGGGGATCCATAGGAGAAAAATCAGAAATTTATGCATTAAAAATTATCAGAGTTTAAGATTAAGGGAGAAATACATGGTATTTGCCCGGGGGTGACCTTCCGGTCCATAGGTATATCCAAAATCGAATCCATAAAGTCCAAGGTGAATACCCGCACCAAAAGCGTTTACCTCTATTTTCCCTTCATAATCGTAGATGTAACCTGTACGCAGGACAAAGTTATCGGTGTACCAGTATTCCAACCCAAAATTGTACACCATTTCTTTAAATTCTGATACGAAATTGCGGTCCTTCCCGGTTCCTTTTTCAAGGGTACCATATTCATTGAATTTTCCGTTTTCATCTACAAAAACCTCACATTCGGGGCAATCGGGACTATTCACATATTCATATTGTTGGCTGTCTCCGGCCCAGTATTTATATTCATACACATCCCCATCCCCATCCAGGTCTTCCCATCGGTAACCGCCAATGACTTTATCCGCTCCCTGACCTGTGTTCCGGCCACCTTTATCCAAATCGCCACCTAAATACCAGTCATCAAGCCACGACGTGACCAATGCTGTTATCCAGTTGTCTTTATGAGAGGTTTCCTGTTGTCCTTTACGATTAAAATCCTTACCGGGAGATAAATGCCCCGATTCATCGTATCCGCCAATAATCCCATCTCCATCCCAGTCCATGGATGGGTATTTTGCAACCAGCAGTTTATTCATATCAAAAAGTACGTTCAGCCGATTAAATTCGTTTGCAAATAAGGTATAATTGATCCCTAAACGCATATTGGTTGGTGCAGGGTCTGCCTGGTTATTATCAATAAATGCGATTTTTGGTCCGATATTAGAAATACTAGCCCCAAAATTAAGGTGATTCCCTTTCCAAAGGTATCCCACATCAAAGGCATAATCTGTTGATTTACCTTTCCCACTCTCGCTTCCAGCCACCGGTCCCAGATTTTGGTGAAAAATTTTAGCACTGATACCTATGGATGAATGCTCGTTGAGAAGGGTTCCAAAACTGGTGGTCAAAGCCCACATATTACTACTGAAGAGACCTAAATAATTTCCATATTCGTCGGTGCGGGTTTGATCGCCAAGATCCAGAAATACGACATATCCTCCCAACACGCCTAAACCCGGGTATTCCTGCCGGTAGGCCAGAAACTCGTAATACAGGTCGCTGGCCAGATTGGGTAACCAGTTCACATGCATCAACGCCAGTTCTCTTCCCGGTAAAAATGCTAACCCTGCCGGATTATAATATGAAGCATATGCATCATCAACTTTCGCGACTTGAGCCTCGCCTGTTGCGGCGGGACCTGCGCCGGGTGCAATTAATAAAAATACGGCACCTGCCTCACCCACTGCCCACACGTTTGTCGATATTAAGAAAACGAAAACGAATTTGAGAATCCATTTCATTCTGAATTTTACTCCTGATTAATAATAAAAAAACCGAGCATATCCTGTAAAACACCCGGTTATCGACACCTTTCGTATAGGATATACTTCTTCACAACAAAACCAAATTATACCCGTCAATTTCAATTACGGGAAACATCCTATTACCGAAAGATTAAGTAAAATACTCCTATGAAATTTGCTTTAAATATAAACCGATCATGGTAAGTAATACAACGATCGGTGGGGTTTAATGCAGGCATCATTCTAATGTTCCTCCCCTTCCGTGAGAAGCACGGGTATCCCATCAATTACGGGGTATTTTGAATTGCAGTCCTGACATACCAACTGTGATTTTAGTTCAATAAAAATTAAATCACTATGGCATCGCGGGCAACATATGAGCTCAAATAGCTTTTCATCAACTCCGGTTTGTGGGATGGGTTCAGTCATCTTTTTTTGCTTTCATATATGCCTTAATATATCTGCCCGGATTGTCTTTAAAATCTTTTATCACAACTCTTACCTCATTTACGAGTGAGTCCATATTGTCATAAACCAGATTATCATTTAATAATCTGGGAAGCGTACCTTCTGTGCCATTTAGCCGGTCGATTAATGTTTGTAAATTTTCACTTCCTTTTTTAAAATTTTCAGCAGACTCTAATAAAATCTGTGTCGTACGGTTCAGGTTATCAATGGATTCATTAAATGCAGGTGTTTTTTCCTTCACATCTGTAGCCACGTCTTGCACATCCGATAAAATTTGATCAACCTTCTGTTTCTCCGCATTCAAAGAAATCTTCAGGCTGTCTGAAATGATCTTCATATTATTGGTGAATCCCCGAATGTTTTCTTTGTCTTCCTCTGTGATAGTACCTTTAAATTCAATGACCAGCGCGTTTAATTCTTTAGTCAGATTATCAATATTTTTTATAGCCGATTGGATTCTTATTTTTTCTTCCTCGCCCAGAGTTGCCTTGATACGTCTGACAATAGCTCCGACATCACGGGTAATGGGTACAAATCCCGGTGTAATTTCAGAAAGGTCCTGCTCCCGGGTTCCCTGAACCGTTTCTCCGGCAATCAGATAATGCTGAGTATCCACACCGGGAGATATTGAAACGTATTTTTCCCCCATTATTCCTTCACTTTTAACCTCCATCTTGGAATCCACCGGGATCCGAAATTCAAATGAATTATCGATAGAAACCTCCACGGCTATTTTTTGCCCCATGATCCGGGTGCGCAACACCCTTCCGATGCGTTTTCCCAGCATGGTTACGTTGTCACCTTCATTCAGACCCTGCACGTTATCCAAAACAATAGTGAAGGTGAAATTCGACTTTTTTAATGAGATCTCCTGCAGATATAACAAACCAAGGATAAATACAACGGAGGTCATAAAAATGATAAATCCGACCCAAAATACTCTTGATATCCTCATATTTACTCCTGTGATAATAAAGTGCTGTCACCGGTGATAAACTGTTTCACCACCAAATCCTCAGATTTTTTTATGTTTTCAGGTGAACCATCAAACTGGATTTTCCCCTCATGCAGCAGAATCACCCGATCGACAACGTCATAAACGGTCAGCATCTCATGAGTGACAATGACCGTGGTAATTTTTTCTTCGATTTTAAATTTTTTGATAAGGCGATTCATGGCATCGGTCATAATGGGATCAAGACCCGTTGTGGGTTCGTCATAAAACATGTATTCCGGTTTTATAGCTATCGCTCGTGCGATCCCCACCCGTTTTTTCATTCCGCCTGATAATTCGGCAGGCATCATTTTTTCTGTTCCTTCCAGCCCTACACTTGCCAGACTTTCAATGACACGGTCTTTCAGGGAATTTCCGGATAACTTTGTGAGTTTTTTTAATGCGAGTTCAATGTTTTCCCCCACAGTCATTGAATCAAATAACGCTCCGGATTGGAACACCATCCCTATTTTTTCCCGGATCTGCTGGAGTTTTCGAAAGGACATCGCACTAATTAATTTACCGTCCATCCAAACTTCCCCGGCATCAGGTTTTAATAGTCCTATCAAATGTTTCAGGAGGACGCTTTTCCCGGATCCGCTTTTTCCGATAATCGCAAATGTTTCACCGGTATTTACGATAAAATCGATTCCTTTTAGTACGTGTTTTTCTTCAAAGGTCTTCTGTAAATCCAAAACTTTTATCATAATAGTAACGCCGCAAGCAGGTAATCTAAAAATACGATACTGACACAAGAGATCACCACCGTCATAGTGGTTGCTTTTCCGACGCCTAACGCTCCACCTTTTGTATAATAACCCTGGTAGCAGGCGATTGAAGTTATCGTAAATCCAAATGTGAGGGCTTTAATCAAACCAAACCAGGCATCCCAGGGATGGAACCAGGTTCTGAACCCTTTTATAAATTCATATGTGGTAACATCCATCGTGGTGGTAGCGGCGACCCATCCTCCAAACACACCACATACATCCGCGATGATAATGAGGAATGGGAACATAATCGTGCCTGCGACCACTCGGGGAAGGATCAGAAAAGAAACAGGATCAAAGGAAAGGGATTCCAGCGCATCGATTTGCTCGGTTACTCTCATCGTACCAATCTCGGCGGCAATCGTCGCACCGACCCGTCCGGTTAACACGAGCCCTGTGATCATGGGTGCTAATTCGAGGAGAACAGAATTGCCAACCACACTCCCCACATACCATGAAGGCACCCAACTACTGAATTGATATGCAGATTGCACAGACGTCACCATGCCAGAAAATAATGCGGTGAGTATGACAATGGGAATGGATCGTACGCCGATATAGATCATCTGATCTATGGTAAATCCAAAAGAGTGGTGCCAGTGTTTAAACGAACGAAAAACGGACACCATGAGAACGGTGTATGCACCGATGCCTTCAAAAAATTGAATAAATAACCTAATCGGAAAAAATATAGCTCGCCGCACGGGAGATAATAGAACTTTTAAAAAACGATTTGCAAGAGAGGATTATTGTTTTAATTCGCTGATTTGTCGTTCGAAGTCGGTCAGTTCCTGGAATTCCCGATAGATTGATGCGTACCTGATAAATGCGATTTTATCCAGTACTTTCAGGGCATCCATCACTTTTTCGCCAATTTCTTCAGAATGAATTTCTGCGCCCGTATGTGAGCTGAATGATTCTTCAATGTAAGTTATAGCCTCAAGGAGAGCTTCTTCCGGTACCGGTCGCTTTTTACATGCAAGCCGAAATGAATTATGTAATTTTTTTCTATTATATTCTTCACGTGAACCATCTTTTTTAATCACTACGATGGGATAATTCATCACATATTCATATGTTGTAAATCGTTCATGGCACTTCAAACATTCACGGCGGCGGCGAATGCTGGTTCCGTTATTTGTCTCACGTGAATCTATCACCCGCGACTGATCGGAATCACACAAAACACATTTCATAGCCTAAGGGTTTCATATAAAGGAAAGTTTTGACATAATTCAGAGACTTCCCATTTTACCTTTTTAATAACCGCCTCATTGTCAATATCTCTCATGACCTGATCTATAAGACTGGCAATTGTCTGCATCTCATCTTCGCCCATCCCTCTGGTTGTTAATGCAGGGGTTCCAATACGGATGCCACTGGTGATCATCGGGCTTCTTTCGTCAAAAGGAACCATATTTTTGTTAATTGTGATACCCGCTTCCTCCAGTCTCTTTTCCGCCTTTTTACCCGATACTCCGGTATCCGATAGGTCGACGAGGATAAGGTGTGTATCCGTACCACCTGACACCAGATTGTACCCGAGAGATTGCAAAGACCGGGCAAGCGCCTGAGCGTTTGAAATGATCTGTGCCGCATATTTTTTAAATTCTGGGGTCAATGCTTCACGAAATGCTACGGCTTTACCAGCGATCACATGCATGAGCGGTCCACCCTGAATCCCCGGCATGACCGCACCGTCAATGAGTTCAGACAGCGTCTTCGTTCGACCGGATTTGGGAGCCGTGATCCCCCAGGTATTTTCAAAATCTATACCCATCAGGATCAATCCTCCCCGGGGTCCCCTGAGCGTTTTATGTGTTGTGGATGTTACAACATGACAATGGGGCCATGGGGACGGATGCAAATTTGCTGCAACAAGTCCGGAAGGATGTGCGATATCTGCCATCAGAAAAGCGTCAACTTCGTCGGCAATTTTCCTGAATTGTTCAAATTCGATGAACCTGGGATAAGCGCTTCCTCCGCAAACGATCATTTTGGGGCGACAATTTTTAGCCAACTCACGGACCTGATCAAAGTCGACCGTTCCCGTTTCTTTCGATACACCATATGAAACAACATTGTACAGCTTTCCGGAAAAATTTACAGGGCTGCCGTGTGTCAGATGTCCCCCATGGGATAAATTTAGCCCCATGATAGTATCGCCGGGATTCAGAAACGTGAAATATACGCCCATGTTGGCTTGTGACCCGGAATGTGGCTGAACATTCGCATATTCACAGGCGAATAGTTTTTTAGCCCGGTCTCTCGCAAGGTTTTCGGTTGCATCCACAAATTCACATCCCCCATAATACCGTTTCCCCGGGTATCCTTCTGCGTATTTATTCGTAAGCACAGACCCAACCGCCTGTAATACATTGGGACTGGTAAAATTTTCCGAGGCAATCATCTCCAGCGTATTTTGTTGTCGTGAGAGTTCTGATTGAATGGCAAGGTAAATTTCCCGATCGTTTTGATGAAGATTACTCATAATTATACTTATTTATTAAATCTTTCGATTTTGTTGACTCTTATTAAATGTCTTCCCCCGTCAAAACCGGTTTCTAACCATACCTGAATGATTGAGATCATGTCGGCAACGGTGTGAAAACGAGCGCCTAAAGCCAGGACATTGGCATTATTATGGCGACGGCTGAGCGCCGCTAATTCAGGTGAGAAACATAACGCAGCACGAATCCCTGGTGTTTTGTTGGCCGTGATGGACATCCCGATTCCGGTTCCGCACCATAATATCCCTCGTTCCGCATGATGGGAAGCGACTACCTCCGCAACCGCTCTGGCAATATCCGGATAATCGACCGGATCTTCAGACCAGGCGCCCATATCTGTTACAGAATGACCAACCTCCATTAGAAAACGAATAATTTCTTTTTTAGCTAAAAATCCTGCGTGATCGGCGCCAATGGCAATTTTCATCTCTAACCAGGCTGTTCCCGGACGAACTTTTATTTTCTTTTAACCGTCCGGTTGATCCATTGATAGCATGCACCTTCTGGTTTTGCTTCCTTCTCACCATCCGGTCGCATGAACCAATCAGATGCAGTTGGAATAAAGTCCTTTAAAGAAGTGATTCTTGCATTGGCGGAGTAATAGCTATTTTCTACCGCTTTGGAATAATCTTCATATGCCATCTGGTAAGCCAATTTATCCGAAAATGCTAACCCGCCCGAAGTGCAATTTCTTGCAGCATCAAGATAAATTTCACCTCTGTAATAATAGGCTTCACCACTATCATTACTGACACCGATTGCTTTTTGTGCCCAGTCCAGGGCAGTTTTAAAATCAGAATTATCAAGATAAATTTTTGATAATTCTATGGCTATTTTATAATCTCGTGTTAACGTGAATAATTTTGTATAGGCTGAGATCGACTCATCCTCTTTATCGAGTTGAAGATAGGTTTCACCGAGCATTTTAAGGACCACGGTGTTACCTGACTCATATATTAATATGCTGTTTAAAACGGCGGGTAACTCCTGATAGGATCTCGCTTTTTCCAATTCTCTGGCGTACGAAAGACAATTCTGTACATTTGAACGATCATTGTCACATCTTTCCCGGTCAATATCGATGGGATTTTTTCCTAACGCGATGTAAACATTCCGTTTATAATTCAGCGCTTTTTTATTTTCAGGATCAACTTTTAACCAAATCTGGACGATGTTCAACATTTCCTGATAATTATTATCGTCACTATATAAATTATACATTCTCTCCAGGACACCCGTGTTTTCGGGATCAAGAGCCAAAATTTTATCGATATAAAAAATCTGATCCTGCGTCAATCCTAATTTCCCGGCAATCCAGGATGCCAATTCCAGCATATCGCCATTGTCGGATTCATATTTAATCCCCTGCCTGATCGCCCAGTAGGCACTATCTAAATTCGTTAACTCGATAAAACTTCTCGCCATCCAGGGGTAAATTTCTTTGGCATTGCGAGTACTGCATCCTAAATCAATGACGGTATTGAAATTACGGACTGCTCCATTGAAATCGCGGTTTTGAAAGTTTGTTATGGCAAAACTAAGGTATAAATCGCATTCCTTATTTCTTTCGATCAAATTGGTCGAATGATCATCTTCCTGCGCTGAATCCTGTGGCGGAACACACGCAATCGCGAAAATAAGTAAACCAAATCCAAGGGTTATGGTTTTCAAATACATTTATCTTTAACTCCTTCTTCTTTTTACGAACCAATGTTCACCTGTGGAAATACCAACCTTTAAATTTATATATTTTTCATTTGAAATGTTTTCAAACAAACCTGATTTTCTACCAGTTGTCAACACAATATTAATCACATTTTTTTGATTAAAATACTCAAATCCAAGGCCAAAAGTTAGACCAAAATCTGTCATATCTCCGATGGAGTAATTATGGTAAATTGAATAGAATCCCGTAGATAGATTGATGTAATCCCAATTGCCAAGTTTTGAATTCGCAAACCGTCTAAAAAAGCCAGAATTCAAAAGAATTATTGATTTTTCTGAAATACCAAACAGATTGGCGTTCAAACTTGCCGGATTGATGTAGTGCAGTTCACCGGTGATACCGGTTTTTTCGTTGGGTTTATATAAAAATCCACCTCCGATGTCAGAAAATTCGATCCCGGATGATTGGTGTGTGTCTTTCTCACTGTTCCCAACTAGAGATTGGAAATGAGTATTTACACTCAGTGAAGACCTCCAGGACGTGGATACAACGATGGCATGACGATCTTTTTCCATTCTGCTTTCCACGGAAAAGCTGTTACCGCTGAACCGGTGTGTTTTTTTTGAAGCTGAAATATCGGTCAATGAATAGGAGGTAGTTCCGTTATCGCTGTTAGTAAAGATCTGATATGTCTGGACGGAATCGGTCAGAAATAAGTTTCCAAAATTTTTATTCCACATGAGTCCAAATGAAAATCCGTTGCTCAATAATTGTGAATACGAGATGAATAAACTGGATATTCCACCATTACTATGGTAGGTATATGTGGAAGTGTAAATTTTATTTTCAAACATGATCCGCTGCCCATCCTCAGGTAGTGTTTTAATGTAGAAATTTGACCGGGTGTGAGGATATAGTCCGATGGCAATCGCCTTATTTTCACCTACGGGGGTTATAAAAAAGATATCATCCAGAAGATTGGATCGTAATTTTGCACCGGATTTATTAGAAAAATTAGAAAAGGAGGTCGAAAATCCCAGCTTGACATCTTTGGTTTTCCAAAGCGATGATGAAGAATTCAAGGTAAACCCGTTTGATTGAGTCGAAAAAAATTGACTCCCTCCATTACCTGTTGAGGCGGCATCATGGATGATCTGAATTTCACCTAGTCCGGAGACGTTTGTGGACGTTGTTTGAGCCCAAATTATGGATAGTATTAAAATTAATGCCGTTTTTTTCATTTCGAATATAATATTTCCAGCTTTGTTTTCAACGAATCACTTTGACTTGGATTAAGGATGTTTAACATCGAAAAATTGAAGGAATTATGGTTCCCCTCGAGGATATATCCGTAGTCCTGATAGACTCCATAAACTAAATTTTGGATATGTGATTTTATATCAATCGTAATTTCACCGGTAGCACTCAGTGAATTGAGGTTTGAACTGATTATAGCCTCCATCGGCAGACTATCAACGGGGAGTGAAATAAAATCAGTCAGACGATTTAATGTCAGAACCATATTTCCCTGAATGTCGCTTTGTGTGGTATCCGCCCAAAGATGGAGGTACGCTTTCGAGATAATTGCCTCCGGATTCTCAGCGATAAATTCCTGTAGTTCGTAAAAATCCAGGTACGTTTTTAGGTTAAATCCATAATTCACCAGGTTTTGGGATGATAGTACGGACTCAGAATACTGATCTGAAGGGTATAGGGATATATCATCAATGATCTTGTTGCTGTCAATTTGCCAAATGGAAGTATTTACAACGCCAAATTGCGTTTGGCTAAACTGGAATGGGACATGATTCAGCCTGAATTGAACTCCGTTTACTGGTAAGGTCGAATGGATGGAAATTGTGACATTGTACAATTCGGTTCCTGGTTCAGGTGCCACAGAGGATACCCAGATTGCAGCCTCATCTCCATTATTCGTGTTAATAACTGATCCTTCAAATTGAGCTTCCGTTTCTTCTGGAAAATTCCATGTGGTATACAAAATAGATGGACTTAATTGTAATCTTCTACCACCATAGTAAGGCTCGGATTCATTTTTGATCATATCAATTCCCCAATCGAACCATTGTTCACCTTCACCGCTGTCCCACAGCCCGTTTCCATTTAAATCAATCCAGTCGAGGATACCGTTTCCCTCTGTACCCGTCAGGCTGATGGTACTGTAATCGTCCCCTGCCGGGTCTGGAACATAGTCGTCCCCTTCAGGGTCTTCCAGTGGATCTCCGTCACAGATCTGGTCTGTTCCACAATCTTCAAATGGTTCGTTCAAATCATACTGGCCATTCCCTTCTTTACCGTAGGGATTATATCCGGGTTCAGCATAGGACCAGAGGGAATCCTGACCTGCATCCTTAAAAACCTCCAAAAGATCTTCCATATCCTGAATTCCATTGTTATTTTGATCGACCCAGTCGAAGACCCCATTTCCTTCGGTTCCGGATGGATTTAATACACTCCAGTTGTCGTTGGCCGGATCAGGATTAAAAATTGCATCATATCCGGGCTCGTTTATATCTGGCACTCC
Source organism: uncultured bacterium (assembly GCA_964409335.1). Classification (GTDB taxonomy): domain Bacteria; phylum Fidelibacterota; class Marinisomatia; order SCGC-AAA003-L08; family JACNLC01; genus JABMOW01. The sequence continues at coordinate 16,194 of CAYPCW010000024.1, forward strand.
GTCAAGCCCATAATCCCAGAAAAGTTCATTCTCATCATACTGTCCATTGGATTCAAGCCCTTCGCCCGGATCCCAAACTCCATTCGATTCACCTTCGTCTGGTCCGGTATAGCCGGGATCGCTTTCACACAATCGGTCAACACCGCAATCCCTCCAATTGTCCCCGGATGGATCATCATTAAAATCATCCCCCGCCGGGTCTGGGTTTGTCAATGGGTCATATCCCGCTTCCTCCCAGCTAAAAAGGCTATCTGGTCCTGAATCCGTGAAGAGTTCCTCTTCGTCCCACTGGAAATTGCCTTCAGTGCCAAAAGGTTGATATCCTGGCTCTTCATCGTTGCAGATCGCATCTTCACCACAATCAAAAAATAATTCTCCGTTGTCGAATTGAAGATTATTTTCAGTTCCGGTTTCAACTTCAGGGTAATTATCATCATGAGGATCAAAATCTGATGATGCTAAAATGATATCGGACAAATAAAATATGATCGCGCCGGAAGAATCGGCATCGTGGATGATTGGTTTTATTTGGAATTTCATCAGTTCAAAAGTGGAATCGATAAATCCAATTTGAGATAACAGCGTATCGGGGATGGGGATATTTGACCATTGCGGATTTGTGGGATCAAAATTCATGGCAACGATACTTCCCCAATTATCCAGTATAGTATCTGTGACAGCGGTAAATCCATTCGGGTGAAAGGCAACCGGAATGATATCCTGGATTACAAATTTATTTACGGGATCTAACGTTGTCAGATATTTCTCATACTTCACGGTCACAAATGGTTGAGCGGATAACGAAGTATGATTCGAAGCATAAAATTCGATCAGATCATCCGGGGCATCATACCGCAACAATATCCCATAGTCATTTCCGGATGTCACATCACACAAAGCTTCCAGTAACCCGGAATTACCTGAGACGTCTTCAATAGGGGTAAAATACACCTTTATCCCGCTATTTATGTAGACCACTTTCAGTTCGGTGGCATGTGGGTTGGTGTTCAGTTGAGACAGATCCACCTCCGTATTTCCAAATATTACGGTATTATCTGTAGTAAAGGAAAAATTTGATGATTCATCCCAATCCAGTCCAAATTCACGCATATCCATCCAATACGCATGGACCTTATATAAATCCGGCTGATCGTTAAAATTTTCCTGTTGATCAGCGTGATTCTGTTTGTTTTCTGATCGGGTTGAGATGTTGGAAAAATGAGAAATGGATTTCAGGGAGATATAAGTCGAGTTATATTGGATACTATCTGCGGGTAATTCGCAAATATCGGAGTGAGAATTTAATACGTCGTTATTTAAACGAATAAAGATTGAACTGTTAAAGGTAGAATCAATGGTGCCAAGATAAAGTCTTGAACTCACCCCGGGGCTGGATTGATCTTTAATTGACCGGGTAGTATCGACATAGGTGTTGAAAGCGGTAATCTGGTAACCATGTTCTCCCAGATCAACTGAAACGGGTTTTGATTCGCACCCCGTATGCATAAATACCATGCTGACCATAAGTGTCAGTGTACAGAGGGAAGACCTGTTCATATACACTTATTTATAATTCTTGTAATGCGGCTTTTATTGTGCTGGTGACTGCAGACCATTTACCGGGAATCGATTGGTCAACAGTGGCAACGATGTGATTTCTATTTTCCAGTGTGTTTTTCAAGATTTTATCTGCTTTTACCTTTTTCATAAGTTCATTCTTTTCATTATCCACAACAACGACCAGATCGGCATTATCGATGGCAAATTTTAACATGTCTTGAACCGTGTTTTTTGTTGGAGGTTCCAGATTAAGATAGGTAAACACCTCTGTTGAAAAATAGCGTGTGGAATCACTTAAACTATGCAAGAGGAAAATAGTCTTAATGTTTTTATAGAATTCATCACTTTTGTATTTTTGGGCAAACAGTCCGGGGATCATGGAACATTGCCAATCATTACACAGCATATAATCGGGAGCCCAGTATAAATTTTTAAGTGTTGAAAGCGTAACCTCTGCAAAAAAGGAATATTTTTCATCATTATCTTTAAGTACTCTTCCATTTCTAGATTTATAAAGTAATTCCGGCACAGCCTTAAAATATGAATTATACTGTAAAAAATAAACCTGTACCCTGGATTCTGGGATGAATGCGGATTTGAGATTTATGATCCTTTCTTCACCGTTATAAATGATAGGCAGGTCTCGCAACCGAATCACTTCCCGCAGAATATACTTTCTTTCGCTTATGAACCCATACTTTGGATGAACGACTCTCACTGTAATGTCAGGATCCTCGTTAAAAATTGTTGTTAACTTTCTGGAAAAAGTCGATAAAGAATAAGCGCCGCAAAAAGGTGCGACTTCAGAGGTTGCAAAATACAGATTTAATGCCATTCTATCCTCATTTGTATTTATTGATGTAATCCACAGAGGACTTATAATGTTCACTGTTAGGATAATCTGTGATATGTTTATTTAAGGCATCGATTGCACTCCTGGTGTCCCCGATATTCAGGTAACATAAACCGATTTTATATTGTGCATGGTCGGCTTTATTTGTAGAAGGAAATTCGAGTGTCTTTTTAAATGCGGCGAGCGCTTTTCTAAATTCCTTTTGAGCATAGTATATTTCACCAATCCAGTATTGACAATTGTCTGAAAGCTCATTTGTTTTATCGATGAGCAGCAAGTCACTGAAGGACCTGAGCGAGGTATCATAATTACCATTCTGATAACTGGCGAGAGCATCAATATACCTTGATCGGAACTCTTCTTCGGACAACCTCGCCGTTGAAAGTCCGGATGAAAGATTACTTTTTATTTCCGTATTCGCAATAATGTTTTGTTTTAGAGTTTTCACGTCATCCTGTAACCGGTTGAATTGTGATACCAGTTCAAAGTAAGCGCTGTCCAGGTATTTCGTCCGGTCGTCGATCATTTTTAGTCTGTTGTCCTGGTCAGTGTTGGACCGGGTAAATTCATCGAATAAAAGGCGGATCTGTGCATTAAGAGAATCCGTAGTGACTGGTTTTAGTATACTTGTCTCACCTGTAATGGCATTTTCAGGAGTTGGGTGAGGTGGGTTTGAGCACCCGATCAAAATAATAGATATTATGATTGAAAATAAAATTCTAGGTGACATTTTTTATGAGTTGAATTCCTTATTTTTCAGGGAATGGCATGAAAGGCGAAAAAATACATTAGTTAAATTTAATATTTTTCCCTCGGTTCATGCAAAATGTTCCAGATAAGTCAAATATTTTGATTGAGAATGTTATTTGTTAAACCAATCAGCACCATACAGGTCAGTAGAAATGTTCCGCCATAACTGATAAAGGGCGCCGGTAGTCCCGTAACAGGAAATATCCCAATGGTCATCGCCATATTAATAAAAATGTGGACAAACAAAAGCGCGGTAAAACCCACAATAGATAAACTGGCAAATTTATTGGTAATCTTTTGTGCATAGGTGATCATCCAATAACAGAGGGTTGAAAACAATATCAGAATGACTATAATACCAACGAACCCAAATTCCTCGCCTGCAACCGACAAAATAAAGTCGGTATCCCGGACCGGCAGAAACCGAAGGTGAGTTTGCGTTCCATGTCCCCATCCCTTTCCTGTCAGGCCGCCCGAACCCACCGCCGTAATCGACTGAAGAATTTGATATCCCGTACCCATGGGGTCTCTCATTGGGTCTAAAAAGGTCAGTACCCGCTCCTTCTGGTGTTCATAGAGATGGTTCCAAATAAATGATGTTAATGTTCCAAATGATATATTCAAAACAAAGACCATCACTCCTTGCCAGAGTTTGGGTCGACTAAAAAAGAGAACTCCGAGCATTATGATGATCCATATGTAAAATATAATCAGGCTGGATGCCGCCAGGATACTCACAACCGGCGCAGCGATAACAAATAGGTAAAATGGCCTGAAACCCACCCAGTATAGCATTGGAAATGTGATAGCGACATATATCATTGCCGTCCCAAGATCAGGTTGTTTGAACACCAATATTGCCGGGACGATCGCCAACAGAAAGGTAATTCCCATAATTTTTAAGATTTGACTCAAATTGTGCTGGTCTGAAAGAAATTTGGCGATGGTAAAAATCACAATTAATTTCCCGGCTTCTGATGGCTGAAAGCTGAATGGTCCCGCCATAATCCAACGCCTTGCTCCATAGACAGAAGGCATGAAAAAAGTCAGGATTAAAAGCAGAATTAAAATGGCATAGAAATAATACCCGTACTCATAAAAAAATTGAATCCGTACGTACTGCAACAGCCAGATGACCAGCATACCGATACAAACCCAGATTATTTGTTTAAACAGCGTCGAATTTAAAAATTCAATTTGTTGGCTCGTACTTTTAAGCAGAATAAGACTGATCAGGCAAAGACAAAAGACGGGAAGTAAAACCATCCAGTAAATTTTGATGTTTCCGGAGGTTTGAAATATCTTCTTAATCATTGACGGCAATCGTGGTGTGAGTAGCGTCAAGATACGTAAAAATATCTTTTGCAATTGAGGCGGCAATTCCCGATCCCTTTCCGCCGTTTTCAATAAGGACATACAAGGTGAAGGTGTCACCCTCTGATGTAGTCAGATATCCAAGGAAAGATGAGTGGGGGTCACCATGGGGATTTTGAGATGTCCCTGTTTTCCCCCTCACCGTGCCGTTTGTCTGAATTTTTGCGTTTTTCCCTGTACCGTCCGGTGCATTTACAACGTCAAACATGGCGTCCTGAAGAAACGTCCACGTCTTTAATTTTAATTGCAGATTGAGCGGAACTTTCTCTGCAAAAATATTCAGGTGTGGTTGGTATGTATGCCCGTTCGTGGAAATCAGATTTACCATCTGAATGACCTGAAGCGGGGTAGCAAGCACATCTCCCTGGCCAATGACAAAACTTAACAGATTTCCGATACTCCACCCCCGACGCGTATATTTTTCGTTCAAATAGGCTTCAGTGGGAATGATACCTTCGGCTTCATAGGGCAAATCAATCCCTGTTTTTTTACCAAATCCATAGCGAGATGCCATGTCCGACCATTCACTGAAGATCAGTCCCTGGATGGCGCGGTAAAAATAAATATTACATGAGTATTTTATGGCAGTCTTCAAATTCACCTGTCCATGCCCTGCGGTATTCCAGCAACGAAAAACCCGATCACCCAACGTGTAACTTCCATTACACTGGACGTTGTAGTAGGGATTGATGAGGTCAGACTCCATGATCAACGATGCAGCAATCAGTTTAAATGTTGAACCCGGTGGATACAGTCCGTTACTCCCACGATTTACCAATGGTCTGTCCGGGCTTTTATTGAGTGAATTCCAAAGTTCAGAGGGAATAGGTCCGACGAATGTGTTCAATGAATAATCCGGCGAACTTGTGAATACCAGAATCTCTCCAGTCGTGGGGTCCATGACAATGACCGCTCCACGGTGACCGCTTATTCGGGATTCAACATACGCCTGAAGTTTTGAATCAATGGTGATCTGAAGCGATTGTCCTGAAATCGGCGGATATCTGTCTTCATCCCGCACCACACCGTGATCCCGGCTGTAAATATCGACCCGATGATATTCCAAACCATTATTCCCTCTCAGGAGCGGTTCGTAAGTTTTCTCCATTCCGGCTGCGCCATACACATCATCCAGTGTATAATTCAGATTTAAGGGAGCTTGCCGCAGGACATTCTCACTCACAATCCTTAAATATCCAAGTGTATGGCTCAGGTTGCAATCGGATACATAAGTCCTTGCGGGATTTTCAGTAAATATTATTCCCGGCAGCGACAATTTATGCTCTTCAAGATTTGACATGACCTCAAAATTGATATGCCGTTTGATCAACTTCGGTCTGAACCGGTTTATCGATCGTTTTCCTTCATCGACCACACGCTGTAATTCCGCAGGCGGTATATCCGTTTTTTTTGAAAGAAGGTCGTAATCAAAATGGTCAGTAACATCCACGGGTATAAGCATCAGATCATAGGTGGGACGATTTTCAACCAATGGGATTCCCTTTCGGTCAAAGATGATCCCCCTGGGAGCATTTAATATGATTTGCCGGATACTGTTGGCATTGGCACGATCCTGGTATTTTCCAAAATTCAGAATTTGTAAATCCACATATCGGAACGATAATAAAATGATCAGGACCAAAAACACATAGATCAGTGTGGTTTTTCGCTTTGTCGGGATGAGTTGATAGCTTCGCATGTTACACTAATTTATTGCTGAAAATGAACCGGTCAATAAACCAAAGTAAAAACAGATTCAATAGTGCATGGATGCTAACCAAAATAGATCCATTGAAGAACTCTCCGTGGACCCCGGCGAAACGGATATAATAATAAATCGAATAGTGAAGGACATAGCAACCTAAAATAAATAAATACCGAAGCCCTCGATTCCAGATTTTATCGAACCGGGTGAGCCAACTGATTGCATACCCGGATATGGATTTCATAAAGGAAAATGAACCCAATAAATAATGTTGTGTGGTTATATCCTGGAGTAATCCGATGAAAAAACCAAGTATGGTGGCGGAAAATGTGGGTAACTGTAAAGCAATAACGGTCAGGAATATCAATAATAGATCAAACGTGACGGGGGATTGAAAAATTATGATGGCGGGTAAAACCGTCTGGATAAAGGCTATTATAAAAAATAATAATATATAATAAATTATACGAGTCATACTAATGGATAATAAAAACATAATTTAAATTATAAATTCCCCCCAGCAACCCGACAACAACATCTTGAAAGCCATGCTCATCATTCCGGTGTACAGAAAGGACAACCGCCACCGGCAGATCGGCGGGATAAATATCTGATATCCCGGATGTCACAACCAGATCACCCGGTATGATATTCAGACTTTTCTGAATACCATCCAGCCTGCCAAATGTGCCATGCGTGGGTGTAAATATCCCTAAAGACCGTTTCTCCCCCACTCTGACTGACACACGGAAATTTTTATCTGTGATCAATTGAACGAGACATGCACGGTCGCCGACACTGATCACTTTGCCAATCAATCCATGGATATCCACTACGGGCAGTTCCGGGCGAATATTCCCATTCTTCCCAATATCCAGAATAACAGTTTGAACAGAAGAACCAAAATCCATATCCACCACTGAACAGGGCTGTAGAGAAAGGGAAGATTCTTCCAAAAATCCCAGCATATTCCTTAAATGGTCATTTTCATCCTTATACCGGATCAATTTCGCATTCATTAATTCCAACTGGACTAATGATTTCTTCAGATTTTCGTTTTCCTGCTTAACCACCAACAGGTCCTGGTAAATTCTCTTTGGCGTCAGAAAAAAATATACCACATCCGCAAAATCTCCGCGAATATTTTCCACAATTGGAGATTCCCGGTTAAAAAATAAAATGAGTGAAACCACTGATGTGAGGATCAATGCGATGGAGTTCCTGAAGACGTAAATTTTACTGATGAAATACATTATTCGGGTTTTATCGAAAATGTTTGATTAAAAATGTGAGCGGGTTGATCCGATCAGAAAACATGCTTATATCGTATATCAGGGTCGATTTTGCACAATGTTATTTTTCCAACATGGATATGGTCATGATCAGACCCGTTATCAATCCCCTGGATGAATTCAGACCGACCCGAAATGAAGCCTGATTCCCTTGCTGTGAATGATGGTAAATCGGATCAATTAAATCAGAATTTCTTGATATCGTTTAATGTCCTCGAGGATCATTCCCGTCCCTTTGACGACGGATAATAATGGCTCTTCCGCAACATGAACCGGTAGTCCGGTTTTGTTCCGAATATGCTGGTCAAGACCCTTTAGTAGGGCGCCGCCACCGGTTAATATAATGCCGTATTCAATAATATCCGAGGCCAGTTCCGGTGGTGTGCTTTCCAGCGCTTTTTTTATAGCGGTTTGAATTTGGTGAATCGTATCCGCAAGCGCTTGTCGGATTTCATCAGAGGAAACACTAATCGTTTTAGGGATTCCGGAGACTAAATCTCTGCCTTTGACGGCAATTTTTGTCCCGGTTGATCTCATGGCAGACCCCACATTGCATTTAATGGATTCAGCGGTGATCTGTCCAATCTCCAGCTTATGTTCATTTTTAAACCAACTGATGATCGCTTCATCCTGTTCATCGCCTGCAATTCGGATCGCTTCAATTACCACGATGCCGTTCAATGAAATAACGGCGATTTCGGTCGTTCCGCCTCCAATATCTACAATCATATTGCCGATGGGTAAACTGATATCGATTCCAATGCCTATCGCTGCAGCCATCGGTTCTTCGATCAGGAATACTTCACTGGCATTCGCCCGTTCTGCCGATTCTCTTACCGCCCTCCTCTCAACATCCGTGACGCCGGATGGAATACAGATCACCATGCGGGGGCGGGCAATCCGACTGATATTCATTTTTCTCACAAATCCCTGGATCATCCCGTCTGTCATTTTAAAATCCGCAATCACTCCGTCTTTAAGGGGGCGTATCGTTCGGATATCCCGATGGGTCTTTCCAACCATCTGATTGGCTTCATTTCCTACGGCGATGACCTTACCATCAAACACGCTTTTTGCGACAACGGATGGCTCATTTACCATCAAACCTTTGCCTTTGACCCAGATCAGCGTGTTGGCAGTTCCCAAATCAATGGCAATATCTCCGCTGACCAGATTAGTTAATTTTGATAATTTAGACATAGTACTGACTCGATTTTAAAATGACAACTAATGATAAAAATGTCTGATACCTGTAAACACCATGGCCATGTTCAGTTCATCGGCTCTGTTGATAACGTCGTCATCTTTAATGGAACCGCCCGGCTGAATAACCGCTGTAATCCCTGCACCGGCAGCAATTTCAAGACTGTCCGGGAAGGGAAAGAAGGCATCTGAAGCGATAATCGCACCGGCTAAACTTAACCCTGCTTCCTGAGATTTTCTTACAGCAATTTTTACAGAATCTACTCTGGACATCTGCCCCGCTCCCACACCCAATACCTGTCTGTAATCTGACAAAACAATGGAATTGGATTTCACATATTTTGAAATGATCCAGCCTAATCTCATAGATATTAATTCGCTGTTTGACGGAGGTCGTTTGGTGACGATTTTAAGATGTTCCAACTCATGCTGGTCACGATCGCGTTCCTGTACAAGGTAGCCCCCGGAACATGACTTCAAAACCAACCCGTTCTGCTGATCTTTATCAAACCGAATGACCCGAAGATTTTTCTTTTTGGTGAATATTCTGAGGGCTTCATTTGTAAAGGATGGTGCCGTTACACATTCAAGGAAGGGTTTTATTAGCGCCAGTGCCAGGTCGGGTGGGACCTCCCGATTGAATCCGACGATACCCCCAAAATAACTCACAGGATCTGTTGCCACTGCCCTGTGAAACGCTTCCAGCACATTCTGCCCGGTTCCAAATCCGCAGGGATTTGCATGCTTGACGATGACACAGGCCGGTTCGGTAAACTCATTGATGATCCGGATGGTAGAATCAATATCCGAATAATTATTAAACGAAAGTTTTTTTCCCTGAAACTGGTGCCAATGGTTAATATCGTGGATATTCCGGTAAAAGGCTGCCTTTTGGTGTGGATTTTCACCATATCTGATTTGCTGTTCCCGGGTAGCCGTAATGTTCAGAGTTTCCGGTAAAAGCTCATGATCTGATTTTGAAAAATAGGCCATGATCGCAGCTTCGTATACCGCCGTCATTTTAAATACATCGCGGGCGTATCTCTGACGGAATTCAATGGAAATTCTCCCGTCGTTTTTGGTGAATTGTTCCATAAACCGGGGATATTGTTTCGGGTCGCACAGCGGAACCACCGAATGATAATTTTTCGCCGCAGCCCGAACCATCGACGGACCGCCGATGTCAATATACTCAATTGCCTTTCTGAATTCCAGGTTCTTTTCGGCAGCTTCAGACACAAATGGATAAAAATTTACAACCACCAAATCGATGGGAATGGCATTCAGTTGTTCTAAATCTTCGAGATGAGACGGCTGATCCCGATCTGCCAAAATTCCGCCAAATATTTTGGGAGATATTGTTTTTACACGACCGCCCATGATTGGCGGCAGCCCCGTGATGGTTTCAATGGGCGTTACCGGGATTCCTGATTTTTCTAATGTTTTCTGAGTCCCTCCCGTTGCAATGATCTCGATATCATGTTTATGTAGGAACCCTACCAGTTCGGAGAGACCTGTTTTATCCCAGACGCTGATGAGCGCTCTGCTAATTTTCATCGTGTGGTTCCTGAAATGGATTGTCAAAAATGATTTTAGGAATGCCATCATCCCCGGTGAAACACTGTTCGCAAAATGCTTTCACGACCTGCGGATACAAAATATGTTCCACTTCCAAAACACGCTTTGCCAGGGAGTCAACCGTATCGATGGAAAATACCTGAACCGTTTTTTGTGCAAGAATGGGTCCATGGTCATATTTTTCATCAACGATATGTACGGTAGCGCCAGATACTTTTTGTTTCGTTGCCAAAACCGCCCGGTGCACGTGACTCCCATACATGCCCTTTCCGCCAAATGCCGGTAACAGAGCCGGATGTATATTAATAATCCTGTTTTGAAATAACCGGATAACGCTTTCCGGGATCATTTTTAAATATCCGGCAAGCACGATGAGATCCGGAGAATATCCTGTCAGTGCCAACATTAAGTCATTCTCATAAGTTGGGCTGTTACTCTTAATAATCAAATAGTTAATTCGATATTCAATCGCATACCCAACTGCACCGCATTCTCGTTTATTGCTCACCAGAAGACCAATCGTCCCATGGATCGACCCATCCAGGATTCCACGATGGATGCACCTGAAGTTAGATCCGTTGCCGGATGCAAATACGGCGATATTAGGAATGGTGTTCATGATCCAATCGCAGCCGCTCGTTAATTTCGTTGCATATAGCTTCCAACCGATCACGGTCATAAAAAATGTTAAAACGGTCAGTCGGCACAACCATAACAGGGATATCGTTGATCCGTTTCACCCATTTGTCATAAGAGATATTCAAAGAGTGCAGGTATTCGGGATCAATTTCCTGCTCATATTCCCGGCTTCGGTTTCGAATTCGGGACAGCAATGTATCGGTCGTGGCTTTCAGATAAATGATCAAATCCGGTTTACGCAGAAATGAGGTCATGTTCCTGAAGAGGTCGCGATACGTGTCCCAATCCCGTTGAGACATAAACCGCATTTCGTAGAGATTACGGGCAAAAATTTCAACATCTTCGTAGATGGTACGATCCTGGATAACACCGGTTGGTATTTTGGACATTTTGATATGCGTTTCAAACCGGTGGTGTAAAAAATAGACCTGCAGATTAAATGACCATCTGTGCATATCATGATAAAAATCGATCAGATATGGGTTGTCCACAACGGATTCATAAAATGCATCCCATCCGAACCGGTTGGCGATGATCTCCGTAAACGTGGTCTTCCCCACACCGATATTCCCGGCAATCCCCACAAATGCTTCACGCTTCATTTACCGAATCATCCCTTCCATATACGATAGACAATTTTTTACCAATTTTACAGGCTGGACGGTATTTTCAAGGCAATCCCGGCTCTGGACTTTCACCTTGATGAAATTGCGGGTATGCCCGGTCCACAGTCCTTCATGAGTCGACTCAAAGAGTACTTCATGGGTAGTACTTAAAAATTGATCTAAAAATAATCGTCTTTTCCGGTCCGATAAATCATGAAGCATCCTGCTTCTTATTGCAATTTGTGCCTGCGGAACTCCCTCAGTCATAAACCAGGCCGGAGTATTTTCACGGGGGGAATATGAAAAAACATGAAGGTAGGATAAATCCAGGTCTGCAATAAACTGCCAGGTCTGCTGGAAATCCATATCTGTCTCTCCGGGAAAGCCGACGATGACATCAGCGCCGATATTCGCATGGGGCAGGACGGATCGAATTTTTTGGATTCGTCTTTCATAAAACCGCGAATTATACCGTCTCCGCATCAGACGGAGAATTCGATCGGACCCGGACTGTAACGGGATATGAAAATGAGGCACCAGCCTGCGGGACGAGGAGATGAAATCAACGATCTCATCCGTCAATAAATTGGGTTCAATGGAGGAAATCCGCAGTCTGTCCAACCCGCCAAGCGTATCCAGCGCACAAATCAATTCAAAAAACCCGTCTCCCTCTGCGGATTGAAATTCCCCTACGTTTACGCCGGTGAGGACAATTTCCTGAATGCCGGCATTGAGGATTGCCTGTGCTTGCCAGATTACATTTTCAACTGTATCGCTTCTGCTTTTCCCCCGGGCAAGGGGAATTGTGCAATAGGTGCAGGGATAATCACAACCATCCTGAATTTTTAAAAATGCTCGTGTCCGCTCTGCCAGCGAAAATGAAGAATGGAAGTCGTCCAGTTTTTCAGATTCAGAATGGTGGACTATAGGGGCGCCATTGAAATGGTGATGCTCTATGTACGATGGAATATCGAATTTTTCCCCATTGCCTACAATTAAATTGACACCATCTATTTTGTAAAGTTCATCGGGTTTCAGTTGGGCATAGCACCCGGTTACGGCAATGATGGAATCGGGCGATTTTCTCCTGATCTGCCGGATGATCTTTCTGCATTTCCGATCGGCATTATCGGTCACTGAACAGGTATTGATCAGATAGACATCCGCAGAGTCGGTGAACTCAACCTGCCGAAAACCTGATGTTTCAAAATTTCTGGCAATCGTTGATGATTCTGAAAAATTTAATTTGCAGCCCAGGGTATGAAAAGCGACAGTTTTGTAGGGCGTGCTCAAAATTTCAAAGGGGTATGGACTAAAAAGTAAGTGCTCAACATAGAGATCCGTGTAATTAATCTGTCAACTTAAAGGAATTCTCTGATGACATGCCACAAAATGGTGGTTGGCGTCTGAAAGCAATTCCGGACTTCGGGCGATGCAGTCTTCCCGAATGGTTCCATCAACCAACGCCACATGGCAACGGGGATGGAATGCACAACCGGAAGGTGGATTTGCGGGGCTGGGAATATCACCCTTCAGGACGATCCGGTTTGATTTTTTACCAGGATCGGGTATCGGTACCGCAGATAACAGCGCTTCTGAATAGGGGTGGAGTGTATTTTTATACAATTCAGCTGCTTCGGATATTTCCATAATTTTCCCTAAATACATCACCGCCACCCGGTCAGAAATATATTCCACCACAGAGAGGTCGTGAGCGATAAACAGGTATGTGAGGCCAAATTCTTTCTGAAGCTCCCGTAACAGGTTGATCACCTGAGCCTGAATCGACACATCCAACGCAGAAACGGCTTCGTCACAGACAATTAACTTGGGTCGGACAGATAACGCCCGGGCGATGCCGATGCGCTGTCGTTGTCCCCCGGAAAATTCATGAGGGTATCGCGTGGCGTGAGATTTGGGTAAACCTACAATATCCAATAACCGGTGAACTTCTTTCTGAACTTCGTTTTTGGGGACTATTCGGTGAACTTTTAATGCTTCCGTTAGCATATTCCCCACCGTCATCCTGGGGTTCAGCGAGCTATATGGGTCCTGAAAGATCACCTGCATTTCTCTTCTGATCTTTCGCAGTGCGCGTTTATCCAGCTTTGAAAGGTCCTTACCATCGAAAAGTATTGTCCCTTCGGTCGCAGCCAGCAATCTGAGCAGCAGTCTGCCCACGGTGGTCTTTCCACAGCCGGATTCCCCCACCAACCCGAGGGTTTCACCCCGATACAAATCAAAGGAAATGTCGTCCACCGCTTTCACATGTCCGCTGATCTTTGAAAAAAATCCCCGACGGATAGGAAAATATTTTTTCAAATGCCGAACCTGCATCAAAATGTCATTTTGGTTTTTCAAAAGTGTAATTTCTATAATTTTTCCCAAATTCAGGCATGCAATTTACCAGTCCATTCTCCCACTATTCAATTACAGATGTAGTCCTACATTTAAAATTTCATAATTGATCCGCTTATATGTTTAAACGAAAGAACCCCGGGTGGGTGATGGTTACCCTTGATCCTTATAGAAATCGTTTTCCGGTGGCGGACAGATCACTTAACTGGGAGTAATTTTATTCCGTGGAAATGAAAATATAATATGGTAAAGCGAATTTTAGTGGTAGATCCCTACTATGGTGGATCGCATCGGCAATGGGCAACCGGTTTAAAGAAATTCAGCCGGTTCGATATTTCGATCATCGGACTGCCTGCGAGACATTGGAAATGGCGGATGCACGGGGGCGCAATCACCCTTGCGGATCAATTCCGGGTTCTGGACCCATTGCCAGATCTTATCCTTGCAACAGATATGCTTGATGTTGCCGCCTTCCTGGGTCTTATCCGACAAAAATCGGATAAATTGATCCCGGTAATCACCTATTTCCACGAAAATCAATCGGCGTATCCAAAATCCGCTCTGGATACTGACTATGACCACCGTCGTGAAGACCATTACGCCTTTATCAACTACACCTCCGCACTGGCAAGTGATAAACTTGTGTTCAACAGTCAGTATAATAAGGAGTCATTCCTCAGTTCTCTTGAAAAATTACTATCCAGGCTGCCGGATTGTACCGACATGAACACTCTGGATGTGATCCGCAAAAAATCCAGGGTCATTTATCCGGGGATTGACACCGATATATTTGACAGACAAATCCACCAACCCACGAGTGGTATGCCACCATTAGTAATATGGAATCACCGCTGGGAATATGATAAAAATCCTCAGCTGTTTTTCATGACACTTGAAGCACTTAAAACTGAAAAAATCCCATTCCGGCTGGCAGTACTTGGTGAAGGAAAAATCAATTCCCCCGAAGAATTCAGAACGGCCGCTGACACATTTCGTGACAGGATCACCCATATTGGATTTGTGGAGGATCCCAATGACTATGCAAAGCATCTGTTGTCAGGAGATATTCTTCCCGTGACATCATATCAGGATTTTTTCGGGATCAGTATCATGGAAGCAATGTACTGTGGATGTGTCCCGATGCTGCCAAACCGTGTATCTTATCCGGAGTTGATTCCGGATACCTTTCACGAGACATTGTTTTATCAAAATGATGCAGAATTTAAAATTAAACTGAGTCGTCTGTTAACCCACCCGCGAAAGTTTGCCCGGTCTGAAATGCATCAGATCGCAACCCGGTATTCCTGGAAATCCCTGATTGGCGGGTATGATGAACTGTTTCAATCAATGATTGAGGGAAATCCGAAGCCGTAACCAGGCTAAAGCCGACAGAATTGAGCCATGATCCATGGTCTGGTTCCTCGTCACAAAATTCAGTGAGGTGAATTCTGATCCTAGTGATCTTTGTCCTCGAATCGCAGGGGTAAATTGTTATGGGGTTGCAGAAATGTCGTAGCCGCGGCCGATTCGGATTGATGTATCTCAATATTCTCAAATTCGCCTGTCAAGGCAGGTAAAATTACCCTCATAGAAAAGGGGGATCAGGAAAAATATCCATGTAAGAAACAGGCGCTGATCAAATGATCATTGTGCGGGTCTGACCCTCGTGGGAAAATCATGAACAGAAAGAATGATGGTTATAAATCGAGGTTTTTAACCATCAGATAATGTTGAATCGAGTTGAACAGCAGATAAGATTTTTCGCGGATGACATACCCATTTTTTTCGTAAAACCGGATAGCGCTTTCCCGTGCCTGCAGGATGACTTCCACGCGTTTTTCGGTATGAGCAATCTCTTCCAGAGTGTTCAAAACCATCGAACCCAGTCCCTTTCCCTGAAAATCAGGATGTACCGCCATGAATCTCACCTGTGCTTGTGAGGGAGAATTATAATGGAGACGACCAAGGGCAACCAGGTGTCCTTCACGATTGATAATCATGCGGTGAATTGAGGTATCTTCCTGATCATCTCTTTCGGTGCCGGGCAGGAGTCCCCAGGGTTCACGGAGCACCCTCCACCTCAATTGAAAATAGGTTTCAAAATCCATGGTGGTGACCGGTGAAACCATGCTGAATCCAGAAGGTATTTCAGCCGGATTCATAAGGTTAGGAGTATTATTCTGCCCGGCGAACCGGGTTGGGACCGGATTTTACCGAACATTCATCCCAATAATAGCACCAGTTGCAAAGGATAGATTCCCTTGGATAAAAATTGCCCATATCTTCAGACAACTCCCGGATTTGAGTTACCTGTTTTTTAAGCTTTTTCCGAAATATGGCAATTTCTTCATCTGAATGAACAACGCTGACTTCAATTCCCTGACGGAGAAAATGCCAGTTTAGGGTAATGTCAACCACATCTTTATAGTTTTCCACCACGGAAATGTGATATATGACAAGCTGCATATTGTTTTTGGCTGAGTTAATGGTCAATGGGTGTTTACCGGTCTTGTAATCATGGATCGTAAATTTCCCCGGTTTGGGTTGATCCAACCGGTCGATGACCCCCCGAAACCCGGTTTCTTCGTCCAGTTCAAACTCGGTTTCGATTTCTGTACCCACCACATATTCATCAAAGGTGGGACCATATTTAAAATAATAGTTAGAGAGGCATCGTTTCCCCAAATTGTAGTAATAATCCACCGTTGTACGGGTGTCTGCAATAAAAATGTTATCATGCCACAGCTTGGTCCAGATATCGTCATACTGCTGACAAATGCTGTCAAACGTGATGTAAGGCTTTAATACGTTCTCTTTTTGATAAAGCCACTCAAGGACAGAGTGAACACAATTCCCCATGAATGCCTCGATACTTTCGTCACTTTTCCGAATACCATCCATATAGATAATTTTATATAATTCCCTGCATGACTTGAATGTGCTTAGCTGAGAATAGGAAAAATAGTATTTTTTTTCTGACATGGGCTTAATATTAATAGGTTTGTCTGAAAAGACGATAATCACCAAATCCATCATCAATGAAGATGAATTTTTTACCAGAATATGTCCAAATTTCGTAGGTTCTCCCGAAACTGTCCCGGTTGGTCGTTTCCACCGATTCGGGATTTCCATATTGGATGTACACAATCCCCCTGTCGGATTTCCAGCCGGGAGAAAGGACGCCGAAATGAATATTGGCATATTCGACCCGGATATAAAATTCGTTTAACAGTTCGTTTTCTTCCGTATCGGGCGTCGGATCCTGCTCCTTCCAGTAGTCGTACAGAAAAGATTTCTGTTCAGATGGAGACATCTTTTTCAGATCTTTGTAATCCCGGTACGGTAAAATGGCTGACATGACATTCATCATCATCTTAACGTCTTGAAAATACCGGTCAAGGGAGGTATTTACGAATCCGATTTCCGCTGTCGAAATTTTGTCACCAATTTTTACTTCAAATTCATATAACCCTATCCATTCCTTGTCCACCGCTATTGGAATCATCACAAAACCTAATTCATCCGGCGTTAACTGTACGGATGACGATACAATTTCAACCTCCATATCTTTAATTACATAATGAGCCTCATATTTCTCCTTCCGGATCAACACTGGTACCTGTATTTTCAAAAATAGTGTATCAATACTCAGTTCAATATTATCACCTGAAAATTTGTACTCATGATTGACTCGGATCATGGGTTGAATCTCACTGATCTCTGTGATTTCAGATAATTTAACAGTCTCGGTTTTTTTCCACTCATGTTTGCTGTCGTTGTCAATGATCATGATAGAAAAAATATAGGTGCCTACGGGCAGGTTCAGCGAGTTATGGGATTTGACAAATTTATTTGGGTCCCGGGTATCTTCATAATAATATTCTTCTGCAATTACATTCCAGGTTTCATGGTAAACCTGCCTATCCGTACTGATATTGATGACGGATAATTTGAAGGATAAAGATGCCATGAAATGATCGCCTTTTTTCTGAAAGATAAAAAACGGATTTGGTGAATGGATCGCAACATCCACTAATATACGACCGGCATCCTGAGACTGAAAGTGGTTGATCCACAAATGATGCTCCATCCGGTGTAATGGATTTTCCCGGGGAATCAAACGGGATGAGCATCCTGAGATGAGAAGACCCAGCAGGAGATAGGTGAAAGTTTTATTTATGATAACGACTCCAGTTGTATATCGCAAATCCTTTATCGGTGCCAAACCAAACCCAATTATCATCGCAGTTAATATTATAAATGGTGGTCCCGGGGATTCCGTCCACAGATGAATATCTCATATTTTTACCCGTATCCATGTCTAAAAGTATCGCATCTTTCATGTCGGTCAGCCATACAAATTTTCCATTTACCGCAAATTTGAAAACTTCGTCCTCATAGATTTGTGTCAATTCATCATGGTTATTGACCGTAAATAATCCTTTTTTTCCCAAAATCAACGAGTTGCCCTGGGCAGAGATGGATTTATAAGGAGTGGAGGTTATTTTGTGCTCGTCACCGGAAATAAGGTCAAACCGAAATACCCCGGAGTCAGTGGCTACAAACAAATCCTTATCCTTAATATCCAAATCGAAAATTTGAGAATTGCTCAATGGATATAAAAACTCCGGCTGTGTTTCATCGATGCTGTTCTGAGGAACGGACATCACCCAAACCCCCCTGGCAGTCGCAAGATACAATTTCCCGTCTTTTTCCACCATATCCCACACGGATGGATCCCCTAATCCTTCCAAAACAAAATCCCATCGCTCATCCGCCACATTTAAAATCAATAGTCCCTGTACCGTGCCTACGTAAAGGAAGTACTTTACTCTCAATATACAATTTATATTGGTATCCTTGATGTACCCAATGTCGTTTAGATAAAAGTCTGTCCACTGGTTATCTTTTTCATACCACCTGTAGATGAAATTATTCTGCTGATTCAGGTTTGTGATCTGTCCCGTTCGTTTGAATACATTATCGCCCAACCACCAGTTACGATTTTGATCATAGTAGAGTGTGGTCACATGGTTTAAAGGGGATCCCAGATAGATTTTCTGACTACCGGAACGATACGGACTCTGTTTAACCACAAATCCCCTATTCGTACCTATCCAATGATTTCTATTGGTATCCGTCATCACCAGTGTCGCCTGGACGGGTGAAAATAAATTACGATTATCGTAGGAGGTTGAAAGCTCATTTTGGAGATCATTCGTGTATTCTTGTACCCGCTCCCCGGCTTCACCGAACCGGGAACTTCCCCACTTGATAAAATTAGTGTCTACAAATTCATCCGGGGTAACCTCGTTTCCATTAAACGGATCCAGCGCCAAGTATTTTCCCTGGTATTTTAGCCAAATATTTCCATCTGTGCTGCCGATTTCATCTACACCTCTGCCGATAACCGGCAGGGAAGTCTGGGTCCAATAGGTTCCGATTGCCGGCTTGTAACTGACGCCGTTTTCATGAACTACCCAGAAAAAATCTGTATTAATGTCATAGAACATGTGGTAAATCATTTTTGCATCCAAATAATGGGAAAGGGTAAATCCATAGGACATCGTCTTATTCATCTTATCCCATACATAAATCCCGTCATCGGTGGCAAAATAGACTTCCCAGGTATTTTCTGTTATTGCATTTACCACCATAGGGGTGGTTTTAATATCCCAATCGCCTTCAACATAGGCGAAGTTTTGTCCGCTCACCCTTGTTAACGCGACGGTTGAGAACAGAATAGCCAGATGAATGATCTTTTTCGAACTCATCTCTTCAGCCGGCTGATCCCATCCATCTCTTTTGGGATAGGGATTTGAAGATAATCCAGAATTGTAGGTGCAATGTCAGCCAGTTTTCCGTTCCGGGTGAGTCGAAAACGGTCTGTCGGTTCGCACATCACAAAAGGGACAGGGAAGGTTGTATGTGCCGTGTGGGGTCCTCCCGTTTCGGGGTTTACCATGAGTTCAAGATTTCCGTGGTCGGCGGTAAGGAAGATGGTTCCACCTGAATTTTTCATCGCCTTGTCAATCCTCCCCACGCATTGATCGATGGTCTCCATTGCGATGATTGCCGCTCCAAGATTTCCCGTGTGACCCACCATATCCGGATTTGCAAAATTTAGTATGATGGCATCAAACCGATCCTGATTAATGGCTTCGACAACCTTATCTGTGACCAGGTGTGCGCTCATTTCCGGCTGAAGGTCATAGGTAGCAATCCGGGGTGATGGAACCATGATCCGCTCTTCACCCGGAAAAACGGTCTCTTGCCCCCCATTGAAAAAGTAGGTTACATGGGCATATTTTTCCGTTTCTGCTATTCTGAGTTGCCGGTAGCCTTGATTTGAAAGGATTTCAGGAAAAATATTCGTCAATGACAAGGATGGAAACATCACGGGGAATGTGAAATTTTCCTGATATTGTGTCATGCTGCAATACCATATCGACCGGGGCACAACGGTGAATTCATTGAAATTTGGGTCTGTAAACACCCGGGAAATTTGTCGCATACGATCCGCACGATAATTGAACATGAGCACTCCGTCACCATTGGCTACAGGGGTTGAATCACCGATGATTTTCGGTAGAATAAATTCATCGGTAATGTCGTGGGAATAAGAATCGAGTATGGCTGCTTCAGCGGTGTTAAACCGCTCACCTCTACACTGGATAAACATTTCAAATGCCCGCCGGATCCGCTCCCACCGGTTGTCCCGGTCCATCGCATAATATCTTCCGCAGACTGTGGAAATCCGTCCATATTTTAGTTCAGTCAAATATGCTTCAAGATCAGTTATGTATCGAATACCACTGTTCGGTGGTGTATCCCTTCCATCAGTAAAACAATGAATGACCGTGTTCGGGACATGTGCATCCCGGGCACACCGGATGAGGGTTTTCAGATGATCAAAATGGCTATGAACACCCCCATCGCTCACCAGTCCCATCAAATGCAGCGTGGAATGATTTATTTTTACCGAAGTAAACAGGTCAGACAGCACGGGGTTTTTCTGAAACCCGCCTGAACGAATAGCATCATTGATACGGACCAGATCCTGTTTGACGACCCTACCCGCACCGATATTGGTATGACCCACTTCGGAGTTCCCCATCACACCCTCAGGCAACCCTACGGCTTGCCCGGACGTTTCGAGCTGAATATTAGCACAACGGGCTTTCATTCTGTCCAGGATTGGCGTGTTTGAAAGGATAACCGCATTGGAGTCTGATTCGCTTCGGATACCATAACCGTCTAATATGATCAATATAAATTTTTTCACGGGATTCAATTTAGTATTTGTGAATCTCTTCACCGCATTGATATTCGCATGCAAAATGAGCGGGGGCGAAAATGTTCCGCCCCCGCTGAAGTATCCGGTTGAGATATACTTTTATTTTACAAGCATAATTTTCTGAATATCTGAATACTGGCCGGCGGTTAATTTTACAAAATATACACCACTGGGTTGGTTTTTAGCATTCCAGATAACGGAGTAGTACCCTGGCTCTGTTTCTTTTGTAACCAGATTCGTGATCCATTGTCCCTTCATATCAAAGATATCAATTTTTACCACTGATGTCCCGGGTATCCGGTAGGAAATGGTTGTTGAAGGATTGAATGGATTAGGATATGCGTGAGACAGAGAAAAATCTTTGGGCACAGCCAATTCACCTGATACCATGATACTTCCTGTTGTTAACGGTTCACTGCCGAAATATGAATGACTCAAATCTGAAGTGACATATTTTTCAATATTGTCTCTCTGGCTCCATAGCTTAAGATTAATCAGATCTCCTTCGTGCCAGCCATCCAATTGGATGTCATAGTTTTCATATCCCTGCCAGGTTACCAACAGCACAGGCTGGTTCAAATCCGCTATGGCTGTTGCGCCCACAACGGTGCCGTGTGCATAGGCGACCAATTCGTCACCCACCTGAACATCTCCCTGTATACCGGTAATAATCACAGGGTGTGACAAGCCGGTTTCAAAGATATTATAATGCCGGGACTGACTGGCCAAAAACTGACTTTCCAGATTATCCTGATCAGGTATTCTGGCAAGCCCTTCACCAGTGGGATAAGTCAGAGTTGCCCCGCTGGTTCCGCTCAGGTAAATTTGATATCCTTTCCCTGGCTGCATACCACCGGTAGCATTGATTGAATTCACATTAAAAGACGGCACATAATAGTGACCTGCATCGTCCTGCACCATTAATATGGGCAACCCCGCCATTGCGGTCACGACGGATATGGGAGACTGTAACTGATATGCAACATTGTTCCAGAATAACGGGTTCAACGGAATTGTGCAATCATTGGATACAATACCATATCCTTCAACATTGATGGCTAATGAGGTTGTACCGGAAAGATAGACCCGATAACCATCTGTACAGGATACGTTCAAAATATTATTTACACCAAATCCAGGTAAGTAATATTGTGACTGGTCATTCGTTACGATTAGTACATCTGATGCAGGGAATATATTGGTAACTGCCGGATTTGATGGGCTAAGATAGAAGGATATGTTGTTCCATCTCGTTGGCAATAACGTGACAGACTGGGTAATAAAATATTGACAATCCCCGGCATTTTCAACTGTGGCACATGGATCATAATTCAGGGCTTCCATATCCATACAACCGTATCGGTTGGCGTCAATATTTGCGACCGTTACGATGGAACCGAATGTTCCATTCCCAGTCGTATAGCTGACCTGACCGGCTGGTATTGAATATTCACCGCAATCACCATTTCCGTCCCATGCTTTATAACTGATGGCATGTCCTGCAACATACCCGGCCAGTTGTGTACCGCCGATATTACAGTTATCGACAGATCCGATGGCAACAATATTCATCTGGCCCATATTATAAACACTCGCACCAACCAGCAACTCACCGTGTTGATCCGAACAATCGTTATAATTGATCAAGCCGGACATATCGTACAGACCCACTTCATCCAGCGGATTTAATCCATCGGTAATATTTACAATAATCAGAGAGCTGATCCCTGTTTCAATAGGCAGGTTTGTAAAATGCTGCAAGGATAAACAGTCATTGCCCGGGTCATCGTCGCACGTCCCACAATCATCATAATAAGCGGCGCCACCACATACACCGGCACAATCGTATTCTGCGGTCCCATCGCAATCACCGGTGCAGTCTATAATGTTGGATTGGCAATCGGGTGCCGGATCAGTACAATCCAGTGTCCAGCCATCCTCCACCAGAGCGTCACAATATTCAGTTTCTGTGCCCGGCGTTCCCATTTCGTCTTCATCATCATCGAAACAAAATGTCATGGTTTGGGCATCCCCGTCGCAGACGCCGGCACAGTCCATAGCGCCGTTGAAGTCTTCAGGATCAACACAGTCGTCGCACTCGTCGGTCACATAGG
>CAYPCW010000025.1:0-38290 GCA_964409335.1 uncultured bacterium
AAAAGGAAAAATAAAATGGAAATTACATTACAATCAACAATCACTTGTCCCGATTGTGGACACAAAAAGGAAGAGACAATGCCGGTTGATGCTTGCCAGTATTTTTACGAATGTGAAAACTGCAACACGGTTCTGAAACCACAACAAGGCGACTGTTGTGTATATTGCAGTTATGGAAGTGTAAAATGTCCGTCAATTCAAAAGGCGAGAGATGTGACCGGCAAAAAAAAAGTCATGCCAACAGCATAGATTAAATGCAGGCAGGCGGAAAGCGCTAAATTGAAAGTCATTTCCTTTAATCAACTTTTATGTGGGAGAACAGAAAATCGCTTTGGAGTCCGGTACGCAAATACAGGCAACCGGTGGCTAAAATGGCAGAATGCGATTAAGTCATATAAAATCGTCTGAATTTCGTTTTTACAATTAAAATAATCAAATAACCGGTGAAGATTACAAATGGACAGTTGAATGAATAAGACTTGAAATCCAAGGCGCAAAATTTCAAACAGCGCCCTGTCTAAAACATGAATTCGTCCATGGCGTTGAATGGAAAATAAAATTTTCACCATTACTTTGCCTGCCCCATTTCACCCATTGTCCGATGAAAGAATTACTCTGTAATTTTCACTATGCGATTCATAATGATCCGTCTGCCCGCAGAAGTATTTATATTTTTTACACCGTTTCAGGGTTTGAGTGCGATCCATCCAGCCGGTACCCCACCCTTTACCATTACCCTTCGTACTTTCTCTGGAAAATCATATTTTATACCAAACAATATTCGGATTTAACAGCGATCATTTCACGTACAGGGACATTTCTTTGAACTCCAAAACCGTCTTTCATGTTATCGGAAATCTGGTAATCATTGTCGGTATTTCCATGCTATTTAGCGCCGGGATTGCCGTCCTGTATCATGAGTCCGTGGTAAATTCGATTTTGATCTCGGCTCTCACGACCATTCTCGCGGGTGCGGTCATGAACCTGTTTACCCGCAACCATCCGGCTCCCCGATTGAGGGATGCCATGTTTATTGTTTCGCTGGGTTGGATAATCATCGTGTTTTTCAGCGCCTTACCCTATTATTTTTCAGGGATTCTTCCTCATTTCACCGATGCCTATTTTGAAGCGACGTCTGGTTTAACCACCACCGGCTCCAGCGTATTGGGCGGGCAGAAAACCATGCTGTTAGAGGATATCCCCCGCGGGATACTCTTTTGGCGGAGTTTTACCCATTTTATTGGCGGGATGGGGATCATCGTTTTTTACATCGCAATACTACCTATGTCTGGTGTGGGGGGAAACAAGTTGTTTGAAACCGAATCCCCCGGACCTTCTATCACCCGGCTGACCCCCAGGATCAAACATACCGGCAGAATTTTATGGACGATCTATACGGGAATTACCTTCCTTGAAACAGTCATCCTGCGGGTTGCGGGGATGGACTGGTTTGACGCAATATGCACATCCTTCGGCACAATTGCTACCGGCGGATTTGCTACCCGGTCGGGGAGTATCGGGGATTATCACTCTGCCGTGATAGAATGGATCATCATCGTATTTATGATTCTTTCTGCGACAAATTTCACGCTTCATTTTCAAAGCCTGACTCAACGGAAATGGTTATATTGGCGAAATTCTGAGTTTAAAGCGTACATACTGATCATGGCTGCCGGCATTTTACTGGTATCCCTCAATATCTCAGGCGGAACCCTTGCGGGGTGGCTGGATTCGTTACGGAAAAGTACGTTTACGGTTGTATCCATCGGAACCACGACCGGATTTTCAACAGAAAATTTCGATCAGTGGCCCGCACTTTCCCGTATGGTGATCTTTTTTCTCTTATTTTCCGGGGGATGCTCCGGCTCTACAAGCGGTGCGGTAAAAACGATCAGGTCTATCCTTGTGTTTAAATACATCGGTATCACCATGAAACGGATTTTACACCCGACAGCACTTTACCATTTGAGGATAAACGGGAAACCCATCTCTGATGATATCGTCACCAAAACGCTCGGATTTTTTTTGCTCTACATTTTAATTGCGATTCTTTCCACAATATGCTTATCTGCAATGAACATTGAAATTATTTCCGCTGCCAGCGCCAGCGCTACAGCACTCGGTGGTGTCGGACCAGGATTAAACATGGTGGGACCTACTCATATTTGGGCAGATTTTCCGACGCTGGCGAAATGGCTGATGAGCTTTGTGATGTTATTGGGTCGGTTGGAAATATTTTCTTTATTGGTGTTGTTCAACCGCAAGTTCTGGGCAAAATGACGGGAAACCGTTTTATAGTCGTAAAAAAACGGTTGCCGCTGCCTCAAAAAGCATCGGGTAAATGAAACCAAATATTTTGGGCTTTTAAATCAAATGGGGTACTGCGAATATCAAATCTGATCTTTTACCGTTGGGGATCACCGTATTCCCAGCTGAATACCCACCGGTGTTGAGGCTGAAATTCATGCTGTGAAAAGCACATCAACGACGGAATGTCATCTTCAGGTTGTAAATGCCCTCGGATCTGTGTTTTTCGATATCGAAGCCCATACTTTCAAATAATCGCAGCATAGGTGCATTTTCCAACAATACTTCGGCGGTAAATCCCAACAATCCATGGTTTTTTGCCAGTAAAGCGAGATACAACAGGATTTCTTTTCCGATCCCCAGATTTTGATATTGGTCGTTGATGACGAATGCCAATTCTGCTGTGTGGGAATCCTCATTGATCAGATATTGTCCCATACCGGCAAGGATATCCGGTTCTGTTCCCTGAATAAATGCCAGGATGACGATTTCCCGTGAATAGTCAATCGTGACAAAATCCTGTAATCTTTCATGGGGCATGTCCAGCCGGGCAGAGATAAACCGGCGATACATGGATTTATCGGAAAGTGAATAAAACAGATCTTTCAACAATGGTTCGTCACTGATCTTAACTGGCCGGAAAAAGATTTCGAGGTTTGTGCGTGTCACCCGGAAAGTCTCCAGTTCTGATGGATATTCACCTGATTTTCCGTCAACAAATGCCTGGTCCCGATAGATCAAACCGCATGCTCTTGCCTCGCAGATCAGTTGTGCCCTGAATTTCGGGTGGGAAATAGAGATCAATTGCATCGCGCGATCCCGGATATTCCGCCCATGAAGGTAGGCGATGCCGAACTCGGTGACCACGTAATAGATATCACCCCGATTCAACGTAACGCCTGCGCCTTCCTTCAGATAGGGCACGATCCTCGAAACGGTCTCATTTTCGGCGGTGGAGGGCAGCGTTAAAATCGTTTTTCCATTTTCAGCGAGCACTGCACCCCGCATAAAATCTGCCTGTCCTCCGATACCGCTGTAAAAGGTATGCCCCAATGACTCTGCTGTGGCTTGTCCTGTGAGATCAATTTCCAGTGCGCTGTTGATAGCCACCATATTTCGATGATGTGCAATGTATAGAGGGTTATTGGTTTTATCTACCGTGCGAAATTCAAAAGCGGGATTGTCGTGGATGTACCGGTAGGTTTCCGCAGTTCCCATGCAGAAGGTGGCAACCGTCTTGCCCCTGTCTATAAATTTTCGCATGTTGGTGACGCTACCCGTTTTCATCAGGTTAACCAGTCCGTCACTGATGAGTTCGGTGTGGATTCCCAGATCTTTTTTACCGGACAAATTGGACAAAATCGCATTGGGCAATATTCCATACCCAACCTGAATCGTATCTCCATCCTGTACCAGTTTCGACACAAACCCTCCGATTTTCCGGGTGATGTCATTATCCGGCAGATCGGAGTATTCCAGAAGAGGTTCATCTTTCGGGATGATATAATCGACGTTCGAAATATGAATAAACCCATCACCATGAACCCTTGGCATATTCCGGTTTACCTGTGAGATCACAATCCGGGCAGATTCGACGGCTGCCTTGACGATGTCTACACTAATCCCCAAACTCATGTACCCGTGAGTATCGGGTGGAGAAGTCTGAATGAGAGCCACGTCCACCTGAATGAATCCCCGACGAAACAATTCAGGGATTTTTGACAGAAAAATGGGGGAGTAGTCGGCTCGCCCCTCATTGACCGCCTCACGGGTGTTTTGACCGATAAAAAAGGAGTTATGTCTGAAATTTTGTTTGAATTTCGCCACGGCATAAGGCGCTACTCCCAGTGTCCAGACGTGCATAATTTCCGAATCCAGAACCGCTTTTGGATGTGTTTCCGCATACTCAACCAATGATTTTATCAGGTACTGCGGTTCAGCGCAGGCGGTACCGATAAAAATACGCGCACCCCGATGGATTTTTTTAAAAACAAGTTTTTCCGGCAGAAATTTTTCAGGATATTGTTTTTTTATCGCTTCCATATTGATTAATCATTTTAAAATTATATTGAAATGCCCGGATGGGTTTATTCCGATGAAAATGGACGGATAAATTTACGGTAATTGACGGCAGCCAATTCAGAAATTGAACGGTGGCTCATCATCGTTTGAAGGAAAAAGAATCGCCGTCAAAAATGATTTTCAACGGCGATTCTCTGTTTTATCGTTCTTTAGCTATCTGGTCAATTATCGCAAGAACCCCCGGATATGAACCGGTGGTGTCCTTTCCCTTCTTCAAGGATTCTTCACATAGGCATTCGAACGCATGTAAAACCACCAGTTCAAGGCCAGACACCCCGTATAAAAAATGGCAAATCCATACAGCGCATATTGGGGAGTTGCGGCCGTAATCTGTTCCCCAAATACTTTGGGGATGATGAATGCACCATAAGCGGCGACGGCAGAGGTCCACCCTAACACCGGACCGGCCTGTTCGGCATTGAAAACCACGGCAATGGTCCTGAATGTGGATCCGTTACCCACACCGGAAGCCGTGAACAAAATGATAAACAGGATAAAAAACGGTAAGAAATATTGTTCCGGAGTCGCAGAGCGGTATGCTGCAGACATGTAATATGCCACCCCTAAGGCGGAGACGATCATCACCATGGAAACCAGCTGAGTGATCTTGGCACCACCCACTTTATCTGAAATCCATCCGCCCACCGGGCGAATCAACGCACCGATGAAAGGTCCCATCCATGCAAACATGAGTGCACTGGGTCCGTTGGGGTTGACGGTGCTGTGAAGGAGTGTGCCATCCGGTCCGGGAACATGTGAAAATCCGAAGATCACCTTAATGGCGAGGGGAAAAGCAGCGGAATACCCGATAAAAGACCCAAAGGTCATCGTATAAATAATGGTCATTGCCCAGGTATGCCGGTTATTAAAAATTTTATACTGACGTTTGAGATTATTTTTCAATTCTCCGGGGGACAAGGATTTCATCAGTACCACTGTCACTGAAATGATGATGGGCAGGATAATCCATTTATTCTTCAATATGTTATCGGTGAACCAGGACCCGCCGGATAACCCGGTCGGTGCAGGCAGGATAAAATAGAGTCCCGCCGCTGCAGCGAAGAATCCGATGAGAAGTAAATAGCTGATGCGGGCAAAAGCCACCAGCGGGTGTCCCGGGTTCGGAGTAACATCTTCCGAAACAATATTGTTCATCTTAAACCAACCCAAAAATGCCAGAGGGATCAGAAACAACAGCCACACAAATCCTGCATTCTGTATCCAGGCGTGGGTACCCGCCGGGATTTTGCCAATGAGGGTCCCACTGGTATTTTCTAGTATCATCGGATCGCCTGAGAGTCCGCCGAGCAGGGCAAATGTCATCACCAACGGAACCAGAATCTGCATGGTGGTAACGCCAAAATTTCCCAGACCTGCGTTCAGTCCCAGTGACGTTCCCTGGACCTTCTTAGGATAGAAAAAGCTGATATTGCTCATGGAAGATGCAAAATTACCTCCGCCAATCCCGGAAAGGAACGCCAGAATCTGAAATATCCACAACGGCGTACTTTTATCCTGCAGAAATATACCAGCGCCAATCGCAGGGAGCATCAGGAGCGCTGTCGTCAGAAAAATAGTGTTCCTCCCCCCGGCGATCCGGATGAAGAATGTACTGGGGATCCGCAGTGTCGCCCCCGTTAGTCCGGCAATGGCTGTCAGTGTGAACAGTTCGGACTGGCTAAATGGAAATCCAAGATTCAGCATCTGAACAGAGATGATCCCCCACATGATCCAGACTGCAAATCCCACCAGCAGACTGGGGATGGATATCCACAGATTCCGATTGGCGATTTTCTTTCCGGTAGATTCCCAAAAATCGGGATTTTCCACATCCCATTTAGAAATATTGATTTGTGACATTCTGTAATCCTTTATGTGACTTGTGGGGAAAATTTATTCTTCTGCGAACGCATTTTTAGGTTCTTCCAGCATAAACAGACAGATCAGCAGGCTTAGCGCTGCTCCTGCGGCAATGGTAAAAAAGAACGTTTTTGAGTCCACCAGTGAGTATAAGACCAGATAGAACACCGCTCCAACATTTCCGTACGCACCCGCCATTCCGGCGATCTGTCCGGTCATACTTCGTTTGATCATAGGGATGACCGCGAAGGTAGCGCCCTCCGCACCCTGAACGAACATAGAACATATGATCGTAATGATCACCGATATCACCAGCCACCACATCCCGCTGAACATGGGTTCTATCGTCTGTATTCCGTCTACTACCGGACCCCATCGCCCGATCTGAGCCATGCCAAAAAAACCGACAGCGATTCCCGCCATATAAATAAGCATGGTTCGTTTTCGATTTTTCATATGATCGGATATCAATCCGCCCAAGGGTCTTGCAAACAAATTAACGAAAGCAAAGGAAGCGGCGATCATCCCCGCAAGCGTCGGGGTCATAATTGTATTTCCGTCAGGTCCCATAAGTTTGTCAAAGGTCGTTTCGAAGAACATGGGTAACATGGACACCACTGCCAGTTCGGCGCCAAAATTAGCAAAATAGGTGCTGTTTAAAGCAGCGACACTTCCCCAATGGTATCTTTCACGGTCAGGTACGCCTCGTCTCAGAATGGGTAAATTCGTCTGAAGGACTTTGATCACATGAGCCAGATAGAGGGCGGCTAATATCCCGTACACACCCATAAGTACATTGTGTGAAATTAAGGGCGTATCCTCAATACGGACATTTCCAATACGCCAGGCTAAAATTCCCATTGCTCCCACCAATGGGAAAGACCAGACCAGATACTGAAGCAGGTCCGGGTAGGAAGATACGGTCATGGGTTCGGTCTTTTTTGCCTTGTTGATCTGTTTCCCTGTGGGTCCGTCGGTGACTAAGAAATAATACATAACCCCGTATACCAGAGACACAAGGCCGTTCACCGCCAGGGCGTACCGCCATGCATCTCCATCCAAACCTAAAAAACCATTGAAAAAATGGATCGCCAGCCATGGCAGGGTCATCGCAGCCCAGGCAGAACCAAAGTTACCCCAGCCTGCATAAAATCCTTCCGCTCTGCCGATCATTTTTGGAGGAAACCAATTCGCAACCATTTTGATACCCACAACGAATCCTGCACCGATAGAACCTAAAATTAATCGGGAAATCAGCATCTGGGTAAAGGTATTTCCAAATGCGAAAAAGAATGTTGGGATGGCCATGGTTACCATCAGCCCGGAGAATACGATCCTGGGACCGTACCGGTCGATTAATGCACCGATCAGGATCCGCGCAGGAATGGTCAGCGCCACATTACAAATCGCCAGTACTTTGATGTGTTCCCTGGTGAGCCAGTCCACATTTCGGAGCATCGTCGTAGCAACCGGCGCCATATTGAACCAAACGAAAAACGTGATGAAGAAGGCGATCCAGGTATAGTGAAGGACTTTAATCCGCTCCTGGCTAAAATCAATGAGTTCCGGTCTTTTCATATTGAGTATTTGTCCTTATGGGGTATGAAGTGAGAATCTGAATTAAATAAATCGTCGGTTCCGGTTCCAGTGCCAGCGAACCAATTGTGGCCTTCTCCATAGATAAGGATTAGGAACCACCAGTACATGAACCAACCTGGAAAAAGGGAAAAGGAATACGGTCAACCAGGCGCCGATGATATGAAGCTGGATCATCCAGGGCAATGGCGTGATAAATTCTATTTGCGGATTCAACTTACATAAAGATATAAGGTACGGGTTTGCCACGGCAGTAAACCACGAGCTGCCCCAGGAGTTAAATATGGCCGTTCCCAACCCGGATAGTACCTGAATAAGGAGTAAAAAAAGAACGATCCAGTCCATTCGGGATGTGACAATCTTTGCTCGCGGGCGGGTCCACCGCCGGATCAGGATGATCACCATTCCTATCAGCGTGAAAAGGCCACCCATGAGCGCACTGATCTCCAAAATATATAATCGCACCATATTGCTGTTCCACGCCAGGATTTGAGCCGGTAACAGGAATGCCGTTAAATGACCCAGCAGGATGAATATGATCCCAAAGTGAAAGGGTACTAACGCCCAGAAATGAATCCGGTTTTCCAGGAATTGTGAGGACAGGCTGGAATAGGAAAACCCCCGGGTAACATACCGGTAAATTGAGACTGAGATAAACGTCAGTAGGGCAACATATGGGAAAATACCATACAACATCAAATTGAAAATCTTCATTCCACTTCCTTTTTCATTGGATATTTTTCAGAGATAAATTCATCCAGAGCGGTCAAAGCCGGCGCATAAATGTTGTTTTCAGGCAATCCGCTTTTCATTTTTTCAATCGCAGGTTGAAAATAGGTTTTGATGAATGTCGCGGCATATTCCCCATCCAGATTCCCAAGGAGCCGCATACAATGACTCAGATGGTCGGGCAGTTCGGTGGACTCCGTGAGGTTGTGGCTGCGAAGTAATTTTCTCATTTTTACCAAAAATTCACCCCGGCCGTAATTTTCACCAAACAGGTGCCAGCCCAGTTCAAGACAGCAGTCCGGATTCATGTCAAAAGTGGACGTAAAAATCTCTTCCAGGGTCTGTGGATTTATTTGTCCGATGGATTGGGAAAAGTTCATCAACCTGTCGGATACCTTCGCGGATAATTCATGAAATTCAGTGAATTGCCCGACGGTATATTGATAGTCGTCCTGCGGATACGAAAATATCGCTGCGAACATCTCGTATGCTGATAATGGCGCTGCTGCTTCCATTCGTTTATAATCCTCTAACCGGTTTTTGACGGAAACCGAATCCGCTTTGCTGCTTGAATTCCAGGGGATCATCCATCATTTCGATGGCTTCTTCACGATGAGCAGGCGGTATGACGAATCGATCTTCCAGGGTGGCGATGGAGGTGAGACGGTAGATTTTTTCGGCTTCATCAATGGAACAATCCGCTGCGACCAGCATTTTTTCCGCGGTTTCCCGGCTGACATCTCCGACAGTAACGGCTCTGCGCCATGTTCGGACGGCCATTTGTTTTCGCAGCACATATCTCATTTTTTCGCCATCACCCGCCGTGAACAAACTACTGAGGTATTCGATGGGTGCCCGTGCCTGGTCGAAATCGGGGAAGAACCCTTCGGCCATATTCTTCCGTGCTTTCCCATCCATAGAAGAGATTACCGGCAACATGGGCGGAACATAAAATAACATGGGGAAGGTCCGGTATTCAATGTGAGGAGGTAATGCCAGCTTCCAAAGTTTCACGAATTTATAGACAGGGGATTCCTGTGCCGCCTGAATCGTATGATCGTGAATTCCATTTTCTCTTGCCAAGCTGATCATCTCCGGATCGAACGGATCAATGATCATCTCCCGTTGTGCATTCACCAGTTCCCGATCGGACTTCCCCGCCATCGTTTCAATTTTATCGGCGTCGTACAACAATACACCGAGGTATCGGATACGCCCGACACATGAGTGAAAACAAGCAGGCGCCTGTCCGGATTCAATCCGGGGGAAACACAAAATACATTTTTCAGATTTCCCGGTTGCCCAATTATAATACGTTTTTTTATAGGGACAAGCCGCCACGCATGACCGCCATCCGCGGCACCGTTCCTGGTCAATCAGGACGATTCCGTCTTCTCCCCGTTTATACAGGGCGCCTGACGGACATGATGCAACACAGGCAGGATTCAAACAATGATTGCAAATTCGGGGAAAATAGAACAGTACCAATCGTTCTATGGCAAACAGTTGCTGTTTTTGCTCCGCAGTCAGCGCATTCAGGTTGGGATCATTTTGCGCATAAAGAGGGGAACCGCCGAGATCGTCATCCCAGTTGGGACCTGCTTCAATATCGATATACTTTCCGGTCACCATGGATTTCGGTAATGCGGTTGGCTGGTCATCTCCCGCAGGCGCATTGAACAAATTCTGGTAATCGTAAGTCCAGGGTTCATAATAGTCGTCCATTGAGGGCAGGCTGGGATTATGGAAAATATTCGGGATGATCCGGGCTTTGCCGGTGGATTTTAATCTCACACTATCGCCGTGTTTTTCCCACCCTCCGCGGTATTTTTCCTGATCTTCCCATTTCGAAGGAAATCCCGTCCCGGGTTTGGTCTCTACATTATTCCACCACATGTACTCGGTGCCTTTCCGATCGGTCCATATGTTTTTACATGCGATACTGCAGGTGTGGCACCCGATACATTTGTCCAGGTGAAAAACCATTGAAATCTGACTGCGTATATTCATCGATGAAATCCTTTATTTTACCACTTGAGTTCCGGCAGTTTTCGAACTAAAATATGGGTGTCGCGATTATTGCCGACAGGACCCCAGTAATTGAAATGGAAGGTAAACTGTCCATACCCGCCCACCATCAGATTGGGCTTCAAACGCGTTCGGGTGAGGCTGTTATGACCGCCGCCGCGCCGATTCCCCCGCATTGGCGATTTGGGCACGGATAACGTCCTTTCCGGTGAATGGTACTGGATACAAATTCCTGCCGGTATCCTGGCGCTGACACATGCCCGTGTGACGACGACGCCGTTATCATTGTACACTTCAACCCAGTCATTGTCACAGACCCCGATATCAGCAGCGTCCATCACATTCATCCACAGGGGTTCGACCCCCCGGGAAAGAGTACTCATCCTGTGATTATCCCCATAGGTAGAATGGATATGCCATTTACCGTGGGGCGTGAGATAGTTCAGCATTTTCGTCCGGGTCTCTTCTGTGCTGAATTGGATATCGGAAAATTGAAGGGCAGTCGGCTTGGGCTTATATGTGGGCACATGCTCACCAAACTCGATATATCCGGGATGATCAAGGTAGAAATGCTGTCTGCCGGTTAATGTTCGCCAGGGTACCAGTTTCTCCTTGTTATATGTGAATGGAGAATACGCTCTGCCACCGGTGACCAGCCCGGACCACATGGGACTATTCACAAACCGGCGGGGTTGAGCCACAATATCATCGAAGGAGACCCGTACATCCCTGTTTTTTTCCGCCAGATCTGCCAGGGGCAATCCAACTTTTTTCTCCATATTTTTATATGAACGGTACGCCAGTTCACCGTTGGTTACCGTTGCCAGATTCAGAATGAGGTTGCACACATATTTGTCTTTGTCGAGGGACGGATATTTCTGATCTTCCCATTCCGTGGTGGGGTGTGTTTCTATCATCTTATCATAAAAGTCATCAATTCGATAGCCTGTACCATGAGCGCCGATACCGTTATCCCGGGCACCTCGACCGAAAGAAATGAATTGCCGATAAAGATTCCTGTAATCACGGCGGACGAATTTCAGTCCCGGCATGGTTTTCCCGGGTACAGCTTCGATGTCCCCGGTGATCCAGTCTCTCATCTGCGGCTGGGCAATCTCCGCAGGGGTGTCGTGCGCCAGAGGGGTTGCAACCACATCCATCACGGTGTCAGGAAAGTGAATTTCTGATAATTCTGAAAATCGTTTTGATATGGCTTTAAAAATATCCCAATCGCTTTTAGCCTCCCATACGGGGGGTACGGCTTCAGACAACGGGTGGATAAAACTATGCATATCCGTCGAATTCAGATCATTTTTTTCGTACCAGGTCGCAGCCGGAAGGACAATATCAGAATATAATGCAGAGGTATCCATCCTAAAATTCAGATCGACGACGAGATCCATTTTTCCCTGCGGGACCTTATCATGCCAGGTCACCTCCTTCACCGAATCCTTCGCAAAATTACTGTCCCCGATGTGGTTCTTATGGGTTCCCAGATAATGATCCAGAAAGTATTCGTGACCTTTGGCGCTGGACATCAGGGCATTGCCTCTCCAGATGTACCAGATGCGCGGCCAGTTTTCCTGCGAATCCGGGTCTTCCACAGAGAATTTTAATTCGCGGTTTTTGAGTTGATCAACGATGTACTTTTTAATTTTGGGTTCATCGGCGGAGCCTGTAGCGTCAATAGCTTCTTTTACCAGTTCCAGGGGGTTTTTATTGAATTGAGGATAGAAGGGCAGCCAACCGTTTCTGACTGCTTTGATCTGGGTATCTATGGCATGACCCTGCGCCAGATGATGATCACCCTTGTTTTCAGGAACCGAATGATAGTCTGTAAATTCTTTTTCGTATCGCCATTGGTCGGTGTGGACATAATGCCAACTGGGTGCATTTTGCAAACGTTGCCCGTCATACCAGTCTTTAGCCAGTGCGATGGCTCCCCAGGATTCGCCGGGTGCCAGTTTTTCCTGCCCCACATAATGAGCCAGTCCGCCGCCATTTACGCCCACACAACCGCAGAGCATCAACGCATGGATTCCCGCGCGGTACATAAGATTTCCGTGGTACCAGTGATTGATCCCGGCGCCGATGATTATGGTACATTTCCCGTTGGTATGGTATGCGGTGGATCCCCATTCCCGGGCAAATTTGATAAGATTATCTTTCGATAATCCCGTATATTTTTCAGACCAGGCGGGTGTATATGGCAGGTCTTCGTCATTATAATCTTTGGGGTAATCTCCATCCAATCCCCGGTTCACACCGTACTGTGCCATCATGATATCATAAACCGTTGTCACCAGAATGGTTTCTCCGGAACCGGTCACCAGAGATTTTACGGGTACGCCTCTTGACCGTGTGGTGTTGGCGCTAAAGTCATCAAAAGTAACCCGAACGACGGAATCTTTCTTATCCAGAAAGGAAAGTTGCGGGTCAATGGGCGATTCGTCAATACCATCTTTTAACTCAAGATTCCATTTACCCTGTGTGGTGTCCCAGCGGTGTCCCACAGACCCTTTTGGCATTTTAGGCTTTGATGTGCCAGAATCCCACATAAGAAATTTCCAATCCCCGTTACTTTCCCCCTGATATGCGGATAACCGGTTAGCACGGAGGAGCTGTCCTGGTGAGTAGATTCCCGCCTTTTCCCGGATTTCCACCAATAACGGCAGGTCTGTAAATTGTTTCGAATAGTTGATAAAATAGGGTATTCTTTTCTCATGGTGAAATTCTGTCAGCAGGACAT
Organism: uncultured bacterium; assembly: GCA_964409335.1. GTDB lineage: Bacteria > Fidelibacterota > Marinisomatia > SCGC-AAA003-L08 > JACNLC01 > JABMOW01. The sequence goes on from CAYPCW010000025.1 coordinate 13,352, forward strand.
GGTTAACAGCCATCCACCAGGCGCCGTCCTGCCCCGCATTGATGGACATCCATTCGTCAGCATATTTAGCCACCTGATTGAAGTCGGGAGAGAAGACCACCATTTTAGTTCCGTTGTGACGGGCTTCGGCGGCGAAGTGACAATCCGGTGTCCGGGTCATGTTCAGGTTGGAACCCATCACCGCCAGCATTTTGGCGTTGTACCAGTCTGCAGATTCATTGACATCCGTTTGTTCACCCCAGGTTTCAGGTGAGGCATTTGGAAGATCGCAGTACCAGTCGTAAAACGAAAGGGATACCCCTCCCATGAGTTGTAACATCCTCGATCCGGCCGCATAGCTGACCATGGACATGGCGGGGATAGGGGAGAACCCTGTGATCCGGTCAGGACCGTATTTTTTGATGGTATAAATATTGGCGGATGCCATAATATCAAGCACGGTATCCCAGTTTGTGCGTCTGAATCCGCCCTTACCCCGTGCGGTCTGCCATTGGCGGCGCAGTTCCGGATTTTCTACCATAGATGTCCATGCATCGACCGGATCTGCATGTGATTTACGGGCCTCTCTCCACAGATCCAGTATCGTTCCGCGGATGTAGGGATATTTTACCCGCAACGGACTGTACAAATACCAGGAGAAGGAAATTCCTCTCTGGCAACCCCGGGGTTCGTACGCAGGCAGCGTGGCTTCAAGTTTCGGATAATCCAATCCTTGCATTTCCCACGTGACGATACCGTCTTTTACATGAATATTCCATGTGCAGCTTCCCGTGCAGTTTACCCCGTGTGTGCTTCGGACGATTTTATCGTACTGCCAGCGGTTTCGGTAAAATTCCTCCCATTGTCTTTGTTGGGGAACGACATCGTCGCGTATCCAGTTCTGTGGTGTGTTTTCTGACATCAATTTATCCTTGTGGTGTATCGTGAATACGTTTACCTGATGATACCATCGGTTTCCTCACAGCGATGAACCGGTTGTGCCAGAGGCTTCCGATCAGGAAGAACAGAAATACGGTTCCCAGAATTCCATATAAAATGAAATTAGCCAGTGAGGCAAGCGTGGGTACACTGGATGCTTCACCTTCATTTTTAAAGAATGCGGTTAATGATACGATCTCTTTATCAGTGAAGGGGTGTTTGGAGAATACCGGGTTCATCGTGGGAGTCGGGGGTGCGTTCAACCAGTTCATCAATCCCCGGGCTTCTCCCAGGCGGTAATAGACATCGGTTAGATTCAACCCCAGTTTTCCACCGCCCAGACCCGGCAGGCTGTTTACCTGATGACAGGATACACATGGCGCTCCCTTATTTGTGAGTGTCTGGCGTCCAAGAAAAATGGCTTTCCCTTCGATAATGTCAGCAATGGTAAAGGCTGGCATGACAAAAGTGTCCGTCTGTCCGGAAGATACGGTCTCACCGATATAATCTAATATTTGATTTGCCAACTCAGGCGTAATCCCCGGAGATTTGATCATCGGGACATTATTGGCTTCATTTAAAATTTTTACAGCATAGGGGTCTCCCGAAGCAAGAACACCCGCGGGGTCAACAATCCAGTTAACAAGCCATTCCCGGGATTGCCGGGCTTCCACATCCTTTAAATCCGGACCAATCAACTTCCCGCCGCCAATGGTATGACATGCCTTGCAATTGGTTTGATAGTAGGATGCACCGGCGGTTTGTGCGTAGCAAACCGAATGCAGAATCGTCATCAGGATCAGAGAAAATACAGGTAATTTCATTTTTTTAAAACCTTCAGTTAATTCGATTTCCAGATTTATTAACCTTTAGGCAATTACTGTACCTGTATTTTACCGGGACATTGATGAATGAAACTGAATTCTGATTACTTTAATAAAAACAAGTGGATACAAAAACGACTTATTGAGGGTGACATAATTAGAAAGATACATTTTACATCAAAAAGTGCATACACGAGAATGTCCATCGCCGGAGTTCATCATCATAAAGGGTGTAATATCAGCGGGTTACCCTAATGTATACCTGTGTATGCACAGATATTTTACGGCTGGCGGATATCCATTTTTTTCATGATTCTCTGAAAAGCAGCACGGGTCAAACCGCATAGTTCTGCGGCATGTGTAATATTGCCGTTTGTTCGTTCCAGAGCATTCTGGATATATTTTTGCTGGAAAGAAGAAATTGCAAGCTGTTTTCCTTCTTCATAGGACAAGGACTCACCGAATATTTTATCAATAGTAAGGTCACTTGTGCCGAGCCCCAAATCAGATGGAATTATTTTTTTCCGGTCGCACATCACCAATGCCCTTTGGATTGTGTTTTCCAGTTCCCGCACATTTCCTTTCCATGGATGTTTCATCAGAACATCCAATGCAGGCTGCGTCACCCTTGGAGATTTCTCCTGTCCACCGAATAAATCGCGGGAAAATCGACTCGTAAAATATTCCACGAGTGCGGGAATACTCGCCAGTCGCTCATTGAGGGTGGGAAGCTTAATTTTCAATACCTTGATCCGATAGAGAAGATCTTCCCTGAATTTTGACTTCTGAACCATCTGATCCAGGTCTGTGTTGGTGGCGGAGATGAGACGGAAGTCAACCGGTTGTGTCACCTGTCCCCCCAGGGGTCTGACCGATTTATCTTCCAGGACCCGGAGTAATTTGCTCTGGAAACTCAATGACATGGACGAGATTTCATCGAGAAAAATGGTACCGCCCAATGCCTGAGCGAAGATGCCCTTTGAGTCCGAATGAGCGCCGGTGAACGCACCCTTTTTATAACCAAACAATTCGGATTCTAGCAATGAATCCGGGATAGCGGCGCAGTTTATGGCTAAAAACGGGAGATGTCGTTTCCCGCTTCGTTCGTGAATCGCTCGTGCAGTCAACTCTTTTCCGGTACCACTGGCGCCTTCAATCAACACGGGAACGGACGTGGGTGCAACCTGGGCAACTATTCTGAGAACCTCTTGCATAGGACCGTCCTCCGCAATGATCTTCAATGTGTCGGTAAATCGTTTGGACCGTTCAAAGGTATCTTTCCTCATACGGATTTTATACCCCAGTCTTTCCACAAACCGGAGGATCTCTTTGTTATCAAAGGGTTTGGTGATGTAATGTGCAGCACCATTTTGAAGACAGTGTACGGCAGTCTCAATGGTGCCGAAACCGGTGATCATAATGACTTCAACCCCTGAATGATGGTACATGATCCAGTTGAGCAGTTCAATACCGGAGATCCCGGTCATTTTTATGTCGGTAAAAACAATGTCGTAATGATCATGGTTGAGGCATTCAACAGCGTCTTCACCACTGGCGACGATATCTACCGTACATTTCAGCGAAGATATTAATTTTTGCAGCCCGCGACGAACATCCAGTTGGTCGTCTGCTACCAAAACCCGGATATCTTCCAGATTTACCTTAAATCGATCTAATTCTGCTGTGCTCATCATTTGAATTTACAGTACTCCGGCGGTCTGCTGTAAGCGGGTTCACCCGGACCATTCTGTGGGATTGAATTCACGATTGCGATTAAAACGGTGAGGCAAGGTGATCCTGAAAATGGTGGGGAGCGGTTGGTTTTGGACCAGATCGACGGAGCCGCCATGCGCTTCTGCAATCCGTTTGGCTGTAGATAACCCGAGGCCTGTGCCCATGTCGCTTTCTCTGGTTGTAAAAAAAGGATTAAAAATATCACAGACAATCTCTGGCGCGATCCCCGGACCTGAATCTTCAATATCGATAATGAGTACACCATCGGCGGGCTCTTTCCGGGAAGAAATAATCATGCTTCCGCCGGTATCTTTAACCGCCTGAATGGCATTGAGGATCAGATTCGCAAAGATCTGTTTCAGCCGGCTCAAATCACCCTCCACCCGGAAATCGGTTGCGTTTAATGAGAGCCGGATTGTCATATTTGCCTTCCCGTGCAATGGGACCAACAACCGAATGGTCTGATTGATCAGTTCATGGATATCCACGCTGCTGATGTTAAGGGTCGGCGTCCGGGCAAAATCCAGCAGATTGGTAATAATTTCCCTGCACGTCTCCGTATTCCGCCGAATCACGTCGATATGTTCGGAATAGGGTGATTTTGGATCAAAATCCTCTGCCAACATTTGATTATACATGGATATGGCGGCGAGGGGGCTGTTCATTTCATGAGCGACCACGGCGGCGATATTTCCCAATACAGCAAGACGTTCCTGCCTGGATTGTTTTTCGTTCATGAGCAACCGTTCGGTGATATCCCGGGAAACGAGAATCTTCCCGGCGCCACCGCTCATCCCGGGTAATTTAGTGGATAATACCTCAAAATATCGATTTTCCATTTTTAGCGTACACGCCTGCAAAGAAGACAGATCCAGCAGGCAATCGATACATGGCCGGGACCCGGAAGGATCGATGTTGATACACTCTACGACATCAATACGGTTATCCTTTTCGAACAAATGGCGGACAAGCGGTTTCCCCGCATCATTGTGAAGAACGATTTCCCCTGCATCATTGAGAAGAATCAATCCGTCATTCATTGAACTGACTACCGTTTTCAACCGGTCGTGCTGGATGCGGATCTCCTTTTCCCGTTCAGCGAGATCGCCGGCGGTCTTTTGGAGTACTGTCGTCCGTTCTTCAAGCGCTTCCGCCATTTGATTGAAACTGGATGCAAGATCGCCAATTTCATCTTCTGACTGTGTCACGACTCTGGCAGAATAATCGCCCTCTTTGATGGTAAAGGCCATCGATTCTAATTCATTCAGCGGCCGAATGATAAACCGGACCGGGAAATACATGGTGATCAGAATTAAAAATGCAATGGCGGCGCCTCCCAAAAATAACTTTTCCTCTAAAGCCGAGATCGTTTTCAACGCATTATTCGTACCCAGGTCCACAATGATCGTCCAATTTACACTTCGCAGCGGAAAGCCAAAACCGAACACATCCTGTCCGTTTTGACAGGCATGCCGCCCTTCGTGTGTGACAATCGAATGGGAAATTCCGGTGCGTTCTTTCCGAATGGACAGGTCTAAAAGCTGTAAATTTTCACGGTGGTTGAATGTCCACCACGGGATATCCAGCGTTCCCCCAGTCTGATCAATGATGGTCAGGTATTTTTCTACATCAGAAAAAGACATAGCGTTTTGATATTGATCAGACAGATAGGCGAGGACGCGTTTAAAATCCACAACACAGACAAGATATCCGATGCGCTTCGTTTGGTGCAGCGTGATAAGGGGGGTGATGACCGTAAACCGGGGGGTGACCGGATCCGACAGGGAATGGAACAGCGGACTGTACCACAAAGCCTCCTGATTAAATCCATCGGATACCAAGTCTCTCAATCCCTGCTCAACGGGATAAGCCGAAACCAGCAGATTCCCGTTTTCATCAAAGACAAGCAAATTGGTGAACTCTTCCACGATGGGTAGTTTATTGGTTCGCAAATGATCAATCAGTCTGGACTTTGTGGCTTCATCCGGATCAGGCGAAGCCTCAATGAGTTCGGTTTGGGTACGAATAAATCCATCTGAAGCAAAATCCTGGGTACGTCTGCCAAGCATCAACAGGTGCTGGTCAAACACGGATGCCTGAGCGATGGTTTCACTTTTCAGACGGGTTTGAATTTCGGTAAACAAACTTTTATTTACCGTTTTGATTATCAAAACGCCGCCTATCCCAAATGCGATCAGGCTTACGACCACAAAACTCAGGGGAAGTTTATAACGGATCTTTAATCTTGCAAGGGGGTCTTTGCTCAGCCAGGTCATTTATTTTATCTTTCGGGTATAAAAAAAATGATCACTGGTAACATTTTATTAAACGGGTTTGAAAACATGGTGAATATTAGTACTTTGGTCAGTCACAGGAAAATAACCGATCTGACCTCCCGGTGAATCAATAACAAAGGAACATTGAGATATAATCAGCAGGATAAATCCAACCCACAAAAGGCGCTCTGAATTCAATGAGTGTGTTCACGCCTGTGTTGCACCGGGTGTGCAGATCCTTCACATATAAGGCGCAGGTGCTGATTTTGACGGGATGTCCCCCATCGAAATGACACTGATGCCAGCGAAACTTCGAAAAAACCCCTGCCGTCTTAAAAGATAACAGGGGTAATTGCCGTGGGCCCTCAGGGACTTGAACCCCGGACCAATGGATTATGAGTCCACTGCTCTAACCGACTGAGCTAAGGGCCCGAATTGTTCACGATATTCAGTTTTACTTCAAAAATCGCCCTCACATGGAGCATTCGCAAAGGCAAATTTACAGGTACCCGATTCACAGATTCAAAATCAATATCGCCAATTTTTTCTCTGCGGGATCAAGTTTTCTGCTCGGAAAACAATTCAGTATATTTTGTATGCAAGGATCTGATGGTCGATTTAATTTCCTCAATTCTGACGATCAGCGGGGTAACATCATCGCCTTCTGATTCGGCTTTCTGCAGTTGTTTTCTGGCTTGATCCAGTTGCCGGGTCAGGAATCGTTTCTCCATCCGGGCAAGCCCGTCGGCGGCAAATTCAGGGGAGGACTGGAGATCGTCTGACCGGAAAATCAATGCGGAGAGTTTTTCCCGGTCCAGGGGGTCTTCCAATTCGTCTATGATCAACACCGCATCCGGGAGCCCTTCACCCGACGGATGAATAGCCAGTTGCTTATAAATCGTCCGAAGTCGTGGGGAGGTGAACCAGTCGGGTGAGACAGATCTCATGATTAGAGTACGGGTCCTTGCCGGAGCGATAAAACAGAGTTGGATGATCTCATCTTCAAGGGGTTGATAGGTGGCGGGATCTTTCAACACTGTCTCACCGGAGGGTTTTCCGGTTTGCCGGTTTAAACCCCGCTGGGACTGTACTTTTCCTAACCGGTCCAAAGTGGAGTAAAGCGCTTTCTCCGTAATATTCAGCGTGGAAGCCAAATGCTGGACGTACACCTGACGGGTAATTTCATCTGAAATGGCGCTGATCTCCCGGATCACTTCCTTAGCAAACCGGGTCTTATCGGTGGGATTATCCAGGCTGCCCTGAAATTTTTCCGAATGAAAGTGGATGAGTCCGACAGCATTATCGACGGCAAATTTAAACGGTGCGGGACCGTTGGTTCTGACCCAATCGTCCGGGTCAATCCCCTTAGGGATACGGGCGACTCGGGGTTCGATATCATTCCGCAGCAGGATATACCCGGCACGGATAGCAGCGGAAATTCCTGCAGAATCTCCGTCGTACGCCATGATGATTTTTCGGGAATATTTGTGCAATTCCCGTGAATGATCTTCCGTTAACGCCGTTCCGGAAACGGCGACAACATTGTGGATTCCCGCCTGATACAATTGTAAAAAATCAAAGTATCCCTCCACAACAATGATGCCGTCGGTGTCTCTTAACTGATGCCTGACCGCCCACAACCCATACAAAATTTTGCTTTTATGATAGATCATCGTTTCCGGAGAATTCACATATTTGGCGGGATCATCCGTTTCGAACACCCGGCCTGCAAATGCGACGGTTTTTCCCATCCCGTTGTGGATGGGGAACATGATACGGCCGCGAAACCGGTCAAAATACCCTTTTTCAGAATTGATGAACAACCCGGATTGGAGGATCGCTTCAGGCGTGAATTCATGCTTTCTGATGACATTTAACAGGCTCTGCCAATCATTGAGACTGTACCCCAATCCGAATTTCTTTATTGTCTCACTCGTCAGCCCCCGATCCAGCAGGTGAGCAAATACCGCTTTCCCGGCGGTCGAGAGCAAATTCCGGTGAAAATGGTCCATGGCGATATCATGGATTTCTCCAATCTGGGTTCCGATCTGTTTACTGCCGCTTAGACTATCGTAAGCAATTTTAAGTCCGTACTTTTCAGCAAGATGTTTGACGGCATCTAAAAATTCCAGTTTTTCCAGTTGCATCACAAAATGGATGGCTCCCCCTCCGGCGCCGCACCCGAAGCAATGATACATCTGTTTGTCCTGATTGACTGAAAAAGAAGGGGTCTTTTCTGAATGAAAGGGACACAAACCGAAAAAATTACGACCACGTTTTTTCAGATCCACGTATTCAGATACCACATCAACGATATCTGCGTATCCCCGAACCTGTTCAATCGTATGTTGAGAAATTTTTGCCATTGTGAAAACTTAAACCAAATTAAAGATCATGAGAAAGAATATGGACCTCAGACTTTATGCGAAATGGGCAATGGTGATACCTGCACCGCCTTCGTCCGGGTGCCCAAACTCATAGGACTCAACAAATTTTTGGTGTGCCAGATAGGTTTGAACCGCCTCCTGGATCGCTCCCGTGCCCTTACCATGGAGGATGGTCACCGACGACAGTCCGGCAATGAGTGCGCCGTCAAGAAATTTCTCCAGCGCTTCCATGGCTTCGCGAACCCGTTTACCGCGCAGGTCAATTTGCATCCCCTGTGGACGGGTGATTTCGTAGGATCCCCTGACCCAATGAGGGGCTTGATGTGAATCTTCCGGTTGTTGGGCGGATGATAATAAATGAACATCCAGGTTCAACCGTATACCATTCACTTCAACGGTGACCTTTGATTTTTTCCCCGGCGTAAAAATTACGATACCATCCGCATTCAGATGCGGGATACGAATAGTCATTCCTTTTTTGACCATATCGGGTGTCAGGGGATGTTCGCCGGGTGGGATAACTTCCTCATCATCCTGCCGGAATTCAGTCAGCCGGGTCTGGAGAACCCCCCGGGAACGACGAAGGACATCCTGGTCAGCTGAGGATTCCCTGATCTGACTGACAAGATTTTCCATTTCTTTTCGGGTCTTGTGAAGCAATTCATTTGCTGATTTTTTTGCTTCAATGGCGGCTTTTTTTCTGATCTGGCTGATCTCTTTTTTCTGTCTGTCAATTTCGAGTTCCTTCAGGGCGAGGATTCGGGATCGTTCTTTCATCTCAGTCGCGAGTTTTTCGGCGGTTGCCCGGTCCTGTTCAAGATTATTGAGCAGATCCTCCATCTTCACGGATGATTCACCCAGCAATAATTTCGCACGGGCAATGAGATGAGAGGACAATCCCAGTCGATTGGATATCTCAATGGCATAACTGGCCCCGGGCTGCCCGGTTATTAATTCATAGGTGGGGATCAGATTCTTCGAATCAAACCTCATCCCTCCATTCAGGATCCCGACGGTATGATGTGCCCAGAGTTTCAGTTGACCTAAATGGGTTGTGGCGATAACGATGGATTTACGAAAGAGCAAATGTTCTAATATCGCCTGTGAAATAGCCGCGCCTGCATCCGGGTCTGTTCCGGTACCCAATTCATCCAGTAAAATTAAAGACTGCTCATCTGCCCGTTGGGTGATATCCCGGAGATTTCGAATATGTGCAGAAAAGGTGGACAGATCATCTTCCATGGATTGCTGGTCGCCGATATCCGTCATGATTCGGGTGAAACCAGGCAGGATCGCCTCGTCTGCAGGGATGTACATTCCACACTGGGCCATGAGGGAAAATAAACCGATGGACTTCAGAACGACCGTTTTGCCCCCGGCATTCGGACCTGATAACAGCAAAATGTGATCTTTTTTGGTGAGGGTAAACGATAGCGGGATCACGTTTTTTTCTGCCAGCAGTAGGATCGGATTCTTCCCGTTTCGGATATGCAGTCTCCGGTTTTGACTGAACTGGGGACGGCAGCATTTCAACCGCAGGGCTAATCTTGCAAACACATAATGCATATCAAACCGGACCATCACAAAAACGCTGTCCCGGATGGATTCATAATAGGGCGAAAAAATACCGGTGAGTTCAGTCAGGATGCGATGGATTTCTGCAATTTCCAGGGAATGCAATTCCTGCAGATCGTTATTTTTCTCGACGATCTCCATGGGTTCCACATAAACAGTTTGACCGGTAGAAGATCGGCCATGAACAATGCCCTGTAATTTTCGTTTTTGAGAGGATGACATGGGCAGAACTAGTCTGCCCTCAAGCCACGAAATACGATCATCCTGCAGCCAATGGTTGGTCATCGCTTCCTGGAATATCGATTGCATGCGTTTGTGAATAGACGCTTCTGTGGCAACGATCTGTTTCCGGATGGATGAAAGCGTCGGACTGGCAGAAGATTTGACCTGAAGATCATCGTCAAAAACCCGGTCGATCGCTTCTTCACCTGATTGAAATTTAAAAAACAGGTCTTTGTATTGTTTCCAATAATAAAATTCATCTTCGTCGATAAGCTTCGCGATCATCCGCCCTAATTTCAGAATCAGCAGCAGGTCCCGGAATTGTTCCGGGCTCAATTGAGACCTCTCAATCCGAATGAATTTCAACCACGGTGTGATATCCGTAAATGTTTGCAAGGGAACGGAGGTCTCCTGCTCCAGGGTTCGGACCAATTCACCCGTGAGATCCAGGCGTTGCTGAGCGGCTGTCAACTCGGTTGACGGGGATAAATTTGTAATTTCTTTCCGCGTAGCCTCACAATGAGCGCTTTCATTCAACCATTCCAACAGTGTGGAAAAGCCCAGTTCATGGTACAGATGGTTTGAAATATTACTCATTGTATATTTGGACTACGGGAAGTTGAACTACCATTTTATGATTGAAGAAATTTTTTGTATGGATTCAGCCGGATGAATAACATTAGAGATTACCCTGTTTCGGCTGCCCCCGGCATTGGTTTTAGTTATCAACCTTTCCATACGGGCAACTGATCCGGATCAATTTTCATCGTAGTCTATTTTCTTCATTTCTCGTTGGTAGACCGGTGATCAAAATTCAAATGCGCCCCTTTTTACCCGGTGAAAATCGTTCCTTTGTACGTGCAGTGATCTGGCTCATCCATGACATTGGTTTTTATTGATCTAAATATTTTTTCAAATTGTCCAGATTTTGAGTATCCGTTTTTTGCTTTATGGATTGCTGGAACTGGTTGATGGTATTTCCGTAGGATGAATAGTCTATGATGATATTTTTCAGGCCGTTACAGGTGGCGTAAATATAGGTTTCATTGACCATTCTCGTGTGGAGTTTGTTGGATGCCGGTATGGTCTCTAAAATGAAAATCACAAGCCCGATAAGGAGGAATCCTTTCAGGAGTCCCAACAAAAACCCCAGAAGCCGGTTAAACCATCCAAGCAGCATAATCTCAAATGCTTTATGAAGGATCCGTGCAATAAAAGCGACAATGTTGCGGCTAAAAAGAAGATGGTCAGATATCCGGTGAGTTTCCGGGCGGTGTCGTCGGGGATCCAGGTGAATAACGTGTCACTCGCAATCGCAGAGAATTGATTTGCAAGGATAAATCCAACCACCAATGCGGCGATTTTGCCGATTTCTTTGATGAGCCCGTTTTTAATCCCGGTGAGTGCAAAAAAAAGTAATATTCCGCCGGTGATAATATCAGGGATGGGTATGTTACTCAAGAGAGTAACTCCCGAGCGATCGCCTGGGCTATTTTTCCATCCCCTTTTCCGGCAATCGCATTCATGATACCGGGCATGACTTTGCCCATATCCTTGATGGATTGAGCTCCGGTCCCGCGGATCACATCCTTCACAATCCTGCGAATGTCATCTTCACCCAGTTGTTGAGGGAGATATTTTTCGATCAGTCGTAATTCAAAGGATTCTCTCTCCACCAGATCAGCCCGGTTGGCAGAGTCGTATTGGGTGATGGAATCTTTCAGTTGTTTCACATGTCCGGACAGGATCGAAAGTGCTTCAGCCTCTGTCAAAGGTTTACCTGAATTGATTTGTGCCATCTTTAGTTTGGCGATGATATTCCGGTAGGCACTGACGGAGGCTTTATCCCCTTCTCTCAATGATGCTTTCATACGGTCCTGAAATTTCTCTAACATATAAATCTCCAGTTATTTCGGATTTTCAATTTACATTTTATGAGGGAGGAAAACCCAACGGGAAAAGGGAAAAAGCCGGGGAGAAACATGAGCCCGGGTGCGTGTAAAAACGTAATCCGGGAGATCTTACTTCAAAGCTACGTTGACATGGATAGTCCGCATAACATTTAAATTAATCTCACCCTACAGGGGTGATGTGAGACGCCGGCGTTGTTATTGTAGTGTTGCGCATCGACAGGTAAACACTATAATTTTGAAGCGAGACACTGGGGGATATTCCATCATATCCGTCATTTATTGACATTCTTCGCAGAAGAAAATACAGGCTGAAACGACTATGAATGAAAACAAAGACCATCTTACCAATCTGACTCCGGATGCGGAGTCAGAATCTGATATTGAAACCTACCATCATCAATTCACGAAAATCCAGAAAAAGGTTCTGTCGCAGGGCGCCAGTTCTGAACTGCTTACCCTGATTCAACCGTTACTCGAACAGGTTATTGCTCATCAGGGGCTGGGTGATTTCGACGACCTGATCCATGACATTAGATCTGTGGAAGCTGAAATACTACAGGTTTTGAATCAGAATTTGAAACGCAAAGAACGTATTTGTCATGAAGCCGAGCAGCCCATTGAACCGGATCAGTTTTCTCAGATCGGAAACCGGATCATCGAATTAAAATCGGGGTGGTCAGAGATTGGCGATGTCCCACCGGGCGATTTAAAAAAAATAGAAAATCGATTTGATAAAGCCTTAAATGCGGTGGGATCGCTCCAGGAACAGTATCATACATCGATTTTACAGGACAATCTGAAACAAAAACTGGCGCTCTGCAACAAGGCAGAAAAGATCAGCTTATCAAATGATTGGAAGGCCTCCGGTGATAAGCTGGTTAATTTGGAAAAGAAGTGGAAAAAAATCGGTCCGGTTCCCGGTGATCGGTCAGAAGATATTTGGGAACGGTTTCAGAATGCGATCACTACCTATTTTCACCGGCGGAATGAATATTTTTCCGAGATAGAGCAGATGAAAAGGCAAAATCTCATCCTTAAAGAAAAATTCTGTGAAGAAGCCGAACTGGTAAGTGACTCAGATGACTGGTACGAGGCAGAGGACAAATTATCCCAACTTGAAGAAGATTGGAAAACCGTTGGTCCTGTCCCCAATGAGCAAAAAGATGAAATATGGCAGAGATTCCAACAGGCTCTTGAACATTTTTATGCCAGACGGATGCAGTATTTTGAGGAACGAAAGGAAGAATTAGATAACAACCTCGGTAAAAAAGAAGCCCTGTGCGAAAAAGCGGAGACGCTGACAGACACCGAAAACTGGAAGGATGCAGAAGACCAGCTAATTCAATATCAAACGGAGTGGAAGAATATCGGACATGTTCCGCTGCCAGACCGGGATGTGATATGGAAACGGTTCAGGAAAGCGATCAGCGTATTTTATGAAGCACGGAAAAAATACTATAAAATCCGTGAGGATGAATGGCAGGCGTTGCTGGCATTAAAAGAAAAAGTCTGTGTCGAAGCTGAATCCATTTGTGATTCACCCAATATTGAAGAAACGGAAGCCCGGATCAAAGAATTGCAGAACGAATGGAAAATTATCGGATATGTCCCTCGTGAAATGTCTGAACCGGTCTGGGTACGTTTTCAAGCCGCCACCCACCGTTTTTTTCATAACCGGAACCAATTTTTTACACAACAGAAGATCGAAAATCTTGCGCGAAAAGAAGACCTTTGCAGACAAGCGGAAAGCCTGGCTGACTCCACTGAATGGGCAAAAGCTGCCATTCGGCTGAAAGAATTACAGCGGGAGTGGAAACAGGTTGGCATGGTACCCCGGGATAAATCCGATACAATTTGGAAACGATTTCGGATGGCTGCAGATACGTTTTTTAATCGCCGGAGCGCCTATTTCGAGGAGATTGATCCCGGTTGGAAGGATCGTCTGACCCAGAAAGAGGGACTCTGTAAAAAAGCGGAAAAATTGCGGTACTCCCATCACTTCAATACTGCTGAAGATCAGGTTGAAGCACTGGAGAAAACCTGGGAATCGAGCCCTCCGTTACCTGCCGAGATCAATGAGGCGGTGGAAAACCGGTTCAGGGCAGCAGTTGGGATTTTCCGGAAAAGATTAACGACCTACCGGGAAGAGACCGAAAAAGGATATTATCAGAACCTGAAAGAAAAAGAAAAATTATGCGATGCAACAGAAGCGCTTCCATTGACGGGAGATTTAAAGAATTCAGTCGCTGAAGTGAAAATTCTTCAGGAAAAATGGAAACAGATCGGCGCCGTGCCATGGAGTGAAAATCAGGCAATCTGGGACCGGTTTAAACTGGCGGTCAACCGGGTATACAGAATCGCCCGGGAAGAACAAAAATCACGGTATCTTGAATGGAAGAATAATCTTAAAACCGTTGTGGAAACCCGTGAAGAACAATTGGGAAAACTCAAGGCATCAATCGAACGGGATGAAAAGAACTTAAAATCGGCGAACCGATCAGATTCTCAGATTCAGGATGACTGGAAGGCAAAACTGATCGAAATAACCCAATCCGATAAAAAAAGCGAGATCACCGAACGGCTGCAATCCAAGAAAGAGCGGCTGGAAAAATTAGAAAATTCAATAGTTAAAATGAAAAAAAAGCTGAAATAAAATTACCCGCTATAAAATGATCTCCTTTGATACCGCAGCCATTTCACAACGGCGACCTTCGTGGACAGCCACCAAAGCATCAGATTTTCAGCAGGTTTTTCATCATCCCCACTACATCTCTTTTAGACCTGACACGGTCAGAAGCCGGTTATTGAAGTTGTCTCCGGTATTTTACGGGAATTGATCCCCTGTCCGTTGATCCAGAATAGTCCGGGCGCCTTTCCAATAGTAAATCCCCAATCCCCCCTGATAAACTGCGGTTACAATAATGACGGTGATATACGTTATGTGTAGCACTTGGGCTACCATATTAAACACAGCGGATTCCGAGTCTGTCAGGATGATCAGTTGACGGAGCGTGTTCTCAGAAACCGTTGACTCTACTGTTTGCGGACTGATGGTTAACAGTTGAAAAATCGAATATATCCAGACGGTCATCAATAACAGCCCCTGGCTCAACGGCAAAAGAAGGGCAGATCGTTCATCAAATTGAACTAATTTTGATCTGCCGATCAGTTCCAGTACTCCGCATGACGTTACCAAAACACCCACGATGAACCCGGCGGCACTCCCCGAGGACAGGGATAGCAACGTTATGATCCCTGCAAAGACAGTGATCGTCCACCCGTTTACTTTTGAAATGGATAATAATCGATTATATCTTCCCGAAGATTTTATCAATTGAGGATCCCGGTTTCGTCGGAATTGTCAGACCGAGAGAAAAGCATGGTTATGCGTCATCTCTGGATTTATGACTGATATGATCCACCAGTTCTTCTTCACGACGATTCTGAACGGTTGTCAGGATTTTTCTGACCGGGTAATTTTGTGCCTTCTGCAGAAAACTAATGATAGTTGTCTCATTTTTCACATGGCTGAAAACCGCCTCAAGTTTCTCCCTGATTGCTTTAGATTCTTCAGGACTCCCATGTTCTCCATGTTCAGCATAGTGGCAGACCCGGTCAATAAATTGTTCCTTTAGCTCCGAAGCAATCCTGGTATTTGAATTTTTCTTTAATAATTTTTCACGGCGTTTGGAATCTTTCTGCCAAATCGAAATTTCTTCTTTTAACAAATTAAAATAATGCAAATTCTCAGTATGTTGTTGATTAGTCGGAGTATAATGAAAGCGGTTAAAATGGCTATTGATCTCTTTCAATTCGCCGGATGTAAGGTTCCACAATGCGCATTCCGGTGGACGAAGTACCGTCGTGAAAGATAATTTGACATTCTCATCATTGAGGAATTTTACAATGTCCGGAATTTCCTTCCAATTCTGGCGCATGGGGCAAACCACAACGGTCATGATCAGGTCTTTCCGACGGCAGTAATCCAGAAAATACCCAAAATGATTCATCACGGTTTTAAAATCAGAATGGAGTCGGATTTGACGGTAGGTTCTTTCTATAAAAGAGTCGATGGACAGGCTCATTAAAAATCTTCCCCGCTCGATCAATGCTTTAATGCGGTCTGTCAGGATTGTGCCGTTGCTCTGGATAAAGATCAATGTCTCCGGATGGATTTGAACAATTTTTTCCCAGATATCATAATGAATAGGGATAACAAATGGTTCGCCGCCGTAAAATCTGATCTCATGCAAGTGGGGTATAAATTCTTCCAGTTGGCGGACAAAGGCGTCGTCGTAATATATGCGTGGTTTTTCTTTAATTCCCTGCATTTTCCGGATCGTCGAGGACAATTTCGGTGTACACATAATACAGCCCAGATTGCAGGTGGTATCCAATTCAAGTTCCATGAGGGATGGAAAGTGATTTTCATTTTCAGGCAAATAATCAAAATCCCGCGCTAAGGCATGATAATACCGTCCCGTTGTGAGCATTTTGGCACAACTTTCGCACCCTGTTGAATTGCACCCGGATGAGAGATCGTTTTTTTTGATCATGTTACGTAATCGCTCTGCCTCGTCTCCAAACCAGATGTCGCGAATCGTCTGCTCGGGGTATTTCCCCAGAGGATAACTATGATTTTGACAACACACAATCGCCCTTCCATCATAGGTAAATCGCAGTGATCGGTTGGGCGCATGACATAATCGTGTTGGATTTTTTTCAATCCGGGTCTGATTAAATTCATGGATAACATTGTTGGGAAGCGGGGAGTATCCAACTAAATCTGATTTAGGGTTTGACCCTCTCCGTATGATGTTTAAAAAGTTGAATTTCAAACCGTATTATTCCATAATTTTTCGTTAATCCGATGGAAAATATAGCAATGAACCAGCGAATTAATGTCAGTGATAATCCTATCGAATCAGAATTATTCACTCGGTTTAGTTCAATATGGATTAGCACGAGTCCGGTTTTTATTTGTCGGTCCGTGCGAATGTGTAGCATTGTATCTTTGAGGATATGGAATTGGATCATTAAATTACCTGCCTATAAAAATTGGATAATGAACAAGTTATTGAAAATCCACTCACAATTTATCGATAAGATCAGCAAAAAATTGAATGCACCGGAAATGGTGCATTTTTTGTATTTACCTGGAGTATTCAGCCTGTATGAAAAAAGAACTACATAAATTAATTCAACTACAAGAAATTGATAATCAACTGGACGCCCTCCGATCAAAACGGGGCGACCTTCCGGAAAAGTTAAAAAAATTAAAAACACAGATCGACCAATTGGATACCTCCATTTCTGAAGGACAAACCCGTTTAGAGGTTGTAAACAATGACCTTAAAAGGCTGAATACGGAAATTGAAGAGATTCATGACAAGCTGAAACGCTACAAAGATCAATTATATCTGGTCACCACAAACAAAGAGTACGATGCCCTGCAGCATGAAATGGATAATACCCGTGAAATCATCAATTCCCATGAAAATTCCATTATCGATCTGGAAGATGAAAAAATAAAACTGGAGGATTCCCTCAAGCGAAATATACTGACATCAGTTGAGGTTAAGGCCATATTTGATAAGAGCCAGGTTGATCTGGGAAAAGCGATGGCCGAGACGATAGATGAAGAAAATCGACTTACCCCCATTCGAAAAGAATTAACGGACAAGATTGAGTCTAAATATCTTAATACTTATAGTCGCTTCAGGGAAGCCCGCGGAGGGAGCGGCATCACCAGTGTAACCCGGAATGCATGTGGTGCGTGTTTTAATCATCTCCCCCCCCAGACAATGGTTGAGATCAGACAAAATAACAAATTTGTATCCTGCCCAAATTGTGGAATTTATCTGTACTGGAAGGATGACGAAATTTAATCTGCCGTCATTTGGGGATCCATTTGTTCAGGATAAGCCGGCACAGGCCGACTATGTCATTACAGGAAATTATGTGAAATAAAGGTCAGTCGGATGGTCGCTCTGAAGGGAGAATCCCGGAAGAGAGGAAAGTCCGAACTCCGCAGGACAGGGCGCCTCCTAACGGGAGGATCCTGCCGTTGAAAGCAGGAATGGCAAGTGCAACAGAAAGTAAACCGTCCCGACAATTGCCGGGATAAGGGTGAAATGGTGGAGTAAGAGCCCACCGGTGCATTGAGCGATCAGTGCCGCCAGGTAAACCCCGCCCGGAGCAAAAACAAGCAGCCCAGCGTCGTCCGCGCGATCAGGGCAGGTAGTTTGCATGAACCGGACTGAGAAGCCCGGTCCAGATGAATGACCATCGGTCTCGTTTGACGAGGGATACAGAATTCGGCTTACAGACTGACCTTTATTATCTGTAATATCATAAATCGCATACACGAAAGCTATGGAAAAAATCTGGAAAATCAAACATGCATCTCCGGAAGCAGTTGCAGAAATTCAGAATGAATTCAAATTACCCGAAATCTATGCCCGGGTCATGGTCTTGCGAGGCATATTCTCCAGAAATGACTCCCGAAAATTCTTCTATTCCGATAAAACCCGCCTTCATGACCCTTTTCTTTTGGAAGGTATGAACCGTGCAGTTGAAAAAATTCTCAATATTATCGATTCACATAAGATCATTCTCGTCTTTGGCGACTATGATGTAGATGGCACCACCGGTACTTCCATGCTCACCCTGTTTTTATCAGAACTGGGTGCGGAGGTGCATTATTATATTCCAAACCGGGAGTCGGAGGGATATGGTGTATCCATAGAAGGGATAGATTTTGCCCATAGCATTGGCGCTTCTCTGATGATCACCTGTGACTGCGGAATCAACGCCTTTAAACAGATAGATCATGCCAACCGCCTTGGGATTGATGTGATCGTTACAGACCATCATAAACCCGATGATAAACTCCCCGATGCTCTCGCAATTTTAAATCCGAACTTGACAGACAGCCCATATCCCTTCAAAGGATTGTGCGGCGCTGGTGTGGCGTTCAAGCTGGCGCTGGCCATCTGTGAACAACGGGAAATTGACCCGCAACTGGCATGGAAACATGCCAATCTGATTGCGCTGGGTATCGCCGCAGATCTGGTGCCCGTGACGGATGAAAACCGGATTATCGTCTGCGAAGGCTTAAAACAGATCAGCGAAGGAAAAAATACCGGCATCCAGGCGTTATTGAAAACATCAGGGATGTTGGATACCGCGATTACTGTGGGGAAGCTGGTATTTTGGATCGCTCCCAAGGTCAATGCTGCAGGACGGTTGGGGGACGCCGCCCGGGCTGTAAAATTGCTCACCACGGGAAATCCCGTATATGCCATGGGTTTGGCAAAAGAATTGGAGTGGGAAAATAAAAAACGGCAGGACATCACAAAACAAATTGTGGATGAGGCAATTCTCAAAGTCAATATGGAATGTGATCTTGACAATGAAAATGCGATTGTTTTGGCAAGCTCCGGCTGGCATCAGGGGGTTATCGGGATTGTCGCTTCGAGAATCCGCGAAGTGTACAACCGGCCTGTGTTTATCATTAGCATTATTAACGGCAGCGGGAAAGGGTCCGGGCGGAGTATTCCCGGTTTCGATCTTTATGACGCTCTAAAATCCTGCGGGGAGATTCTAACCGGTTTTGGCGGACATCCGGTGGCTGCAGGATTATCTGTGGAAGAAGGTAATATTGGCGAGTTTAAACGACGCTTTATCCGTCAGGCAAACCAACTTATCAGCAGGGATGATCTTTGTCCCTTTATTTATGCGGACGGTGAACTTGACATGGGTCAGATCGACGGCAGGTTTATTAAATTCCTGGATTCTATGTCGCCCTATGGTCCGGGAAACATGCGGCCAAAATTCGTCAGTAGAAATGTGAAAGTCAACGGCATACCCAAAGTGCTGGGAAAGGAACGGGATACCATAAAATTTTACGTAAAGTCCGGCCGAAGTGAATTAGAGGCTATCGGATTTAAAATGATCGATCAGTTTGAAAAATTATTGTTGAACCGTCCCATCGATATTGCTTTTGAGATCGGCGAAAATCACTGGAATGGGTCGAGTACGATTCAACTGGAAGTGAAAGATATCAAGGTGGGATTAGCTACATGATAAATGCTTATATTTCGGGAACCGGATTTTATCTGCCTGAAAATGTCGTTACCAATTTTGACCTTGAGAAAATAATGGACACGACGGATGAATGGATACAGGAACGAACCGGCATCGTACAACGACGGTTTGCGGCGAATGGAGTAGGTCCCGCCGGATTAGCGATCCCTGCAACCGAAATGGCGCTGAATGACGCGGGACTCACCGTGGCAGATATAGATTTGATCATTTTCGCGACATCCACGCCGGATTTTTATGCACCGGGTTCCGGGTGCATCCTGCAAAAAGAGATGGGATTCGATACCATCGGAGCGCTGGATATCCGGGTACAGTGTTCAGGGTTTGTGTATGGTTTATCCATTGCTCACCAGTACATTCGAACCGGCATGTTCAACCATATCCTGGTAATCGGAGCAGAAGTCCAATCCACTGCCATGGACCTGACCAGCCGGGGGAGGGATACCGCCGTGATTTTTGGTGATGGCGCGGGGGCGGTTATCCTCAGCGCAACGGATGAAAACAAAGGAATCTTATCCACACACCTCCATTCGGACGGGAATTTCCTGAAGGAATTATGGTGTGAATTACCATCCAGCAGAATGCATCCCAGAATCTCCCAGGACTTAATGGATGAGGGGAGACACTTTTTATACATGAACGGTAAAGAAGTATTTAAGAATGCCGTCATGAAATTTCCGGATGTAATCCAGGAAGGATTGTCTGCAAACGGGATGACCTCCGATGATATCAGTCTGCTTGTTCCTCATCAGGCGAATGCAAGGATCACCGAAATGGTCAGACGAAGAATGAAACTACCGGAGGATCGTATTTTTTCCAATATCCATAAATATGGCAACACGACGGCAGCATCCATCCCAATTGCACTGGCCGAAGCGGTTAGGGATAATTGCATCCACGGCGGAGATGTGGTTGTACTGGCCACTTTCGGCGCAGGATTTACCTGGGCATCCGCGATCATCAGGTGGTAGGGCAGAACCGGGCTATCTCATTTATAAACTTTTCAATTTATCGGGACCAGCCACATTGATATTCTGTAAATTTATGGGATGATATCATTTCAGTCTGTTAATTTTCCCTGTGTAAAATGCTTGACCTGGTGAAAGAATAATCACTCGGCATCAATGTTATTAGTATAAATTATAAAGGTTGATTTATGGAACGAATTTATTTTTCCGAAGAGCACAAAATGCTGCAGGAGATGGTCCGGAACTTCGCCAGAAATGAAGTTGCGCCCATCGCACAGGAAATTGATGAAAGCGGACGGTTTCCCCATGAAACCGTGAAAAAAATGGGTGAGTTGGGACTGATGGGAATTCCCTGGCCCGAGGCATACGGAGGAACCGGTATGGACATTACCGCCCAATGTATTGCGATAGAAGAAATTGCAAAAGTGTGTGTATCCACTGCGGCAACCATGATGGCGCATACCAGCCTGGGCAGTGCACCTATTTTTATGTTTGGCACCGAAGCCCAAAAACAGAAATATTTACCCAAACTCTCCAGTGGTGAGATGTTAGGCGCATTCGGACTGACCGAGCCCAACGCCGGGAGTGATGCAGGCAACACCCAAACCCGTGCTGTAAAAAAAGGTGATGAATTTATCGTTAACGGACAGAAAGTGTTTTGTACGAATGCCGGGCAGGCCGGTGTGATCGTATTTACCGCCGTTTTGGTGGAAGATGGGGAAGAAAAGGGGATCAGCGCATTTCTTGTGGACGCGGGAACCGATGGACTGAAAATGAATCCACCCGAAAAGAAAATGGGATGGAAGGCATCAGATACGCGTACTATTTATTTCGATAATATGCGTATACCAAAAGAAAATATATTAGGGAATCCGTCAAAGGGCTTTAAACAATTCCTGAAGACGCTCACCGGAGGAAGAATTACTATCGGCGCCCTCTCCTTAGGAACAGCACAGGGCGCATACAACTTAGCGCTGAAATATTCCGTCGAACGGACTGCGTTCAATCATCCTATCCATAAATTTCAGGGGGTTTCCTTCAAATTGTCCGATATGGCGACCCGGATTCAGGCAGCCAGGCATTTGGTATACCATGCCGCATGGTTAAAAGATCATGACGAACCCGTAATCAGAGAAGCGGCCATGGCAAAGCTATTCGCCAGTGAGACGGCCATGTGGGTGACAACGGAAGCGATTCAGGTACACGGTGGATATGGCTACATAAAGGAATATAACGTCGAACGGTTTTTCCGGGATGCAAAGGTACTCGAAATTGGTGAAGGCACCAGTGAAGTACAGCGAATCATTATTGCAAGAGAATTATTGAAAGGTATACCGGCTGTTTGATAAACGTATCCGTAGAAATTGATACTTCATTCGATATTCCGGTAGCCCAGACCCGGACGCAGCAAATCGTGCGTCATGTATTTGACCGCGAACAGATATCCGACGGCAGGATATCGATAATTTTTACCACCGATGAAAATCTCCGTAAAATGAAACATCAGTTTTTTAATATTAATGCCTATACCGATGTGATCGCATTTAATCTGGAAGAATCCGGTGACCCCGTTGACGGAGAACTATACATCAGTTCAGAGCGGGCTTATGAAAATTCAATATTGTTTGGTGAAACGCATGAATCCGAAATAACGCGTTTGATCGTTCACGGCAGTCTGCATCTTCTGGGGTATGATGATCAATCTCAGAATGACCTGGGTAAGATGAAACCCTTGGAAGACCAGTATCTGGCGGAAATTTTACCATCGGGAAATCCCGCATGACCATTCCCGGTTTTTTGATTCTGTTGTTTGTTTTACTGATCCTGTCGGCTTTTTTTTCAGGTACTGAAACTGCGATTTTCAGCCTTCGGACACATCGTGAGAAAGTTCATGATGATATCGCGAAACTGCTCCGTGAACCCCGCAGGCTACTGGTCTCGCTTCTCACCGGAAACACCATCGTAAATGTTCTCATGGCGGCATTTGCTGCGATGCTGGCGTCCCGAATCGCAGACCGGTTTGGCTTCCCTGAATTTGGGGTGGTCCTGATCGAAGTCGTCCTTATCACCTTTGTTGTAGTCCTTTTTGGGGAGATCATACCCAAAATCATCGCAATACGACAATCAAATGACTTTGTCAGAAGGATTCGGGTTCCGTTGAAAATCTTTTCGTTCCTTCTCTATCCTGTATCCGTTGTTCTTAACACCATTGTTAAACTTGTCCTGACAGTAATCCCGGTCCGGAAGGAAAAAATATTCGATACGGAAGAAGAATTAAAAATCCTGGCCCAGGTGAGTGAAGAACAGGGAACCCTTCAAACGGAAGAATCCGGGATGATTCAAAGCATCTATAAATTTCATAATAAATCGGTTCATGAAGTGATGACGCCAAGAGTAGATATGGTTGCCCTGTCGTCAAAATCGTCAATTCAGGATGTCATCGAAGTGATCCGGGAAAAACAATTTTCGAAGATCCCCATTTATAAAGAAAATATCGACGATATCAGGGGAATATTATTTGCCAAAGATCTGATCCCGTTTTTATCCGGGGAGGATCCCGGCATTCAATTGGCAGCGCTTGCCCGTCCGCCATTTTTTGTTCCTGAAAGTAAGGAACTGGACGCTTTACTGGGTGAGTTTCGGGAGAAAAAAACGAGTATCGCAATTGTGGTGGACGAGTGGGGCGGTACGTCCGGGCTGATCACCCTTGAAGATGTGGTGGAAGAAGTCATCGGTGAATTGATTGATCCCTATGATCAGGACAATCCAAAAATCAAGAAGCAAAAAGATGGCAGTATTGTCGTTGATGCCCGCATGGGAATTTATGATCTTGAGGAAGAAACCGGTTTGGAGTTCCCCGCAGGACGGGATTACGATACACTTGGAGGGTTTATCATGCAGGAAATGAAAGACTTCTCCAAACCCGGAGATCGGATCAATTATGCAGACCGTGATTTTATCGTCGAAAAAGTAGACGGATCCAGGATAGAACAGGTACGGATCGGTCCCCGAAAAGAAATATTTAACCCGGAATTAGAAACAGAGGATTAACCCCCCGAAATGACATTAATCGCTGAGTTTATTCATTGAACAACCCTGCTAAAAAACAGGCGGCTGCACAATTTCTTCGCCTTATTGATATCCTCGCCGTACTACGGGGTAAAAACGGATGCCCGTGGGATCAGGAGCAGACGGCCAAATCGTTAATCCCTTATTTGCTGGAAGAGACCTACGAAGTTATTGAGGCTGTAGAACAGAATAATCATGAGTTATTAAAGGAAGAATTAGGCGATCTCATGCTTCATTTGTTATTTCAGGCGCATATTGCCAATGAAGAAGGGAAATTCCATATCGCTGATTCCATTACGCACATTTGTGATAAACTGGAACGGCGCCATCCTCATGTCTTTGGCACAGATTCTACCCCAGACCGTGCGGTCATAAAATTAAATTGGGAATCCATCAAACAGAAGGAAAAACAACGAACGGGTCTGCTGGAAGGTGTTCCCAAAAATCTGCCTGCCCTGAACCGTGCCCGGCGGATTCAGGAAAAGGCATCGAATGTAGGATTTGACTGGGAGACCATTGATCCGGTCTGGGGGAAGGTTGATGAAGAAATCACAGAACTCAAAAAAGCCTTTCAGGATGGAGATGATGACCAAATCCAGGAAGAATTGGGAGATGTGCTGTTCTCTTTAGTCAACTTGGGCAGGTTTTTAAATATCAGCAGTGAAGAAGCGCTTAGATTCTCCATTTCTAAATTTGAAACCCGTTTCACCCGGGTTGAACAAAAATTATCCAAACAAGGGAAAAGCATTGAGACGGCAACCCTTGAGGAGATGGATGCCATTTGGAATGATGAAAAGGAAAGGGTAAAATCAGAAAAGAAGCATCGTGCCTGACCGCGTTTTATCGGTTTTCAGTCATTTACATAAAGAATTTTACACTACCATTTCAGAGTATTTCTTAAAAAGTATAACGTAGAATATGACGAACGCTATGTGTGGGATTAACAG
>CAYPCW010000026.1:0-38143 GCA_964409335.1 uncultured bacterium
GGCTTTCAAGCCGTGGATGAGAGTGTCGACCAGATCCCGGGCTTCAGCCCTGCACTTGGAGTCCATATTCATCCAAAAATTCTTTGTATTCTTCGTCCCAAGACTTTTTGCGATGATGTTCATCCTGATATTTTATGTAATTTCTGACTTTATTTATATCTGATTCAGAAATTGAACCTGCATAATACTCATCTCCCCATTCAAATTTTGTTTTTGTTAATTTATTTTTATTTATCCAAAAAGAGGATTCCCCTTTTATTAATTGCATTACTTTAGAAATACACTGATCACTATTTAGAGAAACGATGCAATGGACATGTTCTTTATGGGCATTCATAAAATCGATGAAAATTCCTTTTTTTTCAGCGTTTTCTCTGATGTGTGTTAAAACAGGCATTTTATTCTGTCCGGTGATGAAAGCTGTACGATTTTTTGTTGCCCATACACAATGAACCCATATTCTTACATACGCCATAGGTATTACCTCATGATTGTTGGGCTAAAGCCCATGATATTGATCTTTTCTTCACTCCGTCATAAATGACGGAGTTCATCATTCCCCGCATCATATGATTCTGCCTGGATGCCCCCAGTCACATAACTCCGCACACATGACGGAACTGATCATCTCCCGGTTCACCACACAGCCACTCCTGCCAAACAATGGGATATATATCATGTCCTGGGGTCCGGTATGATTCACTTAATCCCGGCTTTCAATCCGTGGATTAGCGCGACAATCAGATCCCGGGCTTCAGCCCTGCACTTTATTAAACTTCTGATTCAATGTAGGACTGTAATAATTGTCTCACATTTCTGGTTGAAATTTTCTTCCGTTTGGCGTAATCCTTCACCTGGTCATCTGCAATTTTACCCAGATTGAAATACTGCGATTCCGGGTGTGCATAGATCCACCCGCACACCGAGGCCGCCGGATGCATCGCATAATGTTCCGTCAACAGAATACCACTCTCCGGCCGGACATTTAACAGATCAAAGATCAATTGCTTTTCGGAATGATCCGGATTTGCAGGATACCCCGGCGCAGGGCGGATCCCCGGATAATTTTCCTGCAATAATTCTGTTTTAGAACAGTGCTCATCAGGGTTATATCCCCAGAATTCCGTTCTTATCCGTTCATGGATTCGCTCGGCCAGCGCTTCAGCCAGCCGGTCGGCAATTGATTTCACCATGATGGCATGATAATCATCGTTTTGTTGAGTAAACTGTTTGGACAGTTCATCTGCGCCTAACCCGGCTGTTACTACAAATGCGCCTATCCAATCTGATAATCCGCATGTTTTCTGGTAGATATAATCGGATAAACAAAGATTGGGTTTACCTGCCCCTTTCTTCAACTGCTGCCGGAGATTGTGGATCATGATCGCCTTTCCCCCGGATCGCTCTGAAGGGGTGATTTGAATGTCGTCACCCACTCCTGCTGCCGGGAAAATACCGTAATACACACCCGCAGTCAATTGACGGTTCTTGATAATATTATCCAGTAGCCGGCGGGCGTCATTTAATAGTGATTTCGCTGCCCCGGACCCTCTGCCGGTAATTATCTGAGGATATTTCCCCTTGAAATTCCATGTATGAAAGAAGGGAGTCCAGTCAATGTAGTCAACCAATTCATCAAGGGGATATTCGGGGATGGCAAACCGCCCGACCTGACGGGGATTAACCGGCAATACGTTGGAGTTTTCTATCTGATATCTGTTGTTTCTGGCGTTTTCCAGGGACAGAAGTTCGGTTTTGTGCTGATTCCCGATTCTCTGTTTTCTCAGGTCTGCATAATCGGATTTGGTTGACAGTATAAAGGGCGCTGAGGCGATCGAATCCATTAATTTACTTAAAACGGGAATGGCGTGACTGGCATCCGGGACGTAGATAGTTGCTCCTGTATAAACCGGATCAATTTTTATTGCTGTATGCATCCGGGAAGTGGTGGCGCCTCCGATCAGCAGGGGAATCCGCAGACCGGTGCGTTCCATTTCCCTTGCCACATGCACCATTTCATCCAGCGAAGGGGTGATTAATCCGGATAATCCAATGACATCTGCCTGATTTGAAGATGCAGACTCTAAAATCCGGTCAACAGGCACCATGACTCCAAGATCAATGATCCGATAATTATTGCACTGCAGCACCACCGAAACGATACTTTTACCGATGTCATGCACATCCCCTTTTACGGTTGCCAGTATGACCGTGCCATTATACTCGGATCTCCCGATTTTTTCCGCCTTCAAATACGGATCAAGCCATGCGACGGCTTTTTTCATGACCCTTGCGGATTTGACCACCTGCGGCAGGAACATTTTACCGGACCCAAACAGATCGCCGACTTTTCGCATCCCATCCATGAGGGGACCTTCGATCACGTCCAATGCTGCCGGATATTGCCCCCGAATTTCTTCAATGTCCGTATCGATATATCGATCAACACCATGGATCAATGAATGGATGATCCGGTCTTTAACCGGGTCGTTTCGCCAGTCATCCCCTGGAAAATTATCCAGCGATGAGGATTGCTTCCGGATAGAATTTGCGATGGCGATCAAACGGTCCGTGGCGTCGTTCCGGCGATTGAAAATGATATCTTCAACCGCTTCCCGCACATGAACCGGAATCTCTTCGTACACGGCCAATTGTCCGGCGTTTACGATTCCCATATCCATACCGGCGTGAATTGCATGAAAAAGGAACACCGTGTGGATCGCCTCTCTGACCGCGTCATTCCCTCTGAATGAAAACGAAAGATTGCTGACTCCGCCGCTGATCAAAGAATTCGGGTACAGTTTTTTCAAGGATTTAACCGCAGTCAGGTAATCGGCAGCATAGGCATTATGAGCGTCAATTCCCGTACCGATGGCATAAATGTTGGGATCAAAAATGATATCCTCCGGATGAAATCCCACAATTTCGGTTAAAATATGAAATGCCCTGGTGCAACAGTCCAATCGACGGCGTAACGTATCCGCCTGTCCCTCTTCATCAAATGCCATAACGATGACCGACGCCCCCAGTTTTTTCACTTCCCGTGCGCGGTCTGTGAATGCGGATACCCCGTCTTTTAAACTGAGTGAATTTACCACCGGTTTCCCCTGAATACATCGCAGACCTGCAGCCAGCACATCCCATCGGGAAGAGTCAATCATGAAGGGCACTCTCGAAATATCCGGCTCACCGGCAACATAATTCAGGAAGGTTACCATTGCGGTTTGGGACTCCAGCAGTCCTTCGTCCATGTTGATATCAATCATCTGCGCGCCATTTTCAACTTGCTGACGGGCGACGTCCAGCGCATTTTCAAAATCCCCGTTCACGATCAGTTTTCTAAACCGGGATGAACCGGCGACATTGGTGCGTTCCCCAACATTCACAAACAGGGAATCCATTCGAATATCCAATGGCTCCAGACCTGCTAACCGCGTGAACCGCCCGACTGATGGTATTTTTCGGGGTGATATATTTTGAACTTTATCCAAAATCGCCTGAATATGAGCCGGGGTAGTCCCGCAACACCCCCCGACAATATTGACAAATCCGCTCCGGGCAAAATCTGCTAATGTCTCTGCCATATCCTCCGGTGATTCGTCATATTCACCGATCTCATTCGGTAACCCGGCATTGGGATGTATGCTGACATTTGTATCTGCGATCATCGAAAGCGATTCGATAAAGGGCCGTAACGCACGGGCGCCAAATGCACAATTGAGTCCGATGGATAACAAAGGTAAATGGCGGACAGAGTACCAGAACGCCTCCATGGTCTGCCCTGAAAGTAACCTGCCGCTCAGATCGGTGATCGTTCCTGAAACCATGACCGGGATATCTGTTCCCGTTTCTTCACGAACTGATTGGATGGCATAAAGTGCTGCTTTGCAGTTCAGGGTATCGAAAACCGTTTCCACCAGTAAAACATCGACTTTCGCATCGATGAATGCCCGTATCTGGACGGTATATGCATCCGCCAGCTCATCAAATGTCACCTTTCTGAATGCAGGCTCGTTTACCCTGGGTGAGATAGAACAGGTTTGATTGGTAGGACCCAGGTCACCGGCGACGAACCTGGGTTTGTCCGGCGTTTCAGCCGAATATTTGTCCGCGGCATTCCGTGCAAGAACAGCCCCCTGAAAATTCATGTCATATACAAGATCACCGATTCCATAGTCCCGCTGTGAGATTCCGGAAGCATTAAACGTATTTGTGGTGATGATATCAGCGCCCGCTTCAAGATAGGAACAATGAATATCCGTGATCACCTGAGGCTGAGTAAGGGATAAAAGGTCGTTATTCCCTTTTTGGGCTTTCGGATGATCCCTCAGGCGGTTACCCCGGAAATCCGATTCAGACAGCCGGTAAGATTGGATCATCGTTCCCATGGCGCCATCCACGAGGAGAATACGATTCTTTAATAAGTCAGATAATTTGTTTTTCATAAAAAAAAAGCCGGCACTAAAGCCGGCAATCCTCCCTTTTTAGCACTTTATTTAATGTCGCGGCAATATGATGCAAATCACGACGAAAATGGTATTTTGAAAGCGAGGCAAACTTAGGCCATCTGTTGGATACAAACAAAGCAGTAATTCACGATTGATATCGGGCGAAGGCGAGTAAATTGCCGCGATAACCGTTCAATAACTCAATCAGGAATCTGTTTTTTACCAGGCTTCTATTTCGGTAATTTCAATGGATTTAAATTTAAATATTATGTCCAACATGAAATCTGAAACTCAAAAAACAATTAAAAGAATACTCGTTACCGGAGGTGCAGGATTTTTAGGATCACACCTGTGTGAAGGATTGCTGAACGACGGGCATGAAGTATTGTGCGTAGATAATTTTTTTACCGGAACCCGGAAAAACATTGAACATCTGCTATCGCACCCCGGCTTTGAACTATTGCGCCATGACATTACTTTTCCTTTATACGTTGAGGTAGACGAAATTTATAATCTCGCATGTCCTGCTTCCCCCATCCATTACCAGTATGATCCGGTCCAAACCACCAAAACGAGCGTGCACGGCGCTATTAATATGCTGGGTCTCGCAAAACGACTGGGTGCGAAAATTTTTCAGGCTTCTACCAGCGAAGTTTATGGAGATCCTGAAATAAGTCCACAACCTGAATCATATTGGGGGAATGTGAATCCAATCGGTCCGAGGTCATGCTATGATGAGGGGAAACGATGCGCAGAGACCCTGTTTTTTGATTATTATCGCAAGCATAAACTGAAAATAAAGATTGCCCGGATTTTCAATGTGTATGGCCCGAGAATGCTCCCCAATGATGGGCGGGTAGTATCAAATTTTATTATTCAGGCATTGAATAATTTACCAATCACGATTTTTGGTGATGGCGAACAGACCCGGTCATTTTGTTTCGTCGATGATATAATCGAAGCGATAATCCGGACGATGAATACCGATGATCTGTTTACCGGACCCGTAAATCTAGGGAATCCGCATGAGATCACAATTAAAACTCTTGCTGATCGGATCATTCAAATCACCGGGTCTGCATCGACCATTGAATTCCATCCAAAACCGGTAGACGATCCCATGAGCCGAAAGCCGGATATCCGCCTTGCTGAAACAAAACTGAAGTGGCTCCCCGACATTGATTTGGATACAGGACTGAAAAGGACAATCGCTTACTTCAAAGCCCTGGTCTGAACACGCCTTTGAGGTTTGACGTGTCATCTGGCAGGATGGCGCCGATTAATTAAAGGATGGTATCCCCTGGCAGGATGAAAAATACCCCTGGCGTTTTTGGATATAGAACAGGAGAATCCCGGGACACGGAACGTGTTCTTCATTTCAATCGATGGTGCCGCCACCGGTCATCAGAAGTATAACACGAAACCCTGTAAGGGTTTATCAACACAGGTGATCCACATGCCGCTATCTATCTTCCAATTCTATGGACATTTGGTATTCAGTACGAAACACGGTAAAAATGGCTGGATGAATCCATCATCGCCGGGGTTCATGCCTGCCTGGCGACATTAATGAGAGATATGGGATATAAGTACGTAAAAGTTGGAAATGTGTCTGGTCAAGTGCATAATCTGTTCAATTTAAGTAAAGACCATTTACCTGTAGATGACATCGTAAAAAATTAAAAAAGAGTCATCCATGATTGTGAAAACTTTTGACAGCAGGGCTCCGCAGTTCTATTGGCAAAATGGGTATGGACTATTATCAGCCAATCCGGCTGATATTAACATCGTCGGGAAATACATTGAGAACCGGGATGCCCATCACTGAAAACAATCCTTCCAGACCGAACACAAAGAAGTCTTTCGGAAATCCGGCGTTGAGTTAGACGAACAAGATTTATAGGATTAACGGATATACCGCTAATGAGTAACCTGATTTCGGATCATTTGGAATTCCCGAAAAAATCCACCTGATTACTTTATCAGTCATTGTAAATTTATTGAGGAAAAAGGAAATTAATCATGCGAACTTCATATATTACTGCTATTATGCTCACCCTGACACTTTTCTTCATTCCCGGTTGTATCCGGCAAGTTGAAAAACCCCAGAATACCTATTTTTCCGATACCATCGTCGTTTGGGATACCAGTCAGGATGTGTACCATAAACTCATGTTCCATACGGTATATCTTGAAAACTCTACCTTGAGTGGATTTTCATTGAACACATTTCAGATAGAACTATTCCATATTGATGAAGAGGTACAGGCACAATTTGAAATGATGAAACAATTGGAAGGCGTCAATTCTTCAGAAGTGAAGTGTGCGAAATGTCATCCCAGTGTGGCAAAACCATAAAACGTTGTGCAGGGCGCTTACAGAATAGCAATGGCATTTTCCCAGGATTAAAAGTGTATTGATAATCATATGATCCATGGTGTGGGGGGTTATTGCCGGATCAACTCGCCCAGACATTGAATCGTTCTGGATTTTACCTCAATAATTTTTCCGTTGATCATCAGTGTCGGAGCACTCTTTATCCCTGACGCCCGTGTCTTTTTATGCTCATTGAAAATATAATCCCGGTACTCATTATTCTGAATTCTCTGGACCAGGAGGTTTCCGTCTAATCCCAGTTGATAGGCGATCTCCTTCAAATCATTTAACGACAATCCTTTCCCGGGCGTTTGACGGGCAAATTGTTCATCCAGCATTTCAATAAACATCCCGGATTCGGCTGAGATATACAACGCCTGAATCTGAATGATAGAATAACTCCATAAAGGGATAGGTTTGAAGACAAAATATGCGTCCTTGTAGTATTTAATCACCGCCTCATTCACCACCGTGCTCAGCCTTTTACAGTGGAGACAATTGGGGTCGAATATTTCCATCACCAAATTTTCTGCGCCTGAATTTCCGGTTTTATAATCAAATTCATTGATCAGATTGCGATAGTTACCAATCAACGGCTTTTCTTCATCATACCTGCAATCTACCGATGACGATGGGAGAGTGGAAGATAAACCGGTAAACACCGGCGGTTTATTCGTCTCCTTCTGAGTCACTGTAGCGATGGGTGTTTCTTCAACAATTTTACCAGACTCCTGATTATTAAAATATATGAAATCCGATGCCATAATGATGGCTGTCATTGCTGCGAATACAATCACAGTTTTTCGGGGAACAGAGGGTGCGAATTCAGTCGAAAATGAAAACCTGATACTATAAACGATCTGTGTGATTGAAAGTAATAAAATCGTTGACGCAGACATTAAACACAGAGCACAATATTCATCCAGGACGGTTTTTTGATAATATACCAGAAAAACAGAATAGAAAAATCCAATGCCGATGGTAGAGGCTCTTAAAATCCGTAACCATTTTTGATATGAAGATCTTCCAAAAAAAAGGATGATATGCAGAAAAACCAGGAAGAAATAAAAGCTCATCCCCCAATACACATTTGGGATTCCCAATATCATTCCCATTTCGCTGTCGAGTACGGATTCACAATCGAATCCGGCTTCAATTGCCGGGGAGATGGTAAACCCCAGGCAGCCCCGGTCAAATCCCCGGTTTTCCATGATATACAGATGAATGGTGATCAATATCCCTATCAATCCGAGCACATAAAAGATAAATTCGAAGTTTCGTTGGTGTTTTTTCATGATCGCTTTTTTGATAATTTTTACTAAATCAAAGGGGAAAAATTTATTGCCAAATGAATGGTAGCAAAAAGGAGTAAAGCGAAAAGGTGATTATTCGTCCTGAATGGGTGCAGGGATGTAATCCGGGAATCGGTCCGGGAATTTCATATTTCTTAAAGAATCCACGCCATCAACTATAGACAAAGAGCGCAGATACCCTTCTGTACCCGGATACAGGGATCCCCGCAGATGACTGACCTTTGGGTTTGTGGGATGGATGATGTTATCCGGTTGTCTCAACACCCATCTGTGTGAAGATACTGTCAACAGGTTCCCATAATTCAATTTTGGTTCCTTTCGGACCAATAATATGGATGAATATACTATAATTAAAATCTTAAATGTTATCAAGGATGGTCACCCCGTTTTCGCGGAGCTTTTTTACCGATCCTTCGGGATTTTGCACCCGATAATTAATCATAATCTCCTTTTCCGAAGGTTTGAAATAATCTGTCCCGTCTTTAAATGGACGCCATCTGATATCATTTATTTCACCAGGCCGGTTTGCATCTGTGAATTCGAAAGCATACCCATAATCTATTGATGGTGAGTCCCGGGTTTTTTTCCGTACCTTCCCTTGTTTCCACAGGTTTTTTCGATCGAATAAAAAAATCCCTTCGATGCCCGTCACTTTGGGTGTCATGTCACCCATCATTGTTTTTTCAGATACCTTTATTTATGAATTATTAACTTTGGTAAATGAATAGAGGGCAACCAAAGATAGCCTGACCAATTGTTCTGAATGTTGTCTAAAAGTTTTTTTGTTAATAGTTATCGTGTGAACTAAATTATTGCTATGAAAACACCTCCACAAATAATCCGATGACGTCGATGGAACACAGCACCGGTTTTCTGGTAGTTCGAACAGCCCGGGCTATGAAAAAAAATCTGGATGCCAGGCTTTCCGAACTGGGTATTACTTCCTCACAGGCTCATGTTCTCAGCACACTCAACCAGGAAGACGGACTGCCTTTATCTGCCATTGGGAAAAAAGTATTTTTGGATAAACCGGCCATTACCGGTCTTGCAGACCGGCTTGAAAAAGACGGACTGGTTGTACGCCGCAGAACCTCCATCGACCGGCGGATCATCCGGTTATTTCTCACGCCTAAAGGGAAAACCCTAATCACCCATTACGAAAATGTGATTGAGGAGATCGACCATGAAATTGTGAGCGCCCTGTCATCCGGTGAATTAAGCGAGTTTCGACAATTTTTAAATAAAGTATGGCAATATAATAATGAACCCACTCCTGTTCAATAATTTCAATGCGGGCATCGATTTCGCTACCGGTTTGTTTAACGACCTGACTCTGGGCTATGCTACACAATGGAAGTCCCACCACCCTGAGCGAAGAACCATTGGCTATATGCCTATTTATATCCCTCGTGAGATCTTTCATTCCCATCATATGCTGCCCGTGGGACTATTCGGGGCGGGCGATCGTATTCCCGTTGTCCGCGGCGATGCCTTTTTTCAATCTTACATTTGTCACATCCCCAGAACGGTCATTGAATGCGCACTGAACGGCAGCTACAATCATTTTGATGGATATATATTCCCGGCAATATGCGATGTTATCCGGAATCTGTCTGGCATTTTCAGGATCAATTTTAAGGATAAATACATTAAATATCTTGACTTTCCTCAAAACTTCAGCCCGGATATCGGAGGTAATTTTTACCGGACAGAATTGGAAAATCTCTCCGGTGATCTGGGAAAATTAAACGGTACTGATTCGAAGGTGGAATCTCTCAATGCGGCGATCACATTGTACAATATCAACCGGAGATTGTTGAGAGAACTGGACGGCTTCAGGTCGGAGAATCCCCATCTCGTTTCGGCGGCGGAGTATTACCTGATCCGCAGGGCGGGGAGTACGCTCTCTGTTGAAGATGACAATCGGTTTTTACAATCGATGACGGATCTTGCACGATCCATCAAAAAGGAGCCGGAGGATAAAATCCGCGTGGTGGTGTCCGGCGCTTTTTGTGAACAACCACCCCTGGGTCTCATCAAAACCATCGAAAATGCAGGCTGTTATATTGTGGATGATGATTTTCAACTGGGGCAGAAGTGGCTGACCCGGGACATCCCCGATGATACGGATGACCCCATGGGCGCGCTGGTGGATGCGTATCTGAATGACAGTATCCATTCATCCGCCGTGTTTGAAGGGACCCGTCCCAAAGGAGAACTGTTGGCGAAACAGGTGAAAGACCGGCAGGCAGATGGTGTTATTTTTTGTGCCCCCAGTTTTTGCGATCCTGCGCTCCTTGACCGTCCCCTCCTCGAAAATGCCATAGACAAACATCATATTCGTCACTCCGGGTTTCAATACCACGAAAATCTGGGGCAGTTTCATGTGATCAAAGAACAGGCAGGGACTTTTGCCGATATGATAAAACTATGGGAGTAACAATGGGCGTTCAAAAAGAAACCAGCATGATCAAACAAAAGCAAATGCTGGCAGAACATTTTATGGAACTGGCGACCGCAAAAGAGAGCGGTAAAAAAGTGGTGTACACATTTGTCCCGGGAAATCTCTCCGAGTTGATCTATACTTTCGATATGCTTCCCGTTTATCCGGAGATCAACTCACTCCAATCCGGGATGCGAAAAAAGTCAGGCGACTACATTCGTGACGCTGAAGATATGGGATACTCCGAGGATGTTTGCTCATATGTGAAATGCGATATCGGGATGATGCTCCAGGGGAATATCGGTCCTACCGGTCAAAAATTACCCGACCCCGATCTGCTGCTGCTCAGCTATACAGGCTGCTTTGTCTTTATGAAATGGTTCGAGAACCTGAAGCAGTTCTACCCGAATTCAGAAATTGCCATGCTCCACATCCCCTATCAGGAAGCCGGGATCATTGAACCCTATGCGGTTCAGTACATTAAGGATCAGTTGGAACGGGAAGTAATCCCGAAAATGGAAAAATTAAGCGGGAAGACATTTAATGAAGCCAAACTTAAACGGAAACTTGAATTGTCCGCACAAGCGGAAGACCTTCTCATCGACGTCTTTGATTCTGCCCGTCACCGACCATCGCCGATAGACGCCTATTTTGGCGGAGTGTATTATATCGGTCCAATATTCACCGCCTTCAGGGGGAGCCAGGACTGTGTTGACTATTATCAGGAATTAAAAAAGGAAGTGGACTACCGGGTCAGACATAAATTGGGTCCTGTCACCCCCGATGGAGTACTGACACAGGAAAAAGCCCGGCTCGTCGTGGAAGGTCCTCCGAACTGGACGCATTTTCGGAATTTCTGGAAAATCTTCTACGATCTGGGTGCCGTTTTTGTGGGATCCACCTACACCCGTGTCGGCGGAGTTTACGATGAGGGATTCAGACACTCTCCCGACGATCCCCTGGGGAGTCTCGCCACCTACTGTCTTGGCTGCTACACCAATCGGAATCTTCCCCAGCGCATCGATCTGCTGGAATCGTTTATCACAAAATATCATGCGGACGGACTTCTGGTGAATTCCATCAAAAGTTGTAATTCATTCTCCGCCGGACAACTGGTGATGATGCGGGAACTGGAGCAGAAACTGGGTATCCCGGTGGGATTTATCGAGACAGATCTGGTGGACCCCCGGTATTATTCCTATTCAAATATTAAGAACCGGCTGGACTCATTCTTTCAAATGCTGGAACAGCGGCAATCGGTCCGGATATCAGATGAAATCCTGTCCGATGACGTGTTGGCATAGGATGAATTTCCGGTCATCCCAAAGGAATCAACATATATGAAATTGTATCTTGGTATCGATCTGGGTTCAACGACGTCAAAAGCGGTGATCATTGACGAGCATGAACAGATCATCGGACGGGGTATCACCAATACACGGTCGGATTATCGGGTTGCCGCCGATATTGCACGGATGGAAGCGGAGTTTAATTCACGATTCACCATTCTGCACCGGAAACTGAAGAGCGAAACCAACGGTGAGACGAACTGGACGGAATTCTTTTCACACCTGAAAGACCGGTTCCATTTTCTGCAGTTCAGAGAACGGTTCTATAAATTGGTGGATGCCATCAAATCAAATCTTTCCACTGTTGAGAATCCCGGCGATCGTTCCCGGATGCACCCCATCATTCACAACATGCCTGGAAAAATCCTGTCGGTTATCCGGGACCGGTTTCTCAGCGGTGAGGTATCCACGACATCTGACTTCTTCCGGGACCTGTTCAGCAGTGCTTACATGCAGGAAATTGAACATGTGAATAAGGATATTTACGACCAGCTTGTGGCCATTTACGACCGCGCCATTAATCCCATCGAAAACGAAAATATCACCTTTGATTTTGGAGAGTTGCTGACGGAAGCGCTGGACATGATGCCGGAGGATTTCAGATTAAATCACCAGCGGGTAGAACGCCATCTTGAATTTGTTGCGAAAGAATCGCTGGAACCCACCGATTATGTGGGTACCGGATACGGTCGTCAATTACTGCCTTTTGAGGAAAAGCATATAAAATCAGAAATCCTCTGCCACGCGATGGGCGCTCATGCCTGTTTCCCGAACACACGGACGGTCCTGGATATCGGCGGTCAGGATACCAAAGCGATCCAGGTGGACCGTCATGGATTTGTCACCAGTTTTCAGATGAACGACCGGTGTGCCGCAGGATGTGGCAGATATCTGGGATACATCGCCGATGAAATGAGTATCTCCGTCAGCGAACTGGGTCCGTTGGCGATGGGGGCGGAATACGAAGCCAATATCTGCAGTACTTGTACTGTATTTGCCGGCGCTGAACTTCGGGAATATCTGAATCTCGGCGAGAAGAAAGAAAACATTCTGGCGGGGTTGCACCTTGCCATTGTACAGCGGGCATTTGCCTTACTGGCACGCTCCGGTGGCGTTTACAACGAATTTACCTTCACCGGCGGCGTCGCCCGGAATTCAGCAGTCGTAAAATATGTAAAGCAGTTGGTCATTCAGAACTATGGCGAGATGAAAATCAATTGTCACACGGACTCAATTTTTATGGGTGCACTCGGCGGTGCACTATTCAGCGCTAGGAGAAAATAATGGATACCCATTACACCCTGGGGATAGATGTAGGCAGCAGTTTCATTAAACTGGCATTGGTAGATTATCAGGAGCAGCCCGCGATCAAAGATATTCTCGTGGAGAAAATTCGAAAACGAAATCCCACCGCCGTGATCGATAAAGCGGTAAATACCCTCCTTGAGAGAAATACCATTGAGTACGGGGATGTCCTGTACGTTGCTTCTACAGGGGAAGGTGAACTGGTCGGCCGGAAACGGGGACATTTTTACAGCATGACCACCCATGCACGAGGGGTTTTCCATCATCATTCGGACGCCAAAACCGTGGTGGATATGGGTGCCCTGTATTCGCGGGTGATCACTCTTGAAACCGGCGCCCGGGTAAAAACTTATGCGATGACCGGGCAGTGTGCCTCCGGATCCGGACAGTTTCTGGAAAATATTACCCGGTATCTGGGCGTAACGATCAGCGAGGTGGGACCGCTGTCATTGAAATCCAATGATCCGGCAAAGACCAGCGGCATCTGTGCTGTCCTGGCGGAAACGGATGTCATCAACATGGTCGCACAGGGCATCCCCACACCGGATATCATCAAGGGCATACATCTGTCGATTGCACGCAGAATTGTGATGCTGTTGAGCAAATTGAAAGTAGAGTCACCCGTCTATCTCACCGGCGGTATGGCGCTGGACGAAGGATTGATTGAAGCGATCCGTGAGATCAGCAGCGAACGGAATATGAATCTGAAGGTGTATTCGTCCGCAGATAACATTGCCACCGGTGCGATTGGGGCGGCGTTGTGGGGCGGTTTCCGGCACTTCAAACTTTTGGACCAAAATTAACCGCAATGATATTCACAAGTCCAATCAAATTACCTGATTATCCCGATAATATCGCAGTTATGCTGGATGGCATGGTCAACCGCTTACCCGATCAGGTGGTGTATCAGGAGCGAAAAACCGATGTGTTTTTACCCGTAACATGGGCACGTTTTTACCAGGATATCTGTAACCTGCAGGCCGGGTTGAGTACTTTGTCCCTTGCGGCCGGCGACCGGGTAGCGATCCTGTCCCGTAATTGCCGGGAAATGCTGGAGATTGAGTTGGCAATCATGTCCATGGGGTTGATCAATGTCCCGATTTTTGCGGGGTATCCCAATGCGCAGGCGAACCGGTTAGTTGAATATTGTGAACCCGGACTAATCGTCGTAGCAGACCAAAGTCAGTACGAAAAGATAAGCCATCCGGAAGCGGTGAAGGCGATCATCCATTTTTCAGAAATTACCCCCCATAGAGGAGGAAATTTAATTTCATTTGATGCGCTGGCATCCAGGAAAAGTGCGTCCGTTATTATTGGGAAAAATATTTCGCCCCGAACCGTTACGCTGATGATGTACACATCCGGTACCATGGGGATCCCCAAATGTGTTCAACTGACACATCAAAATATCTTGTCTCAACAGGCGGCGATGAAAGTCCTGTGGCAATTGGATCACAACGACCGGTTTTTATCCTTTCTGCCCTGGCATCACAGTTTCGGCGGGATATTCGAAAAATATGCGGCGATCACGAACGGCGCCACCCTGTCACTGGAGCATGGATTCGGAAAAGACATTGATCTGTTACTGGATAACTGGGATCGGGTTCGTCCAACCGTATTTTTCAGCGTACCCCGGATTTATCAGGAGATCACTTCCCGGGCTGCCACCGATAACCATACAGAAAAAATGATTTTTCACCCGGAGTTGCGGTTTATATTTACGGCAGCGGCTCCCTTACCACAGAATATTTCAGAGATTTTCCGTGCTCATCATATTCCCATTGTGGAAGGCTGGGGTCTCACGGAAACCTCACCCTGCTGCACCATCACCGATCCGAAAGAAACCCGGCGCGCCGGCGTCGTGGGTAAACCCATACCGGGCGTATCCATCCGGCTTGCACAGGATGGCGAAATTCAGGTAAAGGGTCCGAATGTCATGCAAGGATATTATAAAAATGATTCTGAAAATCAGGCGGCATTCTCTGAAGACGGGTGGTTCAATACCGGTGATGTCGGTGATTTTACGGATATTGGTCTCCGGCTGATTTCCCGTAAAGATCGTATTTTCAAGCTAACGAACGCAGAAAAAGTGGTCCCTTCCGAAATCGAAAATCTGATCACCCGGGATTGCGCCTATCTTTCCCACGCCTATGTGGTGGGGAGCGGACGGGATTATCCCGTGGCTCTGCTGTTCCCCAATAAAACTTTATTCTCTCAATTGTCGGATGAATTCCAGACCAAATCCGGATGTGTCTGTCCCCGTAATTTATCCGAATTTTCAGACTGCCTGTCCCATTGCCTTCAATCGCTGAATGAGGACATGGAAATTAAATTCAGTCGTGTCCGGAAAGCGATGCTCATCGACCACGATCTCAGTATTGAAAATGAAGAATTGACGCCATCCATGAAACTGGCGCCGAACGTGGTGGGGAAAGTATTCAGAGCCAACATTGAATATTTATATGGGCTGGATGAAAAAATTTCGGACACCGTTTACGTTCTGAATCTGGAATAGACCATGCGCGAATTACCGTCACAACACCGTCTGAAACCCCTCCTGAAAGCCTATTTCGCCAGTTTATCTTCGCCGGTAGCGTGGTGTACGAGCGCAGGACCTGCGGAAATTTTACGGGCATTGGGGTTTCGGGTATATTTCCCTGAAAATCACGGCGCACTCTTAGGCGCTTCCCGTTCTGCATTGAAATACATTCCCTACGCCCATCAGGCTGGGTATCAGAGCGAAATCTGCTCGTATCTCACGGCAGATATCGGCGCCTGGCTCATGAAAGAAACCCCCCTCACCCGGGCTTATGGACTCCCATCCATCCCCAAACCGGATTTTATCGTTTTCAATACCAATCAATGCCGGGAGGTTGCAGAATGGTTCAGTTTTTATGGACGGGAATTCGACTGTCCGGTGGCGGGTATTTTCCCACCGCGGTATGTGGAGGAGATTTCGCAGCACCATCTGAACGACATGGTCGGGCAATTCAACCAATTAATTTCGGTGGGAGAAGCGATTATCGGTAAAAAGCTGGATATTGAAAAGTTATCCGAAACCATCGCGCTCAGCCGGAAGGCATCTGATCTGTGGAAATCCGTTTTGCTAACGGCAGCATCCAAACCGGCGCCCCTCACGTTCTTTGACGGATGTATTTTAATGGCGCCCATCGTGGTACTGCGGGGCACCCGGGAATGCGTGAATTTTTACCGTGAAACGCTCAACGAACTGGAAGAATTCATGAGATCGGGGTCCGGACGGGTCCCGGACGAATCCATCCGCATCTATTGGGAAGGCATGCCCATCTGGGGGAGATTACGGTGGTTATCCGAGTTATTCGCAGAAAACGGAGCGTCTATAGTGGCGTCCACCTATTGTAATAGCTGGGTTTTTGACGATTTTGATCCCGGCCAGCCGCTGGAATCCATGGCGATGGCATACACCCGGATATTTATCAACCGGGGAGAAAATACCAAACTGGAGATGATGAAGTCCCTTCTGAGCACCTATCGGGTGGACGGGGTGATATTCCACGATTCCAAAACCTGTTTCAATAATTCCAACAGTCGGTTTGGGCTTCCCGACCGATTGAAAAGAGAGACGGGGACAGAAGTACTGACGATCGATGGGGATCTAAATGATCTCCGGTTTTTTTCAGACGGACAGTCAAAAACAAAAATAGAAACTTTTATTGAACAATTGCAGATGAAACGGTCGGCGAACCCGGCGAAATAAGTATTGTTGTAAATTCCATTTATCGGAGGTACCATGAAAAAATCAAATAACCATAACAATCAGCTTCGGGTCGGAGTGGTGGGAATGGGTCCCGTCGGCGCAACCCTCGCCGCCCATTTTATTGATGCCGGTGCATTTCTGATCGCATGTGACGTGGATGCGAAGAAGATAGACTCCATCAAGAAAAAGGGAATTATACTTAAAAATGCAATCGAAAAGCAGGCCAAAGTTGAAAATGCATGTTACTCGGTTCAGGAAATGGAAATGTACGATCTGGATCTGGTGATTATCTCGGTAAAAGCAACGGCGCTCAGAAAGGTGGTTCGGGCGCTGGGGGAGATAAAAACCGAAAAGATGTTCGTCATGTGCGCTCAAAACGGGATCGATAATGAATTGGAGGCTGCAAATGTTTTTGGAGAAGAAAAAACACTTCGAATGGTCATCAATTTTGCTGGAAACCTCAGCAGTTCCAACACTGTTCATGTCAGTTTTTTCAATCCGCCCAATTATGTGGCTTCCCTGATGCCTCAGGGTAAGGTCATTGCAGAGAAGATAACGGAACTTCTGAATTCCGTTCAGTTGGAGACGGAAATCCCCGAAGATATTCAGGATTATGTATGGGAAAAAGCCATTCTCAACGCTGCCCTGAGTGCGGTATGTGCCATCACCCGCAGGACCATGAAAGACGTGATGAGCTTTCCCCAAACCCTCGAACTGGTGGAAGCCATCATTGATGAATCCGCACGGGTCGCGGAGGTTGAGGGGATTGAACTGGGGAAGAAATTCAGACGGTTTTGCATCCGGTACCTCAAAAATGCCGGACATCATCGTCCCTCAATGCTCGTGGATCTGGAAAACGGTATGCGTACGGAAATTGATCAGTTAAACGGAAAGATCGTAGAATATGGCAGGAAACATTATCTGCCGACACCCTTAAATCAATCCGTGACGGCGCTCATTCACTTATTAGAGTATTCACCGGACGAGTAACCGATCTGTCATGGAAGGTGAATCCCGTTATTTTTTGGGAATAGACTTGGGCTCGTCCTACACGAAGTTCGTTGTGGTTAATAAGGCAGGCGTGATGCAGTACCAATCGGTTGTTCCCACGCTCAGCCGAAATAAGGATTCCTTCAATTCCCGGTATCAATTCATTCGGGACACTTATGCCATTCGCCGGTGTTGTACAACTGGATACGGAAGAGACAGTTTCCCAGGGGATCTGAAAAAGACAGAGTTAATTTGTGCCTCTGTTGGGGTTTCGTCCCTTTATCCTGAAAAGAAAAATATTCTGGATATTGGAGGTGAGGACATCAAGATCATTGAAAGCGAGGCATGCGGACAGGTTACAGGTTTTCATATGAACGATAAATGTTCTGCAGGGACCGGCACATTTATTACCGAGATCGCCGAAAAAGCAGAATTGGAAATCAGGGAAATGAGCGGGCTGGCAGAGCGTTCAACAACGAACCGGATTATGAATAGTTTTTGTACCGTTTTTGCTAAGACCGAGATTTTAAGCTGGAAATTTGACAACGTTTCTATTGAGGACATTTCCAGGGGTATTTATTTGTCCATTGTCAACCGGATCACCAAGTTACCGTTAAAAATACAGTATCCGGTATATTTGTGTGGAGGGGTTATCGAATATCACCCCTTTCTGATATCGTTGCTGGGAACTGAGCTTGGCGTTTCTGTCCGGGCGACGCCTGACCCGCAGTTTATGGTGGCATTAGGCGCTGCGATCCTGGCGGGGAAGCACACATAACCCCGGTCTTGTCCGGCTGTATAGACGGGTGATTTCAGGCATCAACAC
Organism: uncultured bacterium; assembly: GCA_964409335.1. Lineage (GTDB taxonomy): Bacteria > Fidelibacterota > Marinisomatia > SCGC-AAA003-L08 > JACNLC01 > JABMOW01. Next base: position 18,787 of record CAYPCW010000026.1, read on the forward strand.
GGTTGATGCAGTCCAAAAGTTCAAAATGAGGCAGTACAAATCCGTAACCACAGGAACAACTGGATTTGCTCTGATTCATCCTCAAAGGATAGGCTACATTGTCGGAAATGGGACAGGGCAGAGTTAATTTCAAAGATCGATGTCAAAAACATGATCATTAATCAGGAGGTAAGATGAAATACTCTATTTGTTATAACGATATTTATCTTGTCGATGGTGCAAGAACACCCTTTGGGAAATTCTGTGGAGCGCTCGGTTCCGTATCACCTACAGATCTGGGGATTATCGCTGGTAAAGGAGCGCTCCAAAAAGCCGGGATCAAGCCTGCAGATATTCATCATGTGGTATTTGCGAATATTTTGCAATCCGGTTTTGATGCCATTTATTTGCCCCGGCATGTGGGATTGTATTGCGGTATCCCCCGGGAAACGCCGGCGCTACTGGTCCAGCGGATCTGCGGTTCAGGGTTTGAATCCATCATCGCGGCTTCCGAACAGATCATGCTGGGTAAAGCGGGAATTGTCCTGGCGGGCGGCGCAGAGAACATGACGCTGGCGCCCACGTCCTCATTCGGCAATCGTCTCGGCTACCGGTTGGGCGGTGTCAAATTTGGGGATATGTTGTGGGAGGGATTATTTGATCCTTCCGCCAATTGTTCCATGGGTGAAACTGCGGAAAATCTGGGGAAAATGTACCATCTTACGCGTGAAACAGTTGACGATTTTGCGTATCGATCCCATCATCTGGCTTATGTACGGATGACCGATGGAACGTTTGACAGTGAAATCGTCCCGGTGACGTCAGGGGTTCATGAAGCAGAGGGACTACACCCGAGGAAATTCCGGACGACGCCTCCCAAAATAACGGTGAACCGGGATGAAAATGTTCGTCAGACCGACCGGGACTCGCTGGCGTCCCTCCGTCCAACCTTTGATCAGGACGGAGTGCAGACTGCGGGGAATTCCAGCGGTATCGTGGATGGCGCGGCTGCCGTGATCATCGCAGGGGGAACTGAAGTAAAACATAAAAACCTAACCCCCCTGGTCCGGATCGTCGCATCCTCATCCGCGGCAGTTGAACCCCACATTATGGGGATCGGTCCTGCGCCGGCGATTCGCAATGTTCTCGATGTCTCAGGATTAACCATGGATAATATTGACCTTTTCGAGATCAATGAAGCATTTGGCGCTCAAATTGTTGCCGTGGAAAAGGAATTGCACATCGACCGCGGTAAGTTGAATGTGAATGGCGGCGCCATTGCCATCGGACATCCGCTGGCTGCGACCGGCACCCGATTGACGCATACCCTGGCTCTGGAACTTATCCGGCAGAAGAAACGCTACGGAATTGCCTCCGCCTGTATCGGAGGGGGGCAGGGGACGGCTATCCTTATCGAAAATGAATCAATGCAATGATCACCGGAGGATCGAATGAATAAAATCTATCGGTGGCAAATGACCGCAAAAGACGCACCCTTCGAACTCGCCGAATTACCCGTACCCGACCTGAACGCCGGTGAAGCCCTGGTGAAAGTTGCCGGATGCGGAGTATGTCATACGGACATCAGTTTTTGGCATCATGGCGTCCCTACCCGCCATGAACTGCCTCTGACCCTGGGGCATGAGATCAGTGGGACCGTGATTGACGGACCATCGGAACTAGTGGGGAAACCAGTGATCATTCCCGCGGTTTTACCCTGTGGCGAATGTGAGCTCTGTCGGGCGGGTAGAAGCAATATTTGCCAAAAACAACAGATGCCGGGGAATGATTTCCATGGCGGTTTTTCAAGTCATATTGTGGTTCCGGCACGATTTCTCGCCGGAATTCCTGATCAGGCGTTGGCACGCCACGATTTGGCGACATTATCCGTGATTGCAGACGCCGTTTCGACACCCTGGCAGGTCATCGAAAAAAGCGATCTTCAGGGGGGCGATTTCGCCGTCGTGATCGGTGTAGGGGGTGTTGGGTTATATGCCGCTGCCATTGCAAAAATCAAGGGCGCTGCGGTGCTGGCGCTGGATATCGATCAATGCAAACTGGACAGGTTGAGCGACGTGGGAATCCAAAGCACATTGAATATTGCCGGGTCAGCGATTCCCGATATCAAAAAAAGTGTCCGCGCCAAATGTTCAGATCTGGGCGCACCGGCGAATCGGTGGAAAATCTATGAAATGTCCGGAACAAAACCGGGCCAGGAACTGGCATTCGCCCTCCTCGGTATTGCAGGGACCCTGTCTATCGTCGGATTTACCCTGGATAAACTGGAAGTTCGCCTCAGCAATCTCATGGCGTTTGATGCGAATATCATTGGCACCTGGGGATGTAAACCTGAATTGTATCCCGCTGTAATTGACCTCATCGCCAGTGGAAAATTGGACATCGCTCCCTTCACCGAAATGCATCCCCTGAGCCGTATTCATTCGATATTTATGAAATCCCTGAATCACCAATTTACAAAGCGACCGGTGTTGGTGCCGGATTTTGAATAGTCGGGTAAGAGAGTCGTGAAGCATGGACAACCGTAATTAATAAAGAAATCACATTCACATATCTTTAAAAGGAGGCGCAATGTCATTCAAATTACAGAGTCATAATTTAGTCGAAACGGAATTCAGGGAGATCCTGTATGAATGTCGCCCCTGTCTCGACAGATCAGGGCGTGCCGTAGAAGGATTGTTCAATGCATGGATATTTCTGAATAATCCCAGGCAGTATAATTCATATACCACGGCAGCGGTAAAAGAGATCATCCTGGCTTTCCGTCAGGCGTCCAATGACCGGTCTGTGGTTGCGGTTGTGTTTACTGCGGTGGGGGACAAAGCCTTCTGCACCGGCGGTAATACCAAAGAATACGCAGAATACTATTCAGGACGACCACCGGAGTATAAGCAATACATGCGATTGTTCAATGATATGATCACCGCCATTTTACTCTGTGACAAGCCGGTGATCTGCCGGGTGAACGGGATGCGGATTGCCGGTGGACAGGAAATCGGGATGGCTTGTGATTTTACCGTTTCCAGCGACCTGGCGATATTCGGTCAGGCAGGACCGAGACATGGTAGTGCGCCGGACGGCGGAAGCACCGATTTTCTGCATCTTTTTGTGGGGATCGAACGCGCCATGCAAAGCTGTGTGCTCTGTGAAATGTGGTCGGCTTATGAGGCAGAACACCTGGGGCTGATCACAGAAGCCGTTCCGGTTCTCAAAGTAGATGGAACGCTCATCCGTAATCCGTTGATAGTGACGGATCAATGGATAAATGCTTCAGGTGACCGGGTCTATGGAAAACGAAAAGAAGGGGAATCGTTGAACGCCGGAAAGAACCTCCTATCCCGGGGTGAAATCAATCTGAAGCAGCTGGACGATGCGGTCAACGATTTGTGTACAAAACTCCTGTATCTGATGCCGGATTGTACCAGCAAGACACTGAACAGTCTGCGGAAGAAAAAACTGGAACACTGGGATCGGAATCAGCAATCCAACAGGGACTGGCTATCCCTGAATATGATGACGGAAGCAAAGGCCGGATTCCGGGCATTCAATGAGGGACCAAAAGATCATCGCGAGGTAGATTTTATCAGACTGCGTCAAATGTTGGCGGAAGGACATCCCTGGGATGATGAATTACTGGATGCGATCTTACCCCGATCATAGATGGTACAGCCGGAGGGTGTGTTTTTTGGTTTGAGTTAATCCTGCCCCGTCAACATGACGGATTAATTCATGTATCGGCGCGGTTGAGGCAGTCCAAAGGAATGATATGGATCTTTAATAATGATATATAAAAATAGAAAGTGAGCAGAACGGGATATGAATATTGTCATCAGAGAAGAATTATATTCGGGTCAAATCATCCGGTTGACGCTGAACGCCCCCAAAGCAAATGTCATTGACGCTGTGATGATGGACTCATTACACCATCATTTGAGCGAGTTTACAGGTTCGACAAGGGTGAAGATGATACAATTTACCGGTGCGGGCGATCATTTCAGTTTTGGCGCCAGTGTGGCTGAACACACCAAAGAACATGTGGCAACGATGCTGGATCAGTTTCATCGATTATTTTTTACCCTGGCGGATCTGGCGATTCCCACGGCTGCCCTGGTTTCGGGCCAGTGTTTGGGCGGAGGACTCGAACTGGCGTTGGCGTGTAATTTTATGTTTGCTGATGAAACCACCAGGCTCGGGCAACCAGAAATCAATTTAGGGGTATTCGCTCCACCGGCATCAGTTATCCTCCCCCTGAAAGTGGGACAAACCAGAGCCGATAACCTGCTGCTTACCGGACGATCTCTGAAGCCGGATGAAGCGGCGGACTGGGGAATGCTCACCGCCCTGTATGCCGGTCGGGAAGAAATGCTGAAAGGCGTAGATCTGTGGTGTGAAAAACACATCCTGCCCAAAAGTGCCGGCTCGCTACGATTTGCCGTCAAAGCTGGCAGATGGCACTTTAACCGCCAATTAAAGAAAAAACTTTCCCAACTGCAGGAATTTTATATCCACGAACTCATGGAAACTCACGATGCCAATGAAGGGATTGAGGCTTTTCTTCAGAAACGCGATCCCAGATGGGAGGGACAGCAATGAAAATAATTCAAACCGTGGGCATCATTGGCGCCGGTACGATGGGGTCGGCACTGGCACAAAAATTTGCGCAGGAGGGATTCCCCGTCATCCTTATGGATCGTGAGGATCGCTTTCTGCAGCGCGGGGTGGGAAATATCAAATCAACCCTGGACCAGGGCATTGAGCGCAACATTTTTACGCCGGAGATGGCTGACCACATACTCAAACGCATATCCCTTACCACGAATATGAAGGATCTGTCATCCTGCAATCTGATCATTGAGGCCGTGTTTGAAGACCTCGCCGTGAAACAGGGAGTATTTACACAGTTGTCGATTATGGTTCCATCCGACACGATCATCGCAACCAATACGTCATCATTCTCCGTTACGGAATTATCCTCGTTTGTCACCTATCCCAAAAGGTTTCTCGGACTTCACTTTTTTTATCATGCGGCAAAAAACAGACTGGTAGAAATTGTGCGGGGAGCCCAAACGGGAGACGAACCGTTCGAAAGCTGTATGTGGTTCATGCAGCAATGCGGAAAAGACCCCATCGTCTGTGAAGATGCAAACGGCTTTGTCGTGAACCGGTTTTTTGTCCCATGGCTGAATGAAGCCGTCAGAATATTTGAAGAAGGGATCGCATCGCCGGGTGAAATAGATACAATTGCCTGCAAAACTTTCGGGTGCGGAATGGGTCCTTTCGCGCTGATGAATGCTACCGGCGTCCCTATCGCATACCATGCTCAGAGAACACTTCAGAATGCTTTCGGGGCTTTTTATCAACCTACGTCCATGCTAAAATCACAGTCGGAGTTGAATCAGCCATGGGATATCCCTGCGGCAGCGGAATTGAAAAGGGATATCACCGAAGCCGTCTCCCAACGGTTAACTTCTGTGGTTTTATGGATTTGCGGACAAATCCTGGATGAGAAGATCTGCACGGCAGGTGATATTTCCCGCGGCGCCGGTGTGGGGCTGCAATGGCGAAAAACACCCGTCGATCTGTTCTTTGAACTGGGTGAGTCAACTGTCAAAACATGGATTACAAAACTCACCCGCGATCGGGGTCTGTCCATCCCCATATCGATGACGGTTCAGGATTGGACCCCCGATTATGTCATGACAGAAATTACCGGCAACATAGGTAAAATCATCATGAACCGTCCTGAAGGATTGAATGCCATGAATCCAAAGGTGATATCCCAGTTGGCGGAAAGTTTTGACCGGTTGGACGCAAATCCGCATATCTCCACGATTATCCTCACGGGACGGGGGAAGGCTTTTGTAGCAGGCGCGGATATTAATTTTTTCATCGATCATATCCGAAATCAGACCATCGAAAAAATTGTGGAATTCACGGCAGAAGGGCAGCGGGTATTTCAAAGGATTGATGAATCCCGAAAGGTCATCATAGCGGTGGTAAACGGGTTGGCGCTGGGGGGCGGATTGGAACTAGCGCTCACGGCAGATGTGATCGTTGCCCTTGAAAATGCCGTTTTTGCTTTCCCGGAAACCGGGATCGGGATTTATCCCGGGTTAGGCGGTACCCGGCGAACGGCAAACCGAATTGGAAAAGGACTGACAAAATTCATGATCTATACAGGGCAAATGCTGAAGGCTCAACAGGCAAAAGAAATCGGGTTAGTGGATCACATCATTTCATGGACAGAATACCAGACACTCACCGATCACTGGGATGACCTGTCCCGTAGGTCCTCATCCATACCGGAAGAATGGCATGAAATAGAAAATTTTTTCCAGAAGAACCCTGTTAACAGTTTATTGAATCAACGCAGCGAAATTCCGGAAAAGTTGCAGAAACCGGTCGCACGGGTACGGTTGAAAGCACCCATCGCGCTACAACTATCAGAGCGCCTTATCGATGATCAAAAGGGTCCGGAATCGGAACTGGCTTTCATTGAAGATATTTTCAAAACCACAGATGCATTGGCAGGGCTAAAGAGTGTGGGGAAAAAGCCACCCGTATTCAAGGGGTATTAAATGGAATTTAAAAATAAAATTGTGCTCATCACCGGAGGGGCACAGGGAATTGGTGCTTCGATTGTTGACGAATTTTTACACGGCGGTGCGAAGGTTATCATCATGGATTTGATGTGGTCCGACAATTTTAGTTCTTCCCGCAACCCGAATCTGAGGGAGATCACCGGCGATGTGTCCCGGTCCGGCGACGTGAATCGGGTAGTATCGCAAATTACCGGTGAATTTGGATGCATTGATGTTCTGGTCAATAATGCGGGGATCATCCGGGATAATGTGATATGGAAAATGCCGGAAGCGGATTTTGACTCGGTGATCTCGGTCAATCTGAAAGGTCCATGGCTGATGTGTAAAGCAGTCGCTCCGGTGATGCGGCGGCAAAAGTCCGGGCGTATCGTTAATATCGTGTCCCGTGCCTGGTTGGGCAATGTGGGACAGTCCAATTATTCGGCTTCCAAAGGCGGATTGGTAAGCCTGACGCGTGTGTTGGCGTTGGAATTGGCGCGGGATTACATTACAGTGAATGCCGTTGCACCGGGATTGATCAACACACCCATGACCCGAAAATTAGATCCTGAAATTTTCCAAAAACTCGAAATGGCGCTCCCCGGAAAACGGGCGGGTACTCCGGAAGATATCGCATATGCCGTCACTTTTCTGGCATCCGGAAAGGCACGGTTCATCAACGGGCAGGTCCTGTATGTGGATGGCGGCAGAAGTATTGGCGGGACATCTCTGTAATGGTTCCCGGATTTTTAGTGTTTGAAACCAGGTGTCTGTAAATGGGGAATAGCAAACCGGTGTATTTGATGGACGGCTGCCGGTCAGCCATTGGAAGGGGGCATCCTGAAAAGGGAATACTCGCTTCCATTCGAGCGGATGAACTCATGGTTCAGATATTACATTCGCTCATCCGGCGACGGGGCATAGATGTATCACAGATTGATGATTTTTTCCTGGGATGTGTCGGGCAGCATCGGGAACAGGGCAAAAACCTGGCTCGTCTTATCCTGCTCCTTGCAGGCCTCCCCGCCACCATACCCGGAGTAACGATCAACCGTCTATGCGCATCAAGTTTGACCGCGTTGGCTTTAGCAGCAGATACGATCCGTGCGGAGACAAACCGGATAGTGCTTGTAGGCGGGGTTGAACATTTGGGGCATGTCCCCATGTCGGCTGCGGTGGACTACCATCCTGCCCTTTTTGAAAACTACCCCTTTCAATGGACAAATATGGGGTTGACGGCAGAAAAACTATCTATTGATTTTGGTATCAGCCGCGCTGAACAGGATGACTTTACCATTCAGTCCAATGATCGCTATTTTAAGGCAAAAGCAACCGGGTTTTTCAAAGACGAGATTGTTCAAATTACCCTATCAGACGGAACGACGGTTCAGGACGATCAGGAGCCGCGGCGATCGACCCCGGAACAATTAGCGTCTCTCAAGTCCGTATTTGATGAAGCAGGGACGATTACCGCTGCGAACAGTTCCGGTATTTCGGATGGGGGATGTATCTCCCTGATCGGGGATCAATCCGCACTGGATAAATTTACCTGGAAACCGCTGGCAAAAATCGACAGGACTGTCACCATAGGATTATCCCCCGATGAGATGGGTCTGGGACCGGTTCATGCCATTCAAAAATTACTCAGACTCACGGGGTTGTCTGTGTCTGATATCGGTTTATTTGAGATCAATGAAGCATTTGCCGTCCAGACATTGGTCTGCCGGAATGAATTGGGGATTGATCCTGAAAAATTGAATATTCACGGAGGAGCGGTAGCCATGGGGCATCCCCTGGGGATGACCGGGATCCGTCTCGCTCTCACTCTGGCACGAAGTATGACCCTTGTAAATGTAGAATATGGGATTGCCTCCTTATGCGTGGGGCATGGGCAGGGGATAGCCATGCTGCTACGCCGGGAGTAACCAGGGGAATTTTCATGCAAAAAGTAGAATTACATATCAATGGATTTACGCGGACGCTGTTGGTCGGGGTTCATGAAACCTTATTGGATACCTTACGGGAAAATCTGAATCTAACGGGAACCAAGCGCGGATGCGATCAGGCATCCTGTGGAAGTTGTACCGTGTTATTGGACGGCGTCCCGGTACTGAGTTGTATCACGCCTTCCCTGAGGTGTGACGGTAGGGAGATTCTTACGATCGAAGGATTGGGAATTGAAGGTCATTTACATCCCGTCCAGGAACGGTTGGTATCAGAGGGAGGATTACAGTGTGGGTTTTGTACGCCGGGGATCGTGATGACTGTAGTGCCTTTTTTGAATGAAAATCCGGATGCGACCGATGAAGAGATCAAAGAAGCATTATCTGGAAATCTGTGCCGGTGTACGGGGTATAAAAAAATCATCGATTCTGTTCGTCTCGCCGCAGAGGATTTAAGACATGAGTAATGTAATTGGAAAACCCACGCCACTGATCGATGCGGTTCAGAAAACGACGGGGAAGGCAATGTATTCGGACGATTTTATATTTCCAAATATGTTGTTTGCGGGCTTGCACCGAAGTCCCTATCCTCATGCCAAAATTATTACAGTCGATACATCTGAAGCAGCGTCCTGCCCCGGTGTGAGAGCGGTCATCACAGGGAAAGATCTCCCGGCCGCTTTTGGGGTGCTTCCCATTCACCCCGATGAAAATGCGATGGCGGTTGAGAAAGTCCGGTATGTGGGGGAAATTGTCGCTGCTGTTGCCGCCGAGACGCGTGAAGCAGCCCGGAAGGGTGCAGCATTGATCCGTGTGACCTATAAACCGATCAAGCCCTTTTTTACCCCTGAAGAATCTCTTGCGGATTGTTCCGAAGAAGAGAAAATTCATCAGTACACCCGGAACGAAAAGAATATCCATAAAATCGCTGAACTAAATTTTAACGACCCTAAAGCCGCCCTGGAGACATCGGACCATGTTCGGTCTGTCCGGTTCAAATTTGCCGGTGTAACCCATGCTTTTACAGAACCGCATTCCACGGTGGCCAGTTGGGAAAGGGATGGGACTCTGCTGGTGATCTCCGCGACCCAGGTTCCCCATTATCTGCATCGTACGTTGTCTAAAGTACTGGACATTCCCCTTTATAAAATCCAGGTGAAAAAACCAGCATTGGGGGGCGGATTTGGGGGGAAGAGCGATCCGTTCCCACATGAGATGATCGCTGCAAAATTATCGATGATCACCCATCGCCCGGTGAAATGTACACTGACCCGGGAGGAGGTGTTTCTAACCAATCACGGCAGGCACCCGACGGAGATGGTCATGACGGTGGGATGTGACGCCGGGGGAAAAATTACCGCTTTAGACACCGATATCGTGATTGATGGCGGCGCATTTGGCAGTTTTGGCGTGGTCACTGCATATTATAACGGCGTTCTCCTCCAGGGACCCTACCGGATCGACCGGTTTGGATTTATCACGAAGCGAGTGTATACCAATAAACCACAATGCGGCGCTATGAGAGGCCACGGGGCGGTCAATCCCCGGTATGCCGTAGAAGTGGTGATAGATATGCTGGCGCAGGATACGCAAACAGACCCCTGCGAATTCAGACTCAGGAATTTTCTACCTGAAAATACCAAAACTGTGGGGGAATTACGGATCACCAGTAATGGAATCCGGGAATGTCTGGATACCGTCCGACGGAAATCCGGGTGGAACGAGCACTATCGTAAATTACCCTACGGTCATGGATTGGGTGTAGCATGCGGATTTTTCATCAGCGGCAGTGCATTACCCATCATTTGGAATCGATATCCCCAGACCGTCGTCCATGCAAAACTGGATTTTGACGGCAGAGTGGTCATGTTAAGCGGCGCCAGCGACATCGGACAGGGCAGCGATACCCTGCTGGTTCAGATCGCCGCAGAAGAGCTTGGCATTTCCATGAACCGGGTACAGGTAGAAGTTGCCGACACAAAACTCACACCGGTGGATCTGGGCAGTTATTCCAGCCGGGTCACCTTCATGGTGGGGAATGCCGCCAAACAAGCTGTGGACAAGATCAGACATCAGATCGCCGCCTGTATCGCAAATGAAAAATCGGTTATGAGAGAAGCTATTCGGTTTGACGATGAACGGGTATTTACCGATGATGGAAAATTAGACCTGACGTGGGAAGAGGCTGTAGAAATTGCCATGGCAGGACGAGGCGCAATTGTGGAAAGCGGATGTTATATTTCCCCCAAAATGGGAGGTACATTTAAAGGAGCTGGCGCAGGACTCAGCCCGGCCTATAGTTTTGGGGCATTTATCGCCAAAGTCAGGGTGGATACGCTCACAGGACAGGTGTCTGTGAAAAAAGTGTGGGGCGCCCACGACTGCGGTAAAGCCCTTAATCCCCTGTCTGTCGAAGGTCAGATCGAGGGAAGTATCCATATGGGACTCGGACAGGCGATATCCGAAGAAATGCGGTATCATCAGGGCAGATTAGTGAACGCCAATTTCTGGGATTATCGCATCCCCCTCACCCTGGATACCCCGGAGATGGATGTGACGATCATTGAATCCCAGGATGGTGAAGGGCCCTATGGCGCCAAGGAAGCGGGAGAGGGACCGATCCATCCGGTGCTGCCTGCGATCGGGAATGCCATTTATGACGCCGTGGGTATCCGGATGACGAATCTCCCGATTACACCGGATAAAATTCGGGCGGAACTTCGGAAGCGGGGGAAGTCATGAGTACCCCATTATATGTTATGCCCCAAACGGTGGCTAAAGCGATATCTCTGGCAAACAACGACCCCGCCGGTTATGTTTTTTATGCCGGCGGAACCGATATCCAACTCCATATAAAACAGCATTTAATCCAGCCGGATACGATCATCGATCTCACCGGTGTTAAATCCCTGAAAAAAATAAACAGCCGGGGAGGCCGCCTGGTTCTTGGGGCGATGGTTACCCTGGATCAGATTATCCATCATCAGGGGATACGGGCAAACTACCCGATCATCGCCGTCTCCGCGACCTCTGTTGCCACGCCAGTAGTCCGGAAAACTGCAACCCTCGGTGGCAATCTGATGGTGAGCAACCGGTGCAGTTTTTATAATCAGTCCTTCGAGTGGCGGCAATCGATTGGGTCCTGCCTGAAGGATACGGGTGATTTCTGCCAGGTGACCGGCGGGCTGCATCATTGTTATTCCCGGAATGTATCTGATCTGGCTCCGGCGCTCATGGCCCTGAATGCCCGGGTTACCGTTCGGTCTGTGACCGGTAAAATATATCTGCCCATGGCCGGTCTGTATGTTCCCGACGGGCTGATCGTCCATGCCCCGCTCGGCGCCGGCGGAATCATCACCGAAATTATGATCCCGGAGATCCCGTCAAAATGGTGGTTCAAAAAATTACGTCTCCGGAATAGTATGGATTTCACGTCTCTGACCGTCGCTGCATGTGTCGATAATACGGACAACCTGCGCGTCGCCGTGAACGGGGTATCCATGGCGCCAGTAGGGGTGGAAGCAAAGATCAGTAACCTCACATTAACCGACATGATCCGGCAGGTGAAACGCACCTGCAAGACGGTAGATAACGACTACTTACCGCTGCAGTACCGCCGGGAAATGATCTCGGCTTTCCTGACGGAATGCTGGGAATCCTTTCACTGACGCTGCCTGATGAATGAACTGAACCAAATTCTACAGGCGGTGAAACAAAGTGAACAACGGGGGGAACCCTGCGTGCTTGCCACCCTCGTCCGTGTGGAGGGTTCCCATTATCGGAAACCGGGCGCACGGGCACTGGTTGATGCGCAGGGTAAAATCACCGGCTCCATTGGTGGCGGATGTCTGGATACCGATCTGATTTTGCATACCCGCGAGGTCATTTATGAACGAGTCCCCCGACTACTCCACTATGATTCCACCTCAGACGATGACATCATTTTTGGGCTGGGTCTGGGTTGCGGAGGGATGGTAGAAATTTTATTGGAACCGCTGATTCCGGGGAGACTGAAGCGTGCCTTATCCAGTCTTATGTCTGGTTTTGAAACAAAAGAAAAAATTTCCATGGCAACGGTCATCCGAACGGATATTGAAAGCATCCACTCGGGGGACCGGATGGTGCTAAAGGGGGATCATCAGGTGATCAACGACCTGGATAATTCCGAGGTTAGCGACTGGCTGCGCAATCAGCTCATCCGGACCTCCAGCCATTCACAGCCCTCCGTCATTTCCTGGAGCGCCTGTGACCGGAGATTGGAGGTTTTCATGGAAGTGGTATGTCCGCCCATCCATCTGGCGATCATTGGGGGCGGGAATGACAGCCTCCCGCTGGCGACCATCGCTGAAACTTTGGGATGGGAAATCACGGTAATGGATCACCGTAAAGATTTCGCAACAGCAGAGCGATTTCCAAAAGCAGACCGGGTAGTGACCGTCGAACCGAATGAAATCCTGTCGGTATGGGAAAATGATCTTCCCGATGCGGTGGTGGTCCTGACCCATCATTTCCGGAACGATACGCGGTTACTCCTGAACCTGCTGCCCTTAGAACTCCCGTATCTCGGTGTGTTGGGGTCCCGGCGTCGTGTTGAAAAATTATTAAATGCCGTGGAGGAAAACGGACTCACAATTACCGTTGCGATGAGAACCCGGCTCCATTCACCGGTCGGGTTAAGGATACCTGCTGAATCCCCTGAGGAGATTGCGCTGGCGATCGCCGCTGAAATTCAGCAGGAGTTGAAAGGGGGTAAACATCCCATCAATTCACGGTGATGGTATCCCAGTTCAACCGGAATCGCCGATTTTGAAAACCCGAACCGGAACACAGCAATATAATGGTGTGTAAACTTATTTTTTTGTAATAATTTTATGTAGTCAGTTTGACAAAAAAATAAGCTGTCTGGCAAAAAGCGAGTGTCTAAATGTATGGGCACATATATATTTAAACCTATATTGACTAACCATTCGCCTTGACCGGGATAGGAATTAATGTATATTCAGGAACGGCCCGGGTTTCAACCTGATGCACCCAAAGTTTTCATTCCTGCAGAGAACTACAAACGTGAATAGATGATTAATTGATTAATGTAAAATAGAGAAAAGTGCCAACTTTCCAGGTGGTCCAAAGTACGGGGACTGGTCGGCAAAATAATGAGAAAAGTAAAAATTAAGGAAATTATACATAAATTGCTAAATAATAAACAATTAACGAAAAACCACGACATAACTTCAGGTATTTCGGAAAATCAGCATTTGCTATTACCGAAGATATCTCAACATATTATACGTCATATTCAGCAGATTTGGCTATCCCGGTATCTTAACAAAAGAGGAGGAACACTTCTTATGAAAAAACTAACACCCCTGACTCTAGCCTTTATGCTCTTTATTCTCACCCGTCTTGCTACTGCCCAGGAGATAGGCAAAATTAGCGGTTACATGTTTGGCGACTATTACTACATGGCTTCAAGCCACAATGAAGCTCTGGAAGACGCGAATGGCTTCTGGTTCCGCCGCATTTACTTCACCTACGACCAGGCATTAAATGAAGACTTTGAGGTTCGCTTTCGCCTCGAGATGAACAGCGCCGGCGATTTCACCAGTAAAACGAATTTGGAACCCTTTGTGAAGGATGCCTACCTGAAATGGAAACATGGCCGGCACAGCATCCTTTTTGGCATCTCGCCCACCCCGACCTGGGATTTGATTGAAAGCGTTTGGGGTTACCGTTCGGTGGAAAAGACTCCCCTTGATTTGCAGAAGTTTGGTTCTTCGCGCGACTTTGGTCTGGCATTCAAAGGCAGCCTGGATTCTGAGAAACGGGTCAACTACCATTTCATGATTGCCAATGGCAACAGCACCAGCTCGGAAAACAATGCCGGCAAGAAATTGCTCCTTTCTGTGACGGGCAAAATCAACAACCATATTCTGGTAGAAGGTTATGGCGATTTTGAGGGGCGCCCTGGCGTCAGCGACCGTTATACCCTGCAGGGTTTCGTGGCTTACCAGTATGACAATTTCCGCCTCGGGTTACAGTTTGCGCAGCAAAATCGCGAGGTGGGTGAAGGATTGGAAGACCTGAAACTCCAGGTTGGGTCGGTGTTCGCGGCGGCTAAAATCTCGGAAAAGACCTGGGGGTTTGCACGAATTGACCGCCTGTTCGACCCCAGCCCTGACGGCGCCAAGATATCCTACATTCCTTTTGACCCCACAGCCAAATCAACCTTTTTGCTGGTTGGATTGGACTTGATGCCAATCAAAGAGGTCCACATCATGCCCAATGTGGAAGCAGTGTTATACGATGAAAACGACGCTGGGGTAAGTCCGGACAACGATGTGATACCACGCGTTACCTTTTATTATATCTGGAAATAATCAAGGAGGTAGAAATGGCTACAAAGTTTGGAAAGGAAAGCATTCTGGTTAGAATGCACGAAGACCTGAAAAGGGCGCTCAAAAAAGCCCTGGACAAGCGCGCCTGGGTTATGGTCATCGATATAGACAAATGTATCGGCTGCAACGCCTGCACTGTCTCCTGTATGGCCGAGAATGTGGCGCCGCCGGGAGTTTCGTATCGCGTGGTTCAAGACGTGGAAGACGGCGATTACCCTGCGGTAAAACGTTTCTTCATGCCGACGAACTGCCAGCAGTGCGATAATCCACCCTGCGTGGAGGGCATACCAAAAGACGCTTACACCAAGCGTACGGACGGCATTCTGGTCTTTCATTACGATAAGCTTAAAGGAAAAGAGCTTTTCCAGAAAGTCAACAGACAATGTCCGTACACCGCCGTGTATCATGATACCGGCGCCTTCTATACCGAAAATACTCCGAAACTGGAACCGTACGAAACCCGCGACAGCTTCGAATATGGCAAGAAGTGGTCACGAAACGGCAAGGAGTCGTCACCGGTAGATGCGGTGCGCAAGTGCCATTTTTGTCTGCATCGTTTGGAGGCGGGCATGCTGCCAGCCTGTGTGACTACCTGCATGGGCGGGGCAATGCATTTTGGCGACAAAAATGATCCTGAAAGTCTAATTGGCGAGCTGCTCCAGCAACGTCAGTGGGTTCGCATCAACGAAAGTGAGGGTACCGAACCGCGGGTTCTGTATTTGACCGGGCCGATCGCCGATAAGGAGACTTGTCTCTCCTGTCATGGTTAATTGAAAGCATTTGTATACTGAAGAGGAGATCAACATGAACGATAGAATGCAAGAAACAGAAGTGAGTAAGAAAGTCGACAACGGAATTTCTCGAAGGTTGTTTCTCAAATCCGGCGCGTTATTGGGTGGATCGGCTTTATTAGCCAGTCAGCTTGATTATGCGTTTAGCTTGCTGAGCAAAGCACAAGCCGGAGCGCTGACCTCCGCAGAAGCATACGAGCTGGCTAAAGCAGAAAATATCATTTACTCCGTTTGCCTGCAATGCCATACCGCCTGTCCCATAAAAGCCAAACTTTTGAACGGAGTGCTAGTGAAGATTGACGGCCCGGCTTATTCTCCCCAGGCCATGCTACCTCAAGTGCCCTACGCCACAGCACCCGCAGACGTGGCCGCATTGGAAGGAAAAGTTTGTCCCAAGGGACAGGCGGGGGTTCAGAGCCTGTACGACCCCTATCGGATTGTGAAAGTTTTGAAGCGAACCGGCCCGCGAGGTTCCAATCAGTGGGAAACCATTCCTTTTGACCAGGCCATTGATGAAATCGTCAACGGCGGGCGGCTGTTTAAAAAGGTGACTGGCGAGGAAACCCGCAAAGTTCCGGGTCTGAAAGAGCTCCATGGCATTCGGGATGCGAATTTGATGAAGACTCTTGCTGATGACGCCCAGAAAATCGCCCAAAAAGAGATGACGGTAACCGATTTCAAATCCAGGCATGCAGCCCATCTCAATCTGCTTATCGATCCCAACCATCCCGACCTGGGGCCGGTGAATAATCAATTTGTCTTCTTAGCTGGCCGCATCGAGCACGGCAGAAAAGAATTTGGCAAGCGCTGGCTAAACGACGCCTTCGGTTCGGTGAATTTTTATGAACATACCACCATTTGCGAACAAAGCCATCATATCGCCTATGGGATGGCTACCAATCAATACAGGGACGGCAAGTGGTCTGGTGGCAAGGAGCACATGAAACCCGATGCTCTCCATTCCGAATTCATTATCTACTTTGGCACAGGCGCCTTTGAAGCTAACTTTGGTCCGCCGCCCATGGCGGAAAAGGTCACCGACGGCATCGTTTCGGGACGCTTGAAAATCGCGGTGGTCGATCCGCGTCTGTCAAAAACCGCTGCCAAGGCCTGGAAGTGGGTGCCGATCGAGCCTGGCACGGATGGTGCACTGGCGCTGGGAATGATTCGCTGGATCATCGAAAATAAGCGATATGACCGTACCTTTCTTGCCAATGCCAACAAGGCGGCGGCTCAGGCGGATGGTGAACCTTCCTGGAGCACAGCTTCCTGGCTGGTCAAGATAGAGAAAGATGGAACGCCCGGTAAATATCTGCGTGCCTCGGAACTCGGCATAGGAAATGAGGACACCTTCGTGGTTCTGGAGAACGGCCAACCTGTTGCCTGCAACCCGTATGATACACAAAAGGCTGTTGAAGGCGACCCGATGATGGAAACCAGGGTGAATGAGATTAACGTAAAGAGCGCCTTGCAACTGTTGTGGGAATCGGCCGCTTCCAGAAGCCTCGATGAATGGGCTGAGCTTTGCGGCATGGACTCAGCTACCATTGCAGAGTTGGCGCAGGAGTTCACCTCTCACGGCAAGAAAGCAGTAGCTGAATTCTACCGCGGGCCGGTGCAGCACACCAACGGCTACTACAATGCCTTGGCGCTGATTTTACTTAACCTGCTGGTTGGCAATCCGGACTGGAAGGGAGGTTTGAGCCTGGGTGGTGGGCACTGGCACGAGGACGGCAGCAAGCCCGGCAATCCGTTTAATCTGAAGAAAATGCATCCCGGGAAACTGGGCCCATTTGGGGTGAAGCTGACAAAAGAGAAATCTTCTTATGAAAAAACAACCCTGTTTAATGGCTATCCCGCGAAGCGGCCATTTTACCCATTCACCTCGAATTTGTATCAGGAGGTATTGCCCGCCGCCAGAGCAGGCTTTCCATATCCTATAAGGGCGCTCTTTCTTCACAAAGGTACGCCCGGTTTATCTGTCCCGGCAGCGCAAACCCAGCTCGACGTTCTTGCGGATTTAGAAAGCGTGCCATTGTTTTTTGCCTGTGATATTGTGATAGGGGAAAGTTCCATGTATGCGGATTATCTATTCCCGGATCTGTCGATTTGGGAAAGATGGGGCACGCCCCATGTTACCCCTGATGTTCAGACCAAGACCAGTAAGGTCCGCCAACCCATCGTGGCACCGCTTACAGAGACCGCAACGGTGTTTGGGGAAGAAATGCCCATTTCCATGGAAGCGATCATGCTAGCCATTGCTGAGAAGTTGAATCTCCCAGGGTATGGCAGCAATGGTCTGGAAGACGGTTGGGATTTCAAACGGCCCGAAGACTTTTATTTGAAAATGGTGGCTAATGTTGCTATGGGCGACAAAGAAGGCGAGACGGTGCCCGATGCCGATGCCCAGGAGCTGGCGTTGTTCCTGAAAAGCCACCGACATTTGCCGAAAACCGTATTTGACCCGCAGCGCTGGGAAAAAGCGGTCGGCGCCGACAGGTGGAACAAGGTTGTCTATGTTTTGAACCGCGGAGGCCGCTACGAGGATTTCATTAAAGCCTATGATGGTGATTATTTGAGTCACAAGTTTGGTAACTTCTTCAACCTGTATGCGGAACCAGTGGCCATAGCCAAACACAGCCTGACCGGCAAGCCTTTCTCAGGCGTGGCGATTTACGAACCGGTAAAAGATGCCGCCGGCAAAGTGGTTGTTCAAGATGGCTACGACCTCCACCTCATCACCTACAAAGATATCCTGGGTGGACAGTCGCGGACATTGCCTACAGATTACTGGTTATCATCCATACTCAGCGAAAACTACATCTTGATGAACAGCCGCGATGCTAAACGGTTGGGATTCGCAGATGGCAGCCGGGCGCAAATCGTGTCCGCCACCAATCCCGAAGGCATCTGGAATTTACGGAATGGTAAAACGATGCCGGTGGCCGGCAAGGTGAAGGTACTGGAAGGCATGCGTCCCGGAACCGTCGCAGTCTCCTGGCACTTCGGCCACTGGGCCTATGGCGCCTCCGATGTGTCGGTCGATGGACAAACCATCAAGGGAGACCAGCGCCGCACCACCGGGCTTTGCACAAATGTGGTACTGCTTGCAGATCCGTATCTCAAGGATGTATGTTTGACAGATCCTATTGGCGGGAGTTCATCATTTTATGATACGCGAGTTAAATTGGTTAAGGTATAAGATGATTCAGCCGGCGTTTACCAGGCAGATCGCGATTATTCTGAATGGTTTAATTTTCATGTTCTATCATTTATAGTAAAACTTCACTAACGGATGGTTTTGTCCGAAATCTTCATTCCCGAATTCGCTTACCGGGTATACATGAGGGAAGGATGGAATTGTCTTACCCATCTGTGAGTTACTATCATTTATATAGGGTTTTCATTTTTTATTCGTTTTAATAAACATAAAGATTTTCCCGCGTAATAGGCAAACTGTTATTCAAGCCATTGGTAAAAGTAATTTGATGCAGCCTTGAATTTCCATACCGAAATCCTGCCGAACTACCGTTTAAAAACATTCGCCACATGCGCACAAAGGATTCATCAAACCGGCTGCGAATTTTCTCAATGTGTGTTTCAAATCGTTTGCTCCATTCATCAAGGGTCCTGGCATAATGGAGTCGCAG
>CAYPCW010000027.1:0-4613 GCA_964409335.1 uncultured bacterium
TACTCTAGCTTAATCCCATTTCAACAATTTTTCCACTCAATTCCCGGAAGAGCCATAAAAAATAAAATCAGTCATGGTGGGAATAATTCCCGTATGATATATATATGATCCATCGGTTTGAGGTTCGATGACCGCACCAAAGAAACTCTGTCCCCATCCTTCATTGGTATGCGGGATGAATTGTATGATCACATCGTCTCCATCGATATCAAGTGGGGTAATATTGAAAATGAAGCCTTCTCCCACATCCTGAAATTCAAGGTCTGTGACCTGAGGTGGATCGTTCACACTGATGATCGTGATGTTCACCCAGGCGGGGGCTGAAAAATACTCGCCGTCAAAGGCAGTATATTCCAAAAGATCATCGCCATAATAATTCTCATCGGGTGTATAATTCAATTGATCACCGTTCATGGTAGCGAGACCGTGCAGCGGCTGTGTGAAAATTTGAAACGTAAACTCATCATCGTCGGGATCATCTGCTGAAAGTCCGATTTCAGCCTCAATCTCATCTTCGTAAATGGTCGTACTTACATCAAATGCGACCGGTGCATCATTGACATTCACCATGGTCAGACTTACCGTAAATTGTGCTGAAGATAATGGCTGTGGAGTGTCCGTTTCCCGGGCGTAAATGATAAATTGGTCTGTGCCGGTATAGCCTTCCTCCGGTTGATAGGTAACCACGGACGACCCGTCAAACCCGGATAGTATTCCGTGGATCGGACCGGATGTGAGTAGAATTTCCGTCTCATCCCCTTCGATATCCACCACCGTAATTGAGATGTCCACTGTCGTATTTTCGTCAATGGTATTACTCCCACCAGAGAAGGATACTCCCTGTATTGCAGGCGGATCATTCACGGAGGCAACGTTAAATGTAATGACCGCGGGCTGAGAGTCCGAGTAACCATCGGTGACCTCATAAATCAGATCATCTGATCCAAAGTAGTTTGGATCCGGCATATAATTATATGACTCAATAGCACGCCCTTCGGTGATTGCCCCATGGGAGGGTAGCTGAAGGATTGAGAACACAAGCGACTCATCTGGTGTGTCATCGTCTATTCCGATAAAATCAAATTCGGTAGAATGATCTTCAATCAAATTGACTGTATAAGTCAAACCTTCAGGAGGATTATTGACTTCGGCGATATGAATAATGACGGTAGCAATATTGGAGGTCCACTCTCCGTCTGTTGCGGTAAAGGTGAATCTGTCCTCCCCAAAGTATCCCGTCACCGGCGTATAATTCCAGACGAGCGGATCTATCGTTGCTTCAAGTTGTCCATGGAAGACCGGTGTACCTATATCTATTATCAACTCGTCCTCATTGGGGTCTAAGGCATCCAGTACAATTTCGACCGTGATATTTTCAAAAGTATCGATGAAGAGGTCGCCTGCAACCGGTTGGTTACAGGAAGAATCATCACCCCCGCATACCCCGCATTCATCCTCAAAGGCAGGTCCATCACATATTCCAAAACAATCTGCCTGAGGACCCGTCACAAACCCAAAATCATCGGCGGTATTCTCACCACCGCAATACCCACAAACATCATCATCATTCGAAACACAATCGGGTTGAAGGTCGTCATTGTTTGAGACCCACCCATCGGGAACCTGATTCGGACAGAATCCCATGCCATTCCCGGAACCCAGTCCGTCGCCATCCTGATCAAAATAGTACACTTGCAGTGGATTAACGGTATAGGTGACATCCTGTGAAGCAGATAAAGCCTGATAAGTCGCATCTGTCACTGTGAATATCAAAATTTCCGATCCTGTCCAACTGGGTTGGGGAACCAGGACGTTCACATCACCGTTCTCCGTTACTGTTACAACCAACTGTGTGCTGCCACCGGAACTAAAGGTCACATCATCTCCATCTAATTCCAATAGCAAAGTCAGCCAATTAAAGCCCTGGAATGGCGTACATCCATCTACTGTTTGATCGGGAAGGAATGCCAATGCAGGCGCATCATCCATGGGATTGACTGTCATTGTCATCTCGCTCAGGGTCGTCGCCGATTCATCATTTGAAATTTCAGTCGCAGTGGCGGAAAATACAAGTGAAAATTCTCCATAGTAATTTTCAGGCGTCAAAATATCAAAGGAATAGTCATCCACCTGGTAAACATCGGGAAATCCGGAGATTACCGTTCCCTCGGGATATCCTGACACCAGGACTGTCAACCCTTCCGATCCATCGTCATCCGTTAGTCCCGCCTGAAATGATATTTGGGTGACCGTATCTTCATTTGTCGTGATGTCATCCACAGAAAGCAGAGGTGGATCAGGTACCGCTTCCACATAAATCAAAACATCGTAATTCACCTGATTCATGCTGTTATTTTCAGCTTCATCACTCCGGGCGGTCAGGGTTATGGCAATATTCGCATCATCATTCAAACCCGGGATTACGGTACAGAAAAATAGTCCGTCATCCACAGGGGTAATATCCGTAACGGTTGCGCTCTGGGGAACCACATTGGAAATATTTACAGTGAGTGTTTCTGACCCATCCACGTCCTGCAACCAGGCATTGAAATAAACATCAACCTGAACATCCTCTAATGTTAAATATTGATCAGCAGTGATGACCGGGGGATCGGCTACGGCATTCACCGTAATGTGAAACGCCCGAAGGTTACTTTCTGCCGTTGATCCATTTGAATATTCTACGGAATATGCCGTCGTATAAATGAGGTAATCCGCACTATTATTGACCGGCGGTGTAAAAGTGAGTTGTGAAAGATCACTGTTTTCGATTTGATAATTTCCACCTTCCAGAAGCGTGCCGGCTGATAATTCACCGTTTTCAGGAATTCCGTTTAAGACCACATAGCCAGTTTCAGAACCATCGATATCACTCAGCGCCGGATTGATGTAAAGTTGAATTGGCACATCTTCATTTCCTGATACGTTCGTCACGGATAATTCCGGCGTATCCGCGACAGCGATCACGGTCAAAGTGAAACTGCCGCTATCCAGCGCCCGACCAAAATTATCATTTACCGTCACGGTGATCTCTGCGCTGCCATGGCGATTTTCCTGAACGTCCAGATTTAACTGACGCGCCACCACTCCCCGGGGGTCGGTGACCGAACACTGTACCAGAACCTCATCACTGCTGACGCACCCAAAGGTCAGGACCTGTCCATCCGTCTCAATATCCACATCCATGCCGGAGATGTCAATAGCGACATCCTGGTCTTCGTCAGTAGTCACGTCATCCAGCGCGCCTAAAACCGGATCATCATTCACCGGTAAAACCTCAATAAAAATGTCCAAACCGATACCGGCGCTGTCTCCGTTTTCGGATTCTGTGGATGTCGCCGTGACACTGAGCGTAAAGTCGTCATGCTGATTCAACGGCGGAGTCACGGTAAAGGTATGGGTGCCGTCACCCTGGGATGTGATCTCTGTCAGACTACCGCCCTCCGGCAGACCGCTCACGACGAAGGACAGACTTTCACTGCCATCCTCATCGGTCAGAGCGGAACTGAAGGTGACATCCAATGGAATATCCTCGTCAGTCATACCGTCTGTGGTGACAAGGGTGGGAACATCCGCAATGGCATTCACGGTTACCAATAATATCAGAGTATCCGTAAGTGAGACGTCGCCATTCTCAAATTCGGTCGAAGTGGCAGTGACTATGAGATCAAAATCCAGATCGCTGTTCAAGGGCGGGGTGAGTGTCAGACCGGTCAACTGATCCGGGGTGAGAGAATAATGACCCTCTCCCTGATCCGTGCCCGCGGATAATATCGATCCCCCCGGGATACCGGTGATATCCACGAGCAGGGATTCAGAACCATCTATATCGTTGAGCGAGGTGGCGATGTCCAACGGAATTGGGTTATCTTCGTCGCCGCCTGCGGGATAAACGGATAATTCCGGCGTATCCGCGACAGCGATCACTTCCACCTCTATGTAGTCTGTGGCGGTGACAAAATTATCCCAGCTTTCAAAGGATATCGCCTCCACCGTCAGCGTAAAGTCGCCGCCGTTATCCTGACCCGGCGTGATGATCAGTCCGGTTAGGTCTGCGGGATAATACAGACAATCATCGTTGAGAGACGAACATGCCGGCGAAATTACCGCATCTTCAGGGTTGCCGGTGATGCGAATATATAATTCTTCCGATCCATCGGTATCTGTCAGGGATGGATCAATAGTTAACAGGATATCCGTGTCTTCATCGCCGGTAGATGATTCTACGGTCAGTAAAGGCAGATCGGGTACGGGTAAAACTTCAACGGATAGTATCAACTCAACAGAAGCCGTATCCTCATTGGCATCGGTCGAAGTGGCAGTGACTATGAGATCAAAATCCAGATCGCTGTTCAAGGGCGGGGTGAGTGTCAGACCGGTCAACTGATCCGGGGTGAGAGAATAATGACCCTCTCCCTGATCCGTGCCCGCGGATAATATCGATCCCCCCGGGATACCGGTGATATCCACGAGCAGGGATTCAGAACCATCTATATCGTTGAGCGAGGTGGCGATGTCCAACGGAATTGGGTTATCTTCGTCGCCGCCTGCGGGATAAACGGATAATTCCGGCGTATCCGCGACAGCGATCACGGTCAAAGTGAAACTGCCGC
>CAYPCW010000027.1:4713-38091 GCA_964409335.1 uncultured bacterium
CACACCGTCTGTGGTGACAAGGGTGGGAACATCCGCAACGGCATTCACGGTTACCGGGATTTGAGCCGTTGCCACGGCAAATTCATTTTCGTTTTCAACGGCAATTGCACTAACTGACAGAATGAAATCACTGCTATTATTGTACCCCGGGGTAATAGTGAATCCGGATAATTCTGCAGGTAAATAAAGACAATCCGGCCCATAATAGGTGCAAGGGGACGATAATGAAGCATCTTCCGGGATGTCTGTAATTGTGATATAAAGTGTTTCAGAACCGTCTGTATCCACGAGAAACGCCTGACCGGATAATGGAATGGCGGTGTCTTCGTTACCCCCGGCGGGTGAAACGGACACCTCAGGTACATCAGCCACCGGATACACGGTAACAAAGAGACTCGTCTCTATACCATTCACCGAACCGTCTGCATCGGTCGCAAATGCCCTCACGACAAATTCGAAATCATCATCACTGTTCAGAAAAGGCGTCACGGTGATGCCGGGGATATCTTCAGGCTGCAGATAGTAACATCCGTTTTCTTCCAGGCTCCCGCCTGACAGCACAACCACTTCTGGTAAATTACATATTTCTAAATAGAGGGATTCCGAACCATCTGTATCTACCAACTCGCTCGTGATATCCAATAAGATTGCCGTGTCCTCATCGCCAACTGCATCGGATACTTCCAAAATGGGGATATCCGCAATAGCATTCACGGTGATCGTGAAACTCTGAGTGGCGGTGGAACGGTTAAATCCATCATCGACAACAACATCTATCGTGGTGATCCCATGCCGGTTGTCCTGTACATCAAGGGTCAGGGTGCTGTAAATATTGCTGATCGGTGCAGACGCTGAACAGGTGACCAGAACTTCATCATGGCTGATACAGCTAAAAGTCAACTGTTGACTATCCGTCGCTATATCCACATCCCCTGCAGTGACAGTGATGGTACGATCGATGTCCTCATAGGTAATGATATTGGCAATGGAATTCAAAGTCGGATCGTCATTCACCGGATTCACAACTACCGGGATCGTTGCGGTCGTAACAGCAATGTTGTTATTTGCAGACTCTGTGGAGGTTCCCGTAACAGTCAATGTGAAGTCCGTATGGTTATTCAACGGCGGAGTTATTGAAAATGAATACGTATCATCGCCATTATCGGTCAGGGACGTCACAGTAGCGCCGCCAGGAATACCGGTAATCTGGTGACTCAAATTTTCCGATCCATCAATATCTGTCAGGACGGACGTGAATGTGATCGTCAATTCGGTATCTTCATCCGTCTCCCAACTAGAAGTGGTTATGACGGGCGCATCTGCAACGGCAGAAACGGTGACGGTCAGGGGGTCCGAGATAACGGCGGACTGACTTTCATTTTCGGTCTCATTGGCTGTGATTGTGATGGTAATGTCAAAATCGGAATCATCGTTTTCCGGAGGTGTTAATGAAAACACAAATGTCGTATCAGAATTTTGGGTAATCGCAGTGACGGATGCACCCTCCGGCAGGTCATTGATCGAAAACGTGAGATATTCGGAGCCATCCGGATCGGTTAACCGCCCCTCAAACTGGATAACGACGGGGGTATCTTCCGCCGTACCTGCGTCGCTAATTTCAACTGTCGGAATATCCGCTACGGCTTGAACCGTCACCGGGATTGTCATGGTATCCGTGTCAACTGATGACTGGTTTGATATTTCTGTTGCCGTGGCAAACACCTGTAATTCAAAATCATCCCCGGAATTTCCGCCGGGAAGGATGGTCAGCCCTGTGAGTTGCTCTATCGTTAGATCATAAGTACCATCATCATGGAGGGTGCCTGCCGATAAAACTGCGCCTTCAGGAATACCGGAAATATTCAGACTGTAGGATTCTGATCCATCCGTGTCAATTGGGATCAGCGTAATATCTACATGGATCTGGGTATCTTCGTCTCCTGCCGAAGGCACAACTGTTACATCCGGGATATCTGCGACTGCATTGACTGTGAGGATAAAATTATCGCTGTCAATTGCTCTACCGTCGCCATCATTTACAATCACTTCAATCATAGCGGTCCCATGCCTGTTTTCCTGAACGGTTAGGGTAAGCTGACGCATGACAATCCCCCGCTCCTGATTGGTTTCTATGGCGCATTGCACAACCGCTTCATCGGATGATGAGCAGGTAAAGGTGAGCGTCTGGTCGTTCGTCTCAATATCCACATCGCTCCCAGAAATGGGCAGGGTCACACTCACATCCTCGTTCGTTTCAATATCGGTGAGTTCTGTCAGTATGGGATCATCGTTCACCGGGGTAACCTCAAGTGTGAATCCGATGGGATCTGTCTGGTCAACGCCGCCATTGGGTGTCCCGCCGTTATCATTCAATATGACGGAGACCGATGTTACCCCATTCGCATTTTCAGACGTACTGAAGGTAAGGACGCCCTCTGAATCAATTGCAGGCAGCACGTCAAAGAGGCTGCTGTCTGAAAGGGTCATTGTGAATGTAGCGAACTGACCCAGTTCACTCACCTCATTTTCAGGACCCATACTGATCACGGTCGCCCAGGGTTCGGAAAATATCCCGCTATCTTCTTCTACAGAAATGTCAGGTCCGGGAGTGAATGATGGGATATCATTCACCGGGTTAACGTGTGCAGTATAATGCCGGGAATCGATATAAACGCCATCTGTCACAAATATGCGGATATCTTCGGCACCAAACCAGTCGGTTACGGGAATAAAATTCATGATATCCCCGTCCACAGAGCTCATGGTCACATGCTGACTGCCGTTAGCGCCGAAGGTGAGATGATCCCCATCCACCTCTAAAACGTACCAGGCTGTGGTATCGCTGGGCGCAAATAATTCTTCGTAATCAATGGTGAGAATGTGATCCTCCAGAACGGAAGGATCGGCTAAATTTCCAAGATAGGGTGCATCATTTACCGGATTTATGGTAATGGTAAAAGTCTGCGTGGGAAACGTATCGTCGCCGTTCAAATCTGTCCCGCCGTTATCGACCAAAACAATACTGACCGTCGTTGAACCGTGAATATTAATTGCCTGGTGGAATGTCAATTCACCGAGAGCATTGATAGCCGGTAACTGATCAAAAAGCCCGTCATTATCCGTGGTCAGCGTAAAGACCGGATATTGGTTACTCTCGATGCCCTCCGTATGTCCGTCATCCTCATTGGCGGGTCCCATATCGATATCCGTTGCCCATGCCGTATAAATTTTTACGGTTGCCTCATGCAGGGGATCAGAGCTGGCATCATCTTCATCCAGCGTAATATCAGGTCCAACGGTGAAGGAAGGCTCATCGTTCACAGGGTTTACGATAATATTAAATTCCACCTGAATCAAACCGCCATTGGCATCATCTACAATGGTGGTAATGGTAGCGGAGCCGTACTCATCATCATGAACGTCGAAGGAAATATTTGCATGATTGACGGATCCCTCAAGATAACGGTCCGATGACACCGATACGGACACCAAAGTCTCGTTGTTGCTGGCAACGGTATAATTCATCACCTGTCCATCCGTCAGAATATCGGGGTCGTAAGTCGTGATTTGAAGTGAAAAATCGGTATCCTCATCCGTTATCTGATCAGCAATCTCAAGTTCGGGATTGTCATTTACCGGGATGACGTCAACAGGAAGTACAAGTTCGTTGAAGGACGTATCTCCTCCGATGGCTTCAGTTGTCGCGGAACGAACGGTCAGATCGAAATCTACATTAATATCTTCCGGAGGACGAACCGTTAAGTTTTCCAGATCACCCATGAACAGTTCATAGATACCCTCACCCAGGTTCGTCCCGGTTGAAAGGGATCCTTCAAGCGGGACCCCGGAAATGGTCAACAGAAGTGATTCTGATCCGTCATTATCTACAAATGCCGTGACAATATCTAATGGAATATCAGTATCCTCGTCTCCCTGTGCAGGGCTGACAGCCAATTCCGGAACATCCGCAACCGCAATGACGGTGACAACCAGGGTAGTATCATTGATGATGCGAACCATATCATTTTCTTTTGCGATCGCAGCAACAGTCAGTGTAAAATCACTATCATCATGAAGTGGAGGCGTCAAGGTAAATACCGCTGCCTGTGCCGGTGTCATAACATATGCATTTTCCTGGAAGACATAATAATCGGATACCGTTGAACCGTCAGGTATTCCGCCGATAGCTAAAAACAAGGTTTCGGAACCATCGGTATCGTTCAACGCTCCGCCAAACGTCAGGGGAATAACCGTATCTTCGTATCCGGTAACATCTTCTGCAAAAACATCCGGGAGGTCTGCAACCTCAATGACATTCACATGAATGGTATCCAGATTGACCGTAAAACTGCTATCCGGCTCCCAGGTGTAAGCGGTGATAAACAAATCAAAATCTATGTCACTGTTGTACGGAGGCAGGATTTCAAGATCCGGTAATTGATCAGGCATGTAGATATAGTGCTCATTCACAATAGAAGCGGGTACGGTGATCTCTGCCCCATCCGGTATGTTATCAATGAAAATGACCAGTTGCTCCGAACCGTCCGTATCTACCAAAGAACTCTGGATGCTCAACGGGATGATCGTATCCTCGTCACCGGTAGCATCTTCAACGATCAGATTCGGGATATCCGGAATCGGATTCACCATGAGGGTAAATATCCGGGTGTCGATCGCCCTGCCGGAAAATTGATCATTCACGGTAACTGTTATTTCTGCTGTACCGTGACGGTTGTCCTGGACGTCCAGATTTAACATTTTATCTATCGTCCCCCGCTGGTCTTCAATATTGCAAAGCACTAAAACTTCATCGCTTGAAGTGCAGAAAAACTGCAATACCTGACCATCGGTTTCAATATCCACATCCGTCCCCTGAATTGTAAAACTGACATCAATATCTTCATTGGTTATAATATCAGATAAATCTCCAAGGAAGGGATCATCGTTCACGGGAATAACGGACACAGACAGTGTTTGAGTATCGGTAATTGTATTTGAATTTGCCTGTTCTACGGTCTCGGCCTGGATGGTCAGCACAAAATCATGTTCATTGGGCGCGGGAGTGATGATCAGGCCGGGTAATTGGTCCGGCGATAACGTGTAGGTACCATCCGGGTTTAAAATCCCAGCAGACAAGACTGCGCCGGGTGTCAGGTTTGAAATATACACAGTCAGGGTCTCTGAACCATCAGTATCAACCAGTTGTGAAGTGATCACCAATGGGATATCCGTGTCCTCAGTCCCTTCCGCATCCTGAACAATGAGAACGGGCAGATCGGCAACGGCATTTACTGTGACAAGAATTTCTCCGGATATATCTGCGTTATCCCCCCCATTTCCTTCGGTTGCCGTAGATATGATAGTCAGAATGAAGTTAGTATCATCCTGTAAGGGGGGGGTGACCGTGAATGAATAGGTCCCGTCTCCGTTATTTGTCAGGTCTGATATATCGGCGCCATCCGGTAATCCGGTGATGTCAATCCCAAGAGACTCAGACCCATCGGTATCCGTTAACGCGGTTGCAAATGTAATCTCCACCGGAGTGTCTTCATCAGTTGATTGATCGCCGAGGAATAATTCAGGGATATCTGCTACCGCCTCTACCGTGATGTACAGGGAATCTTCCCGGGTGATAAAGTTGGTCTGTGATTCGAATGAGACAGCGCTGACATGCAGTAAAATATCCTCATCGCTATTTGGAGGGGGCGTCAGGGTCAAATCCCCCAGGTATTCACCCTGAATCAAATATCCATACCCCTGAACCGGGATGAGTTCGTGGTTGAATGTGGTTCCCACAGGATAATCCGGGAACAGGATATACAGAAATTCCGAGCCATCGGTATCGGTCAGGCTTGCTGATATGGATAATGGAATGGCGGTGTCTTCGAACCCGGATATATCTTCGACAGAGAGTTCGGGTAAGTCCGGTATGGCGTTCACGGTCACATGAATGGAGTCGGACCGGGTAGCAACACCCCCGCTGGTTTCGGTGGCGATGGCTGTGATTTCGAAACCAAAATCATCTGCGCTGTTATTCGGCGGTGTCAGTTGGAACTGGTAAACTCCCCGCGTTTCACCGATGTCTGTGATCACTGTCCCTAAAGGTAGTTCACCGATTTGAAAGCTTAGGGTTTCCGAACCGTCTGTATCCGTTAAAGCTGCATCAAACAGGATATCAACAGGGGAATCTTCATCGGTGATGACATCAGATACCGTCAGGTTGGGAGTATCGGCCAAGGGTTGTACCGTGATGGTGAAGATATTATCCAGTGTTAAAGAGTCAAAGCGGTTCTCATTGTCCGTCGCTCTCAGGGTAATTTGAGAATATCCGTGCAGATTTTCAAAATAAGCAAGGGTCAGGATTCCCGTTTCCGGATCGATATCTGCCGACACCAATTCCGGGTAGGTGTTTTCAATGATGGAAAATGTGAGATATTGCAGATTTTCCACCGCACCGTTTCCCAGGTCAATATCAGTAAATACGGTATTCAGATCAATGGTGTTCGGGTCGGCGTCCTCGTTCACACTAAAATCGGCGACAGGGTCTATAAATTCTACCGGATCATTTACCGGAGTAACGTAAATGGTAAATGACGAAGTGGATGTAGAATCGATGCCATCATGATCAGTACCACCATTGTCAATCATAAAAATGGCGACACCGGAATGTCCATTGGCATGATCAGCCAAACCATAAGAAAGAGTACCGGTTTCATCTACTGCAGGCAACTGCGTAAATATGGGCTCGTTATCGACGATGAGCGAAAATGTCGGATGTTGATCCAGGAGTTCAAGCTCATTTAGCGGTCCCAGGGAAATGTCCGTCGCCCAATGTTCTACCGATACGATCCCACTATCTTCATCCACCGTCACATCTCCTGCATGTTGGAAAGAAGGTTCGTCATTGACCGGCAACACTACCAGATTAAATGATTTGTGGTCAAAATACACTTCATCCGTCGCAAAAACGGAGATCGAATAATTTCCAAACCAGTCCGCTTCCGGGACGATCTGAACCAGCGCTACATTAAATTCATCTGTATCCGTCACGGTCAAGGTAATGCTGCGAATACTGGAACCGAAAATGACTTCGGTGGTATCCACTTCTAATGCGGTGATGGTGAATGAGGCGCTCTGGTCTTCCAAAATAGTGATGGTTATGTCTTCAACCCAGGGTTCGCCATTGATCTCCGTCAGTAGTGGTGCATCATTTACGGGTAAAATACTAATTCCGAATGTTTGCACCGTATACCGGTCATCCCCTCCGAAATCGGTACCCCCGTTGTCTATCAGAACAATGGACATCTCTGCAAAACCAAATTTATTCTGTTCAATCTGGTATGTGAGATCGCCGTCCGTATTGATCGCAGGGAGGGCGGCAAATAAATCATCGTTTGATGTGGTAATTTGGAAGGTTGCAAACTGTCCCAGGTCTGATACTTCATTATCCGGACCCAGTACGATACCGGTTGCCCACGACGAAATAAGTTTAGCGGTAGCCCCGTTCTGTGGGTCGTTGGAACCATCATCTTCATCTTCTTCGATATTAGACCCAATCGTGAAATAGGGCTCATCATTCACGGGGTTCACGGTAATGGTAAATGAGTCGGTGAACTCATCGTCGCCGCCAAATTCTGTACCCCCGTTATCGTTGACAACGATCTGCACCGTGGCAGATCCGTAGCGGTTATGTGCCGGCTGGTAAGTCAGGGTTCCGGAGGGCCAAATCGCCGGGAGTAAAGCAAATAGTGAATCGTTATCAGTGGTTAGCGTATAAACGGGGTTCTGCCCAAGATTATCAATTTCATTATTCGGACCCAATACGAGGCCGGTGATCCAATTGTCCATGGTTTTTATTGACGATGCAACCGTCAGATCCACACTCCCGTCGTCTTCGTCCTCGGTGATATCTGCGCCAACGATAAATGAAGGTTTGTCATTCACCGGATTTAAAGTAATGGAAAATGAGTCCGTAAATGTATCTATACCACCGTTGCCCGTACCGCCGTTATCCACCAATGTCATGATAATATTTGCGGTTCCATACATGTTCAGTGCCGGTGTGTATCGGAGTGTCCCATTGGAGAAGAGTACCGGTAATTCCGAGAACAGAGCATCGTAATCCGTCACCAGTGTGATGGTAGCATACTGGAAAAAATCTGCAACTTCATTTTCAGGCCCCAGCGACAGGTCAGAAGCCCAATTAACCAATAATTTTTGTGTACCCGGGATCGTGAGATCGGTGTTGCCATCATCTTCATTGTTTGTTATATTGTCCCCCAAAATGATGGTTGGCTGATCGTTTACCGGTGTGATAGCGACGATAAAATTGATGGCTTGTGTCGTATCCACACCTCCAAATTCCATTCCACCGTTATCGGATAGAACGACGGTCACCGTTGCAGTCCCATACTGGTTCAATCCCGGCGTGTAGGTGAGGTCTCCTGCGGGGGATATAGCCGGGAGGGCCGCGAATAGGGCATCATTATTGGTGGTGAGCGAAAAAGCAGCATTCTGTTCGAAGTCATTCACTTCATTTTCGGGACCCAGATCGATATTTGTCGCCCAGCCGGGAATCAGATGTTCAGTTCCGGGAACGATAATATCCGTAGCGCCATCATCTTCGAGAAATGTCTGATCTGATCCGGGGGTAAATACCGGGAAGTCATTCACCGGATTGACGGTTATCAAGAACATCCGGGTTGACATATCATCGCCGTTATAATCTGTTCCTCCATTGTCGTTTAACACAACCGTTACCTGTGCAGTGCCATATGCATTATGAGCCGGTTGGTAGGTCAGTGTCCCTAAGAGGTCGATCGCTGGAAGCATGGCAAACAGATCATCGTTGTCCGTTGTGAGGGTAAAGGCAGGGGTCTGGTTGAAATCCGTGATTTCGTTTTCCGGTCCCAAATGAATGGAGCTGATGAATTCAGTGACCGTTTTAGCCGTGGCAGCCACATTTTTGTCTGCGGACCCGTCATCTTCATTAACGGTAATATCCGTACTAATCACAAATGTCGGCTCATCGTTGACCGGATTGACGGTGATGGTAAAGGTCTGTTCTGCGGAATGATCCGACCCGTTTCGGACCGTACCTCCATCGTCATAAAGGGTAGCGGTCACCGTTGCAGACCCATATTGATCGGCAGCCGGTGTAAAAGAAAGTGTCCCAACCGGGCTGATCGCCGGGGGTAAATCGAATAATGCATTGTTGTTTGTAGTGAGGGTAAAATGGAGGGTTTGGGATAATTCATCCAAAGGACCTGCAGAAATCAATGTCGCCCATCCCTCAACAAAAGTTTCACCCGAATCTTCATTAACTACCTGATCCGCGCCCTTGGTGAATGAAGGACTGTCATTCACGGCGTTGATGGTGATAAATGCTGTGGATGTATTGTGGGAGGACACCGCAGGATCAATTACCTCCCATGTAGCGCCCACTATGGAGCCATGATGATTGCCGGCGGTCAGATCAGACAGGGTTGTTCCCGACCCCTCATCCATCCTCCAGGCAGAGATCAATCCCGTCTCTGCCACATCCATTCTGCCATACATTCCCGATAAAATTTCTATCTGTGATCGAACGGTACTCCAAATTCTGACCACATCGATCTGACCGTCAAACCACCTGGAATTGTCAAAGGAAAGCACTCCTATTTTTAATGGGGCGGCATTGGCGATGGTACCGGTAAAGGTGGGAGCGCTTCCATCATTTTCACCGTTGATAAACAGATTGATATTTCCACCGCTCGCCCAGGTCATGGCAATATGGTTCCACTCACTGGCAGTGAGGGTGCCTGTAGAAAAGGCAAAATATACAGTACCGCTTTGGTAAACTGATCCGTACACCGTGCCATCGGAGGTGATTTCAAGGTCAAATCCACCCTCCGCTTCTTCGGGATTGCCGGTTTTACCGATGACACCCATCAAATTAACAGTGTTTGGTTTTATCCATGCCTCAACGGTAAAAGAGTTCAGGTCAAAGGCAGGGGCATCCGGCACGGTTACATAATCACCGGCACCATTGAAATTTAATGCATAACCGGCGCTGGATTCCACATTATAGGTGAAATTGTCGGTGCCGTTAAAATTCGCTGTAGGACTAAATGTAAATGTCCCCGTGGATGTATTCGTGAGATTTAATATCCCGTGACTGGTCCCGCTAAGGATGGAATAGATCAATGGATCCCCATCTCCGTCATACCCTGCAAGGGTTCCGTTCAGGACGATATCTTCATTCGT
Source organism: uncultured bacterium (assembly GCA_964409335.1). Classification (GTDB taxonomy): domain Bacteria; phylum Fidelibacterota; class Marinisomatia; order SCGC-AAA003-L08; family JACNLC01; genus JABMOW01. The sequence continues at coordinate 14,959 of CAYPCW010000027.1, forward strand.
ATTAAGCTCCATGTTGCTGGTCACCGGCGGGTCATCCTGGGGGGTGACCATCAGATAAAAACTAGTATTTGCCGCTAAGAACCCATCGTTGACACTGACCAGAATGGAGGCAACCCCTGAAAAATCCACGGTCGTGATGGTCAATAACGTGGGTGTGACGGATAAGGTTACGCCGGTGGTATCGCTGATGGCAGAATAAAAAATATTGGGACTATCGATATCATTTGCAGAGATGGGTATTTCCAGAGATGAATCCTCCGGTATGGTCTGATTTGAAATTTCCTGGATCGTGGGTCTGTCGTTCACATTATTTACGGTGAAGGTTACGATATCCGTATCAAAAAATCCATGAGCAGTCTGATCTGTGATCGTGAACGTAACGGTTTCACTCCCATACCAGTCAGGATCGGGGATTCCAATGGTCGTCACGTTCCCTGCCCCGATATTGACCGTCAGTTCACTATTTCCGGAGTATGTAATGACCACTACATCGTTATCCAGTTCTGTGATGTAATTATCGAGATCGAATGCTGAAAAACTGTTGCCCTCATTGATGGTCTGATCCGGGATATTTGAAATGATGGGCGTATGGTCCGCATCAATCGTAAACACAGCCTGATCGGAATTCGAGTATTCGTTAATCGTACCCTGATCCCGGGCGATAAAGTTAATCGTTTCTGTTCCCGACCAATTATTATTGATGATTTCGAAAGATACTACATTCTGTGTATCCAGGTTTACGACAATATTCCCGGCATGAAGTTCAAGGGGTGAGGTTGGATTCCCAATAACGGTATTCGCCTGGAAGGTAACCGTTTCAAATACCGGAACCACATCGCCTACAACGGCGTCATAAAACTGGAATGTCATGGTCTCACCATTTACATTTGCATAAGCCTGGAGAAAATAATAATAATTCCCGCTGACCAACACTGGCGATGCAGCGCCACGCAATGTCCCATTCGAAAAAATACCCAGCAGGTAATCACCCGCGCCTGCAACTGCGCCTCTGATATGCACTCTGGAGGTTATGTTCATACTCATTTCATAATTTGCAGGGTTGACAGTCCAATCCGGTGGTGTGGATGAGCCGCTGGTATTCACAAATTCGAGCGACCATCCGACAGGGTCTCCGTCTGCCTCATTCAGATAATCATCCAGATCAAAGGAAGAAAATGATCCTCCTGCCCCAATGGTTTGGTCAGGGATGTCGGTAATGCCCGGCACGTGATCTTCGCCACGAACTCTGAAATTGGCGCCGGACGATCCGGATAGACCCGTGGGGGTATCGTCATGGGCGAAAAATGTGATGGTTTCCATGCCAATCCACCCGGTCGTGGGAATGAGAGAAGCCATATTTCCGGTAATCGTCACGGTAATATTTGTTGATCCGGCGGAGGTCCAGTACACACCGTCGCCATCGAGTTCTGTCAGGTACAGACTGAGATCAATATTTGAAAAATTACTCCCAACTTCTATTTCCTGACCCGGGATCTGGCTCACAATGGGATTATTATCCTGGAGAACCGTAAAGGTCGCTGAATCACTGCCGGAATGGAGGTTGGGTGTCCCCACATCGGTAACGGTGAAGATAACCTCTTCTGCGCCCACCCATCCGGACCCCACTTTTTGGATATCCACATCACCGGCTGTATCTACGGACACCCGCAGATTCCCCGCTTCCAGTTCAAGGGGAGAATTGGGATCTCCCTGAACGCCATTTGCTAAAAAATTGACCGAATAATCCACCGGGACGATATCCCCAACCGATGCATCATAAAATTGAAAGGTGATGAGTTGTTCACTCACATTCGAAAATATGGTGAGAAAGTAGAGATATTCATCCCCAAAGGCGAACGGCTCCGCCACACCTCTCAACTCGGACTCGAAAAAAGCGCCTAACTGATAATTTCCGGCTCCGGTCCGAATTCCCCGTGAATTTACCACCGCCGTAATCGTCATACTCATCTCAAAACTAGCTGGCTGAATCATCCAATTTGGGTAACTATCACCCGCATTGGGAATATTAAATGCATAACTCCATTCTACAGGATCGCCGTTTATCTCGGTGAGATAATTGTTTAAATTAAAGGATGAGAATGCGAGATTAGGTCCGACTGTCTGATCCGGGATGCCATTGAGTTGGGGAGGATCATCGATTTCTACCACGGTATAAGTGGCTGTTTGCGAGCCGGATAATTGATTCTCCGAAATATCCCTAGCGGTAAAGGTGATGGATTCTGTTCCTGTCCATACGACCCGTTCGTTGGGATGAGTGATAGATACCAGGCTCCCGTTGATATTTACCAGGAGATCGTTGTTTCCCGATGCGCTCCAGACGACGCTGTCGTCATCTGGGCTGTTGAGATAATTTTGCAGATCAAAGGATTGGAATGAGTGATTTGCTTCAATAATTTGATCTTCAATGGGCAGAACGATGGGATAGTAATCGTCCAAAACCGTGTAGGATGAGTTGGTGGATGCCTCATAAACATGGAGTGTGCCGGAATCCGTTGCCTTATATTCGACGATCTCCGTACCTGACCAGGCTTCACGCAGAATTTCAAAACTTACGGAATTACCCGATTCTATCGTTAGTAAAATATTCCCGGCATTCATTTGAAAGGGAGAATCCGGACTGCCTTCGACGCCATTGATGGCAAATACCAATGTTTCTTTTACGGGAATGACATCCCCCGTCACCGGGTCATACACTGAAAATTCCAGAGGCGCACCGTTTTGATTCGAGTATATCGTAAGGAAATAAATCCACTGATCACCGACATTGGTGGGAACTGCAACACCTCTCAACTCATCGCCTGAGAATGCAGCCAGAAGATATTCCCCGGTGTCAGTTACTCTGTGACGTACGGATACACTTGCCGTGACTGCCATATTATATTGATAGGCATTCGGATTGATCGTCCACACGGGTGCCGGATTTCCCTTTGCGGGGGTGACGATTGTATAACTCCATACGACGTTATCGCCATCCATTTCTATCAGGTAATTGTCCAGATCGAAGGAGGTAAAATTCAGAACTTTTCCCACCACCTGATCATTGATGGTGGAAATATCCGGCGGATTATCAATGGGTTCTATGGTAAACGTGACATCCTGAAAACCCAGGAGTTCAGCATCGGTGATATCCGTTACAATGAACCTGATGGCTTCATTCCCTGTCCACTGAGTATTCACAGGTGTGACAAATACAACATGATTTGAATTGATGGATACAGAGAGATCCACATTATTCAGATATAAATATGACACCGGATTGCCGTCCAATTCGACGAGGTAGTCATCCAGATCAAAGGGCGTAAATGTTCCGCCGATCTCAATAAACTGATTCGGAATCCCGGACAGTTGAGGATTATGGTCATAATTTAAAATGGTATTCCAGGCGAAAGGGCTCAGTGGACTGCCGTAACTGTTATTTGCGGAGAATACTACCGTTTCCATGGCATTAATAACCAGTTCCTGATCAGCGATATAGGCTTTAAATGTGAGAGTTTCGCCATTTATATTTGCGTACAGTGTGATAAAATACATCCATGTGGATCCAACCTGTATAGGGAAAGCCGTGCCCCTGGTTTGTTCGCCGGAAAAGGCAGCTACCTTATTATACTGGGAACCCTGAAGTTCGTAATCAAGATACAGCACTGCAGTCATACTGGCAGTGGACTGATAATCTGTATAGTTGACGCTCCAGTCCGGGACGATGATGATATCAGAAGTTATATTTACGGTCCCGAGGTCTTCTTCCGTTACCGTCAGGGAGACGGTGTACGTTCCATAATTTGAGTATGTGTGATAAACATCCGGTCCGATAACCGGGCTGGTATCATCCCCGAAATCCCATGTATACACCGGCGTGTCCGTCCCCGGATCGGTGGCAGTTGCCGTAAAAGGGACGGCAGTACCCTGCGTTCCCATATCCGGAATGCTGTGGGCGGCGATAGTGGGATTGACGTTATTAATGGTGATATCGCTCGGATACACGGTTTCACCATCATTCTCATCTGTAATGGTCAGGGTAATAGTGTAGGGTCCATCATCCGCATAGGTATGCGTGACAGATTCCCCGGTTTGGACCAATGTACCATCTCCGAATTCCCAGGAATAGTTGAGTGCATCGAATCCGGGGTTAACCGCATATGCGCTGAAGGATAATAGCTGTCCCTCATCTCCGACACCCGGATTCACATAGGATAGTATCGTTGGGTGCACATTCGTGATCGTCAGGGAATTGCTCATCGTATGCATTCCCCCGTCTCCGTCAGTTACGGTTAGGGAAACCGTGTAAGTACCATTGTCCGAAAAACTGTGTCTGCCACCGGTATCAGACCAATGGGAATCTCCTGCAAAATTAAGTATATGTCCGTATGAAGTCTGATCCGGTGAGGTATTTCCCGTACCTTCGCTCAGATAATTATATGCCAAAAGTCCGGATTCATTTCCCTGTAACTGTGAATACATATTTGTACGGATATTAGATTGTGTCCGGGCGGTATTCCAGAATCTGAAATCGGTCATTTCCCCCGAAAAATAATTGGTATTATCGGTCTGCTTCCCTAAAAACGACACACCGGTAGAGCTGTTGATGAGTCCACTTGCAGTCTGTGATGTGATACGGTTACCATCAATGTAAACCTTCAGGGAAGTACCATCGTAGGTCATAGCCACATGGGACCATGAGTTTACAGGGATTCCATCGTAGGGAGATGAAACGGTGCCGGCGCTTCCGGTAAATTGGGCATTTGAGTTGAATCCCAGTTGTATGAAACCATCTACATCGGCTGTATTTCGTGAAAATATGGTGCCGCCGGTACCCTTAACCCAGACTTCCAGCGTAAATTGAGACAGTGCATTGGAAACCGGTGTTGCAAATTCGAGATAGTCACCGGTACCATCCAGATTCGCGACAAAATTCCCCGTGGTATAAATGTCATGACCAGACGCATCGCCATACTCCCATTCATAAGTAAAAATATCGCTGGCTCCTGCGTCAGTGACGTTCGCTCCAAATTCGACAATCGAAGATTCTGTTGAAGGAGAAGTATAATTAAGCAGGGAGATGACGGGATTGACGTTAGAAATTTCAATGGTGCCCGTCTGAAATCCGTTACCCCCTTCACCATCAGTGATGAGTAGGGTGACGGTATAGCTTCCGGTACCTTCATCAACGTAGGTATGAGAAACAGTGGAACCGGTGGCAATATTGCCATCTCCAAAATCCCACGAATAAGTTAGTACATCCAGGATACCGGGATCGCTGCCCTGTCCGCTGAAAGAAAGGGACTGTCCTTCGGTTCCGGACGAAGGGATGGTGAAAACGGTAACCGTGGGTGAGACATTTGAAATATATACGATTCCTGATGCCGATCCGGTTCCGGAATTATTGGTCACGGTAACCGTTAAATTATATGTCCCGTTATTCACATAGGTATGGGTAACCGTAGATCCGGAACCAACACCCGAATCACCAAAATCCCAGGAAATCACATCCCCGGGATTTACCGGAGTATAGGAAACGGTAAATGAGGATGTGCCCCCCTCTGTATAGAAGAAACTGCCTAACTGCGAGACTTCAGGAATCCCCTGCGAAAATATCACAGTAGAAAGCAAAAAGGTAACTGTAGATAGTAGTGCGATGCGTTTCAATTCATCTCCTTAATACACGATTTCAAACTACGGAAACCGTTAAATCAACTTCCTCTATCCACACAATATGACGTGTACAAAGTCTTGAAGTCAATATAACTAATTTGTTTTTTAATATGTCCATCCCTCCTTTTGACAAGAAGGGATGGATGAGTTTATTGATAATAAGAAATATTCCGGGTATTTGTTTGGTTTACTTTAATAAGACCATCTTCTTCATATCTACAAAATCACCTGCTTTCATTTGATAAAAATAGATTCCAGATGATATAGTAAGTCCGTCCTCATTTGTCCCATCCCAGATCACTCTGTGATATCCGGCGGACTGGAATCCCTTAACGAGTGTTTTAACCAATCGCCCGTTCAGGTCATAGACGTTGATCGCAATATATTGGTCAACGGGCAGATCATACCGAATTTCAGTGATTGGATTAAACGGATTCGGGAAATTCTGTGACAATCCGATCCGTTCTGGAATATCCGGTCCGTATCCTACGCCTTTGAGCACCATGGGTGATCCGACGGAGCCTAGTATTCCGTTTTCAACAAAGGTAACCTGATCGGATACATCCATCGTCGTACCTCGTTTGGCGTCCCATAACCCGAATCGAATCGTCTCACCTTCCTGGTATTCACTGTACACCATGATAAATATGATATATTTTTCATCTCCGGGGACAAATACGGTTTTACCTACACCCCGCACCTCGTTGCCTGCATATGCAGTCAGCAGGTCGTTTGCCTCAATGGTTTCGGTTTCGCTTTTTTCAATATCCATCACTGCAGTCATATTATAGGAATAGGTCTGTGGGGATATAATTATATCAGTCCGGTTTTCGACGACCTCAGGGAAATAATATGATTTTGAGAATGTGGGATCATTTCCGTCAGCGGTCGCCGGATAGATCAGACTGCTGCTATTGGTAACCCGTAGCAGGTATCCTAATTGGGGTACCATGTGGGTCAGGCTGCCTAACCATCCTGCGCCTTCAACATATTGGGCAAATCCAAATTGGCTCTTAACGAGGTCACCTGTTGCCTTTGTTAATGATTCGAGGGCAATATCGGTGGTAGTATTGAATTGGGGTGTATATCCGATCCAGTTCCATCCGGGAACGACGTTGATCGACAACTCTTCGGGAACAACGCTTTCACCTACCAACTCCAGTTGATCACTGTGTGCAATTCTGATCTGGTACATGGATAAATTGTTCAGATTAATTAATGAACCGACCCAACCGGAACCTGCAATATATTGGCTATAGCTGGTCTGACTTTTGATGATGTCCTGTCCCGGGGTTGAGTTAAGACTGCTCAGAATTGAATTGACGGAAAAATCATCCGGGGTCAGATTCATTGACAGCCATGTCCAGCCCTGAGGCAGGTTATATCGTTCAACAATAGCGCCGGTTGTGGTGAGTGTGACCGGTTCAATGGGCAATCCGTGTTCAGCATTATATTCAAATTCAAAGTGCTCTTCCACATAGCCATATTCTGTGCATTCCGATGAATCCCATACTCTGAATGTGATATCTTCACCGGACAATTGATTACTGTAAATGGTCAGGAATATCAGATTTAGGTCCACTATCTGGCCGTTAATATTTACATCTTCGTACGTAACCACTGGTGCGACCCCCCGAAGTTCGCCATCTACATAGGCTGATACCCGGTCATATGAATCGGTGGATAACTGACCATTGATATACAGCACGGATGTGACGGTCATCGTATATTGGAATTGAGCAGGATCTACCACCCAGTCCGGTTCGGGGCACAACATTCTGATGGTCACATGGAGGTCTTCATTCCCGCCTGGCGTCGATGCGATGACCCGGTAATCATGGAATCCCGGATTCAGAGTGTTACTGACGGTAAATGAGATCGTTGCCGATTCGTTGAAGGTCAATTCACCGGAGGTTATGTCAGCGGTAAGCCAATTGGGTATGTCTGTCAATTCCCAGGTTTCATACTGACCGCCTGAATTCCAGATTGATGCAATAAATGATAGTGGTACGTCCGGAATTTTCACTGCATTCACGTTCGCGGCAATCCACCGCACCGGATTCTTGTTAAAATAGAACTCCCACAGAACGTCATCGGCGATGGTATTACCGTAGATATCTTCAATATCGATAAGTCTGGCTGTAACCGTCCGGTTTTCCATCCATTGATCCGGCATTGCGGGCTGAACTACAATCTCATTTCCGACACAGGTAAATGTGTATGGGACGGTAAGTGCATTTTCCAGATCGTCCAGATGAATTTGAAGAGGCGGATTAATGGCATTGCAGTTGATATTTTCGCTAAAGGTGACCGAGATGAGGTCATTTGGCTCCAGCACGCCATCCGCCGGTCGTGGGTTACCCACAATTTGTGGAATATTCCGGTCAATGTGCCCGACAACCGGGACCGTGTAGGTCTGATTATTTTCACATTGTGCCAACGCCCGGAGTTCATACGCGCCATCGGCGATCCCGCTTACATCCCAGACAATGGTCGCATAATCTTCGCTGGTATCCACAGAATCTACAGATAAGGACGTTGCAGGAATCCAGTTATTTGTACCCGTCTGACGGAACTGGATACCCAATTCTCTTAAATTGATATCGGATAGATCGTAATTATTTACATAGATGGAAAGTAAATTATCGTTGGTTTCATTGATCACCCAGTTATCCGTCAGAGTCATTAAACTGATAGGGGAACAAGGAGAGACAAAATGAGCGGTGACAGATTGCATCACATCTCTACTGCCATCGGCGACCGCCTGAAAATGCAATTGTACATTCTCATACTGGTAAGAGACCGGACCCCGTTCCAACGTCATGGTGGCATTTATATTTTCGAATGGCGGAATGATATAAGAAAGAGAACCCTCCAGATTCACACCACCAATTTTTATCACAGCGCCATATGGATTTGTGACCTGATCAATGAAAAGGACGTACTCACGCTCTTCACCATTGGGCGGCGTCTGACTGGCATTACCAATTAACAGTGTATAAACTGCAGGTTCATCCGGGGGCACATTCAGCAAAACGTTGTTAGATTCAATGGAAAATACCGGGACATCCCTGGGAACGGTGGCGGCGGAAAGTACCACATTAGAATGCACAGATCCATCCGGATAAGTGATATCGACTTTGTGTTCATCTTCATATGGATTGCTGGTGACTGCTGATATCAGTTTAAAAACAGGGGTCCCATACACAGGGTCCTCTAAAATGTCGATCGTAAATGCATCTCCGATATCATCATCTGATAACACGAAACTCATGGATGTGGTTTCGGTATTCTCGGATGTCTGCCCCATACCCATGGAAATTCCAAAATTCATATCGATGGTGACACCAGCGCCGATACCGGCAACGGTCGCCCCCATTTCCAAAGCAATGGAGCTTTCAACACCCATCGTGAATTCCTGTGTAACGGTTTCGGTTCGCGAGCCAGTATAGGAATATTCATAATTTGCTCCGGCTGAAAATGAAATATTCTCCTTGAACTCTGCGGTATCTTTCAGATAGTTATTGTAATTCACGTGAGACAACCACTTATCAATATCCCGGTTATAATCATGGATATCCTGTTGATAATCAGCGTCAAATTCACTATTTTGGTTTAAATCAATATAGTCTTCTCCCTGGTCCCAGGAACCGTTACCATTTATATCGGTAAAGGGTTCGCCCGATTCAATTTGGTTGATATTCGCTGCCAGGAATTCCAATTGCGGGATCATATATTGTATAATATATATTTCGGTAAAAATGTATGTGGTCGCAAAGCCTTCCGGGGCAACAAACAATCCCCTGTCCGACTGGATGATACATCCTCCATTCTGAATAATGGTATAATCGATGACTTCCTGATTCGGCGTAGGTTGCATATGATCGCCTGCTTCATACGCACCCCCGAATTCAGTATCAACGGTGTCTGCAGAAAACAGGTGAATATTGTCCGTTATACCATACAACACATTGAGGGCGCCACCCACGAATACATCGCCGCCATGCCCGACCACCTGATCGTTATCCGAGGTTGAATATGTCTCGGTGACCTCGGTACAGAGATTTAATTCCTCACCGGTGCTGCTTGAAACGGACATACCGATCCCGGCACTTAAATTTATTTCCACATCCGTAACAACAATCATCCCGAAACCGGCTTCAAAATCAGGACCCAACGAAAGGGAGGTTCCAAGATTCAGTCCGAAACTGGTTCCCATCGTCATGCTCATCGCCGTGCAGGATGAAGATCCTTCGCTGAATACAGATTGGCTGCCATCTCCGGGGGGATCTCTCAGTATAATGATAGGCACATCCGGTCCTGTGGTTGCAAATGCCACATTCCTGGATTTATTTCCATCCACATACGCCCAAACCGTCCTGGAGTCTGTTCCCAATCCGCCAGAAGACGCGACGAAGTCGATTTTTTTCTGATAAGGATGTCCACCCCCGCTGAGAATATTCGGGTTTCCCGGTTGGACAATATATGATCCGGTACCGTTGAGTACCGTAATATCCTGAATGGTTGAGATATCACTGACATTATCGACAATTGAAAGATTCGCAGAGTCTACAGGACAAGAAGCCAAGTCCAGCATTTCAGCCGGTGCATTTGCGTATTTGATATACGTCTCTCCCTCGTAGTAACCGTATTTTTCAATAATGGAGATGGTAAGGGTATCTGGATAATACTGGTAAAATATGGGGATTTCATAATCGTTCCCGAACTCGTCTTCTCCTAAACATCCATCAGGGATACTCCCAATTGTTAAATTTGGGTTCGCGATATATTCATATCTCAAATCCTCGTCCCCTGGCATCATGTTTACCAGCACGGTGTTAAAATTGGTATATCCCTGATCCGGCGTCACAAAAGGATAATCTTCGAGTATCACATCAACCAAATATTGGATTGGCGGGAGAAGGACTTCCAAATGTCCGGATTTATCGGTGTACAATATTTCATCATAGCATGTTGTTGGATCTGTGCTGCGAATATGAACTGCCACATTGCCCAATGAGTTATGACAATCACCACCAAATATTTCGAGGGTCAATTTATTTTTCGTAAAATCGAAAAACTGAATATTTGTGACGGGACCGGTAAAGTTATGAGCGGAGCAATCCGAGAGTTCTGGATTGGCATCAAAACAGTAAGGGTAATACGGAGGTCGATAATCACCGGATCCTGAGAAGGGCGACAGATAGTGAATCCCGATGGGGACGTCAAATGAAAATTGACCAAACTGGTTGGTTTGTGTGTTCCCCGCCTGGAACTCACCATCTACCTGAATGAAGACATCGGCGGCAAAACAATCTGTATTGATATAATTGACGGTACCGGCGACCGGGAAAGTGGAGGTGTCTGTAAAATCAACCTGTTCGGCAAGATTATTTTCGGAATTCAGAGTACGCAGCCTGAAGGGTGGATCGAATATGTGAATCCCGAGATTTGGGGTTATGGTAAATTGTGTCCCCGCCGCTGCATATTCAATTCCGGCAATCGTATAATTTCCAAATTCATCGGTGAAGTCACCGGAATTGACTGGTGCATTCGAGGCATCCCATGCCAGGTTTCTTTTGAATTTTCCATGATTATTCCATGTTGTACGATCATAGACAGTGAGATATATGTTTTCGTTGAATCGCCAGTATCCTTTCAAATCAGGCTCCTGGGCAGGGATAAGCGCTATATCGTAGAATCTATTTATTTGCTGTGACGTTCTGGCGATATTCCAGTAACGGACTTCATCAATATTTCCATTGAAAGCGTTATTGTTTTCATCATTGCCAATGTATATTTTGGATGCTGATACATCGATCCCCTGAACCGTCACCGGCTCACCGGATGCTGCCCCATCCACATACATCTGGATGACGTTATCGGCAACCACCGCAGCTACATGATGCCAGGTACCATCCGCAACATCGTCATTTTCGTCTACCCAGGGCTCTGCATCATCCCACACATAGTTATTATTAGTGTCATACAGATATTCGCCGTGAAACCACTCACCATCCTGATTTGAGTCAACGTAAGGTTCTTCAAGGTTATCATCGAAGAAGTTGTTTCCGTTATAATCGGCAAAGGGTTCGGGTCCATCCCACTCACCATTAAAATTTAAATCCGTGAAAGTTTCAGCCGGATCCCACTGACCGTTACCGTTGGAATCCGTATATTCTTCACCCGGGTCCAGAATGCCATTTTGATTCGCATCCGTCAAAGGCTCGGCTTCGGTGAAAGTCCCGTTTCCATCCGTGTCGATGAAAGGCTCTGCCTGGTCCCAAATTCCATTAAAGTTGGCATCCACATATGTTTCTACATCGTTATCCCAGATTTGGTTGTGGTTCCAGTCTGTAAATTCTTCAGGGGGATCCCATATACCATCCTCGTTACTATCAATAAAGTCCTCCGCAGGCACCCAGTACCCCAGATTATTCAGATAAGGGAGTGTCTGCAGATCCGTATAGCCTTCACTCTCATCCCACATGCCGTTGAGATAGGAATGAGCGCCGGTGATCCCTGTAAAATCAAGTTGTACCTGATTATTTGAATTGGTATAGAAATACATTCCTCTGCCTTGTTCGGCATTAATAATTGAGAAGATCGCATTTCTGGCACTGGAATTATTGCTCTTGATCCATGCTTCGAAAGTGAAGTCATTTCCGGCCAGATCAAAATCACCATTCTGGTTGAAAACCGGATCATATTGACTAACAAATTTGGTCAGGTCAACATAGTCGTCGATACCATCAAAATATGCTGAAGATCCGAATGAAGGCGTAGAAACAACCTTCACTAATTCAACGGGATTACCGCTGTCCGTTTCGATCGTCCCGGATATTGACCCCGTTTGGTCAATAAATCCAACATCGCAGAGACCGTCCGATTCGGCATTATCATTGATCGCCGTGATACAGAACCGATAGTAAATTCCCACAACGGCAGAAGGCCATTCATTGGTATACGAGTCTGCGGCTGCCAATGGAACGGTAGTAAATACATTGCCATTTCGATAAACTTTATACCCGGTATTTAAACTTGTGGCATCTACCCACTCTACGCGGATACTCGTGAGGTCTTCCCCATCCTGTGCAAAAACCTGGAAGGAAGCCGGTTTGTCAACGGCAACCCAAGTCACATTTGAATTTAAATATGCCACAGGCGCACCATTCCTGTAGGAAGTTCCGGTAATTCCGGTCCCTTCATTAAATTTATAAAAGGATTTTAATCCCGCTTCATTTGGATTTACGAGCGTAAAATCCATTTGGTCTGCCACATCCTGTTCAAGTTGCTTTTTATTCCATAACCGAACTTCATCAATGAGACCCGCGAAGGAGTTAACAGTGGGTGATACAACGGTTGTGGAATGTGAACAGATATTCGGGCACTGAGTGTATTCCGTATAACACCCATTTGGGCAAAGCAGATGTTGGGTATTACATCCCGATTCGCACATAAATCCTTCAGTATTATCATAGTAATAACTTCTTCCTTCATCGGCATTACTGATGTCGAAATGGAATTCAGAGCAGACTCCGGCCCCCGCCCGTTGTTCATTTGCAAATGGATGGGCATCCTGATTATTATACCCCCAGTATAGCGAGCAGTTATTCGCACAGGTATGATATCCGCAAAGTTCAGTATCAAAAATCCATTCTGTATCCGGGTCTTCACTGCAGTTTTGTGTACCACAATCTTCAACACTGAGCGCCCATCCTCCATCCGGTTCCTCGCTGCAATTATGAGACCCACATGTGGCTGCATCAGCATAATAATTACTGGGATAACTATACTTCCAGGTTGTGTTTTTTCCAACGAGAGTACTGTGGGGGCTGGGTTTAATCCATGTATCTGAGTATTCAGGGTATTGTGGGTTTTGTGTATCAGGATACTCGTCATAATGGTCACTGCCTATCCAGGGAGAATTGAGATGCGGAGCAATGATCAACTGATTGACCATTTCACCATTCACAAATAAATTCAGTTTTCCATCACCAAATGAACCCGCGATATGGTGCCATTCCCATCCAAAGTCCCTTGCCGTAGGATCAACTACGGTATATAATTTATATTTCCGGACATACTGATTATTATAACAGGTATCGCTGCATATATCGTGGTTACAGGAGTTTGGACATTGAGAGTATTGAGTGTAACATTCAAGAGGACCAACTTCATAGCAGGTATCCCAGCATGTGCCCAGACCACAGGCATGAGGATTACAGGAATAAGGAGCGCCATCGGATGTACCGCAATATTCAGCATTGGCAGCCCAAACAATGTCGGGATATTCTCCGCAATTATGGGTTCCGCAAACGCTGGCATCAGGATAGTCATTACAAGCTAGTTGCCGGCATTCATATGGGCTAACATACATAGAATCCCATTCCATGTACATAAAAAATTTGAGATGATTATCTTCGATAGTCAATGCCCATGAATCTTTTTTCGACATAATAAGGCCATTGGATGCACCCGGCTCCAGCTTTACCCAGGCTTCAGCTGTGAACTCAGACTCATGGGTGACCTGACTTGATGGCCAGGTATCCAGCGTCACAGTTCCGTTCTGGTTCGTCGAAAAAGATAGAGAATAGTTGGTCAGATCTGCTGCACCTACCATGGCAACCATTGCCAACCAAAAACAAAATGACCCTGATCTGCTGACTTTTAATTTCATGGTTATAGTCCTATTATTATCAAGTTTAGTAATCGTACTACCATTGGATTTAAACATGGTAAAAATTGATTTTTGTGTATTCATTTTTCGCTCAAATAAAATTTTAGGGTTACTTTAAAATTACCATTTTTTGCATATCAGTGAAGGGACCAGCCGTCATTTTGTAGAAATAAACGCCGGATGCAACACCAAGCCCATCATCATTTTTACTATCCCAAATCACTTTTTTATATCCGGATGATGAATATTTATCTACCAGAGTTTTCACTTTTTTGCCTTCAATATTATAAACTAATATCTGGACATGAACATCCTCCGGAACATTATACCTGATTTCGGTTGTCGGATTAAAAGGGTTGGGGAAATTAGGGTATAAAGCATAATCTTCCGGAATGAGCGGTACGAACCCGGCGATATCCAGTTGGAGGGGGTTATCCACACTGCCGATAATTTCATTGGCGACGAAAACTTTTGAATAATAGATATCATTTAAATCACCTTTCTCCACATTTGTGTATTGAAAGGTAATTCCCTCGCCGGATTCATATTTTCCATTCACCGTAAGGAATATTTCGTATTCATTTCTGAACTCAACCCAGACGGGCAATTCATATCCTCTGATCTCATCACCTACTTTTACAATGACCATATCGTTAGGGCTGATCTCCACATTTTCGCCTTTGTTCAGTGTGAGGACAAAATTCATTGAATATGGATTTAGGGAGGAAATTTGTTCCAATGACGGCAGGCTTCCGGCAATATCCGGATTATAATACAATCTTGAGAATGTGGGGATATTCCCGTCATCCTGAGCTGGGAATAACAAGGAATCGGCGCTCGCAGTCCGAAGCATATAGCCCAATTTTGGATTCATATAAGGTAAACTACCCAGCCATCCCACACCTTCGACAAATTGTGCAAATCCATATTGACTTTTTACAATATCGCCCGTTGTACTGTTGAGTGAGCTCAGGGCATTATTGGTATTCGTAATAAATTGGGGAAGATATCCGAGCCAATTCCACCCTTCGGTGATGACAATTGGATTCGTGTCCGTATCATAGGCTTCACCGACGATTTCAAATTCCTGCGGGGTCTGTACCCTCGTCTGATACATGGTTTCATGAGTCATGGTACTCAGTGCCCCTACCCAGCCCATTCCTTCAACATACTGGCTGAATTGAATCTGGTTTTTAATCAGGTCATTCGTGCTTGCAGACAGATTCTGAAGAACATTATTAATCGACATGTCATCAGAGCCCACATTCATTGAAACCCATGTCCATCCGGCATCCAAAGAATATCGAGAGACAATGGCACCGCTGGCTGAAAACGTTACCGGTTCGGTGGGGAGCCCCAGCGGAGAATTTGCTTCGAAATTATAATGTTCTTCGACATAAGCATATTCTGTACATATAGACGAATCCCAAACTCTGAAACGGATTTCTTCGCCGGATGATTGATTGGAGTAAACCGTCAGGAATACCTCACTTAAATCAATGATATTCCCGTTAATATTTACATTTTCATAGGTAATCACCGGTGCGACTCCCCGCAATTCCGTGCCGACCCATGCAGATACCATATCAAAATTATCAGCTGACAATTCGGTTTCGACATACAGGACTCCGGTAATGGACATACTGTACTGAAAATTGGATGCGGTGATTTCCCAGTCTGGTGGGTTTGTGCACAACACCCGAAGATAGATTTTTAAATCTTCATTCCCGCCAATAGTATTTGCGTATATCTTATGATCGGTAATGCCAATATTTATGTTATCACTGACATCGAAGGTAATCGTCACAGATTCCAGGGCATCCAATGCGCCGGATGTCATATCTGCACTGAGCCACCCTGGCAGATTAGTGAGTTCCCAGGGTTCATAGTCCGGACCAGTATTGGTGAGCGTCGCCTGGAATGTCAGATGTGTATCCGGGTATTTTACCGGATTCAGTCGTGAGACTTCCCATTTCACCGCATTTTTGTTGACATAGATATCCCAACTCACGGGATTCGCGGTCGTGTTTCCATACAGATCTTCGATCGTCAAAAGCTGAGCAGTAATGGTTCGATTTTCCATCCATTGATCCGGCATGGTGGGAAGAATATAAATTGAGTTGTCCATACATACAAAATCGCGCGGGATTGTCAGAGCATTTTCCAAATCTTCGAATATTATATCGTCAGGTGGATTAATATGGCTACAATTTATATTCTCCGTAAATGACGTATAGATTTCATCATTTGGATCAAGAACACCATCCTGCGGGCCTGGTGCACCGATTACTGCAGGGCGAACCCGGTCAATAACCCCGATCACAGACGGGGTAGTCGTCTGATTTGCCTCACACTGGGCAACTGCCCGTAAATCATAAGTCTCATCTCCGATCCCACTTACATCCAGGACGGTCTGGGCATAGTCATAATCGGCTGATATAGAATCAACAGAAATGATTGACGTGGGAACCCACGTATTCGTCCCGTGTTGCTTGTATTCAAGTCTTAATGACCGAAGATACTGATCGCTAAGATCATAGTCCGCCAGAGTGACCAGCATCGAGTCCGCACTTTCAATATTGATTACCCAGTTATCTCCTAAATCAACCAGACTGACCGGAGAGCATGGCGGGATGAAATGAGCAGTAACTGATTGAGTGACATATCTGCTGGTATCGCAAACAGATTTGAATATCATGGTAATATTGTCATATTCATATGCGACGGGACCTCTTTCAATGGTAACCGTTGCATTAATATTTGTAAATGGATTAATGATATAAGACATTTCACCCTGCAAAGGGACCCCGCCAATTCTGATGGTAGCGCCGTATGGATTGCTGTTCTGATCAATAAACAATGCATATTCGCGTACTTCACCATTGGGCGGTGTTTCGCTGGCATTTCCCAGAGTGATGGTATAGACTGCCGGATCTTCGGGTGGAATATTTAAGAGTATATTACCGGATTCCACACTAAACACCGGAACATCCCGGGGAACCGTAGCAATGCTCAGCACCACATCAGGCGTCACCGTACCATCAGGGTTGGTGATATCCACTTTATATTCACTTTCATAAGGACAACTTGTTACCGCACTGACCAATTTAAAGACAGGTGTCGAGTAAACGGGATCAACTTTTATATCAATGGTAAACCCGTCACCGATGTCGTCATCTGAAAGGGTAAATCCCGTGGAAGTACTGTTTTCATTTGTGAAGGTTTGTGCTGTTCCAAGACTCAATCCGAATGTCATTTCCATCGTCGCGCCAAAACCGATACCGTTCACATCCGCACCGACTTCAATGGCAAGGGAATTCTCGATCCCCATACTAAATTCCTGGGTCACCGTGGAAGACCGTGAACCCGTAAAATTATACTCATAATTTGCACCTGCAGAAAAAGAGATATTCTCTTTGAAGGTGGCATTGTTCTTCAGCCAGTTATTTCGGTTAACATGTCCCAGCCATCGTTCAATATCCGCATTAAAGTCATTTACGGATTGGGTAAAATCAGCATCAAACTGACTATTCTGATTCAAATCGACAAATTCTTCTCCTGAATCGTACTGACCATTATTGTTTTCATCTGAATAAGGTTCGCCGGGTTCAACATTTTCTCCATTTGCAGCGAGAAACTGCAATTGTGGAAGCATATAGTTTAAAATGTAGTTTTCAGTATAGGTATATGTTGTGGCGAATCCATCAGGCGCGATAAAAAGGCCGGAATCCTTTTTTATGACGCAATCTCCAAGATAATTCACAGCATAATGGAGAATATTATTATTCGGTGCGGGCTGCATATGGTTACCGGAATCCCAACTGCCATCAGCGTTATTTAATGAATCGGCAGAATACAACCAAATATTATCCGTAATGCCATATAAAATATTGATGGCGCCTCCAACGTACACATCGCCGGATGCGCCAATGACCTGATCATCTCCGGAGGTGGAGAAGGTTTCACTGGTTTCTGTGCATACGTTCAGTTCGGTTCCGTTACTCCCTTCTAAGGTTACCCCCAAAGATGTGCTGATATCGGCATGAATTTCCGTGTCGACACCAAAATACGGCAGAGGCGGGGGCGTTCCGATCTCAAATTCTGCACCGATATGTACACTGGCGCCTGCATTTACGCCGAAACTTGAACCCTGCGTCATACTCATGGCAAAACATGAACTGGAAGTTTCATTCATATAGGCTGAACTCCCGTCTCCAGGAGGATCCCGAAGGATTAAAGTGGGGATATCCGGTCCGGTGGTGGCAAATGCCTGGTTTCGGGCATATTTCCCCTGAATAAACGCCCATATCGTCCCGGAATCCGTGCCATAGTTGTCCTCAATAACAACCTGTATCTTTTCCTGGAAGGGATGAGCGCCTCCGGATAATATATTCGGTTGTCCAACATCTATCACCCAAAATCCTGATCCATAATAAATTTGTTTTGTTTGTGTCCCACCGGGGATATCTGCAATATTATCCGTGATGTAGGCTGTCACCTCATCAACGGCACATTCGGCATTTGCTCTACTGCCAGCGGGACTATCAACCCAATGCGTATAGATAGTTCCATTATAATACCCATATTTTTCATAGGCCCGGATAAATAACGTATCTGAATCATATTGGTAGTAAATAGGAATATCGATCCCATCCGGTCCGGCGCATCCATCGGGGACACCGCTAAACTCAATGTTCGGTGGCGCATAATATTTATAGACCAAATCCACGTCACCGGTATGCAGATCGGCTGTGCGTGGACCAAACTGCGGATGTGATTCTGGGGTAATTAACGGATAGTCAAGGGGATCCACATTTACGATGTACGTGATCGGTGGAAGAATTAATTCCAGATGCCCGGTGGCATCCGTTTCATAGGTTTCATCCAGACACGAGGATGGATCTGTACTTTGGATCCGGACCTGAACCTGCCCCAGGGATCGATTACATGCGCCTCCCGTGACGTCAATCGTAAGTTTATTTTTCTTGTGATTGTAGAAGAGGATATTGGTAACTGGTCCCGTAAAGTTGTGTGGAGATGAACAATCGGCAAGATCGGGATCCGGATTATAACAATAGGGATAAAAACCGGGTCTAAAGTCGCCCAATCCATGTACAGGGGAAAGATAGTGCTGACCAATGGGAACATCGTAGCTAAACTCACCGAATGCGTTCGTTGTGCCTCCGGAAACAGGGCTGCCATCAAGATAAATGAGGACATCCGGATTATAACAATCTGTTCCTGAATATTTTACGACCCCTGCAACCGGATAGGATGAGATATCTGTGAAATCAACCTGATCGGCAATGGGGTTTGAGCCATTCAGGGTCCTTAACCGAAATACCGGATCAAATTCATGATGGGTTTTTGACGGCGTTACCTTATATTGCGTACCGCTTCTATATGATATTTTATTGACCGTGTAATTACCATAGAAATCCGTGTAGTCGCCCATGGTAACAGATGAATTCTGGGCATACCAGGTGGCGTTCATCAGTGCGCCGTGATTATTATTGACGGTGGCATCAAATGCATAATAAAATGTATTTTCATCAAATTTCCAGTAGCCGATCAGCCCGGATTCGTCTCCTTTTAACGAGAGTTCGTAATACCGTTTCATTTGCTGGGTGGTTCTCGCTACATTCCATACTCTCACTTCATCGATATAACCGACAAAGCGTCGTCCGGCATTGTCTGCACCGATAAACACATCCCCGGGATGGAGGTTTGGAGCCATATACACTTTGCTGCCGGAGGGAAGTCCGTCAACATACATCTGGAACCACCCACCAGTATTTACGACCGCAACATGGTGCCATTCGGAGTTGGTGACTTCATCATTAATATCAACCCAGGGCTCGGCATCATCCCAAACGCCGTTATTATTGATATCTGTGAGCGGTTCCCCTGGAAACCATTGACCGTTACCGTCTGTGTCAACAAAAGGTTCGTTGATATTTGGATCATATTGGCCATTCCCGTTATAATCCACGAAGGGTTCTGCATCATCCCATTCACCATTCATATTAAAGTCAATGTACGGTTCCGCAGCATCCCACTGTCCGTTTAGGTTGGTATCGGAATAGGATTCCGGGGCATCCCATTGTCCATTCGAATTTACATCGGTAAAACTCTCATCTTCGTCTCGGGTGTGGTTATTATTAATATCGGTGTAGGGTTCACCATCATCCCAAACATGGTTCCCGTTTGTATCATTTAAGGGTTCAGCATTGTTCCAAATCCCATCTCCGTTAAGGTCAGTCCAGGTTTCCGGAGGATCCCACATCTGATTGACATTGATATCAGAGTAGACTTCCACGTCGGTTGTCCAGTAGCCGTTTAAGTCCCAATCGGTAAAAGGTTCATGGCTGTCCCACACTCCGTTACCGTTGCTGTCGGTGTATACTTCGGGCGGAGCCCAGGATCCCAAATTGTTCAAATAGGGTTCGGTAGTCAGATCAGTATAGCTTTCTCCGATATCCCATAACCCATTTAGATATGAATGAGGACCGGTACTATTGGTGAGATCACACTGGACCTGATGGCTGGAGTTTGTATAGAGATACAACCCCTGGTTTGTGGAAGCACTTTCGAGGGAAAATATCGGCAGACGGTTGCTGGTTGACGAGGCTTTTACCTAGGCTTCAATTGTAAAGTTATTCGCGCCCAGATCAAATGTATTCGACGCCGATCCGTTTGGATATTGGGTATATCCATTATTATCCCAGTTAGATATGGGGATGAACGGCGTTAAATCGACGTATTGATTCGACCCATTGAAAGACAATGAACTTCCAATTGGCGACCCGTCGTTGGGCATAATATTGATTTTTGCCTCTTCCACATCACTGCCTCCTTCCGTTTCGATATGCCCGGAGATGGTCCCCGTTTGATCGATAAAGCCCACATCGCAAAATGCGTCGGATTCGGTATTACCGTTTAGGGCAGTAATACAATAGTTATAGTAAATCCCGACATCGGCTCCTGGATATATGTTTGTCCATGATTCTGTTGTTCCCCCCACGGAAATGTAGGAATTCCCGTTCCGATAAATTTTAAAATTCTGGTTTTCGTTCGTATCATCTACCCAGGTCACCTGAATGCTGTTCATATTTTCCCCATCCTGGGCATATACACTAAAGGTGCCGGGTCTAGGGATGTACACGGATAATACGCCACCATATATCCCTGCTGCAGTTGTGAGATTCGATGAAGACATGCCTAAATTACCGGTATTATTAAATTTAAAATAGTATAGAGTGCTCATTTCATCCGGGGTAATGGTCGTCCAGTGTTTATTCCAGGTGATTTCATTTCCGGTTCTGTCCACTCCCCAATATCGAACTTCATCCATGAGGCCGACAAACGATCCGGATATCTGTGTGTTTTTGCCGAGATAAGTTGTACTCGAATTATTATATACTCGTGTCTGCAAATAACCTGATCCATTTTGGTGTGCATACGCATACGTATTTACATTATTCCAGCCGGGAGTCATATATCCATTCGCGTGATAGTCAGTCCGGGAGCCTTCTACGATGCCATTCACATAAACTTTCATGGTCAAACGGTCAAAGGTAACCGCAATATGATGCCATTCATGCGAAAAATCGTAAGTGTTGGATGCATTGAGAGTATATGTGCCGGATTGACGGGATGAATGGATCTGGGAACAGGTATTTCGGTTTCCATAATCGGCACACTGAGAATAATTATGATAACAGGCACTTTCACAATACCCGTTGGCTCCATACCATGAACCACTCCAATATGTGTCTCTGCCATTAGAAAGATCGTAATGCCACTCGGAACACGTTCCCTCATAGGGGTTTTGGTTGTTTACCGAAGTGTTCCAGTGCTGATTACTGTAGCTGCCATAGTAGGAACAATTATTTTCGCAATTATGATAACCACAGACCCCGGAATCATAATAGTAATTTAAATCAGGAGTACTTTGACAATTGTGGGTTCCAAAAAGCCCTGAATCCTGACCATAGTTACACAGATCATGAGATGATACATAATATTGATCGTCATATTGTGTGGATGTTCCATAACCATAGCTGGTCGTCCAGAGATAATCCCATTCCTGGGTCAGGGTAAATTGCAGCCGGTCATTCACGATCCGAACCTCCCAGGACCCGTATTTTGAAGCCACCAGGGCGTTGGTATCATCAGGCCCCAGCTTCACCCATGCCTCAAAAGTCAATTTATCAACGTTATTATTATTCAGAGAAACGTAACCATTACCATTTGTTGGAAATGTTAATGAGTAGTTCGTGAGATCTACAGTGTGGATAAAAGAAATTGCAAGAAGAAGACTGGCGAAACGCCAAATATATTTTTTCATGCTCATGTGTGAATTCTCACTCTTGTTGTGGTTATGGTCTTCATGCTAAAGTGTTTGACATTAGATTCAAACTGTTCGTCTCCCCGATTAGTGAGCTCTCAGACCATTGAAGTGGACGAATTTTTTAGACTCTTACATTCTAAAACAATGGTCGTGAACTTCGATTTAGTTTATAACTAAATTTGATAAATCACAACTTATTTTTGTTTCTGAAACACCATAATTACAATTTGTTACAATTTATTTTTATCGATCCCACAGATTATTTAAATTCAATATTTTTAATTGTTTATTTTGTGTATAATAATTGCGTTAATTTTAGTTAAGATTAAATAGTGTTATTATCAACTATTTATTATTGAAAACCAGTATCCTTACGCCTATCCGGTTATCAACAGTAGAAATCAAAAGAGTCATCGATCTATGATGGATA
>CAYPCW010000028.1:0-36461 GCA_964409335.1 uncultured bacterium
GGGACAGTAATTCTCCGGAGGGGGATACAGGGGGAGGATTCTGTTCAATTTCAATTATTTTTTCTTCAATCCGTTTGATCACATTTTTCATATCGTTTATGATTTCTTCATCTGTAAACCGAATGACGGTAAAACCTGCCTGTGGTTCTATCTACTGAATACATGACAGTCAGGCTGCTTCTCTCATCTAAGCGGGGCTCCGCCTCCTCAGTCACAGTCAGTGACCGAAAAGGCAATTATTTCATCCGGCGCCGGATTCGATTATTCAAGAAGGATCAATTAACCAAAGGGAAAAATTTAATTTCCTTTATCCTTCATTTAAAACGGGGCAAGGCTGTAAAGTTAGATTTTTCAAACATAAAATCAACTTATTTTTTTCAGGTATTCCGGTGAGATTTCAATCGATACTACCTGCGATATAGATTCAAATGAAATGAGCAATCTGGTGGTGTTCCGGATTTCAACAATTTGTCCACGGATGCCTTTAAACGGTCCTGCAATGACAATGACGTTCTGTCCGACTTTCAACGAGTTCTCATATCGAGCCGTATCGGAATGCGTTGTGAGTAAATCCAGCCACCGGATTTCATGTTCCGGTATAATGGAAGGCACGCCTTTGATCCCGATAAATTTTACCACGCCCTCGTTTTGCAGAACCACAAATTTCTCTCTGGATATGTCTATATTTACAAATACATATCCTCTTATCAGGGGGACGGTCACTTTTTTCCGCCTATCGCTCCATTGCCGTATCTCATCCACAACTGGTACCAAATTGGTGATCCCTTTTTGAGTCAGCAGGTCTGATATTGTCAATTCATGGCGGGAACGAACATAAATGGCATACCAGCTTTTTTGATCCGTCGAAGGAAAGGGTGCTTTTATTTTACCGGGGTGAGCGGGTGCAGGATCAGACATGGTAATATTCGCGGTACCAGTCGATAAAATACCGGATACCTTCATGAATTTGTGTTCGGGGGATAAACCCTGTTTCAGCTTCCAGAAGAGACGTATCCGCCTCCGTTTTCTCCACATCACCCGGCTGCATGGGCAGAAATTTAATTAATGCTTTTTTTTCTACATAATCTTCTATCTCATGGATGTACTCCATCAGTCCTACAGAGTGGTCGCCGCCGATATTATAAATCCGGTACTGTCCGGGATCTGTTTTTACGGACTCCAGATATTTTTTCAGCAGCCGGCTGATCCCTTCATTAATATCGTCTACATAGGTAAAACTTCGGGAGTGTTTTCCCCAATTGAACACTTCAATTTCGTCACCACTCATAATATTTTTTGTAAACAGGAACAGCGCCATATCCGGTCTGCCCCAGGGTCCGTAAACCGTAAAAAATCGCAAGCCCACCGTATTCAAATTAAATAAATGAGTATAGGCATGAGCCATAAGTTCGTTGGTTTTTTTGGAGACTCCGTAGAGTGAATAGGGCTGATCAATTTTTTGGGATTCTGAAAAAGGGAGTTCCTGATTCCCGCCATAAACCGAACTGCTGGATGCATATAAAAGAAGAGTTTGGGGTGCGTTTCGGCAGCCTTCTAAAATATTTAGGAAACCTGTAATATTCGAATTGATGTAGGATTGTGGATTTTCCAGTGAATACCGCACTCCGGCCTGTGCGGCGAGGTGGATAACGGCATCAAAGGAATGGTCACCAAACAGGCGGCGAATATCCGATGGGTGGGTAATATCCATTTTATAGAATTTGAATCGTCCGGACAGCGAATGGAGATCAAGTTGTTTTAGACGATCTTTTTTTAAATTCACGTCATAGTAATCATTTAAATTATCTATACCCACTATTTCATACCCGGTTTGCCAGAGGCGTTCTGTCAGATGATAACCGATGAATCCGGCGACACCGGTAATTAAAATTTTCTTCACTTACAGGCGGCTTATTTTATCGTGTTGATTCGGGTCGATGATTCCTTTCACATCAAATATGATCCCGTTTGTTTTCAAATAAGGTTTCAGGTTCCGGTCTTTAAATCCTTTGTGAGCAACTGCGACGAGGATAGCGTGGTAGGTTTCGGTGATCTCTTCCCAATTTGTGAGGATTGAGATTTTATATTCATCAGCGACTTCTTCTTTGTCTGCCCAGGGGTCAAAGACAGTGGTTTTACAACCGTAATCTCTCAATTCATGGATCACATCGGCAACGCGTGTATTTCGAATATCAGGGCAATCTTCTTTAAATGTGACGCCGAGGATCAGTACTGTCGCCGCATTGATGACCACACCCTGATGGATCATTCTTTTTACCATTCGATTGGCAATTTCAATCCCCATATTATCATTGATCCGACGTCCGGCGAGGATCATTTCAGGGTGATATCCTGCGGCTTCTGCACGATAGGACAAATAGTAGGGGTCCACGCCGATGCAGTGCCCCCCCACCAAACCGGGCCGGTAATGGAGAAAGTTCCACTTGGTTCCGGCTGCCGCCAGGACTTCATACGTGTCGATCCCCAGTTTTTCGAACACCATCGATAATTCATTCATGAACGCAATATTGATGTCCCGTTGGGTATTTTCAATGACTTTCGCGGCTTCGGCAACTTTGATAGAAGAAGCTTTATGCGTGCCGGCAGTGATAATGGAGGCATACAGATCATCCACAAACCTGGCAATTTCCGGTGTGGATCCGCTAGTGACCTTTTTTATTTTAGTCAGGGTATGATCTTTATCGCCTGGATTTATCCGTTCAGGGCTGTAACCGCAAAAGAAATCCTGGTTATAGATCAGCCCGGAATGGTTCTCTAAAATCGGGACACAAATTTCTTCGGTGCAACCTGGATAAACGGTTGATTCATAGATAACCACATCTCCCCGGGCAATGATTTTGCCTACCATTTCCGTGGCAGATTTGACCGGGAAAAGATCCGGAGCATGGTTTTCATTGATAGGGGTTGGAACCGTTACGATATAAATTTGAGCTTTTTTCAGATCCTCTACACTCGACGTATATGATAATTTTTCGGATTGGGAGATCTGTTCGCTTGTCACCTCCAATGTCCGGTCGAATCCAAGAAGCAATTCAGAAATTCGCTTTTTGCTGATATCAAATCCGATTGTGGGAAATTTTTTACCAAACTCAATGGCAAGGGGTAACCCCACATAACCGAGCCCGATGACAGAGATGGTCAGCTCATGATTTTGCAGGGTTGTCGTTAACGGGAGATCATTCATTTTATCCTTTATACTGTTAAAGTGTTGCAAATTTCAAATATTGAATATTCATCCAGATACGGGTGCATGGGAACGCTGAATATCCGCTGACTAACGGATTCCGATACCGGAAAATCGTTCTGTTGATATCCCAAATGTTCAAATGCTTTTTGCCGGTGCAGGGAAAGGGGATAGTAGACTGCACCTGGAATACCCTTATCCTTTAATTTTTGAAGCAGCTGCTGACGATGCGTTGAATCATCGGCAAGGATGGAAAATTGTGCCCATACCGATTCATAACCATCCGGGATTTTTTGTGTAGAGTGAACCCCCTTCAGCCTGCGGTTATACTCGGCCGCAACCAGATTTCTTTTTTTAACTTCATCGTCAAAAATTTCCATCTTTGCCAGCACGATGGCTGCCTGTATCGTATCCATTCGACCGTTGATACCGATACGGATATTATCATACTTATCACTGCCTTTTCCGTGAACACGGATGGAATCCATGACCGAAGCTAAATCCGGATCGTTTGTAAAAATTGCGCCTCCGTCACCATAGCAGCCCAGAGGTTTCGCGGGGAAAAATGAAGTGGAGGCAACCTCCCCGAAACTGCAAGCCTTGCGATTTCCGATGGAACCGCCGAATCCCTGTGCGCCGTCTTCCAAAACCTTCAGTCCGTACTTATCCGCAACTTTCTGTATCTGTGGATAATTTGCGGGGAGCCCGAACAAATCCACAGGGATGATGCAGCGGGGTCGTATCTTCTTTTCCTGAATGACATTCCGGATCGCGGAATCCAGCCGGGAGGGGTCGATATTGAATGTATCTTTCTCAATATCCACAAATACCGGGGTGCCGCCCAGCAGCTGAATGACCTCTGCGGTGGCGATGAACGTAAAAGGCGTCGTGAACACGGCATCACCGGGACCAATCCCCCAAGCCATCAAAGGGATCAAGAGTGCATCTGTTCCCGATGAACAGGAGATACAATAGCGAACGCCGACATATTCTGCCAGCCCGGTTTCTAATTCCTGAATTTCGGGTCCCATGATATATTTACCATGGTCCAAAACTTCACGGATACGACGATCGATATTTTCGCGAATCCGTTCCTGCTGTGTTTTTAAATCGATAAATTGCATAACAACTCCAAAAATAATATATGGTTCAACGTTAGCCTAAAAATCCTTCTTTCTCGAGATATAAAAATACCTGCTGGACAGCCTGTTCCTGTGTGATACCGGCGGTATCCACACGTAATTCCGGTGATTCCGGTACTTCATACGGGTCATCGATACCGGTAAATCCTTTGATGAGCCCTTTTCTTGCCTTGGCATACAATCCTTTCACATCCCTCTCTTCGCACACTTCTAATGAAGTGGAAACATGCACTTCAACGTAAGCGCCGAACTGTGAGATCAATTTCCGGTTAAATTGACGAGGCTCCGCATAGGGAGCGATGGGTGCACAAATAGCGACACCGCCATTTTTAGTAATTTCGCTGGCGACAAAGCCAATACGCTTGATATTAAGGTCCCGGTGTTCTCTCGTAAAACCCAGTTCGCTGGATAGATGGGTACGAACAACATCTCCGTCCAGAATCGTAACCGGGCGATCTCCCGCTTCCATCAACTTCACCAGTAATCCATTTGCAATCGTAGATTTTCCCGATCCGGAAAGACCGGTATAAAAGACAGTGAATCCTTGTTTTGATTTTGGCGGATATGTTTTTCGTAATTCCTCTGTTACATCAGGGTAGGTAAACCATTCCGGGATTTCCAGCCCCTTTGTCAGCCTTCGTCTTAATTCCGTACCTGAAATGTTGAGTACACTCGCTCCTTTCGGCACTTCATCAACCGGCATATACCCCGCCATCTCTTCCACATAAACCATCAGTTTAAAGGGGAGCATTTTGATTCCGATCGTATCAGAATATTTTGCCACCAGGTCCTGAGCATCGTAGGGTCCGTAGAATGGATTCCCGTGACGATCATTTCCCGGACCTGCATGATCCCGCCCTACGATCAAATGGGTACAGCCATAATTTTTTCGGATAATCGCATGCCAAAGGGCTTCACGGGGTCCTCCCATGCGCATGGCGAGGGGTAACAGGCTCAGCATCGTCGTCCCGGATGGATATTTATTTAATACTTTTTGATAACATCGCACGCGGGTATAGTGGTCAACATCGCCGGGTTTGGTCATCCCCACAACGGGATGAATGAATAAATTGCCGCTGATCTCTTTTGCCGCACGTAAGGTGAGTTCCACATGCGCACGGTGCATCGGGTTCCGGGTTTGAAAAGCGACAATCCTGGTCCACCCCATTTTGGAAAATTGATCACGAACCTCCGCAGGTGTTTGCCGTAATAACTGATAATCGTAATGTTTGGGATACTCAATGCCCGTGATACTCCCTCCGATATAAACATCGCCGGACTGTTGCATGAGATAGGTAACAGCAGGATGCATTTCATCCACCGTGCCATATACCTTTTGAGCCTCTTCGCCTTTATCGGGTAACCAGATATCGCTGATGTTGAGAATGGCAAGGAGAATCCCCTCATTGTCCCGTAGCGCAATTTTTTCGCCCGTTGTGAGTGATTCGGAAAACGATCCGGAGACATCCAGTGTGATGGGTATAGGCCAAATATCACCGGTACCAAGTATCATGTTATCGAGGACACTCTGGTAATCCGTTTTAGTCATGAAACCGGTCAAGGGTGAAAAAGCGCCGTTGATCAACAATTCCAGATCGCAAATTTGCCGTTCGTTCAAGGTCAGACTTTTAAAATGAATTGCCTCCCTTTTCAAAATTTCAACATCTGCGTCATACGCCATTAAATCGATCAATATTCCACCGTGAGGATGGATTAATTCAGTCATTCAGTTTCCTTATATTTTTTATGGTAATTCAATAATGCTATTTCGTTTGAAAGAGCTGCCCTTTTTTATATGTGGTTGTATTTTAGGATTTGGATCTGTAACCGATCGTGAACCCATGATATGCACATTTTTTGCAGGAATAGTGCTTCAATTTTGCAAACAGGATGATCTCTGCTAATTTTTGAATGTAAGTCCGGTGAATTCTTTTTAAGTCTCCCTCACATTTTGGGCAGGCGGATAAAAACGCGTATTTTTTAAAAATCCTATACCGCATTCGCCTAAAGACCATACCCAAAGCAATCAGGATGAGTATAAGCCCGACGATGTCGGAGGTCTCAATCTCCCCTGCAATTTGTAATAATGCATGAAAGACCAGCAACACATAGGTTTGAACAGATGTAATGATATTAAGAATAATATGATATATCTCAATTTTAATATTCATCTTCTCTATTATAAGAAATACACCCAGGGCAAATAACGAGATGACGGTGATTTCAAACCGGTATTCTCTAATTAATGAATATTCTTTTTTACGGCTTTTACGATTCCTGTGAGAATGCTGACGATCCATCGCTCTATTATTTTATATATACTTATTATTTTTTATCATTTAAATCAAACTCCGGTTATTTCATTCATATAAATAGTAATGGTTACAAACTTTAAAATTTATCTCTGCACTGTTGAATATAAAAATCCTTTTGGTATGCGGGGGAGATTTTTTTCGGGCATATAACAATCAGATACACAATATGCGCAAAAAATCTGATAATTATTTTATGTAAAATATTGACGTGCAGCGATGATGTTGCTGATCAGAAAATCGATCTCATTTGTGGTATTGTATATGTAAAAACTAGCTCTTGCAGAGGCATGGAGTCCCAGCTTTTCCATAATGGGTTGGGCGCAATGATGACCTGCCCTGATAGCGGTTCCCTCCATACTGAGAAACTGCGCAACATCGTGGGGGTGAGCCCCGTTCAGGTTAAAACTGATTGAAGTGGTGGCATCCATATGATCGTGATAACCCAGAACCGAGAGCCCGGGGATTTTGATCAGGTGTGTGTATGCATATTGAGTGATCTTCCGGATATGTTCGTCGAAGTTCAGAATGCCAATCTTATTAATATAATCGACAGAGACTCCTAATCCGATGACTTGGGCAATGTTCGGCGTACCGGCTTCAAACTTATACGGGATATCGTTCCAGGTGGATCTTTCCATGGATACAGACAGGATCATATCCCCGCCTCCGAGAAAGGGATCCATTGCTTCAAACCTTTCCTGTTTTCCGTAAAGGACGCCCACGCCGGTGGGTCCCATCATTTTATGTCCGGAAAAAACATAAAAATCACAGTCCAGACTGTGTACATCCACCGCTCCATGGGGAACGAATTGTGCACCGTCGATCAGGGTGACGGCATTCACCGATTTTGCGAACCGGATGATCTCCTGAATGGGATTTATTGTTCCCAGCACATTAGACTGGTGCGTGCAGGCAACAAATTTGGTCTTTTTTGTAAAATACTTTTCAGGCGAAGATAAGTCCAGCGATCCGGATTCTGTTATGGGGATATACTTTAATGTGGCGCCCGTATGTAATGCCGCCAACTGCCACGGGACGAGATTACTGTGGTGTTCCATCTCCGTCACAAGGATCTCATCACCAGGTTTTAAAAATTTGCGCGCCCAGCTGTAGGCTACGAGATTGACGGATTCAGTTGTACTTTTCGTAAAAACAATATTTCGCCGGTCGGGCGCACCGATTAATGACGCTATTTTATCCCGTGCGGATTCATAGGCTTCTGTCGCCTGTTCAGCGATCCGGTAAATGCCTCTATGCACATTGGAATTGTACCGGCTATAAAATTGGTGAACGGCATCGATCACCTGAATCGGTTTTTGGGTCGTGGAAGCATTGTCCAGATACACAAGCGCCGGCGAATCAGGTTGATTGAATATAGGGAAGTCAGGGCGAATTTTATTCGGGTCAAACACAGGGATTTTTTCCGGAATCAGAACATACCCAGTTGGAGTTTGGCTTCTTCGGTCATCATATCTTTGTTCCACATGGGGTCCCAGACCAGTCTGACCATGACATTTATAACCCCGGGAACCGACAATACTTTGTTTTCCACGTCCCGGGCAATGAATGGTCCCATTCCGCATCCCGGAGCCGTGAGGGTCATACTGATGATCACATTTCGTTTACCCGCAACAGGCTCATCTATTTCAAGATCATACACGAGTCCCAGATCCACAATATTGACGGGAATTTCCGGATCGTAACAGGTTTTAAGTTGGTCCCAGATCATGGATTCATCAAATTCCTGTGGCGTCAAATCATCTTGTTCAGCGGGATTTCCGGTGTCTAAACCGATTGCATCGGCATCCCTCCCGGATATTCGAACCAGGCTGCCATTAATCGAGAGGGTATAGTCCCCCCCCAGCGCCTGTGTGATTTGAACTGTTGCCCCTTTCAATAACGTCACCCGTTCTCCGGCGGGGATAAGGACCGCCTTACAATCTCTCTCTAAAGTGATGATTCCATTAGGAAACATAATTCGTTATTCTGTTGAGGTGATAGTTTGATTTGAATCGAGTATATTTTTCATGGTATGCCATGCAAGAAGCGCACATTTTACCCGTGACGGATATTTATGCACACCGGTAAGAACTTCTAGCTTTCCGATGTCATCAGATGCGGTCTCACCCGTGGTGATCATATGCCGGAAACTGGTAAAAAGTCTGACAACCTCCTCAATAGATTTCCCTTTTATTTCGTCCGTCATTATGGAGGCGGATGCTTTCGAAATCGCACATCCTGATCCGATAAAACTGATATCTGATATAGAATCGCCCTCAAACCGAATGTATAAATGAAACTTATCACCACATAAAGGATTATATCCGTCCGCTTCGATGGATGCATCATTCATGACTCTGAAATTTCGGGGGTTTTTATTGTGGTCCAGGATCAACTGCTGATAGAGGTCACGAAGGTTTTCCATCGATCAACCCTTTGCTTTCGTCACTTCATTTAAATATTGGTCAACCGCCGACTGGAGCACATCCTTAACAGAAGAATTCGATACCGAATTGGTTATTTCCCGGGCGAATCCCTGAATCAACATAAATTTTGCCATTTCCTCATTGATCCCCCGGGAACGTATATAAAATTCTGCATCCTCGTCCAATTCACCCGTTGAGGACCCATGAGAGCATTTTACATTATCCGCATTGATCTGTAATTGGGGATTACTGTTCATCATCGCATCCCGGGAAAGTAAAAGTGTATGATTTTTTTGGGTTGCCGACGTGAGTTGTGCTTCGGGAAAAACCGTTACCAAACCGTTAAATATCCCATGCGACCGGTCGGCAAGTATGCCTTTGAATACTTCGGTGCTGACACAGTTGGGCGAAAGGTGGTTGATGAGAGTGTGGTTATCGATTTGATCTGTGTTCTTCCCCAGGATCAACCCCCGGAGGCTGCACCCGGCGCCTTGCCCGAAGAGATTGACGGTCAGGTCATTGCGGATGGTTCGTCCCCCTGTAGAAAAATGATGGGCTGCCAAGCGGGCGTTTTTCTTCATGAATACACCGGTATGTGTCATGTGATGCGCATGCTGTCCGCTAAACTGGAGAAGATAATAATCCATCCGGCAGTTATCTTCCAGCTGTATTTCGGTTACCATATTTGAAAAAGACGACCCTTCTGCTTTTGAGCTGGAAAGGATCAATGTGCATTGGGCGTTTTTACCCAATACCATCAATAACCGGGAGTTTGTATTCAGGGTACGATCTTCCAATGTATGGTCAATTTGGATGTGAATCGGTTTGTCTACGTGGATATTGTCCGGCACCACAATAACATACCCGCGATCGAACAATGTCGCATTCAACGCTGTAAAGCTGTTTTCGCTGTCCCGGATGATGGTTGAAAATAGGGTTTTGACCTGCTCATTTTGTTCAGCGCCGAGGATGTCCTGAATAAAACATCCGGTTAAACGGGTAAATTCAGATAAGGACGTCTGATCAATTTTTCCATGAGGGTGAAGGGAAAGGTGATGAACGTTTTCCAATACCACCGGAGCCGGCATATGTTGAGAACCGGCTTCATTGCCGAAGCTGAAATCATACTCCTGATTAATCAGCGGCTGGATATTTGTAAAACGCCATGCCTCATCTTTGTGGGTCGGAAAACCGTGCCTGATCAGAAGCCGCCGGGAAGCTTTTCGATGATCGGCGAATGTTGACATGATCGGTGAATCTGCTGAAATCTCCTGAATAAAATCGATGGTTTTCTGTACGGCGTTCAAATTATACCTCTGCCACTTGCCGATTCTGATCTTTTACCCACTGGTATCCGCGCGCCTCCAATTCGAGGGCAAGGCGTTTATTGCCGGACATAACAATTTTACCATCCAGTAAGATATGAATGTAGTCTGGTTCAAGATATTCCAGCATCCGTTGGTAGTGTGTAATTAAAATAAATGCCCGGTCGGGGCTGCGGAAATTGTTAATCCCATCTGCAACGATTCTCAGTGCATCAATATCAAGTCCGGAATCCGTCTCATCTAATATGCTGAGG
Organism: uncultured bacterium; assembly: GCA_964409335.1. Taxonomy (GTDB): domain Bacteria; phylum Fidelibacterota; class Marinisomatia; order SCGC-AAA003-L08; family JACNLC01; genus JABMOW01. The sequence continues at coordinate 10,668 of CAYPCW010000028.1, forward strand.
ATGGGTTGAATGGTAATCATCTGCAGAATTTCGTTCCGTTTTTTTTCACCTCCCGAAAAGCCTTCATTTACCGGGCGTTTCATAAAACTATCGTCCAGATTTACTTCTGCAAGTTTTTCCCGGATCATTTTCATAAAATCGATCGCATCCAGTTCCGGCAGACCCCGGTACTTTCGAATCGCATTGACGCTGGCTTTCAGGAAGTAAATATTGCTTACGCCGGGAATGGCGATGGGATACTGGAATGACATGAATATTCCCTCACAGGCGCGTATCTCAGGCGGCATCGACAAGAGGTTTTTTCCCTGATATCTCACGCTCCCTTCTAAAACTTCGTATCCCGGTTTGCCGGATAGAATGTTGGCAAGCGTACTTTTCCCTGCACCATTTGGACCCATGATGACATGTAATTCACCTGGTTTAACCGAGAGATTGATCCCCTTTAGAATGGTTTTACCCTCAATTTTCGCAGAGAGGTTGGTAATTATAATCATATTCAGGATTCCATTTTTATGTAAATATTATCATATACGGCTGAAGAAAGTCCATCATCCGACGCTTCCTTCGAGACTGACCTCCATCAATTTTTGAGCTTCAACTGCAAATTCCATAGGAAGCTCTTTGAAGACGTCCTTACAGAAACCATTGACGATCATGGACACGGCATTTTCATCGGAAATCCCCCGCTGATTGCAGTAGAATAACTGGTCTTCGCCAATGGCCGAGGTCGTTGCCTCGTGCTCTGCCTGAACCGTCGGATTTCTTATATCAATATATGGAAAAGTATGGGCGCCGCATTGACTGCCGATCAATATTGAGTCACACTGTGAGTAATTCCGGGCATGGTCTGCATGTTTCATCACTTTCACCTCGCCGCGGTAAGTTTGCTGCCCCCTACCTGCGGATATCCCTTTGGAAATGATTGTACTGTGAGTGTTTTTCCCGATGTGGATCATTTTCGTTCCCGTATCCGCTTGCTGATAATGATTGGTGAGCGCAACAGAATAAAATTCACCGATGGAGTTGTCACCCTGAAGAATGACACCTGGATATTTCCATGTAATCGCCGAACCGGTTTCAACCTGTGTCCAGGATATCTTTGAGCGCCTCCCCCGGCAGGCTCCCCGTTTGGTGACGAAGTTGTAAATCCCTCCTTTACCCTCTTTATCACCCGGGTACCAGTTCTGGACTGTGGAATATTTGATTTCCGCATTTTCCAAAGCAACCAGTTCAACGACGGCGGCATGAAGCTGGTTTTCGTCCCTCATTGGCGCTGTGCATCCCTCCAGATAGCTCACATATGCGTCATCATCTGCTACGATCAGCGTTCTTTCAAACTGACCGGTATTGGATGCGTTGATTCGAAAATAGGTGGACAATTCCATCGGGCTTCTCACCCCTTTTGGGATGTAACAAAATGAACCGTCGCTGAATACGGCTGAATTTAAGGCAGCAAAGTAATTGTCCGCTGCAGGAACAACCGAGCCCAGGTACTTTCGCACTAATTCAGGATAGGATTTAACCGCTTCGGAAAAGGAACAAAAAATGATACCTGCTTTTGCCAGTTCCTTTTTGAACGTCGTTGCAACTGAAACACTATCGAAAACGGCATCCACGGCTACCCCTGACAACAGCTTCTGTTCATCCAGAGGAATACCCAGTTTGCGATAGGTTTCCAGTAATTCCGGATCGACCTCGTCCAGGCTCTCCAGCGCTTTATTTTTTTTGGGAGCTGAATAATAACTGATCGCCTGATAATCGATAGGCGGATATTTTACTTTTGCCCACGTGGGTTCAGACATGGTTGTCCAATGGCGATACGCCTTAAGCCTCCACTCAAGCAGCCAATTAGGTTCCCGTTTTACGCGGGATAATTCAGAAATCACCTGCTCATTTAAACCGGGCGGGAATGTATCCTGCTCAATATCTGTCACAAATCCGAATTTGTATTCCTGTTGAGTGAGGCGTTCTATTATTTTCAGGTCATTTGTCATATTGAATCAATTTCAGACGGAAAAACTACTCCCGCAGCCACAGGATTTTTTAGCGTTCGGGTTAAACAGCCTAAGTCCCCCGGATTCTTCATCGCCGAAATAATCCAGGACCAGTCCTTTCAGGAATAGAAAACTTTTGGGATCGCAAATAATAGAATGCCCCTGGCTTTTGAAGATCATATCTGATTCTACCGCTTCGTTTGTATATTCCATCTGGTAGGAATAATCATTGCAATTACAGTCTCCCTGAACCACTTTCATCCGAACCCCGAACCCGTGCAGGTCCTGTTGTGAAAATTCTCTGCTGAAAAACTCAGCCGCTGTTTGGGTCATTGAAATTTGCTCCTGTGGAGAGATTTCTGTGGTGATGTTGCTTGTCAGCATGCTAACTCCTCTAGTGTTATGTTGCTAAACATATTGCGAATATCATTATTAACTTTATTTAACGGTAAGCGGATATCACAATGATCAAGTTGTTCACAGATGGCGCTGATACTGCACTCGGTAACACCGACCGGTCCCTCCACCGCTTCCATTAATTCAGTCAGATTAATCGTGGACAGAGGTCTGTTTAACTTATAGCCCCCTCTGGGTCCCTGGACGGCAAGCAGAATATTCAGTCGAGCCAGTTGTTGCAGAACCTTTGCCAACAGGTCGTTCGATATTTGAAATTTTTTAGAAATCTCTTTTGTACTGAGCGCTTGATTCTCACCCACCTGATAAATATATCTGATGGCGATCAATGCATATTCTACTTTTTTGGTGAGTTTTAACATAATCTGATAGCTAAATTTATTGAGGATTCAATTTGGTATCCAAAATAAATCCGACTTTATTAGTCCTATTAATGTCAAATTAAAAAAAAGCCCATCGGATGATGGGCTTTTCAGAATCAAACTGACAGTGATGTTATTTGACTAACATCAACTTTTGAGTGCTGACGAAGTCCCCGGCTGTCATGCGGACCATATACATTCCGCTGGACAGATCGGAGGCATTCCAGTTTACACTGTAATTACCGGCTTCAACTGAACTATTTACCAAAACCGCAGCTTCACGACCCAGCATATCGTACACAATGACTTTCACATCGGAAGATTTGGGTACGGCATAGCCGATTGTGGTTGTGGGGTTAAACGGATTTGGATAAGCTGCATTCAGTGCAAATTCACTGGGAACGCTTAATGAAACATTGATGTAACCATCACCTGCTGCAGCCAGATATTCATCGATCACGAATTCACCGGAAGCAGTGAAGAGTTCGTGACTATCGGGAACCACAATGATCATCATGGTAGATGTGCCATTGGTGGCATAGTCAGCAAGAAATGCATGTTCAGTCATGGTGAAAGTCACATCTGCATCATGGCTGACGGTGATCTGGAATGCATCAACATTACCATCAGCGGTAAATGTTGCTGAATTGTCTTTCACATTAATGACCGAGGATGTGGCAAGGTCGCCAATACGTCCGCCCGTCAGGATCATGTTGACTGTCCATACGACATCCAAAACATCGACGCCACCATCATCATTTGCATCGGCAGCGGAGAAATTGCATGCATCGGTTATCGGATTGGTACCCAAAATATGGGCAACTTCCATGACAACATCGAGAACGTCAACATTACTATCTCCGTTGGCGTCACCATTTTGAAGTGAACAGGGTTCATCACCCCAAAGCATCCAATCCAGCGCTCTTTTGCTTGGTCCTTCCAGGGTGGCTCCCCACCATACGTACGTGGGGGCTGAATTAAGAGCTAACGGATCAACACCCATGTAAATGGTCTTGTTTCCGTTTGCCCACGCTTTCCATGCACCGACAGCAGACCCGGATGCGTTGTCAAACAGGAAGGCATTTGCATCAGCAGTAGGCTCGAAACCATCCATCCAGTTGGTAAATCCGATTTCGTATTCAGGGTCGTACATCAGCGAACTTCCATCGCCTAGGGACATCACGCCATCATACAGGTCACCGGAAATAAAATCACCGGAGACGGCATCCAGAGGAGATACGCCTCCGCCGGCAAGATCATTATAACTATGGGCGACACCCATATCATTGAAGAACGAACCCGGTGCAAAATCTTCATCAGCCCATGTTCCGTTCAACAACCCAAAGGTTTCATCACCTGCCAGGAAGTAGCTCTTGCCGCCTTCATTTAACCAGTCGTGTATGATAACATAATGGTCTGCAAAATCACCCCAGGTACCGGTTGTCGTGATTTCAAATACAATATCATAGAAGGTTAACAGATCGGCATTAACGGCGCCTGTCCAGAAGTCTGGCCAGTACCAGAGATCACCGGTATTGTAAGCATCATAGAAATAATATAAGCCCGGATAGCCATCTGGATCCATCTCGTTGTTTAATACAAAGAGGACCTCACTTGAGGGTGCATAGACAAAGTAGGCTACCGCCGCAGTATTGAATGTGCCGTCATCATCAACAGCAGATACACGGTAATCTACATATGTGCCACCAGGCTGACCCGCAACCATTCCGCTGTAGACGCCGCCATCATCTGTCATTGCCACAGAGGTCCAGGACGATCCACCATCCGTTGACCATTCCAGAGCCACATCGAATGCATCACCGTTCACGTCGGAGCAGGTCGCTGTGATTGCCTGATCTGCAGAACTATAGACCGTACCAGTGGGACCGTCGGTGATTTCGCACAATGGCGGGCTCTGAGGAGCAAACCATGCCAGGAAGTAAGATACGAAATCGTAGAATTCCTGTTTGTAGTAGATGGTACCATCTTCAAGAGAATCTACAGCAGCGTCAGCCATAAAACTGAATAATGCGGTTTTACTCGTTCCGTTATCTAAGCGGACACCCACAATTTCTTCAGTATCCAATCCCAGATAGACCGGATCAGCTGCATCAGGGGTCATGAAGTCCGTCCAGTTTAAAGTCGTATAGATACTGGGACGAAGGGCTAAATCGGTTAACCCGCCTACGAGTGATACGATTGACGTATCGCCTGCACCGCCGTTACCGGAATCGCCATCATAATCCGGATCATTGCTTCCACCACTGATCCCAAACCAGTCATATGCCGGATCACCGGGTGAAAATGTCAGGTCAACAGGATAGGAATCGAGCCCGTGACCATAAAACCAGTCATGGTCAACCAACATCAGGTTACCACCGTTTGCCAGAAAATCACCATAACCGGGATCATCTTCGCCGGCAACTACGGGAGTCGTTGAGTTTCCCCACCCAAATACGATGATATTTGACCAACCGTGGTTAATTACAGACCAGTCAATACCGGCGTTGCTGTTTGTTATCCATAATTCATAAACATACCCATCGGCGGCTGCAGCTAACTCATAGCCATTCAGGTAATAGCTGCTGGTTCCGTCAGCGATCAGAAGCAGATCGGCGTCCGGATTCACGGGTTCTTTAATGGTAAATGAATTTGCCGTAGACGTTGCTTCGAGACCGTCATTGTCCACAGATGATATCCACCAGGAGATAACGTCGCCCACACCTCCGGAATAGGTGATGTCGAAACCATAATAACCGTTCCCGGATGCATCTACATCAATTGCATACCCATCGTTTGCCACCGTAAGGTCCTGGATTTCAACATCGTTCAAAGCAACATGCAGGTGAATATCATCATCATTGTTGATGCTTTCACCAAATTCATCAGCGTCATCAAACAGGTTCACCTCAACGGTACGGGTGTCGGATGCTGCAAAGGTATTAGAAAGCGTACCCATGGTAGCGGCAATTGGCGCACCCCATGGATATGTAACTTTCACCAGCAACATATTTTCGATAATCGCATTGTAATGTCCCCACATGCCGGGCTGACCGGCATTCCACGGACCGCCAAACCAGGTATAGCATTCTGTTCTTCCGGTCACATCATTATTCATCGCCAGAGGTTGAGGTGTGTCTCCGCCTTTCACATATGCAATGACAAACGGAGGTACATTGGACAGATCGGATTCATCTCCCACCTGGAAATTACCGCCGATATCCAACAATGCGCCGGCTGACCAGTCAGAAATATATTCTGTGATCGTATTCGGCGTAGGGTTGGTTCGTAATGTACCGATGGGCGACAGATTGGTTGACCCTCTGGCGATGTCATAAGCGTCACCTGTAGGGCTGATTTCACTGGCGGAACCATAGTCAGCGCCAAAAGCAATGGTGTTCCCCGCACTGAACCATTGTTGGTAAACTTCCTGAACAATACAGGGAGCCGCAGGAGTCATTACAATCGCAAAGGTATCACCGGCGCCGCCACTACCCAGATAGTAGTAGGCTTCATCCTCACCCATATAAGACAGATCCCAACAATCAAAACTGCCATCCGGGCAGGATCGGGTTCCGCCTTCTGAATGATGATTTGAGTTATCCTTTACCCGAACAACTTCCAATCCTTCACCTTCTTCAATATTACGATTGGCATTCATTGGGAAGCTGACACCATCTGCCGGGTTTGTTGCCAGAACTTTGTTGGTTCCTGCAACCAGTACCTGCACCTTATTTGTTGTCAACCGACTGGGTGATGTTTGTTTCATTGCCCACATAAAGCTGAAACTAAACAAAACGACCAGTAAAAATACCATTTTGTGTTTCATGTGTTACTCTCCTTGTTTTACTTATTGATTAGCTAATAATCCTAATAGCTCGTTGATAAACAAGCCATAGTTTGTTGTGTAAGTGTAATTAATAATGATTGTGTCATTATTATTCAGTACCGGATTACCCAGAAATGTAAATGTATTTTGGCCTTCATCCACATCCAGTACAGAATAAACGGTATTTAATTCACAGGATTCAATTGTTGGTTCTGAAAATAAAATTTTAAATGCAGAATTATCTGTATCCCAGCTTCCGTTTTCATTACTATCGGTAAATGGTTCTGCATCATCCCAAACCCCGTTATTGTTTGTATCGGTAAATGATTCTCCGGTCTCGTAAAACCCGTTTCCCTCTGTCCCGTCTGTATTTGAAATCTCATCAAAATTATCTCCATTGGGATCCGTTCCGGGTACATAGCCAGGATCCGGTTCTGCAAAGCACCCGCCAAAGCTATCCTCAAAGGTATTTCCGCAGCCATCAGCGCCTGAATCAGAATACGATTCGGCAGGATTATACATACAGTCCGAGTTGGCATCATCATAGGGCTCCTGAATGGTTCCCCGATGGACTCCGTCCAGATTGGTGTTATCCAGTTTTGTGACCCGCGCTTGAGATGTCATCTGTTCAACAGTGGTAAAAACGACGCCGGCATTTATCAATTCCTCATATAATTCAGAAATATTCTGCATGTAAAATTGAGAATAGTATTTCAATTGTTCAAGAGAAAAGTTCGAAATCGTTCCGTCATACCTGAAGATAAAATCAGGGTCGGCTTCCAACACTGCATTGATATAGGCAATTGCGCCTTCATAATCACCCGCCGCGAAAGAAACGACTGCCATACCCGCATTAGCTTCATTTGTATAAATGAACTCAAGATCGGGGGTTTGAAAAATTGAGAACTGGATTGCCCTGCTGAAGTTTGAGCTTGCATTTTCAAGATCAAGACCCGCGCTTCTGGCATATGCCCATCCCAACCCAAGATAGGGTTCTGCTTTGGTTGCATCCCGGTTTGCAGCCGATTGAAAATATTCAATTGCCTGATCAAATTCGCTATCCTGAAAGCTGATCCATGCCTGTTCCATCAACCAATTGTAGGTATGGGGTGAGAAGGAAAGGAATGTGTCATTACTGTATTTTTCAGAACAACTAAATGCAAATAAAGCAACGAGTAGAATGCGTGAAATTTTTCTCATTTCATTAATACCATTTTAATCATTTGAGTATAATTATCGGTGGATAGCCGGGCAAAATAAACGCCGGTTGGCGCCATTATCCCCCCTTTGGTTAACCCATCCCACATTACAGAATATTCTCCCGCGGTATAATATCCTTCCGCTATCGTGCGAATATGCTGTCCGTTCAGGTTAAAGATAGTTAAAACGACATACTGATCGTTTGGAATTGAAAATCCGATGGTTGTAATTGGATTGAACGGATTTGGATAGTTCTGATCCAGTCCAATGTGATCCGGGATGCTGTTCAATGTTTGTTCAGGCGGATGATTTTCACCGGAGGCAAGTAAGAAGTACCCCAGGTGGTCAGCATATGTGCGAATTTGACCATCTGATACCGTCCCTCCGATATTGGACCATCCATCAGGAGTCATATGATAGATTTTTACTGAATTTTGTTCCAGGTCACCCAGGTCAAATGCGATTTTTACCGGATTTATGGGGGTATATCCACCGGGACCAAAATACGAGACCGGGGTCATTGGCGAAATTCCGGGTGTATCAAAGATGAACCCGGGTTGATGTATCAGTGCAGAGTTTTCAATATAAATGAACTGGCTGTTTGTGGATTCTGAATCATAGATTGTCAGACCCACATCATGATTCGAAGAACTAATCGTTTTGCCCATAGAAGAAGTTGTATAGGTGGTGGTTACATGGACCACATCTCCATCGACAGGATTACCGCTTTGGTCCATCCCTGCATACGTCAGTGTATAATTTGGCCATCCCCCTAATGCGAAGGGACTGTAATACAGGATCAGATCGGAACTGGGAGAAGTCACAGACCCGAGGAGGACATATGTTGTATCAAACTCCGAAGCGATCTGGATTTTCGGACCCTCAATCCCAAATTCATCGTAGATGGGGCGTTGGCTTGTCACATATAAATCAAGGAAATTATAGATCCCATGGTTCTGTAGAACATAAAAATCACTAAAATCCTGTGGAGTTGTAATATTTGTGACAACACAGTCATAGGATGCGGGCGGTTGTGTATCATCAACCTTCGCAACAATCAGGACGATATTTTTATTGCCCGACCACACCCAGGCTGCGGTGGAGCCATCACATACAGACCCTGACCAGATTCCACCATTTTCTGTGCAGCATTCCGACTGAGTTGTTGATACGCCATCTGTACAGTTACCATCAACATATTTAAATTCAAAATTTACATCAGGGATGGTTGTTGTGGAAACCGGAAGAATCCCGCGACCGTTTTCCGGATCCATCTCAAATTCTGCGACTTCATACAGAGGGTCCATGTTTTCCGTAAACCCGTTTTTCAGCATGATTTTATTTACTTTAAAATCAATCCCATTATAACCGTCAAACACCAGATCATCGTTTGGCTGTAGTAGAGCGCTTTTAAAGGCGACACTGTTATCCAACAGACTTACCGAAAATCCTTCGATTAAATAGAATCCAAATGACCAGGGGGGGATTTCGCGGATGGTATATGGCGGGGGTTTATTCCCTTCAAATTTCAATGCAGCGGCATTTTTAGAGGATGGTGCGCCATAGAGGTCTACATTATCCATATTGTATTTACCGTTGTATACTCCTAAAGAATTAGGCACATCCAGAAAACAGGCTGTCGCATAGTCAAGGAATACTTCTTTGGTCGTGGGGTTACCCGGATCCATCGCCACCAAAGCCTGATCAACCGCTTCAATCCCCTGAAATCCGTTCGTAGCAAGTTCATCAATAATTTCCCATCCTGTGGAACCTGAGTATTTCTCAAACAGATAATTTAAAAACAGAAACACATTATGTTGATCGCTTCGGTTCTTTTTCGAGAAACTGATGTATGTCAATTGGTTTGCCGCGGGGGTTCCGGGATTCGTGCCATTTCCAAAAAACTTGGTTTCACCCAACACTCGTTTTTGCTCAAAATATGCCAAACCTTCCTTTAACCACACTTCTTCTTCCGGTTCATTGGTTGTAATGAGCATCTTTGTAAATTCATGAATCAATGCATTGTACATGGTGCTTTTATCCGGAATAGCAGCGCTATCATTATAGATCTTCTGAGGAAAAACATCCAGATAAAGGATGTCCCCTTCATTCAGCCCGACATCTTCCGTTTCGTTAATGCTGAAATATCCGTGGGTAAACAGGCTTGAGTTGGTATCATTTGAGCCTTTGCCAAACTCATCGGAAATGTCATATAGCACAATGGAAAAATTTCCATTCGTAGTTCCATATTTTGAAGTGAGTTCATCCTTATGCGCCAGGTAAAATTCGGCTACATCCATGACATTTTCACTGGTCACTTTGGTCCAGTTTGCCTTCCAGGTTCCGGTTCCAGGAATAGCGAGACATGAGGTCTCATCATCGACATCTGTGAAGACGCACCGTCCATTGATGTATTGTGTACCCGTTTTCGTGCAGGATGCGGCACTGATAATGTCATCATCATGACACCGTCCATTCCAGACTGATTCTTCAACAAATACATCCAGATCAGAATTTTGAAATGGATGTACGAAAAACATTTGCGTTTGCGGATCTGCAAACGCCCGAAAACTTTGATTCCACATAAACTTACCGTAGCTGGTTCTTATGGTCGTCGGTTCAACGGAATCCCAAATCCCGTTGGGATAAAAATCGGTAAATGATTCGCCAAAATCGTACAATCCATTGCCTTCGGTTCCCAAAGGGTTTGTCACACTGTCATAATTATCCCCATTTGGATCTAAATTCGGTGTCCAGTTCGCTCCTGCATTGTCACAGAGTGTTTCGGTGGAATAATCTGTCCATACTCCGGCAACGGACCATGTGTTGTCTGAATACCATATCCCGGGCGGAATTCCGTTTATACAAGCTTCACGCGTAGGTCTGTTCGGTCGTGAACACGAGCCGGGAGCCAGACAATCGCTTTGATTTGTATACTGCGGATCGGAACAGACCATTGCCTGACATTCGCTTTGTGTAAGAAGGGAAGGATCGGAACATCCTCCTTCGGGAGCACAACTCCCGGGATACCCGTGTTCGTCAGAACTGATAATATTATCAACACCATAATCCAAAAAGGGTTCAGGTGTTGTATCGCACATCCCGTTATTGTTCAGATCCTGGCAACCTAACCCGGGAATATTATCAACATTATTGAACACTCCGTCTGGAAGGATAATATTCACATCGAAAATTTCATTTGACGGTACGGCTTCTGTCAACAGAGAGAACTGCACATCAGAGATCTGGTAAGTTAACTCATTGGTCGTCGTTTCTGTATTTAACAATGTCAAATCAGTAAGTGTCAATTCGCTGCTGTTGAGTATCAGGGTAATTGAATTGAGTGTTGACAGATCGGTCTGTACATTTTTATCAAAACCGATAAGCAACTGTTTGGCATAAAAGTCTATTTTTATGGAATGAAGGGCTGGTCCATGAGCGTCTGAAACATAATTAACAAGGATATCAGACACGTTTAAGTTTCCATTATTGTCTGAATTTCCGGATGTATAAAATTTATAGGGAGCAATTGAAATTATGAGTTGATCTCCATTCGTACCCGATATTTCCAACCACCCGGAATTCTCTTCTGAAACTTCAAGATAGGTGATCTGTTTTGTGAAGTCACGGCTCACCTTTGCGGATGCAATGGTCAATGCTTCCCCGGTACTGACATTTGATAGAAAAATACCCGTGATATCTATGTTGTTAATCGTTTCAAAAAGTCTCGTTGTTTCATAAAATGCAATGGTATGGGGTGCCCAGTTGAGAATTATCCGGTTGGATTCACCGTCATAAGAAGCAGAATACAAAGCGGGATTGTTATAAGCCCCAATCACCGTCAGTGTATGAGAGCCTTCAGCATTACCGTTCCCTTTGATATCATAGATTGCATATGGGTCAAGTTCAACATTGATCGTAGATGATGCATTAAGAATGAGACCCTCTACCGCTTTTTGATCCGAGTACAATAATTCAGTAAGTATGAGCGTATTCCCGGAAAAAGATTTTTGGATAACGCCACTTAACGAAACCATATTTTCACCGCTGGTAACCCTGATTTTAGAATACACCGGAAATGGATTAAAAATTTCAACATCTCGTGAGTTTGCAAAATAAAACCGGAATTCGTTTTGCCCCAGATCATATGTTGCATCAGACAGCACCAAAGGGGTCGGATCTGGTTGAATATTTAAAATAAGCGTATCTGTAATATTTGGATTGTAATTTAGATCAACAAATGCTGATTTGTTAATGATCACACTCACTGGCGAATCTGTGGTTTCAATGATGTTCAATTCCAATTTTTTTGAATCGCTAATCGTGGGATACAGGCTAATGTCTGATGCATTGACGGTTTGAACCACACTTCTAAAACCCTCAAGGGTCATTTCATTTTCACTACTGAAAAATTGAATTTTAAACGGATTTATATTGCTTTCCATCTCCAGGACCCCATTACCGTTCACATCTTCTGACGGACCGCCATCCAATATGCCGTTTCCAGGACAATTACCGGTACCCAGATTACAGGATCTGTCTTCAGCTATTTGATCAAACCGGACTGTCCTGTCGAAATGGAAGGTCAACAGATTTTCCCCTGAATCATAATCAACACCGGTTATTGCAGGATGGGCATTGATATTATTGGTAATTTCCACGGGAAGTGTGCTGGCCAAATTGATCTGGTTTGAACTATTGATAAATGCACCCACGCCAATAGTGAGTTCAAGATTCTCAATATCCATTTCTTCAAGCGCCGTTGGGAGGGAGTTTGTCTTCCCCCAATACAAAAATGATCCCCGGCTGTCCACAATGGTACCATAAACCAGTGATATGTTGATTATATCAGATAGAGGAATCGTGGTATCAACATCTCCTCCGCTCAATTGCAGTGATGAGCTACCATCGTTCACATTTAATAACCCAACGAGGACGTTCCCCGTTTTAATCTGGTCGTCGAAATGAATCGTAAGAACGTTAGTGGACACATCATATGTGCAACCGATGGGACCAAATCCGAAAGCAAAATGTAAGCTAAATAAAGTTATAATGATCGAAATGTAATTTCTCATAGTCCATACCCTATACTAAATTGATGGATGAAGCCCAAAAGGCCATAATTTGAAAATGAGTAATTAAATGTAATATCCTGCTGAATAAGGGATTTACCATTAATTCCAAATCCCATCATCCAACTGGCGGCATCGTGGTTGGTGTACACCCCGCCCCTGAGAGATAAAAGATTAAGGTAGTTGTACTCTGTACCAATTTGAAGTCTCTCTAAGGAATCATTCGGGTGAACACCGTCAATGGATACGAAAAGTTGTTGATTCTGATCGCTTTCAAAAAATTCATAATTGAGTCCAACCTGAAAGTTCAGGGGGATGTGATATGGACGATAGGGTTCGTTCACCGTAACGGTGTCCGCATTGGCATAATCAACAAAAGCTTTATTAAAGTCCAATTCCGGGCCGAAATTCCGGATGGTCATCCCCAGATTCAGGCTATTAAACCCAGTTACATAGAACGTACTAATGTCTATTGCCCATGCTGCTGATTGCATGTTATATCTGGCCACCCCTTCTTTAATATAATAAAGATTTACACCGAATGAGAATCGCTCGGTCAGACGGGTTGCGGTGGATACTCCCAAAGCGAGGCTTTTCCAGGCAAACGTGTTATTGGTACCATTTGGCTCCAGGATCGTCGTTTCCCTTATTTGCCCCGAATCCAGTCCGCGATAATGAAATGCGATTGACCGGTCATTCCCCATTTGCATCGCATATGAGGCTGCGGTCAGCTTAATGTCAGCCGTCCAATTTACCATTCCGAAAAACATGTCTTTATCATCAACATATACTAATGTTGCTGGATTGTAGAACACAGACGATGCAGTAGTGTTTTTAAACCCGGCGTAGGCATTCCCCATTCCCGCAAATTCGGCATCCGGGCTGATGAGCAGAAACCCGGAACCTGAGGTCCCTGATTTAGGGACGATCTCCGTGCCTGAAGTTCCGCCATCTGCCCACAGCGATGACGTCATAACAAATAAAAATGATATAATTATGCGAGTTCTCATCATCTGAATACCACAAACTTTCCAATGTGTTTATTAAGATTACCTGAAGATTCTCCGGCAAATTGTATGTCAGGAGCCTCAACAACATAGATATACACTCCGCTGACAATCGACTGCTGATTGCGCGTGACTAAATTCCAGAATTCAAAATCGGTTGCATCGTTATGTTGAACCTCATAAATCAAATCCCCTGAGAGTGTGAATATGGATATTTTACATACCGGAGGCAGGTTTTTGAACTCAATTTTATCCTCGTATTGTACCTCCCAGATTGCACTTCCCAGATATGGGTTGGGTACGACGGTAATCGCATTCAAAGAACCAATGCTGTCGTTTTCTTCGTACAACTTACCGGGAAGAACCGGTATCGGCGCTCCCTGAGGAGATTTTTTATAATTTGTGAGGGGAGAATATGCAGGAAACAATTCCTGACCTGCCTCTTCTCTGGATTTATAACTGTCATAAGCGACGATTGCATAGTAATATGGTAGTCCATCAACAGGATGTTCTACGTGAGTCCCCCAAAGGGTTTGACCGCCGGGGCTATAACAACGTTCAGCATCGGTTGTATCGTAGGAATCATCGCAGGAATTATGAATATCCGGCAGATCAATCAACACCCAATTCCCGAATTCATCCACCTCGTTCAGGGTGTCGCCAACTGAGTTTACGACCAGTACCGATTCAATACGGTTATCAAATGCCCCGATCAGTTCCCAATCCTGCGGGTTGTACATCGCCCGGTAAACCTGGTATCCTTCAAAGTCGTTCCAACCCAGCATATTATCTATTTCTGTTTCAGCCCGGTTATCCCAGGCAAGTCTCATCCCGCTGGGTAGGGGGCTGTAGGACAATGATGGCACCGGCGGAGGGATTGGAAGGCTCCAGTGTACACCGTCATCGAATGCTGATGGATTTAAAGGGTCGTTCGATTCATTTCCTGAGTAGTAGGCGACGTATGCATTGTCAATATTCTGACGCAGCCCCTGCAATCCATTCCCACATGCCAAAACGAAAACAATTTTTGTTTGGTGGTTTTCAGGAATATCTACCGGACCGACCGTTAATAAAAAACGGTAATCGAATTCAGGGAAACCCAACTCCAGCGGATTATCCAGATATCTTTTCCCCAAACTGGCAGTATTTGTACCAGTCATAAATTGATATCTTTCTTCATCGGAACCCGGGTCACTTTCCCAGTTCCACCATTGGTGGGAATAGGCTCCATGATAATAATGACCATCTTCAGCGATAAACGGATTAGATTCAGAATACAGAATAGCACCACCGAGAAAACCGTTATTGGGAACCGGGTTTTCTCTCTCACCATAATCATTTGCGGAGGAGGTCGCATTATCTCCGTCGTAAATGTAAGACATGGATCTGGGGAACTGGTACCCCTTTAACGTATCTCCGTCAATGATGGCAGGAGTGCCGGGAACACCTCCTAAGGCATCAGTCTGCCAGTTGATCACATATCCTTTTGGATTAAGGATCAACGCCCATTCATCATAGAATCCATCGGGTTCAACCATTGAGGCGTTATAATTCGGGTTTTGGGGGGAATCCTTACCATAGGGCACACCCCATTCATCATAACCCGTTAATCCGTCCTGATCAATATCCAACGGATCTACAATATCCATTATATCGGTATTAGTATCGGATCCATCCCATCCGTCATAATCCACCAGATCGTCAATATGAGGGGAGTCTGCATCGGATGAGGATACGTCGATATCATACCAATAGGATAAAAATACGTTCTCAAGATCGCCGTGTATGCCTGTATTTGTGACCGTATATTCAAAGGCTATAAAATCATCATAATCAGGTAGGCTCCACGTCATCCCGCGTTGATTCACTTTTACCCCCAGTGGTTCGTGTTCGCTGTCCGAATGGGAGTCCAGATCGTCATAAACAACATAGCTGTCCTCTAAAGATTTTGCTTTTTCACCATCGACAAAAGAACCAATTTCACCCGGTGAACCCTGTGAAGGCAAATATTCAACATCAGGATTATAAAAGTAGGTGGTAACTGCCGGTTCGCCTGCGATCATAGTACCGACCCAAAAACCGGAATCATACAGGTAATTGTTTCCCGAACCAGAAGGCCACTGTGACGATGGACGTCCTGTGGACGGAGAATTCGGATCTCCCACGCTTCCGTAGTTGGTGACGGCGGACCACATATTATTCGTCTGATGAATTAAAAACGCTTTCTCCGGCCGGGTCGCCCGTGGCAAAGCGGTGTAACCATCTGTCTGCTGCGGATTTATTTCCCGGGTGAACCCACCTGTTAGGAGAAAGATGGTGATAATGATATATTTACATGTTTTAGAGATCAAAGGTAACTCCTATTCTGAATCTTCTGCTGTCGCTATAAACAGCCGGATTAAGATTTTTTCCCATCTCAGGATATTTTTTATTCTTATCAACGGTACCATCCTGGTCCAGATCAACAGAACTCATGTACTCTTCGGTTGTCAGGTCTCCATTTTTGTAGCTCTTGTTGATTGTTTTATATTGATGGTACCATTCCACATCATCAACATACCTGATATTCTTTCTATCAAATATGTTTGTGACGGTGATAAAGAAGTTGGTATTGACCCGTCCCAGTTTAATGGAATAGTTTAATTTAATATCCGAATTAAGAGTAAATGGCAATCTTTCGGTATTTTCCACCTGGAGCCGACCCTGGCCGGGTTTGGTATATCGTGTACCGCTCCCCCCGGTCATAATAAATGTTGCCAGAAAATTTTGGTATGCAACGTTCAGGTCTGTATTAAAAGTATGAGTTTGATCCCAATCCAGATAGGACTCGAATGTTGGGACAATTCCGCCTGCCCATTCGGTCAGATACCCCTGTCCTACGGACGAGCTTTTGCCTTTGGCAATTGAATAAGTATAGTTTACCGAACCGAAAACCAGGCCGGGAGGTCTGACAGAGAAAATCATTTCAATTCCGCGGACGTTTCCATAATCACGATTTTCGTAGCTTGTGTACCAGTCAGATACCGTCCAGTAAATGGGACGGGTGTCGGTTAGTCCGTAGATATCTTTGAAGAATCCTTTAAATTCAACGAGAACATTTCTCCTGATCTCATTTTGAACGCCCACTTCATAGGAAACGGTCAGTTCAGGATTAAGCGCTGGGTTACCGATAATCGGGAATCCGCCACCCAAATTATATCCAAGGTTTCGGAAAAGATAGTCAAGGCGGGGTCGTTGATAATATCTGCCGTAATTAAAATATAACTTCGAATGGTCTGTCATGGGATGTGAAATTCCGATTCTGGGTGAAAAGACAAATTTAGATTGAGCAGAGACTGGATTTTTAATATCGCCGGGTTGATGGATATACATACCCGCTGCAAGATGTGACGAATTAAATGGTTCAATATTCCCATCTCCATCCCAGTCGTCTTCGTCACTTTCATCCCAAAGTGGGTCAGTCTCATCCGCAGGAGTTGATTCGGTGGGGTCAAAATACTCCGCTCTCAATCCGGCGTTTACGATAATGCCTTTGTATTCCATTTTATTATTGGCAAATACTCCCCAGTCGGTTGGTTTTACCGTATAATTTTCCGCATATCCGTATCGGTCAGGTGCATCGTGGTTTGTCAAATTGTAGTATTTTATCTCAACACCAGAATTGATTTTATTGTGAAGATCAATCTGGGAGACAAACTCCATTTTGAACGTATTGGTGATCTTTTTATCATAATGCCAATGATCCCGGTTAAAGGTATAGGGATGCCCCGGGCTGACGGAATAAAAATCCTTTACAATTTGTCCTTCACTTGGAATATCCTTCCAGGACAACCAATCATTTTCGTCTATAACACCATCATTATTGTTATCAAAGGTTCCTTCGGATTCGTCAACATAATCATTATTGTTTCTGTCATGAAACATGTCCTGTGAGTCATCGTATCCATGAATAGATACATTTGGAGTATAGGCATCGAGAATGCCGTTCCCGTTTAAATCTTCACCGGGATCAAGCAGGCCGTTGTAATTTACATCTTCATTTAAGCGTTCGATAATATTCAGAGTATTATCGGTTTGATACGTCGCAAATTGGACAGTCAGATACGTGCTGGATGAAAAAGTATACGTCAGCCCGGTGTTGATTAAGTCACTGTGGGTTTGAAACCAGGGGCGCCGATCAAACATGGAATAGGTGGTAAGGTTGGCATTCCGGTCAATATCTTCCGTTTGAAGAAGTTCGTCGCTATTTATATCTTCACCCGGATCGAGAATACCGTTAAAATTTGAATCCTCTGTATCCAATTGGCCGTTCCCATACCAGGAATGAAAGGTTGGATCATTTGCAGGATTATCCGGAGAGAAGTCCCATAACTGATCTTCGGATATAATTTTACTCCATAAGTGGGAATACCCTTCTTCCAGATTTGCCTTTGAATATAGTCCGGAAACGGAAAGTTTTAAATTTTGGACCGGGTTAAACGTGAGTTTTCCTGAAAAATTTACCAGGTCATTATATTGATTTCTAAATCTGCCGTTATCCTCGTTCAATTCACCTGAAAAGGAAAAATACATCCTGTCCTTGATAATCGGTCCTGATAATGAGAATTCATATATTTCCTGATTTTCCGGGTCTGAACCGTTCAGGGTGTTGTTA
The DNA here is from genome assembly GCA_964409335.1 of uncultured bacterium. Lineage (GTDB taxonomy): Bacteria > Fidelibacterota > Marinisomatia > SCGC-AAA003-L08 > JACNLC01 > JABMOW01. Next base: position 29,200 of record CAYPCW010000028.1, read on the forward strand.
ATGAATTGTGACGTGGTTAATCGGGTATTTGCCTGAAAAGCGTTCCGTCCTTCAGATGAGGATAGATTGATCACTCCGGATTGGGCATCTCCATATTCCGCTGAAAATCCACCGGTGATAATACTCATTTCTCCCACGCCCAGCATGGGAACATTTGAATCATTTGCATTCCCGGTAAGGGGATCCTTCAGAGCTATACCGTCGAAAAGATAAACTGTTTCCTGGGCACGTCCTCCCCTGAAATGTAGCACACCGTTTTGTTCCACTGCACCGGCTGCTAATGTAACAGCGCTCTCCACATTTTCCACAGGAAGATTAAGCAATTCACCCCCGGAATAGGTTTGAGTACTGGAAGTTTGGTCCATCCTAACTGCCGGTTTAGATGCAACAACTTCCACAACCTGACCCGGCAGAGCTGCCGAAGTCAATTTTATATCAATGGTCGTCGTAAGGTCTGCAGTAACCTTTACCTCTTTCGTAACCAGGGTGGCATATCCGATCATTTTGGCTTCGATCTCGTAAACATCAGGCGCAATATTTAAGATCAGGTAATTGCCATCTAAGTCCGAGGCGGTACCAATTGCGGTTCCTACAAGCATTACATTCACTCCAATGAGTGGAGCGCCAGTGGTATTGTCCGTAATTTTACCGTTAATTTTCCCCGTATTACCACCTGTCAATATGGCAATCAGGCATATTATTGAAAATATTCTTTTCATACTATTTCCTGGTGAAATTTGATTTATTTTATAACACAAACTCTAAATAAAGAAAGATTAAGGATTGAATATTACAAGTTTGGAGAGAAAATTACAATGATTTTTCAACTTTCATGGAAATTGCTGAAAACAGGACTATATTATTAGATTATTTGAGTAACAGTAACTTTTGGGTTATCATACCTGTTGGCTCCCCAATTGAAAATCCAAAATTTTTTAACCTTATAAAATACACACCCGACGGCTTGTTTCCCGCATCCCATTCCAGATTCACCTCACCGGGAAAAATTCTATCTGAATATATTATTTCAACCCACCTGCCATTAATATCAAAAACGGTTAGTTCGATATCATATTGCTTATCACTGTTTATCCTGATATTTGTTTTTCCATTAAATGGATTGGGGTTCGTTTGGAGCGTAAATCTGACTGGAGCTACATTCAGGAGCTCTACCGGAAGGGTTTGGATATTGAATAATCCATTATTAGCCCAGGGAAAATCGTTAGAAGATACTGCATGGATAATCATCTCATTTGAAGCGTCCCAAATATAAAACTCAGGGACCTCTCCGGTCAGCATATACCCTTCAGACCAGACATTTCCATCATCACCCATTACCGGTACTGGCGTATATGAGCCAGCCCATAGAATGGAACCGACACAAACATTATTTTTAAAAGCACCGATCCAATCCTCGTTTGTGATAGAAGCGCCCCCTACTTCAGCTGAAATAATGAAATAAAATGCCTGTTGTGAAGATTGGTTAAAGGAAAATAGACCTGGAGGTTCGTTGGGAACGATCAGATCAATATTTAATATTAACATGATTAACGGAATCTTATTCATCAGGTATAATAATTGAAAAAGACCCGTGCGGGTCTTTTTCAAAATATAATAATGTTAGATTTTACTTTGTATTTTTTAAGATATTCTCAATGATTTCCGAGTATGTCTCAAGATCACGTTTGGGGGGTTCCACCCCATTGATGAGAAATTTCGGCACTGCCATTCTCAAACCGGTTGATTTAAGTTGTGCCGCTTCTCTCTGAATTCTATCCTGAAGGGCGGGATCCGTAATATCTTTTTTCATTTGTTCAATATCCAGTCCTAATTCGACTGCATATTGTAATGGCAGATCTTCGTTATTCCGGAGTTCTGTGTAATTGGCAAATATTTTTTTATACATATCATGAAATTTTCCCTGACGCTCTGAGGCAAGTGCATAAAGTGCGGCTTTGTTCGCTTGTTTGTGTGAACTGAGCGGAAAATTTTTAATGACAAGTTTAACATCATTTGGATATTTTTCAAGAATTTCGTCTACCAAACTGGTAGATCTGGCGCAGTATGGTCACTGAAAGTCCATCCATTCCGTAATAGTCACCCTTGCGTCCGCTGGTCCCAGAACGAAAGAATCACCAATCGGGACATCCAGAGGTTTAGTTGCATCCAGGGGAGTATTGGGTTGCGTTGGTTGTACAGGTTGCTGATCAATGGTTTTGAGCTGATTATTAATTTGAGCGATTGAACTTTGAATGCCGGTGATGCTGTTTAATATCTCTCCCTGGCTTTTTTCAAGAGTTTCTATCTTCGCAGCTAAAACATTCTGCTTATTCAGAGCATTATCTATTTTGGTATTTTGTTCATTGATCGCTTTGGGATCCCCACACATCGTCAGTGGCAATACCAACATTAGAGTTGCAAATGCTTTAACCGGTATTTTTTCTCTCATGTGTTTCCTTATTTTTGAAAGTCTATTGATCGAGAGGCTAATGAGCCCGGTGATAATCCGGGCTCATACGGCCATTATTTTATAAACATCAATTTCTGAATGGATGTTTGATTTTCGGTTACAAGCCTGATAAAATAAATCCCGCTTGCCAGATCAGAGGCATCCCAGGTTAGAGAATATTCACCGGGCTGCTGTTGTGTATTGACTAAATTCACGACTTCCTGACCAACTATATTCACTACTACAAGTCTAACTTTGGTTTGTTCCGGAATCTGATATTTTATCGTTGTACTTGGATTGAAGGGATTTGGATATGCCGGGAGTAAATTTACCCGAGTCGGTAATTCCACACGTGTACTTACTTCGCCCAAAACGTTAAACCCAAGATTCTCCCATGCCGGGGCCGTCACATCAAGGTTTATTAATTTATGTTGTGAAACATCATACAATTTAAATTCTGGAATATCGCCATCCCTCAGGTAATTGAGGGTATTCGGACTTTCATCATATCCCATAGCCGGAATATCGGTGTACCCACCCTGCCATTGACGTGCGCCCACAACCGTTCCGCTATGGAATGTAATAATCCAATCATCATTTGTGATTTCTTCCCCATTTGAAATGATATTCTCAATAAAGTAAAAAGCCTGGAACTCAGACTGAGTATACCGGAATTCATCAGGGACGTCAGCAATTGAAGGCATTGCACCGTAATCTGATGATCGTGCCATACCCGGGGCATTGTAGGAAAAGGACACTCCGCTGTTCATCTGGAAAATATAACCCATGGTGGGAACAAAGGTCGTCAGGGAACCCACCCAATGACCCAGCCCGGTATGGTAGTATGCCGCAAAGCCTTCACCAATGATCAGCGTACTTGCGAGACCAATTTCAGCGGGAAGTGCTGAATTAATATCATTGGTTATTGCATATGGATAAGAAACCATATTAGCGCCAATATGCAGATTATAACTGGGGATTTGTTCCGGCTCAAATCCATTCACATCAAGAGTCACAGAATTATTGGTTTTAATCCAATAGCTACTTGTTAGGTTTATTGCGTATATATTCCCAACCCATTCCTGGGTTTCACAAAGGTACTGGGAAGCTTCGGCTTCCCCGATAATCCCTCTGTAGTCACAATTATTCGGTACGAACACGTCTGAAAGCGCCGGTGATTCCGGCAGTGCGTAAAAACTTCGAAGGTTTGAACCGGTATGCAGGTTCATGGAATAAATTGCACACGCGGATAATCCCGTACTTCCACCAACACATTCAGAACAATCATCGACGAATGCTTCGCCACTACATACGCCCGTACAGTCATATAATCCACCGAAATCATCGGGACCGTTAAAGTATGAACACTCAACTCCGGTTCCACCCCCACAACACTGACCGCATTCGCCTAACGCTGCAGTACCGCCTATTTCACCATTACAGTCAATCTGAATAACCGTGATCTCAAAATCTTCAGTATCTGTCAATAGATCGGGATCTGTAACCGTAAGTGTGACTAGCCCCGACGTCAGTACACCGGGGGCAGGCGTCCAGGTTATGAGTCCTGAAACGGATACCATCATGCCTGTAGGCTGGTTCGTCAAATTATAGCTAAATGTTACATCTTCCGGGTCTGCGTCTGTAACGCTCACCTGATATGAGTACATAGACGAGATAATCGCGGTAACCGGTGCAGTTGAAGTAATCACAGGAGGATCATCCATAGGAGTAATCGTCAGAGTGATTGTTTCGCTGTCACTGCTATTTCCGTCAGAGACAGCTATCTCGATTAATTCCACACCAAAATAATCCTGAACCGGTATGATTGTCAGTTGATTCCCGTTGATACTGGTCGCCACATTCGTACTATGGGTAGCAGAATAAACCAACGTACTGACGTCGGTATCAACATCTGTGGCGGAGAGTATGAGAACCAGCGATCCATCTTCCTCAACGGTCTGATCTCCAATAGCATTTAGTACCGGAGAATCATTAATGGGTAGAACGGTCGCTGTCACCTGAGTCGATCCATTGGCTTCACCATCTGTTAAATTGATGATAATCACAGCACTCCCGCTGATGTCGTTCGCGGGTGTTAAAGTTACTATGTATTGTACCGGAGGTGCAGAGTAACCACTGGGGAGCACTATAATATTATTCGTCGGAAACAATGTGGGATTATTTGTGATCACACTGACGGATAATAATTCATTAGGATCAACGTCATTTCCGGTAAACTGAACGATTGAACTCCCCCCATCCTCATAAATCGGTACCGGTGCTATAATATTTGAAAATGTGGGTTGATCATTTACATTGTTGATAGTGAGTGTAAACGTTCTTGCGACGGAAAGATTATTAATGGGTTGACCGTCATCAGCTACAACAGAAATAGTTGCAATACCCACCATATTTAATAAAGGGGTCATGGTGAGTGTAGTACCATTCACACTTACATTTAACAGTTGGGAATTATTGGTTATACTCGCTGAAAATGTGATATTACCAACTGGGGTATCTACATCCGATGCGGCTAATGTAATGGATCTGGGTACCTCTTCATTCGTCACCTGATTCGCAATCGTTAAAACGACCGGAGAATCATTTACGGGTTGAACGGTCAGAACAAAAGATTCGGTATCCTGCAATAAGTCACTGCCTTCTGATTCGGTTACCGTCAAAGTTACCGTTATTGAACCAGAATAATTCAGAGATGTGGTCAGCAATAATTCGCCGGCATATAACCCCGTCTCGTCAGGACCCATCATATTTTGGGGTGTGATTGTCAGTTTTTGTTCATTGGTTGAGGTATATGTAAGGTTGAGTGTATTATCAGGGTCGAAATAGGATATCGAGACCACCAATGGTGTATCTTCGTCGGTTGTCTGGTTAATGATATCGGTGATCACCGGTTGATCATTCACGCCGTTGACGAAAAATAAAATTGTCGCCTCATTCGAATCGCCTTCGGGATTATTCGGATTGCTGACCGTGAATTTCAGACTATCCATTCCGGCAAAGTCTGTATTCGGAGTGTATTCTAATATCCATTCCGCCATCACCGGACTGATCAGGGAATATTGAGGATTTTCGGTAATGCTTCCATGGAATGGCGCCTGGGTAATTGTATAGGAAGCGCCTGTATCAGGCCAGTAATATGTAACATCCAATCCCAAAAGAGAGAATTCCGTGGTTGAATCTTCCGTTAACATCACATTCTGATCATATGCTATCGGTGCACTCCTGAAAACATTTTCTCGGCCCGCAGGGTCGATTAACGTAATGACGCGAACATTGGATTGAGAAACCGCATCCCTGGCTTTATAGACGAGATAATCGGGACTAATCCCGCTGGAGGCTATGAAATAATCCAGACCGCTTATCTGGGTTGCAGTCCCGCCAAATGCACTATACCCGACACCATTTACCTGTGGAATGAATTCAACCGTTAATGGATCATTATCAACATCGTTTATATAACTGCCAAATGAAAGCGTATCAGGATCCGTATTAAGTGTGAAGACAAAATCCTGTGCGGTCGGTCGGTCATTTCTGGCATAAATGGTGATTGTAATCGTTGACGGTTGTGAATGCATCACGCCATCAAAAGCAGTGTAGGTGAACACATCGGTCCCAAAATAATTCAAATAAGGAATATACGTCAAAACATCTTCGGCAATGGATGCAGTTCCGTTCAATGGGTAAGTATCGATTTCAAATGTAATCTCATCACCATCCTGATCTTCTCCTACCAATGCCAGGTTGAGTGATACATCTTCATCTGTATACCCGGATAAATTGAACGTGATCGGAGCGTCGCCGACGTTAATCACTGTCACCACTGTGTTCATGATTTCTGAATTCAGTAAATCTTCTGTCGAAGTTTCGACTAATTTAAAAGTGAGTTGGTCATCTCCGACAAATCCCGTATTTGGCGTGTAAACAAAATTTAGCGTACTGATAAATTCAATACTCCCATTATCAGGGGAATCATCGATAAATTGCAGTTCAAAATCATCGTTTTCTACATCCATCCCGGTAACGGTCAACTCAAGGGATGTATTTTCTGAAATGCTAAATGACCCGGTTGTTGAGATCACACTGGTGATGACAGGTGCATCGTTTTCAGATTGAATTTCGATGAAAACGGTGGCAGAATTCGAATAGAATCCACCAATATCATCCCAAATCCTGAAATTGAACCAATCCGTTCCGTAATAATCTGCATTCGGTGTATAAATATAATCTGCGAGAACGCGATCGGAGGATAACACGCCATGCTGAGGTTGCACGGTGATCTCAAAAATTAATGACTCATCCGGTGAATCTTCATCAAATCCCGCTAATGTAATATTGACCATCTGATCTTCAAGTATCAACAGGTCTTGTGAAATTGCCAGAGGCACATTATTAAAGTCTGCAATGGTAATTGTCACAAAGGCGGACTCCGAGTACCACGTCCCGTTAAACACATGATATCCAAACCCGTCAACACCAACATAATTCACGCCCGGGGTATAGACGCAGGACAATGTTTCGTTCGTACATTCGAGAGACCCGTTCGATGGCGCCATATCAATAATGATCTCTAAAGGAAGACCGTTTGGATCCCCGGCATCAAGATTAATATCTAATGAATAATTTTCATTCACTTCTAGCATCATGTCATACGCCCAGGGCGTGTTGCAAGAGGATCCATCCCCTCCGCAGACACCACAATCATCTTCTATATCAGACCCGTCGCAGACGCCGGCACAATCCATGGCGCCGTTGAAGTCTTCAGGATCGACACAGTCGTCGCACTCGTCGGTCA
>CAYPCW010000029.1:0-34342 GCA_964409335.1 uncultured bacterium
ACTAGTTTATTATGAAGAATATTCAAGAATTGATGAAGCATTTTACAGAGAAAAACAAGTGCGGGGCTGGAGCAGAAAAAAGAAGCAAGCATTAATCGATGGGAAGCCCGAATTATTACCAAAACTTGCAATTGCTTATCGTGATCTGAAGAACGGTGGCTGATGCTCCCGATCCGGTCTCTGATGCTCTCGAAGAGACCGAATTATACCAAGTGCCAACTAAAAGAATTAATGAGCAAGTAAAGAGAAATATTAAAAGATTTCCTCCAGAATTTATATTTCAAATTACAGAAGCTGAGGTCGGTTTTATGGTATCGCAAAAAGCAGATACCTTGGGGGTTGATCACTCCGGTGGAGGTGGTAACGGATCCTGAATACGGAAAACCATCCCTCCCCGGTCTTGAAATGCCAGTGTGGCCAGGGTATCCTGTTCAAGCGCTTTGCGAAATGGATCGTGTTTCCGGTCCATAAATACATACTTTGCCTTAAAAACATCACGGATGGTTTCAGCCGGATCCTTGAATTTCCCCCGGGTAATCGACCGATACAAACCGGATTTTGCAGGATCAAATGAATACAGGTACATGGGGTCCAGTCCCACGATAAAATAATTGGACTGGTTATAAAAAAACAGGAAAGGGAAATCATCCCAGTCTGTGTTAAAAACAATCGTACCGGGAGCCGTATTTTCCGCCAGCCATGTTGCAGAGCCTTCGAATTGGGTTGGATTTTTCGCAGATTCCAGATCTTCCCGTGCATCCTGAATATTGTTCATCATCAAGGGTGACAAGACTAAAAATCCGCCAAAAACGGCCAGGGATGGCGCTCGCTTTCCCACCAGAAGAGCGGCGTTCAGCGTCGCAAATACCGGCCAGTATTCTATAAACCTCCGGGATTTCAATACCAGGATGAAAAACAGCAGGTTCAATAATAATGCTGTGAACTCGTCAGCGCTTTGCTTTTGTACAAACCCCTGATAAATGATCGTCAGAAAAAAAAAGAGAAAAACCGGAACCGAGATCGTGAACATTTTCCAGGTATTGTAGGGGTCCCATTCAGACCCCACATTTATACCAGGTACATCCAAAAACAGACTACGTGACGCATTATACACAAGAGATGTAAAATTTTTCGGGAAATACGGATTGACCACCATCGCGGTCAGAATGCCCAGTAGGGAAACCCACACCAGTTTCCAGTCTGCTTTCCCGTCAATTAACCATCGGGAGATTGAAAAAAATACGGACACTGCAATCAGCATTGGAAAGCCGTCGTATACCCATACAAATACGATAGATGTAATATACAGCCAGCCATATTTCTTTTTTGAACTCAACAGGAATACAATCAGCAACAGGGCTAATGCAATACTCTGGACACGAAGCAGAGACATCCGGTATAAAAAATGGTAAGAGGCAAACAATCCCGCCAGACTCCATGACACCGGTAATTTTACTCCTGATTTTTGCATGAGGATGTAAAACGCACCCCCTGCGGTCATGAAAAACAGGTGAGTGGCTATTTGTCCACCGGTGATCAGATCACCAAACGTAAAGGGGATCAGTAAATAATGCCAGAGCAGGTGATGGTCGATAAAAAGGTCCCGGTGGATCGTAAACTGAAGCCATGGCAGTGAGCGGATGAATCCCTGATGCCCCAGCAACTGGCTGTAGCGGATATGAAAATAACTGTCGTACCCCACAAGGTATTCCGAACCGGACTGGATATAATAAAATATACTGCCAAGGACAGCCATAAACAGGATAAATGTGATACCGGTTAGCTGCTGATTGATAACGCCAATCCGCGCGTTGAAATTTTTCAACCATCGACGAAATGAGATCATTTCATCCTGAAGATTAAGGTTATGCCGGAATCTGTCAGATTCGGTCCGTTTTAATACCAGACCACGATGTAAGAAGACATGATGATCTCTGCCTGATACCCGCCGCCGCATTCAACGGGAGTCGGCCATTGACCGTTGCATTGGGTGCCAAAGGGAATCCAGCATGCATCATAGGTAATGATATTTTGGTCACCGATCATCACTGCATCGGTAATATCCTGTACGAAAGGTTCTACATCCAGACCGGGACACCACCCGGACCGCCCGTATCCCCAGGTACCCCATTGATTTGGGATTACTCCATTTGCGATACGGTCAAGCTGCATGCAGTCGGTAGTCGTCCCCGCCTCGGGGTGTGAGACGTAAAAATTACCCGTACCGCCGTTCACTTCAAAATTGTGTCTTGAATTACAAAATTCGGCACAATTTCCTGAATCACACCCGCTTCCGTGACCGGTGATATAGGAGACAAACTCAACCCTCACCGCTTCCGCCGGCACGTCAAACACGATGGGATCATGCAATGAATTGTAATTGGAATTGAATTGACCCCCGCCCCAAAGATTCTGGTATGACCTGGGTACAATGGTTTCACCTTCATTAAACAATCGCAATTTAACGGTGACCAGACTGTTCGGCCATCCTGATATATAAAATTTAAAGAACCGGGAACCCCCGGGGTACAGCGTGGAAATAAAGGGGGTAATATCTGTCAGCCAGTGAGGTTGCCGGTCAAAAGGAGTGATCCATCGGGCGATTTCTGTACAGCCGGTTCCATCGCCGGCACACACTTCTAAACCTGCGATACGGTCATAATCATCACAATTTCCATCGATATAGCCATTGCAAGGCAGCCATGCTTCCACCTCCATCCGGGAAAATTGTCCCAGTTCAGCCTCTGAGGGCAAATCCGCCATGCCGGTAACCGTTGATCCCCAGCCTCCGTTATAAAGAATACTGTCGAAGACGGTCACTTCCAGGTAATCCTGTTGGGTCTCAAAGAAGGTATTCCAGATGTAATTGTAATGGATAGCCTCATGTGCCAGATAGCTCATGTTCGTCCCCACAAAACCGTTCGGATTTCCCAGATATCCGATCTGCATGATCCGCTGGAATCGGTCTATCCCCAGGGCATACTTGCCCTGAAGTGCGTCGGCCAGCCAGCTATCCAGGTCTATCGATCGCTGAGGAATGTAGTGGAGGTGGGTCACCCAATGGTTTTGATCAGCCTGGGAAAAATCCTCAAGAATGACATCGAAGCTGTCTTTCATATTCTGTACATCACCGGGCGCCGTATTTTGGTTGGAAATGAAAAAGTAGTGAATGTTTTGGGGAGAATTTTGAAGTAACTGCTGCTTGGTATTGGAATTCCAAAGGGCGGAGGAGTAGTTCACACCGGAAGATAAGTGGATAAAGATGTAGCTATTTTCTCCATTCCAGTGTGTTTCGAAATCCCAGCCCTCAGGGTGGGGTTGGGGGTAAAGGACGAGATTCATATAGGATAAAATATCCAGAATATCCACGATGCCATCGTTGTTGATATCTGCAGTATCCATCTGAAATTCAGTCAATTCGATATTGCCCAGGATGGTATCGATCATCATGATAATATCCAGGACATCAAGGACATCGTCAAAATTTAAATCACCCAAAACCTGGGCATTTAGATCTTGCACGGTAAAAGGACCGGCGATATCAAAATAGGAAGTGCCGTATGGTCCAGGGTTGAAGTCTTGTGCGGATAAAATTCCGGAAATTAGAATAGGTGTAATAATGTTAAATATACGATATTTCATTTCTTCCTCCAGTGGTTAAGGGTGGTTCCGGGAATTATACCATTTGGTTGAGTAACTGCCGCTTTTCTTTCAGCCGATCTGCCAATATTTCCAGATTTTCGTGCCCGATATTTACCCGGATGTTTTCTTTGATCAATTTCCAATGGTCATGTAACGGACAGGGCACGTCATCCGAACAGATATCCAGCCCGATAACACACATTTCCTTTTCAGGCGGAGGACCATCAACAGCATATATAATATCGATCACACGGATATCCCGGGCAGGCTTACTCAATTTAATACCCCCGTTTCTACCCCGTACCGATTTGATCAGGTAGTGCTTTGCCAGGGACTGTACAAGTTTTGCCAAAAAATGACGAGGAATATTGTAATCTTCCGCGATTTTACTGACCATAATATTATCTTCATTCCGGTGTTCAGCCAGATAGATCATTGCCTGAATCGCATACTCGGCAGATTTAGAGTATATCAAAATACCTCCGTTGATTAAAAATATCGAAGCTCATGACCAGGGCAGGATACCTGTTTTTATTTTTCTCACTTTTGTCTGAAGCTAAAAATAAGCAAATCCAGACTACTGATAACCTGAAATACATAATTGGAATTGAAATCAAATTTAGAGAAATTGGATTTCATAATTCTACATTAAAAAAGAGTGTAAATGAGACAAGATCGAAGGGTTTTATGAAAATAAAAAAACCGGGATGAAGGACAGGGTTGTCCACACATCCCGGCAGATGGTAGAAAGGAAAATTAATCTATTTCGAAAGCGACAAACTTAGAGTTATTATCCCGTTTCACGAGAAGTAGAATCGGATCTCCCGTACTATAAGCCTGTATGGCTTCCCGGTATTCTTTCAAATTTTTAATTTTATTCGTATCCACTTTTATGATTAAATCCCCTTCACGGATGCCCGCATTGTAGGCGTTTGAGTCGGGCTTTACACCTGTCACCACGACGCCTTCCGTACCCTCGTTAAAGTTCCAGAAAGAATCCGACCGGGCATTTTCAACCTTCAAGCCAACATGATCAAAGGTGCTGCCTCTAACGCCGGATATCAGATCATCTTCGTCGGGGCGGGTACCCAGTTCCAGATTGATCTTCTGTTCCTTATTGTCACGGAGAATCGTGAGAACTACCTTTTCATTTGGTCTTGCCTGACCCACCAGGTTTTTCAGGTGGCTGGCATCTTTCACTTCGACATCATTGACTTTTAAAATAATATCCTGATCCTTCAATCCGAATTTTCCAGCAGGGCTGTCTGACATGATCTGTGAAATAATCGCGCCATCCCGGGTATTCAGTTTTAGTGCCCTGGCCATGTTCTCATCAATATCCTGAATCGATACCCCCAGCCATCCACGGGATACCACTCCATTTGTCAGAAGATCATCCACTACCCGCTTGACCTGATTAATGGGGATCGCAAACCCGACACCGGCATTCATTTTCGAAAAACCATCGGTCGCAATCGCCGTATTGATCCCCACCAGTTCCCCGTCTAAATTGAACAACGCGCCACCGGAATTACCGGGATTGATCGCAGCATCATGTTGGATAAAATCTTCATAATTCCGCCGTGAGATCACATCACTTCTACCGATACCGCTGACGATTCCCGCTGTGACTGTATGATTTAATTCTAATCCGAATGGGCTCCCAATCGCAACGACCCATTCACCGATTCTCAATTTATCTGAATCCCCCAGTACAACCTCAGATGAGGGGGAATTGTTAATTCTTAATATGGCAAGGTCTGATAGTGGGTCTTTTCCGATTACTTCCGCTTCAAATTCATGTTTATTCATCAGGATCACTTTGATATTATCCGCATCCTCAACCACATGATAATTGGTGACAATGATTCCATCGTGTGCATTGAAGATCACACCGGAACCCAGCCCTTTTTTATGAGGCTTTTCAGGCATTTTATACCCAAAATTGGGTCTGAATAAAAACTGATGCGATGAGGCAGAAATCTCCTTTTCTGATACGATTGAAACGATAGCATCATTGGTTTTATCAGCCACATCAATAAAAGCTTCACTAAATTCCTTTTTGGAGGGGACTGCCCAGGTAAGCCCCATGGCGAGAAGAATGAGTAGCATTTTTTTCATATATTTAATTTCCTTGTTTAATTTTTTCATGTTCTGTTCTATGCTGCAAGGAACCAGTTGTTCCTGCCGGCGCAGCATTGGTGAATCCCTAAACGCCGGCTATCCTGACCGGATATTATCTCCCTTTTGATAAAAAGTTTTGTATTAGATTACTTTGGTTGACATTTTACCTTTCATTATTGGAATCGTCATGAATCATAACACCATTCAAAGACGGATGCTGATTATCGGTCCCGTGATCAGTATCATGGTTTTGCTATTTTTGGATTTGGATCCCGCCCGTCCCGAAATCACGCGGATGGCAGCTGTCGCTCTGCTAATGGCGATGTGGTGGGTAACGGAGGCTTTGCCATTGGCTGTCACTGCGCTGTTGCCCGTTGTCCTGTTCCCGTTGTTAGGGATCATGAACGGGAAAACCGTCGCTCCGATTTATTTCAATCATATCATTTTTCTGTTTATCGGAGGATTCATCATGGCATTAGCCATGGAGAAGTGGGATCTCCATAAACGTATCGCCTTGTTTATCCTGCTAAAATTTAAATTAAGTCCCGCATTTATATTATTGGGATTTATGATCACCACGGCGTTCCTGTCGATGTGGATATCCAATACGGCCACCACTATGATGATGGTACCTATTGCACTGGCCATTATCTTACAGTTGGAAAGTCTGATGGGATGGGCGTCTGTACAAAATTACTCCAAAGGCATTTTTCTCGGTTTGGCGTATAGCGCTTCCATTGGCGGGATCGCCACCATTGTGGGTACACCGCCGAATCTGTCATTTGTTCGGATTTTTAACATCCTTTTTCCCAATGGTCCGGAGATCACATTTGCAAAATGGTTTTTTTTCGCCTTCCCGCTGTCCCTTCTGTTCCTGTTCATCGTCTGGATCATCCTCACCCAATTTTTTATTTCTAAAAAATCGGGATTTAAACTGGATTCAAAGATCTTTCGCGATCAGTATCACAAATTGGGACCCATGTCTTCTGAAGAAATGATCGTACTCCTTGGATTCATATTCTTAATATTCCTATGGTTATTCCGAAGTGATATCCCGATAGGTCCGGTAGTGGTTCCCGGCTGGTCACGGCTTCTGCCCTATGCCGATTATCTAAATGATGGTACGGTTGCCATCGCTATTGCGCTGATCCTGTTCATCATCCCTGTCAGGGGTAAAAAAAGAGACCGCATCATGGACTGGGAAACCGCATCAAAAATACCCTGGAATATTGTCCTGTTATTTGGCGGTGGATTCGCTCTTGCCAGCGGATTCAAAGAGACCGGATTGTCAGATTGGTTAGGGGGACAGTTGAGTGGAATTGGCAGTTTACATCCCGTATTAATCGTCGGGGTCATCTGTGCCTTTGTGACGTTTTTGACGGAATTGACATCGAATACGGCCACCGCTGAAATGTTATTGCCCATCCTGGGTGGTTTGGCGGTCGCCATCCATGTGAATCCGTTGTTTCTCATGATCCCCGCGACTCTATCCTGCTCATTTGCCTTTATGCTGCCGGTTGCCACCCCGCCAAATGCAATTATCTTCGGAACAAACAGGGTTGCGATTTCCGATATGGCAAAGACCGGACTTTGGGTTAATTTGATCGGGGTGATATTGATTACATTTCTGATATTTTCTTTTGGAAACTGGGTATTTGGAATAAATCTGGCTGAAATCCCCGGCTGGATGACGGGAGGAAAATAATTTGACTTTTTTTCGTGGATCCGTATTGGTGACCGGCGTATCTACCGGGATCGGCAAAAGTACCGCTGAAAAACTCTGTGAAGCAGGGTACTATGTGATTGGCAGCGTCCGAAAAATCGAAGATGCCTCTGCGCTTCAGACCCGGTTTAACGGGTCATTCTCATCCGTTGTGTTTGATGTCGTCAACGAGGAAGAAGTCATCGCTGCAGCGGAAGATCTGAAACAGCGTATGCCGGTACCCCTCGTCGGGCTGGTGAACAATGCGGGTATCGCGCTGGGCGGTCCTATTCTCCATATTGATGTTGCGGTTTTCAGGACACAATTTGAAGTCAATGTATTGGGGATGTTATCCGTTACAAAAGCTTTTTTACCCTGGTTACGGCAAAGCCGGGATGCCGGACACCGAACCCGTATTATTAACATCAGTTCCATCAGCGGCAAACGAACTTATCCATTTATGGGACCCTACAGCGCCTCAAAACATGCCATCGAGGCAATCTCGGATGCTCTGAGGAAAGAACTCATGATCTATGACATCGGCGTAGTGGTGATTGAGCCCGGTCCGATTAATACCCCCATCTGGGACAAAACTCCTGATCCTGAAAAAAACATCTTCATTGGTACTGATTATGAACCTTCACTCAGACGGTTTCAACATTTGATCATCGGGAAAGGGAAGACGGGTTTCCCGCCGGAAAAGGTGGCGGAATTAATATTCACCGTTCTGGAAAAGAAAAACCCCAAAAACCGGTATGTCATTACACCCCATCGATGGATTAATTTCACACTCCCCGGGATGTTGCCGGAGAAGTGGGTTGACCGGCTCACGGCGAAAGCGCTGCGTCTGAATCCCCCTTTAAGGCGCACAATATGATCGCTGAGCTGCATCCCTTTTTCGTGCATTTCCCTGTGGCTCTGTACACCACGGCATTTGTGATAGAGACAATTCGCCTTTTTAAAAAAGATATTCCCGGTTATTTCGCCGTGATGCTGGTCTGTGGCGGGGCAATCATCGGCGTGATATCAGGATTATCCGGAAATTTGGCAGCCCATGAAGCAGAAACAATTGCAGGTATTACCCCAATACTTGAAAACCATGAACTTGCCGGAAATATCATGATTTGGTTTGGCTTAATTTCCAGTTTTATACTGACCCTTTTGCAATTAAAAAACAAAACCGCTTCCCTTTTAAGGTGGGTTATTGTTTTAATGCTATGTTCAGGAGTCATCATAACGGCGTTTTGGGGTGCCCGTCTCGTCCGTGATTTTGGCGCAGGGACCACCCTTATCTACAGCATACCCTGATGTTACCGGTTTCGTGGGATGCCATTCAATTCCTCTGGAAAGCGCTGACTTTACGCCGCATAAGCGCCCCAAAAAATCCCGTCATCCGAGAGACCTATCCGGGACTTGACGGCCTGCCGGTATCCCTCAAAGTAATTCTACCAAAAGGAAAAGCCAAACGGATAGTCATATTTTATCCCGGGGCTTCTCCCTTTGCAGAAGATCATGAAGAAGCCACCAGTATTGCAGATATCATGGCGGGGTTGGGGTACAAAGTGTATATGCCGCGCATCCCACTTTTAAAAAAACTCATCATCACACCGGAAAATGTGGAGTGGATGATTCACTTTTATCAGTGGATACTGAGAAAGGAGACTGATTTTAGCAGACAGATTTCGGTGATCGGGATGAGTTTTGGCGGCGCAATGCTGCTCAAAGCTTCCATGGATCCGAGGATGCAATCACCCTGCCCCGCAAGTATTTTAGTGTATGGTACATTTTATGACTTCAATTCATCAATGAATTATCTGATCACGGGGAAGTACAACAACCAGGGGATTGAATCCTATCTGAAGCCCAACGACTGGGGAGGGATTGTGATCATGTACAATTTTCTGGCCAGGGTAGATACCGGATACGATACCGTCGGGATCAGGAAAAATCTAACATTTCGAGTGGCGAATGAGATGGAACGGGGAGAAGACCACCTTAAATCTCTTCCGGTATTCGATCAGGCATTTCTAAAAAGTCTGATGACGGCGGAATAAAATGATGATGTGCTCGCCGCATTTCAGTTGATCCGTGAAAAATGCGGCGCGGATTTGGAGGGCTTGTCGCCAAAAAGATGGTGCCGGCAAATCCCGCACATGGTGTTTGTTCTCCATGGAGCAAACGACACCATGATCCCGTTTACAGAATCGGTGTTGCTGTCTGAAAATCTGCCGCTGAATGTGACTCTCATCTCCCATTTATTTGGTCACAAGACGATAGAACTGCAGAAACGCTGGCGGTTTTTTATGAAAGAGGCTATTGGGATTGTCCGGTTTTTATCGCAATTTTTAAGTTACAATGAACATTCTCACGTTTGAAGGCGGGTTCGACCACAACTTCAGTTATCTGATCTGGTGCCCGGCCACCCGGAAATCTGCCTTGGTTGATGCGTCTGTATCTCCAATGGCTATATTCAATACTATCTGTCAGAAGGGCTTGAAACTACAGGCATTAATCCTGACACACTCTCATTCGGATCACACCATGTACAGCCGGCATATCATCAGGCGATACCCGGACATTTCCATGTATGGATACGATCAGTTTATACATCCCTTACCGCCAGGTAACTTTGTGGGTGTACGCCACGGTTCAAACATTGAGATCGGGGAGCGCCGCCTTCAGATTATGCATACCCCAGGCCATTTTCCCGACAGTATCTGTCTTTGGGATATGCCGGCAAAGCAAGTGTTCACCGGTGACACCGTATTTGTGGGCAGAACGGGCAGAGTTATCCATCCTGGTAGCGATTTGACACAACTTTATCACAGTGTCTATGACATTATCCTTCGGTTGCCGGGTGACACAACCATCTTCCCGGGGCACAACTACGGTGATCATAAAACCACAACAATCGGGAAAAATATCCAGACCTCACCTTTCTTTAATTGCGCAAATTTGAGTGAATTCACATACGTAATGAACGATTTTGAGGAAAATAGATGAGAACAGAGTCAGGTAAATTGAGAATCAGAAGGGAAAATTTATTCTGTATCTCATATTTTTATGATAAAATCCTTGACTTAATCAGGAGAGAAGAAATAGAATTAGGCGTAAAGTATTAACTTAACTTTCAATATTTAATCACAAGGAGAAAATAATATGGCTGAAAAAGTAGCCCGAGTAGGTGTCCGAAAGGAAAAAGGTTTCCTGTATTATCTTGGTAAAGACGGAAATGTTTGGCGATCTCAGATGGCAACCGGCAAACAGGCCGGAGGCAACGCGACCAAGGTCGCTGATGCCAGAGTATCTCGTGAGTCCGGATATCTTTATTTCATCGATAAGGATGGAGATGTTGCACGATCTCAAATGGCTAGGGGACGAAAGAAATAGTTTGGTATTTAAATTTTGAATGAATGCCCCCATTACCTGGGGGCATTTTTTTATCTGACCGATGCGTCATAATATTCATCCTGTTTTCCGCATATGTCCGATCATCATCTTGCTATGCATCCAACTTATTGCACAAACGGATACTGTTACACACATTCGCCTTGAGGGAAACCAAAAGACACATGATTCAACTATTTTAAGGGAAGTCTGCCATCAAATACCCGCTCCATTTGACACCGCTATAGCGGAAGAAGACCAAAACCGCATTTATAACCTGGGAATCTTTTCAACGGTTGAAATCACCCGTGAAGACTCAAGTTATATTATTTTTGTGACGGAAGGTCCACGATGGATTCCCTTCCCTGTTATTCATTATAATGAAGCAAAAGGGAAAGACGGCTGGTCCTACGGGCTGGGATTGGCATTACTCAATTTCAGGGGGATCAATGAAACAGTTCATGTGGGATTTTCCACCGGTGATGCAGATAATTATTTTCTTTTCGTCCAGGATCCCTGGGTCGCCGGTAATCATATATCTCTTGGACTGTCTTTGTTTCGTCAGACGAACATTGATGCGGTTTATGCCTACCGGATAACTCAGCAACACCTTTCTATAAATACCGGTTTTTATATCCGGCAGCTCCATAAATTTTCTGCGACTGGCGGGTATGAACACCGGGATATCCAAGGGGAATCCACGAACCCCCTATTTTCAGCGATTTTACCGGAGAAACAGTTTGACCATCTCTTTCTGGACTTCACTTATGAATATGACACCCGCGATATTTACATTGATCCACAGCGCGGTTCACAAATCGGATTCGAAATCACCCAAAATGCAGGGTTGGGGAAATCTGTTCATTTCAACAGTGTCCAATTTTGGGAAAAGAAGTGGATACTGTTAAGGCATCTGTCATCTGAACCGGTGCTGTCTTTTACAACCGTGGCGGTTATCCAGTTTTCAGACCGGCTTCCCCTTTTTGAACATCTGTATTTGGGCGGAGAAGACTATGTCCGCGGATATTCTCCCATTCCAACCAAGAATCCACCAAAGGTTCAAAACCGGATGGAAAACCAAAATATTATTTACCAAAGCCTTGCGGTTCAACAGACATTGTTTCCCCGAACGGACTTTAACGGTATAGAGCTTGGGATAGACTGGCATGTCTTCTTTGATTGGGGATTTGGCTCGGATTCAATCAAAGAATTCCGGTTGTCACGATCCGTTTATGGGTATGGTTTTGGCTTCGTATTCTTTGCGTCCGGATTTGGGTTAGTTGTCTTCGATTTTGGATTCAATCCCTATGAATCCGGTCCATATTTACATTTATCAGACTCGAATTAGGAATTTTTCGCCCGGTGAAAAATCCGGGCTTTTTCGAAGCGGTTTTCATTTCCCTCGATCATTCGTTTAATATTGCTTCTGTGGGTGTAGATAATAAATACCGCCAGTGGAAAGGCAAAATATGGGAAATAAATATTATCCACGGAAAGAAAAATACTCATGACCGGGATGGATACGGCGGCGATTATCGTCCCCAATCCCACAAAACCGGTGATCACCAGGTTAATGATCCAAATGAATACGGCGATCAGTAAAATTGTCGGTGCAATCGCCAGGACGACACCGATCGCCGCCCCTGCTCCTTTCCCGCCTTTAAATCCAAAATAAACCGGGTACACGTGGCCAACGACGGCAGCAACGCCACATAAAATCATCAATAAATTGATGTGTGCAGGATCGGGACCGGTGATGAACGGGATCGTCAGATAGGCAACATACACGGTGGCTATAAATCCTTTTGCCACATCAATCAGTATCACCACGGCTGCAAAACCGGCGCCCTGAGTTCTGAATGCATTCGTCCCACCGGCGTTCCCGCTACCCATTTTACGAATATCCACACCTTTGAATTTACCGGCGATCAGACTCCCGCTGACCGATCCCAGCAGATAGCTCAGGATGATTTTAATAATGTATCCAACCATTTTATTTTCCCTTAAAGTTTACTGTCTATCCCGGAAGACTTCAATCTGAAGGTAATTCCTGCATTGCCACAGCCAACGATCCGGGACCCACGTGCACACCAAATACTCCACCCACGTCTACCAGTTTAGCTGATGTAATCGAAGCAAATTTATCGGTCAGTTCTTTCATCAATTTTTCACCGGCGGACCGATCATTGCCGTGAGCCACCAGCACCCGGTACTTCCTTCCCGGCTGAAACCTATTTGACACGAATCCGGCGATTTTCCCGATCAGGTTTTTCCGGCCAAAGCGGATACCCGCTACATGAATTTCCCCTTTTACACCGAGAGTCAGAATGGGAGTAATATGGAAAATATCCGCCAATCGTTTTTTGGAGGGTTTTACCCGTCCTCCCCTCACGGCATAGATCAGATCCGGTATGATTGCAAATAATCTGGTTTTTGACTTCGCATAGTCGATGATCTCTAAAATTTCATTGTGGGTTTTACCCGCCAGGGCAGCTTCGGCAGCACTGAGCACGATCAGTCCCTGTGCGATGGAAACCGAACCCGAATCTACCACGGTGATTTGTGTATCAGATATCCGTTTTGACGCATTGAGAGCAGACTGCCAGGTCCCGCTGAGAACATGGGGCAGGTGGATCGAGATAATGGAGCCGTAATGGGACGAAATGTACTGATACTGTCGGCGAAAATCTCCCGGCGTCGGTTGGGATGTCCGAGGATGAAAGGGAGATGTCGCCAGTTTGAGGTAGAATTCCTGGGGAGTCATAGACATTTTATCAATGTACCCTATCTCACCAAAGCTGTATCTCACCGGCACCATGTGTACGTCCAGATCATCGTAATCGGGAAAATCCGCACCGGAATCCGTGACGATCGCAACTTCCGCCCGTTTGGTGTGAGCAATCTCCTGCTGCCGCTGCATATCATCTACTTTTTGGCCATAAACGGTTCCATATTTGTCACAAACCTGAAACACTTTTTCAGGCTCATTCACATGGATATGTACTTTTACTTTTGTCTTCGATCCGGCGAAAACCAGGCTGTTACCCATATCCATCAGTTCTTTACGGATAGGTTTTGGCTCGATTGCTGTCCCCCTGATCATACATTCGGTACAGAATCGATAGGTAAGATCAACCGTTTCACCGGCGCTCTGAATTTTTAAACTGGGATATTTGCTGTAATTTTGAACGATATAATCTTTGATGGATCCGGTACTGATAAAATCAGAGATCCCATTGAGCAAGTCCACGAATCCCTGTGCGCCAGCATCCACTACGCCGGCTTTTTTCAGCACCTCCAGTTGATTCATGGTATTGGCCAGAGACGCCTCCGCCTTCTGGACGCCATTTTCCAACAGCGATACAAAATCATGACTGCCGTTGTCAATCAGATCAATAAGGTGGTGTGAGAAATCCGTCAGAACAGACAGGATGGTTCCTTCTTTGGGTTCGGCGAGCGCTTCCCTGGCATATTTTGCACCGTACCCGATCGCAGTGCAAAAGGAAGAGGTATCCATCTTTTGGATATCTGCAGCGCCATCACAGATCCCCTGAAAAAACTGGGCGAGGATCACTCCCGAATTCCCCCGTGCTCCGTCCAAGGCTGAATCTGCGACGGTCATCAGCATTTTATCCACATGGGGATGAACCTGAGATTGTGTACCCTCCAGAATGGCATTCAGTGTAAATGCCATATTTGTACCCGTATCGCCATCTGGAACGGGAAAAACATTGATCTTATTTAAATAATCCTGCCGGGAAACCACTTTATGAATTCCGGCTACCAGGGCACGATGTAACCGGGGACCGTCAAGGTAATTAATTTTCGTGACTATTTGATCCATAATTCGTCTTACCAACCTCTGAAGGTTACGTTAATTCGTAAAAATCTATCAACTTCTTTTGAATCGCGCCATATCCAAAAATATTTCATGTAAATATTGCCACAGCCTTCCTGATTTTTATTATATGTCGTTGCTGAGTTTAATATCGAATCACGGGAAGGAAGAATTATCAGAGGCTTTTCATCGAATCCACTTCGTTTTCAACCCAGCCTGATCGTTCTCAGAAATAAAAATTCAGTATTAAACTGATTAATGGAACAAACGAATAATCCCGGCGTAAGCATCGGTGAAGTTTGATTAAAGTGACTAAATAACAAACCTTCCTTCTCCTTTGTTGTGGTTAAAACCAGAAAGGACTCTCGCCCGAGAGTCCTTTCTGGTTATTTTGACAAATTATTCTGTGAATCCCCACTCAATTTCTTCAGTAAACGATGGGTTTTTAATCCATCAAACCACCG
Organism: uncultured bacterium; assembly: GCA_964409335.1. Lineage (GTDB taxonomy): Bacteria > Fidelibacterota > Marinisomatia > SCGC-AAA003-L08 > JACNLC01 > JABMOW01. The sequence goes on from CAYPCW010000029.1 coordinate 15,158, forward strand.
GTTAAACTGCATTGAAAAATGGGTATCCGAAGGGGATGACCGTTGTAATCCTTCCCAAACCGATTCAATTTTTTCAGCTTTTAAAATGGATGGCATCAGAGGATGAATTCGCCGGCTTTCTTCCAAAACCGGGTCCAGCCTCTTGGCACGGGCAGATTTTCCCAGCGCCAGCCATGCCTTCAATATTGTAAATGCTATCTCCGAATAGTGAAGCGATGACATATCCATGCCGGATTGTGCCTGGGACATTCTAAATCCCGTTCCCAGATACACCCGGTTTTCGGGTCGAGCGGACGGATGCACCAAAATATCTCTGATCCACCGGACACCGCAATATTTGGCTAATTCCTGTAAAAAGTAAAAATCTTCCGCAGCCTTTTTCCGGGGCATCCCTCCAACCGCTACATATGCCCCGGCAGTGGTGACCATCGTGGAGCCTAAGGCAGGGTATCCATAGATTGACCCTGCATCCTTCAATTTTTCTGCGGTTGTGATTAGAAATTCTTCAAATGCGGTAATGCCCTTATCTACGACGGGATCTCCCATTCGTCGATGAGCAAATCCCACGACTCCCGCCTGCCAACGTTTCGTGCGACGATCCTCTGATAGTGATTTTAGATAATTTTTCGAAAGGGTACAGTCTGCGTCAGTGGAAAATAGCAGGGTATCCGGTGTGGAATAGCTCAATGCCATATCCAACCCCAACTTTCTGGCAACGCCTACCCCGGCGATCCGGTCGGGGAGTACAAGGTTATTCGTCGATGCATCTACAATTCCAAGGTCAAAGGGAAACCGCGCCGATCGTAAATATTTCAGCGTACCCGCATTATTTTCACATACTTCCGGGGGCGCTGATACTCCGCGGTTCACCACGATAATGACCGCAGTGTCCCGAATAAAATCCTCAGACTGCAGGCGAATGGATTCCAGAACACCCGGGAGTAATGAATATTCAGAATAAGCGGGGATGACGATGATTCGAGGGTATGTTTTGGGGAATGGGGCATTGAGCCGCCAGGGACCGGACAGCGCTTTTTTTCTCAGATATGATCGAATGGGATCGGTCAATCTGGTTCCTGATTCCGAATGATATGCATCGCTGTATGGAAATCACCTTTGGGAATCCAGTGGATGAGGACACCCCGCTTTTCCAGATGACGGAAAAAGGTCATCTGACGTTTCGAAAATTGGTGGATCGCGGTGTTCAATTTCTGAACCATGTCATTCCATGATAATTTTTTCGCCAGAAATTTCCCAATGAAGCGGTACTCCAGTCCAAAATAGTCCAGACGGTTGAAGGAAATTCCCGAATCCAGCAGCCCCTGTACTTCTTCTACCAAGCCGTGATTCAGACGGTGTTTCAGACGGGCGGATATCCGGTTTTTCACGACGTCACGGGGATAGTGAATGCCCAGAACGACGGGATTGTGGATCATGACGAGTGGTTCCTGCTCCACCCCTGAATGAACGGCAATCTCAATGGCGCGGATCAGCCGTTTGCGATGGATCAGGTCGCTGGTATTATGGTGGTCAGGCTTCAGTGTCTGCAGTTTCTCACGCAGAGTGTCCATGGAACAGGCAGCCAGTTCTGATCGCAGGGATTCGTCGGGGGGAACCGGACACAATTTAAACGCCAGTAATATGGATTCAATGTACAGACCGGTCCCGCCACACAACACAGGGCATTTCCCTGCATTCTGAATGGACTGATACATGGGATAAAAATTTCGCTGAAAGTCAAAGACGCTGTAGTCCTGCAACGGGTCTAAAATATCGATGAGATGAACGGGAACCGTTCGATGCGGCAGAAGATATTCGGTCAGGTCCTTACCGGTGCCGATATCCATTCGGCGGTACACCTGTCGGGAATCTGCAGAAATGATCTCGGAATTTATAACATCGGCGATCAGAACCGCCAAATGCGTCTTGCCCGTCGCGGTGGGACCCAGAACCACGATCAGGTCAACAGGGGATTTTTTCGTCGATGGCATAGGGTGAATTTACAGGGATTTGGAGATGGATGAGGAGTAGAAAGACGGTAACCGCCAACGGGAATTCATTCAGAAAGATCAATAACAAAACGTATTGCCTTGCGGACCGTAGGTTGTATCGCTCTCAAATTTTCCCCGGATGCTGAATTTAGAAATTGACCCGAAACGTCACAAAGATAGCTCCCGGGAGTGCGCCATTAAACGCTGCCGTGTTTGTTATTTTTACAGACGGCGAACAGTATATCTCTATTCTCTTAAATGTAGGCAAAGGTTGATTTTTATAGGGAAAATTCATCTTTTAATGTTTCCCTGTACCATCACCGGCGGTGATACCTAAAGATATAACATGGGAAACCGATAAGCTGCGGAAGCCAAAGGCGCTCATCAGCTTATCGGTTATCTGTTATATAAAAATCTCCCTTTTACAAAGCGCTATTGAGAGACGTACCCATGTCCTTAGTGAATATTTGCGGGGTCAACCGAAAGTCCGGATTCCTTCCCTTCAGGTAATTATTGGGGACTCCGGGTGAGCTGAAAACTATTGTCCTTTCCAGGTTTATTCCGACTCAACCACCGGCCCACGGTGATGTACAATGCAGGGAGCACGAACAGAGTTAGCAGAGTAGAGGTGATAACACCACCGATGACCACTGTCGCGATTGGCCGCTGTACCTCGGCTCCAATCCCGGTAGAAATTGCCATTGGGATAAAACCAACCGCATCCGTAATGGCTGTGGCAAGGACCGGCCGGAGACGTTGTTTCGCAGCCCTAATTACTGCCTCGCTCAGCGGAAGCCCGGTGTTCCATAATCTTCGAATGGCCGTAACCAACACCTGACCGTTTAATACGGCAATCCCACTAAGGGCGATAAAGCCGACAGCGGCGCTGACGCTGAACGGTATACCCCTAAGCGAGAGCGCAAAAACACCTCCAATTGCCGCAAATGGTATACCCGTATAAATGATAAGCACATCGCTTAACCGCTTCAGGCTGAAATAAAGTAGAAAAAAGATTAGCGCCAGGGTGAGGGGAACGACAACCATGAATCGCAGTTTCGAGCGTTCCAGATGTTCAAACTGACCACTCCATTCGATGAGGTAGCCTTCAGGTAACGGCACTTCGCTTGCAATAAGGGATTGTGCTTCTTCCACAAAAGAGACAACATCCCGGCTTCTGACATTGCATTGTACCTTGATTAAACGTCGACCCCATTCACGGTTGATGGTGGACGGACCTTCTGTTTCTATGACGTCAGCTAATCGGCGGAGGGGTAATAACGGGCCATGCGCTGTCGGGATCATTGTGTTTGACAATGTTTCTATGTCAGATCGTTGTTCATCCGGCAATCTTACCACCAGTGGAAACCGTTTTTGTCCTTCATAAATGTCTCCAACCCGACGAGCACCGATAGTCTCAATAAAATCGAGAACATCGCTTGCCGGGATGCCCTGTCTTCCAATCTGGTCCTGATTTACAATAATCCGAAGTATGGGTTGTCCTGAAATCTGCTCTCCGGAAACATCAGAAGCTCCTTCGACAGATAACAGTAATTCCTGAATTTGATCACTCAGACGGATCAGTTCGTCGAAATCATCCCCAAAAATCTTGATCCCTACATCCGACCTTATGCCGGAAACCATTTCATTCAGGCGCATCTCAATGGGTTGGGTAAAAATCATGTTCAGACCCGGCAAGTCATCCACTGTGTCTTCTACCTTTGTTATGAGTTCATCCTGGGTTCTGGCACGGGTCCATTGCGCTTTTGGGTGCAGCGCTATAAATATATCCGTTAGTTCGATTCCCATAAGATCGGTGGCGACTTCTGCAGTCCCTATCCTGCTCCAGATTGTTTTGATCTCGTCCGGGAAGTTGTCCAGTAAAAGTTGCTCAATCAGTGTATTATAATCGACTGATTCATCCATGGAAACCCCGGTGAGACGTATCGTGTTGATGACAATGGCGCCTTCGTTGAGCTTTGGAATGAACTCGCCTCCGAGCCTTAATACGGTCATCGCCGTCACAACGAACAGAACCAAGACCGATCCATACAGCACCCGTTTTCTGTTCAATACCCAAGAGATTAGGTAGGTATATCCGGTTTTCAGACTCAGTTCTATCAGTCCTTCTTTTTCCTTGATTTTTCGCGGGAGAAAATAATATGACAAAATAGGCGAAAGAATTACCGCGATCACCAGTGCGCCCAGCATCGCAAAAATAAAGGTCCACGCCATGGGTCTGAACATCTTCCCCTCAATACCCTCAAGCGTTAGAATTGGAAAGAAAACGATCAGGATAATACCCATTCCAAAGACGATGGGACGTACAACTTCTTTGCTTGAATCAATGATGGTCTGAAGCCGTTCAGCAGATTTTAGGGGTCTCCCCAATTGATGCTGCTTTTCACCGAGACGCCTCAAGTTGTTTTCTGTCATCACCACAGAACCATCCACGATGATACCAAAATCCATGGCTCCAAGACTTAGCAAACTTGCGGCAATCGCAAGTTCGTACATTCCCAAAAATGCATAGACCAACGCAAGAGGAATCGCCATGGCAACAATGAGTCCGGCACGGAGATTACCGAGGAGGAGAAAGAGAACCATAATGACCAGCGCCGCTCCGGTGAGCAGGTTATGTTCTACTGTACTAATGACCTCTTTCACCAATTCCGTACGATCGTAAACCGTTTCGAGTAACACATCCTCTGGGAGAGATTTCCTGACGGATTCCAACTGTTCCTTTAATTGCTCCGTAACCTCCTTACTGTTTTCCCCCAACAACATAAATCCTAGTCCCAATACGGCTTCTCCCTGCCCATCTGAAGTGACCGCTCCGGCACGAATTTGGTGTCCGACTACCACTTCAGCAATATCCCGGATATAGACAGGGACACCGGCATCTGCCTTAATGACGATGTTCCCGATCTGCTCTATGGTTGTAACCCGTCCCACCCCATGGACAAGGAGCGAGTTCCCTGAAGCAATAACTTGTCCACCGCCCACATTGTGGTTGTTTTCTTCCAGCGCAGAAAATACCTGATTCAGGGTGAGATTGAATTTGATGAGAGATTGGGGAGAGACAATCACATGATATTGTCGTTCGAACCCACCCCATGAATTGATTTCAGCTACCCCTTCGACTTTCCTAAGCTCCGGCTTGATGATCCAGTCATGAAGTGTTCGAAGCTCATCCAGGGTGCGGTCAGGGTTTGTCGAGCGAAGGATATAATGAAAAACCTCTCCCAGACCCGTTGACATGGGACCCAGTTGGGGAGGTTCAATTCCATCGGGAAGTTGAACGCCTGCCAGCCGTTCCATAATGAACTGACGGGCGTCAAAAATGTGTGTTTTTTCATCAAAGGTAGCGATGACCTGCGATAAACCAAACTTTGAAATAGACCGTACATTGGTCAGTCCGGGTAACCCGGAAATAGAAAACTCTACCGGCAACGTTATTTGTTGTTCGATTTCCGCAGGGTTCAAGGCGGGTGCGCCCGCGTTGATTTGCACCTGAACCGGCGTGGTGTCAGGAAATGCATCTACAGGGGTATAAAACATCCCACGAATGCCCAGCCCCAGACTTGCCGTAAGCAGTAATATGACTATGAGCCGGTTATTTAATGATCCCTCGATAATTCTATTTAACATAAGACCGTTCCTCTGGTGATCATTCGTCCACACATCCCGCACCCAGGCGGGATTTGAGGAATTCTGATTTTAAGGTAAAACTATGGGTGACGACGACTTCTTCATCCGGTGATATTCCTTTTAAAATCTCGATATACTCAGGGTCTTTTCCTCCCAAAGTAATATTCCGGATCTCAAAGAGATCAACGGACTTTTTAATAAAAACATAGGACTTGCCATCAAATCGTTGGAGCGCTTCAGCGGCAACATAGAGTATCTGTTGATCTTGCTTCGGTAATATGCGCACTTCGCCGAACATCCCCTGTTTTAACGAGGCACCGGGATTCGGAACAATGGCACGGGCTTTCATCATCCGGCTAAATTCATCAATACCGGAAGCCAACCAGATTACGCGACCCTGCACGGTCACCTCCGGGAGTGCATCGAAGGTCGCTTCTACAGAGTCGCCCAACTGAATGCGGAACAGCCCGTCTTCAGATACCGAGAGTTCTAACCACATGGATGACAGGTCTGCAAGCGAAAAGAGTATATCTCCCGGTTCGACTGCCTCTCCCACAACCGCACTTCGATCGAGAAGCGTCCCGGAAAACGGCGCCAGAATCTGGAAGATCGAGGATATAGACCCCGAACCCGCCGGATCAGGAAGTTGCTCGGTTGTCAATCCGTAATTCATCAGGCGCTGTCTTATCATTGCCGTTGTGTTTTTTGCGATATGGTATGCCGCCAATGCATGTTCATACTCTTGCTGTGAGGAAATCTTTTTCTCAACGAGTCCTTTTTCCCGCTTAAACAGAGTCTCATTCAAGGCTTCGTTCGCCAGGGCGCTCAAGTATTCGTTTTTCGCACCGGTTATTTCGGGAGAGATAATCTCAACCAGCACCTGCCCTTTAGACACAGCGTCCCCCGCATCTACCAGAACTCTGTAGATAATTCCGGACACAAATGGCGTGATACGGGCGAGTTGATTTTGGTTATATGCGGTCCGGCTCAGAACCACAAAACCGGCACGGGAATTGCCGGGTGTGGGTGTCGCAGTTAATATCCCAGCCTTCTCTGCAGATGCATGTGATTCAAGGCGTATTTTCAAACCCTGACCCGGCTGCAGTGTACCCAGCAAATCGGGATGACAAATTCCACATTCTTTTTCCGGAACCCCGTGCTCTACACATTGAATATCCTCGAAAACGGTAGTTTGACCCTCGCTTTTTTTAAAAAACGTTCCCTCTTCATCTGTTGATTTTTTACCAGCCTTTCCCAGTTCCGGATGACAAAAAAAGCATTCATCTTCATAGAGTTTGTGCTCTTCGCACCAGAGCCGGTTTGCTTCTTTGCTTTCCGGATGGCAAATAAAGCAGCGGTCTTCGTACCTGTCGTGTTCCTCGCACCACAATCTTCCATATTCCCTCAATTCAGGATAGCAGTAGATGCAATCCGTGACCAACGCCTGATGTTTATCACAACGCTCAAGGAATAAATCCGTCGTTGACGGAACCTCCATACCTGATATCAATTTATTTTTATGAGTCAACCATTGTACAAAAATGAGGGACAAAACGACAATAGCAGTTAGTAATATCATACTGTTTTTGAGTGTCATTGCAAATCCTTTCAATTATTCTCTGGTGGGGTAACAGCGTTATCAAGCGGTTCGGCGATCAAAAGTTCTATATCGGCAGCAGTCTTAAGATAAACTGCCAGAACTTCTATGTATTTCTTTCTGACTTCAACGAGGGTTCGTTGAGCCTCCAATAGTTCAAGGTATCCAAATTTTCCTTGACGGTAGCCTTCTTTGTAGACATCAAAAATACGTTGTGCCCCTGGTAAAACATCATTTTTCAAAGCAGATGCCTGAGCAAACGAAGAGGATAGAGTCTGATAGGTTTGGAGGACCAGGGAATAAATTTCTAATTTTAATGCTCTGCGCTCCTCCTCAGCCTTGGCGAGTCTGTACCGTGCCTCGAGAACTCCTCCACGATTGCGATCCAAAACTGGCAGCGGAAAAGATAAACCAAATACGTATGTGTTGTCTTTTACCCCGCTTATCTGCCGAACCCCTCCGCTTAAAGTCAGATCCGGGATCTTTTTAGCGTTCTCCAGATTTACCATGGCTCTGTGTTGCTCTGTTTTCACAATCCCACGATTCATCTTCGGGTTCTGCGACAACCGGCTTAACAGATGCTCAACGGGAGGCAGCGTTCTCAAAACTTCAAGCTGACCATCTGCTTTTTCAAACACCGGTTTTATGTTACCCCAGGCCGCGGCAAGGGCTATCCTTACCATTTCCAACTCTCGTCTGGATTGATCAAGTTCAATTTGATTTCCAATCAAAATAACCCGGGCTTTCGTCTCTTCAACCGGTGAGCTCTGTCCCGACCTGACCCTTTCTGATACTGTCATGAAAACCTGATCCGCCAGGTAAGTCAATTCCTCAGCTAAAGCCAGACGTTTTTGTGCAGCAAGAACGTCTATGAAGGCTTTGGTGGTCAGGGTAATCACCTCCAGTCTCCTTGATTCATAATCCAATTCTGCCGCATCCCGCTCAAGAGCCGCTACCCGGGTACGTTTGGTACGTTTTCCTCCCAATTCTATGAACTGGGTCACCCTGTATGTCGTCTCATTCCCCTCAATTCCCCTGAAAGACCCTGACCCGCCAAAATTCTCCATCTCCATACCGGGTTCAGGATTGTGCAAAACTCCAGTTTGTATTAGTTGCGCATCTTTGGCACGAACTTCCCAGGAAAACGCCCTGAGCCCCGGGTTCTTTAAAAGCGCCTGTGCCAAACAGTGGTTTAACGTGATAATCCCAGATGGTTCTTCGAGTGCCGGTAAAGGGGAAGTATCTGTAAGCGTCTGGTGTGATGACTGATAGGTTTCATATTTTTCAGCCGGAACTTGGGACTCCTGCCAGGCCGTATCCAAACTATGAGTTGTGCAGCCGATAAATCCTGCAATCAGTACGCCTGTAAAATAAAAAAAGTATTTTATATGCATAAATAATCCTCAAAAATGTAATTGAAATAAATCAGGCACCGCCGGCTAAAGGCACGACGACACACACAGTCTGCGCTCTACTGGAGCGAGACCATTCAAAAACAGATCAGGAGGATTTCAACAGCGTAAAATAACGGTTTTGAGAAAAGGTGAGGTAGATTTGAAATCAGGGGGAGACGGGGAAAGAAGACGTTCATCCGTCAGTCTTGTAAAAGGGGGCAGGGAAATAGAAGAAGCGATAAGTACGGGGTTCCTTTCAGGAACTGCATTGGTTCGTGCGGATATGAAAAGTACATCTGTACTGATCGAGATGAGAATGTCTATACACGGACTACAGGAATCTTCAGAATTCATCGAATCTACAGTTATAGGATAGGTCGCGGAAGCATTATAATTTACCGCCGGTGTGAAATGATCTGAACAACACGCCGATTGAATTTGAATTTGTCCATCTGCAGTGATACATACCAAATGTCCTGTAACCGGTCTGGATATGACGAGGAGACAAATGAGCATCCAAATTAATGGAGCATATACACGTGTAATTTTATGGTTTAAATCGATCAATTCAGTATGTTGTTTCTAAAATTTTACAGAACCGAACGAGTACGCCGGGTAAAAGCGATAGTTCCGGTATAAATACAGAATGGTCTGCAGTTAATTATCTGCTCTGATGGAAAAATAACTGTACCCTTTTCATCAAATCAGTACTCCAATCAGCAGATATTCGGGATATTTTAAACCAGCCACAGAACCTATACCCTTGCAAATCCGTTTCCACCATGGTGGAGCGTATATGATTCGGCAAACCAATCCCATTTGCCTATGTTTTAAATCAAGTATCCGGTTTTTCACGATCCGCTAATACGTGATTACCTTGTCACTATCCAGGATCCATTCGGCAATGGTATCCAGACTGCTTTTGATGACACCATTCATCATCATTTCCTGAAATACCCCACGGGCATCACAACAACTTCCTCAGGTGTGTACATCATAACCCCGTTTCACCAAACTATTTATCATCCGTTCAATATTATAATACCCCCCTGGAGTTTTCTGGTTTTTTATTGAGCATAAAATGCCATCATCCATTAAAAATATTCTGACGGGTTCGTTTTTCTTAATGAGTGCCAATGCTAGACGAAGAGCGTTGTAAGATTTTTCAGTCCCGTAAGGAGCATGATTTAGTATAAATGTCGTCAAATTTGTTTTCTCCGATAAAATTTTCGTTGGCGATGCTCAATCCCATCAAACACTAAACCCCAAAAAGGCGCTGAAAACCAGAACGCCGATAGCAAATTTTAAGCAGGTATCGCATAATGCTTTTCGTTTGGCGCGCAGGGTGAAAAATTCCTTTTCGATTCCCGGGTCTGAGGGTTCGCCGGGATGGAACCTGGAAAATAGGTCCCGCAACCGGGGATTGATCTTTAAAAAAATAATAAACATGATGGCTGCCATAGCAAATACACAGATCAGTTTCAAAACCAAAGCCAGCCAGGCAATGATATGTAAGTGGCTGAATGACCCGATGAAAGCATAATGATTCAATGGCATTCCTAATCCGGTGATAAAAAGTGTGATGATAAACGCTATGCAATACGGGGCATTCCCCTGGAGAGTATCTTCCACAACCTTATCCAATTTATAGTTTAATACCGGACCGTACTGTCCACGCATCATCACTAAATTGCGGTTGTAAAACGGAGCAGCCGCACACCCGACCAGTGCAATGTTATGCAGGGCGAGTAACAGACTGTGAATAATGTGCTCGATCATTTTTCCTCTCTCTCAATGTGATTGTTAAAAAACAGGGCTGAGTGAAAATAAAGGATGGTATAAGACCTCATGAATTTCAGTCTTAATTCTTTTCATCTTCAGGATTTTACTGCGAGACAGCATTTAATTTAGTCATATCCTGAAGTTGCTCCATGAGGACCTCTCTCATGAGCTGGCATGCGGTAACAATTTTAGGGTTGGAAATTCGGTAAAAGATAGAGACGCCCTCCCTTCGGATTAATAAAATTCCTCTGGCTTTCATGATATTGAGATGCTGGGATAGATTTGCCTTAGAAATTCCCAATTCTTGGGAAAGGGTACCGGCGTTTTCCTCTCTGTCCTGCAGTATGTCGATGATCTGAATTCGTTTGGCATGCCCCAGCACCCCACAAATTCCCGCATGCATCTCATATAACTGATGTTTCATAAAATCTCTTTATCAAATAGTTTCGCAATTTCTTAACATTATAATGTATTAACTAATTAATTTACAATCAAAGCGATATTTTACCACTGAATTATCAACCGGACACCACATATTCCATTCCCAAACACTCTGCTCACCCATCTCTTAAAAACCCCATCACCCAACCATATCCTTTTGCTTAAATTTATTTGGAGGTTGTCTTCCGATTGGGCTGAATTCATCCCGCCGGCGACGGCTGATCTTTTTAACCAACAAGTTCAATAAGGACATATTATGTTCATCTCCTGGATCGCCCTGCTGATCTATGTGACGATAACACTCGCTATCGGCTGGTATTCATTTACCAAACAACAGACGGAAACCGATCACTGGACTGCGGGGAGAAAATTGAGTCCGCTGTCGGTGGGGTTGTCTCTCTCCGCCGGATTTATGTCGGTGTCCTGGTCCTGTGTCTATGCGGTTCAATTATTTTACTGGTATGGCATCGGCGCCTTCTGGATCATCACCTTCCCCTGGCTTATCGCCCTGTGGATGATCTTTAAACTGTCCGGACGGTACCACCACCTTGCCGCCTTCAGTCAGCCGGAGATGGTGGGCAGCCGGTTTGGGTCATCTGCGCGGAAATCTGTCGCCCTGGCGCTGGCTTTTGTGTTTCTGGTGTGGGGAGGCGCCGAGATTTACGTGGCGGCGAAACTGTTATCCCCGGAGTTGGGAATTTCAACCTATTGGGTGATCATCATCATCAGCGGGGTCGTGGGGATTTACATGACCTTTGGCGGATTTCGTGCGGTTGTGACAACGGATAAACTCCAGTTTGTTCTCGTTGCACTGTACATTGTGTTTATCGCAGTGTTGGCATCAAGGGGGATGTTGCAAACCGGGCGTATTCTTCCGGACATTGCGCTCACCGGCGCGAAATCCGGGATGAGTTGGGCGACGGTATTCTCACCGGGAATCATGATCATTCTGTTGACCCTGATCGCGTACCTCCCCGGATGGATATTCGAGGCGGATCTGTGGCTTCGGGTGCAGGCGGCTGAAAATCCGGAGGCGGCGCGTAAAGGTGTGATCATCGGTGCTGTCAACGGATTTTTATTTGTCGGGATCATCCCCATGTTCATTGGGATCGCCGCTCTGAAACTGTATCCCGTGACCGGCGGTGTTTTTCCTGCAAAAACAGGGTTTGAAGGAGACGCTATTTTCGCAGCCCTCGCCGCGGACTACGCCCCCCTCTGGCTGAAACTCGTCCTCACCCTGGGTCTGGTCGCTGCCGCCATGAGTACCATCGATACCTGCCTCAACGTGATGGGGTTGAGTATCGCCTACGACCTTTTCCATGATAGACCCATTTCTCATAAAACATCATTTTCAAAATCCATCACGGCGCTGACGGTAGTGGTGGCAATGCTGTTTGCCATGTCCATCAATTCCCTGTGGGATATTTTTTATTTGTCCTCGGGTATTCTTACGACATCGGTAGCGTTCCCAGTGGCAGCCGTATTTTTGAAAAAAGCCAGCCGGAACGGGATTCTCTGGTCGTCGGTCTTTGGGTTTGCCGGGACCGTCGGTGCCTACTTCGGCGAAACCCGTGGATGGATGTACGGGACCGAACCCCAATGGCTTATCGATTCGCACCTGGGGTATATCCTCTGGGGACTGGGATGTGCCTTCATCGGTTATTGGCTCGGAAAATGGACGGATACCCGCCCTGAAACTTTACTAAATCATCAACATGGAGGACGTCACTTATGATGGATACCCTCATCACCATGGGGGTGCTGGTCATCGGCTTTATCGCTGGATGGTTCCTGAAAAAAAAGACCGGAAAAGATATTTCACCCGCAGATATGGAATCTCTCAAAATCCAACTGGAAGTATCGAAAAATTCAGGTATCGCCCTGACCACCCGGTTGGAGGAAACGGAAAAACGATTATCGGAGATCGAAAATCTGCGGGAAATGCTGAGTGATTCTCAACAGGCTGAAGCCACGGAACGTACCCGCGTGGAAGAGATATCCAAACAACTGGTGGAAGAAAAGGCGAGACTGCTGGACATCCGAAAAGAGATGGAAAACGCTTTCAAAGCTTTGGCCGGGGATGTGGTGAAAAGTAATTCGGAAGAGTTCATCAAAATAGCCAACGAAAAATTTAAATCCGTACTGGATACCACCGAAGAAAAGCTTACAGAGAAAAAGAAGCTCATCGATCAAAATCTGGGCGAAATGTCCAAAACCCTGAAAGGGTTGAGTGAACAGTCCACCGAACTGAATACCCGCCTGCTGGAGAACCGTTCTGAAACGGAGAAACTCCGTGAGACCGCCAGTGGTCTGCGCGAAGTGCTGTCTTCATCGCAAAAACGCGGGCAGTGGGGGGAACGGATGGTGGAAGATATCCTTCAGTTCATCGGTCTGGTGGAAGGAATCAACTATCTGAAACAGTCCGTCGTGGACTCAGGAGAAAAACCCGATTATACCTTCCGCCTGCCAAAGGAAAAGGTTCTCAACATGGACGTGAAATTCCCGCTGGCGCACTACGAAGAATATGTGCTTGCCAAGGACGACTTTCACCGGACCCAGGAAAAAGACCAATTCCTCAAGGATGTGAAAAAACACATTAAAGCCATCGCCGGACGGGAATATATCAATCTAGGTGAAGGCACCCTGGATTATGTGATGATGTTCATCCCCAATGAGTCTATCTACGGATTTGTGAACCAGGAAGATCCGGGGCTCGTCAGTTATGCCCTGGAGAACAAGGTGCTGCTGTGCTCTCCTCTTACCCTGTACGCAGTATTGTCACTGATCCATCAGGCAACGAAGAATTTTGCGATGGAAGAAAAGGCAGTTGAAGTGATGAACCTCGTGAATGAATTCCGCAAACAGTGGAAGATGTACTCCGAATTGCTGGATAAAATGGGCCGGAGCCTGGAGACCGCCACGAAGGACTTTCAATCCCTCACAACCACACGGACCCGCCAATTGGAGAAACCCCTGCGGAAGATTGAAGAATTGTCTTCTGGCAGCCAGGGGGATCTCCTGGAATCTGGTTCATGACCCCACCCCGGTCTCTGCCGGCGTTTCATACGATGCGGCTGATTGCCCGTCAACTGGAAGAAGATGATATTTATTCAATGCAAATCCTCCACCGCAACCCGGATGTGATGAAGTATATTCACACTCCTGAAAAAACGTTGGAAGAAACCCGTGCGACCTTCACTCGGGTGATGACCTACCCCGAAAACCACCCCGAATATGGGCTATGGTCGGTGTTTTTAAAAGATCGGTCCTATACGGGATGGATTATCCTGAACCATCTGGACGGCACCGAGGATGTTGAGATCGGTTACCGGTTTCTACCTGATTTTTGGGGAATGGGATATGCCACCGAAATCGCCACCGAAATCCGGAATTATGCCTTTCAGGAATTAGACCTGCCAGCTATCGTCGGGATCACCCTGCCGGAAAACATTGCATCACAACGGGTGTTGGAAAAAACCGGACTCACCTACCGGAAACCGGCATATTGCTACGGTGTGGATGTGTCTTTTTTTCAGATGGGCAACCGGGGGGGAAATAAATCCTGAACCGGATTTAAGGTATTCTCAAACTGCAGAGAACTTCTGAGGGCACTTCTTTGCTTGCACTTCGAAGTTCTCCGAATCTTTAGATAAGGAGAACAAAGAAGCGGGGGCTCCTTTCGGAACGCGAACTCGGAATAGTTCGAGTCCCCTTACCTGCCCAGACCATCAATTCATCGCTCACTTTTTGTCCTGTGTTTATTGTTTTTAAAATGGCTTATAACGGGGAGCATATGGTTTGTGCGGTGGGAAAAAAATAAAAAACATAGGGTCGGTCAGCGTGTCTGGTCAGATGCTGTCCTGTTGTAATATCGTTTCTATATTCGTGTTCACCTGTTATAATGGTTTACTTTTTTCTTGTTGTTAGTCGTCTGTTTGTTGTTGTGGTGTCGTCCTTTACACTTGCCGCCAATAACGTTCGCGGTATGAAATCGTTGGGGATTGCGGGCTACTTTCCTGTCCACTTAAACCGAACTTCATGCGTGGTAGAATATTTGAATAACCACTTAATCCCCAATGTTTTTTACCGCGTGTTGTAGAGTGTATTTCTTTGCTTTTAAGTTGTTTCATTACTACTCCATTTTATCAGGTTGTTTAAATATTCTAAATAATTATTTTTCGATTTCCTTTTTTGTTAAATAACGATTTAGGATCGCAAATAAAAATAGCATAACTCCAGTATAATAAGCACAATAGTCAAAATTATCTTGCATCATAAAACCAAAGAAACTGCCTCCAATGACCAAAAGAGAAGCAAGTATCCAATATGTCTTCAATTTATATGCATAAACAAAAGGTAAATAGTGGACTCCAATAATTATTGTCAATGCAGGAAAAAACAAATTCACATTTTCCTTTGTAAGTAGAAAGATTAATGGGAAGGAAAAGGGTATTATTAAACCTATTTGAGTGAATAATAAATTAAGTGGATTTTCTTTTCTTATTTTAGATCGTTTTAATATAAGTTGAACTAATTGTCCTAATGGATAAAAAAAAGTTCCGCCAATAATAATTACAAGAATTCCGATTTTGAATGAAAGAAAATTCCAAAGAATTCCTGCTAATATCCATATAAATCCTTCCACTAATAAAATTGAAAAACCACCTAAATATGAATGCCTTATTTCTGTATGATAGTCCATATTATCTTATTCCTAATTTTAAATTATCTCAATTTTCTATTTTTGATATGCTCTACAACGGCTGGGGGTTTGCGAAGTTTTTTTTTGCGGGGATTAAAAGTTCGTCATTGTCCTGCTTTGTATCTTATTACTTCTGCTTTCTCAATTGTAATTAGTCCGCCCGATTTTGTATGCTCGAATAAATGCTCAACTGTCTGGGTGAACTTTTTTATTTTGTCCTCCGTGTCCACGATTTCAATTACTAAAGGAAGGTCGGAGGAGATTTCTAACAATTTTGTCGTGTGAACTTTTGAGTTAGCACCGAAGCCCATTATTCCCCGCGTCACTGTCGCGCCAGATAGTCCTTGCTTTTTTGCTTCAAACACAATTGTCTCATATAGCGGTTGCTGTCCGTGTTTGTCGGACTCACCGATGAAGATGCGAAGCAGTCGGGCATTGGGA
The DNA here is from genome assembly GCA_964409335.1 of uncultured bacterium. GTDB lineage: Bacteria > Fidelibacterota > Marinisomatia > SCGC-AAA003-L08 > JACNLC01 > JABMOW01. The sequence goes on from CAYPCW010000029.1 coordinate 31,154, forward strand.
TTATTTTCCATTTGTCAAAAAAGTTTAATGATTGTGATACCCATAAATGTTGCAAGCAGTCCGATGATTAGGCTTGCAATTATGTATGCTGTCGCATGCCAAAGTTGTCCGTCACGAAGCAGTCCGACTGTCATGTTTGAGAAAGCGGAAAATGTTGTGAACCCGCCAATCAGTCCAGTAGCAAGAAACAGTCGCCACTCTTGTGTCAGGTTTCCTCTGTCTGTCAGTCCGAAAACCAGTCCGATGAGAAAACAGCCGATAATATTTACTGTCAATGTACCGAAGGGGAAAGTGGAAAGAAACTTTGTCTGGACGAATTGAGAAAGCAAGTAACGGAGAACACCTCCGATAAAACTACTTGTCCCGATTGCTAATATTATTTTCATTACTTGTCTGTCCGTTTATTAGTTTGTCGTGTCGTTTTTTACGCTTGCACATAACGTTTTGGCGGTATGTTTTTGTTGCCGATTTCGAAGCACTGACCTGTCAAGTTACACGAAAGTTTATTAGATGCAGAAACGCTAAAACCCGCACTGTCTCGGCAATAAAATATACCGCCTGTTACAAGCTGGCCGTTCTTGTCATTCGATATTCTGTCTTTAATTTTTGCTGCACAGTCTTTCAGTCCGTGTGTCGGAGTGGGACGGGCTTGAAGGCTCTTTTGGCATTTTTGGTATGTGGGCAAGCCCTGTGGGAATGCCAAATGTGCCTGAAAGCGAAGGGATGGGGGCGATTTGGGTTCCATATCAAATTTTTATTTCAATTATTTTACTTGTGTCAATCCCTAAAATGTCAACCACTTTAATTATTACTTTGTAGTCCGACAAGATCACGCGGTTTGTCTTTTACACCAAAAACGATATATCCTCCTTTATTATTGGCAAAGGCAACCATGCTTTTTGCGTATTTGTCTCTTGAATTCCAGTTGAAAGATATTTTAAATTCTTGCCATCCATTATGTTGTATTGTTGTATTACTCATAATTCCCATTAATCAATAACAAAACCAACCCAACCATCTTTTCCTTATCCTTCGGATTACTTTCCGCTACCAAAAGCGTAATTGCAGTTAGAGCTTCGGGGCTTAGGCTGGCCCGCAACAAGCCCGCTTTACGCAAAAACCAGATAAAGGCAAAAACGCCACTTCGTTTGTTGCCATCGGTGAAGGGGTGGTTCTTGACTATAAAGTATAGCAGATGCGCGGCTTTTTCTTCCAATGTCGGATACGCGTCGCTTCCGAATACCGATTGAAATACGTTACCTACAATGCCTTCCAAATTCCCCCGGGATTTTTCTTGGGCAAACAGTTCTGTCGCTTGTTTTTTACTTATCAGATCCTCCTTGAGTTCTGATAATGCTTCCGTTAGTTCCGACGCTTCAATCTGAATCGATTTCTTGGAAACACCTTTCTTCGGAAAGCTTGATTTGTCATAGGCATCCAGTGAAAACCAGGTATTGGCAAAAGCACTGATCAGTTCCAAAATATCTTCGGTTTTTACCTTGTTTCCGGCTGGCAATAAGGCCTTTACATCTGCCACCGCTTGCATGAAACTTTCGTAATTTTTGCCGATGAGCTTTTTGTTGATGGTGTAGCCTTGGATAAGATGTTGTTTGATGGTTTTGGTCGCCCATTTGCGGAATTGCGTGGCTTGCATGGAATCCACCCTGTACCCTACCGATAAAATTACATCAAGGTTGTAGTACTCAATTTCACGCACCACCTCTCGTTCGCCCTCCTTTTGAACTGTTGCAATTTTTGCAACGGTTGCTGTTTGGTCCAATTCGAATTTCCTATAAATATTTTTAATATGGCGAGAGATAACCGATTTATCACGACCAAACAAATCAGCTATTTGATTCAAATTTCCCCACATCGTATCTTTTTCAAAATCACCGCGAAACTCGATTGCGCCGCTTTTCGCCTGATAAATGGCAATATTTTTTATTGGTTTATTTTTCATATTTAATTTTGGCTAAATTATCCAAAATCCGTTTGTTTAGTTCCGCTTCTTCTTTGATTTGCTCTTCAAGTTCAGATTTGAGAGTTGTAAATCTTTCGGCAAAATCAAAATCATCTTCTTCCTCGGGAAGCCCCACATATCGCCCCGGTGAAAGCACATAATCAAGCTCTTTTATTTTTTCAATTGATGTTGAACTGCAAAAAGAGGGAATATCTTTATACCCTTCCTCTCCCTCTGGGAGAGGATTGAGGTGAGGGTCTCTGCGCCACTCGTGGTAAGTGCTTGCGACTTTTGCAATGTCTTCATCGGTAAACTCCAAAGTGCGACGGTTGATGAGATGACCAAGATTGCGCGCGTCAATAAAAAGTATTTCACCTGCACGGTTACGGTCGCCATTGAAACCATGGCGCTTGTTTGAAAGAAACCATAAGCAAGCAGGGATTTGCGTATTTAAGAAAAGTTTACCTGGTAAATTCACGATACAATCAACAAGCCCCGCTTCGATTAAATTTTTGCGAATAGTATCTTCACCACTAGTTTTTGAAGTGAGCGAACCTTTGGCAAGAACAAAACCAGCTACCCCTTTTGGTGCGAGATGATACAAAAAGTGTTGTACCCACGCAAAGTTGGCATTACCTGCCGGTGGTTTACCATATTTCCATCTGCCGTCATTGGCTAAAAGCTCACCACTCCAGTCGCTATCATTAAATGGCGGATTAGCTATCACAAAATCAGCTTTCAAATCAGGATGAGCATTTTTCAAAAACGATCCTTCGTTGTTCCATTTCACTTGAGAGCCATCAATCCCACGAATAGCAAGATTCATTCGACAAAGACGATAGGTGGTTTGATTGCTTTCTTGTCCGTAAATTGAAATGTCGTCAAGTTTTCCTTGGTGTTCTTGCACAAATTTTTCACTCATTACAAACATTCCACCACTTCCACAAGCTGGATCAAAAACTCTGCCTTTGTATGGCTCGATCATTTCGACCAAAAGTTTAACAATTGATTTCGGAGTGTAGAATTGACCGCCCTTTTTCCCTTCGGCTAAAGCAAATTCACCTAAAAAGTATTCGTAAACTTTTCCGAGAATGTCTTTTGATTTTGCCACTTCACTTCCAAGAGCCACATTTCCGATTAAATCAATCAGTCCGCCGAGGGAGGATTTGTCTAAATTTGGTTTTGCAAAAACTTTCGGCAAAATTCCTTTGAGCGTTGGATTTTCTTTT
>CAYPCW010000030.1:0-34153 GCA_964409335.1 uncultured bacterium
GGTCTGGATGGCAGCGTCATCAAATTAAAAGATATCGCAGAGATTTTAGACGGACAAAAGGACACTGAAAGTTACGCCCGTCTGGAATTGGAACCCGCCGTCACACTTGCAGTCAAAAAACGAGCCGGGTCCAACACCATTACCATCACCGAAAACATTCTGAATTATATTGAAAAATCAAAGGAAATGCTCCCTCCGGGAACAGAATATGCCGTTACAGGAGATCAGGCAAACTGGATCAAAGACTCTCTGAATCAATTGAGCAGAAGTGGTATTCAGGGGCTGATATTGGTGGTATTTACGTTGTTTATTTTCCTTGGATTCCGCAATTCGGTCATTGCCGCCATTGTATTACCCATGACTATCCTGATCACATTTACTCTGCTGTGGCTTTTTAATATTTCTTTGAACACCCTGACGTTATTTTCCATGGTGCTTGTGGTGGGAATGATTGTGGACAATGCGATCGTGGTGGTGGAAAACATTTTTCGTCATCATGGGATATGGAAGAAACGATACATCGGGGCATTGGCGCTGGGACAATCTACGGATTGGGAATCACTTAAAAAGAACCGGGATGTGCTGGATGCGGTGACTGATGAGCAACTGCTTTCCGTTGAAAAATCCAAAATTCCAGGATATGCCATACGTTCATTTGCGGCGGCATTCGGCACCAATGAGGTAGCGCTGCCTATCCTGACCTCCACCCTCACAACCGTTGCTGCATTTATGCCCATGCTAATCATGCCAGGGACTATGGGTGATTTCTTAAAGTATATTCCGATTACCGTTTCTATGGCATTAACCGCATCTTTTCTGGTGGGTATCGTGGTCAACCCTACCGTGAGTTCATTAATGATGCGCTCTCCTCTCACACTTGCCAGCCTGCAAAAGAAGAATTTGGGTATCATCATCACCCTGAAAATTCAGCAGTTTTACGAACCTATTCTTCGATTGGGATTAAAACACCGGAAGTTATTTCTGCTCAGTATCATTCCCTATGTTATCGGCGCTGTCGCATTAATGGGTGCCGGCCTCGTGAAAGTCGAATTATTTCCCCCTGACGATATCGGCCAGATATGGATCAATATTCAGACGCCGGTTGGGTCGCCATTGAGTGAAACCGATCGCATCAGTCTGGAGGTGGAAAATCTACTATTGGATGAAAAATATGGGTCCTATTTTAAAGATTTTGTGGCAAATATCGGCGGTGGCGGCGCCTCATCCTATGACTTCAGTTTTGGGACATCAGATAATTATTCGCAAATCATCATTGATCTGGTAGATGAAGAAACCCGGGATTTATCTGCCGCTGAATTACAGGCCATGATCCGGAAAGACGTAAAACAAATAACCGGAGCCGAGGTTCGGTTACCTGCAATCCAGGGGGGGCCGCCCTCGGACGCACCCGTAGGTCTGAAAATCATCGGCAACGATTACACGATTTTAAAATCCATATCAGAGGCTGTGCAGGATACACTGCGAACTATTGAGGGAACTGCCGATATCGGCGATGATATGAGCGAAGGATTTCCGGAGATCAGTTTTGTCATGGATCGTCAGAATGCTGCCCGATTACTGGTCAGTACGGCGGATGTCATCAGCACGGTCCGGACGGCCATCAATGGGACAGAAGCTACCACTATCCGAATGGATGATGAAGATGTAAAAGTGATGGTTAGGTTGAAGGAAAAATGGCGAGATTCCATTGAGGATATCGGAAACATTAAAATACAAAACCGGGAAGGGCGGCAGGTGCCGTTACAACAGGTTGCCAGATTCGATGTCGGAAAAGGGATGGCATCCATCCGTCACTATGACGGAGACCGGGTGGTCCGGGTATCGGCGAACAACGAAACCGGGTATTCCGCTGTTGAACTCACCAAACAGCTCAAGGCAAAACTGGATAAAATGACCCTGCCTTCCGGGTATCATTTTGATTATACCGGAGATTTTGAGCAATTTGCAGAATCCTTCGTTGCACTGGCGAAAGCCTTTGTATTGGCAGTCATCCTGATCTATGTTCTGATGGTGGCACAGTTTCAGTCATTTACCCAGCCGCTGACTATCATGCTCACTATTCCGTTGGGTATTTTTGGCGCCATTTACGGGTTGTTCATCGGCGGTCAACCCTTTGCGCTGGTGGCGCTCATTGCCGTTGTGGGTTTGGCAGGTGTTGTCGTGAATATATCCATTATTCTCATCGATTATATCAATAAACTGGTCACCGACGGTCTGGCGCTCTACGATGCCATCATACAGGCCGGGGTGACGCGGGTCCGGCCGATTCTGCTCACCACTGTGACAACAATTATCGGTCTGCTTCCCTTAACTTATGCTGAAAAGGGATGGCAGCCCATGGGATTTTCTTTCATCTTCGGGCTTGGGTTTGCCATGCCATTAACATTGGTGATCATCCCGATTGTTCACTCGATGATCGAAGGGAAGAAATTGAAAATGAGAAACCGCGCTTCGGTTCACTGACCGATCGCACAACAGGATATCCGGGAGAAATAATGTCAGGATTTACGATCATTAAAATAGTTGTATCTGCGTTGCTTATCACGGCAATCTCTGAGGTTGCCCGGCGAAGTTCCTTAATGGGTGCAATATTGGCATCCATTCCCCTCGTGTCCGTCCTGGCGATGATCTGGATGTATATTGAGAATCAGGACAACGAAAAAATCAGTTCCTTGTCTGTTAATATTTTTTGGATGGTGATCCCGTCGCTTGTACTCTTTATCACTCTGCCGGTTCTACTGAAAAGCGGGGTTAATTTTTTTATTAGTATGGGTATTTCCATCGGTCTCACATCTCTCTCCTACTGGATAATGGTGATCATCCTGAATCATTTCGGTATTAAATTTTAGTATCTTCTTCGCTATGTATCAATACCAGAGGGTTTCGACCTACTGAGAAAGTGCATCTCCCGGCAGAGGCAGCTTGCTCTCATAGGTTGTACCATTTGCATTGAGCGCCCGAAACTTAAATGCAGGCACCCCGGGTGTGCGGGGAAGGACGATCACTTGGATTTTCCCTCCGATCCACGCTTCTCGGTCAGACCCACCGGGATCCGAGGGAATCTTTCCTTAAATATCAAACTTCGATTTTTTCCGGGCGGGTGATTTGACAGAATCCTGAGTGTCAGGAAATACTTCCTTAAAGAACCGATCCTGAATGGAATCCATATCCATGAACATTTCACCCATTTGACTGAAATGCCTGTTCCACATTTTCATAAATTCGTCATCAGGAGATGGTCCGAACTTTTTGAGTGAATCCTTCCAAAACCGATGCATAAACTTCTGGTTTTGTTGGAGCGAGAACCGCTTGTTGAATCGCATTTTGAAGGATTCTCTCAGACTGTCGATATTTATCGTTGTAGAATCACCCTTATCGCTGGAATATGACCATGAAAACGTGGAATCATACCGGAAAATAATTCCATTCTCATCCCGTTCTTTTTTCACAGACCACCGAATATCGGGCTGACTGCTTTTTTGATCTTTCGCCTGGGAATGTGGGAGGTCAGATGCAGCCGAGGTAGTATTTTCCTTCTTTGTACAGGAGATCGTGAACAGAGTCACGATGATCAGATACACAATTCTCTTCATAGTGACTTTCCTTTAATAATTTTTAACCAGCGCTTACCGGAACCCCGTAAACCGTAATCGCCGGTGGTGAAACAAAATGGCTGATCCCGGTATTATTCCTGTAACAGCCTCACCTCTCTTTCAGAGACCCAACCGGTTTTACCGTCAATCAGCCGGATCTCTACCCAATCCTGAATCTGATCGATGACAATTACCTTTAATCCCTCATGAACCTCAAACAATGGGGTTGAATACGATTTGGGTTCCGAGGTCGCAGTGACCGAATCAGAGTATATGATCCCCTGTTTAATGCGTAAATCATCATTGATGGCATGGGCGCTTATTAGAACCGAGAGAATCAGAAGTACCACAAATATATGTTCGGTTATTTTCATGGCTCTGATTTGGTCCCACCTTTTGATTATTCGGATCATTCTGAATACTGTAAACAGTACCAGCCACACCGAACAGATGAATACCCATCTATCCGGGGTGAATTGCTGCTTGAGATGCCGGTAAAATTGCAGATACATGGGCGCCGGGGGGACATCTACCCGGTCTTTGACCTTCAGGTTGACCAGACTTAAATTATAAATGGCATCCTGAAATCCGGGGTCCAACTCGAGACATTTTTCATACGCCCATACCGCGCCGGCGATATTGTTCTGCCTGAAATAAGCATTTCCCAGGTTATACAAAAGTGATGAAGACTCCCAGCCTGATTGCAATATCCGCTCGAATTCCTGAACTGCGAGATTAAATTGCCCCGTTTCTACGGCTTCCATCCCACGATGATACCGGTTTTCGACTTCATCCCCTTTTACGAATCCGGTGCCCAGAATGAAAATGCCCAGGATCAGTGCGATTGATTTCATCAATTTATGCTCCATCCATGATCAAGGTCTTTCAGCATCTTGATCATGGTTTCAAAATCTGTTTTTGATGCTTCTTTAGAAGCAGGTGCGAAACGAACCGCATCCCCGCGTTTTAGAATCCCTTCAATTTTTAACACCAGGTCCTCATTAATGCCATGTGATTTAAAGGTCTGAATGATTTCGCCGGAGGAGCGCTCTTTCTGTGTATTCTCTTTGAGATTCTGAAAAATTGTTAATGCAGATTGAATATTCCGGTAATCTGTAGCGGGATCACTCGTAGGAATTTTCATCGTGCCCAGAGCAGATTTTAATGCCCGTTTTGCTTGCCGTGAGCCGGCTGTCGCTGCTAATCGGCTCTGGTTATAGTTTATATACCAGGGGGCAAAAAAGAACAAAACCGCGGTAAAAAGTAATGTACCCGCCCGAGGTGAAATTAATCCCGCATCCGTCCTTCTCCATTCCGGCTTCCGGTGGTCGGCAAAACGAATATCCTGTCCCATAAGGGAGACTTCTTTTTTCGTGAATCCGATCTCGTTGGAGTAACTCCTATCGCCGGGGGACACCGTGAGTGCGATGGGTTGAGTGGCCCTGGTCCGCCATTGTTTCCGCTGTGGATCAAAATATACCAGTTCCACAGAGGGAAGTTTAATTGTACCCGCTTTTCTGGGGATCAGAACGTATTCGATGGTTTTGGTTCCGGCAATTAAATCGCCCTGTGGATGTGCTTCTACGTTGATCGTCGGGTCAAAGAATTCAATTTCATCAGGGAAATCAATGTCTTGTATGTCTATGGATTGCAGGTTGCCCCTTCCCTTTAACCGAATCGTCAATGTGATCGCATCATTCTGTTTGATTTCATTTGACGTGATCTGACTGGATACCGTCCAATCCCCAACCGCCGCAGAGATTTTTCCCGCATTAGGGGGTAAGCTTTGAACTTCCAGTTGCAGTGAGTTGGAGGAGAGTGTATAATTCCGGGTCGTGGCGAACATGTTTGAAAAAAATCCCCGCTGTGATCGATCGTCCGATCTGATTCCCAATACTGCGGTCAGGGGTTCAACACTCAGGGAACCGGACTGGGTAGGAAACATCGCAATTTTCTTCACCGTCCCGGAATACCATTTTACACCTTCGCGGACGACCTCCCGTAATTGTAAGTTCCTCGGAGTATATAAGTCCTCTGTCCAAAACCCCTGATACCGGGGTTCTTTTTTAATGTCGAATCCTGAAATATCCACCTGCGTATAGATGGTATAGGTCAATGTCACTTGTTCTCCCCGGAAGGGATTTAATTTATCTACCGATGCCTCCAGGAAGTATTTGGTCTCCGGCGCTCCCTCCTGTTTGCCTTGGGTAAATTGTGCCTTCCGCTCATAAACGGTGATATCGATGGCTTCTGACTTATACGTCTTTCCATCCGCCCTGATCGTTAATGCCGGGATCGAAAGATCTCCTTTTTTCATGGGCGTTAAGACATATACCATTGAATGCGTTGAGGAGACCGCACCATTTATCCATTGCATATTTGAGGACTGATTTGGACCGGAAATCACCTGAAAATCCTGAATATCTGAAATATTCAATTGGGGATATACGCTCCCATTCTCCACACTGACGGTGAGAGTGACAGAATCCCCTTCGTAAATTTTATTTCGATCAACTGTCACCCGAATTTGCGGGGCTTCCGCAAAACATAACGTCAACCCGAGGAGCATGATATAAAAATAACGGACCACTTACCAGTCCTTGTCTGTTTTTACCCGTTTGGCGCTGACATATTTTTTCTTCATCATATTATTTTCATTGGCTTTTAAAGCATTTAAAATCGCTTCTGCTTCTTCTTTGCCCAGTTTTTTTTCTTCACTATCCTCAGAGGGCGTAGGTTGAGGCTGGGATTCATCCTCTTTTTTTTCTTCATCCTTTGCAGAATCCTCTGACGGTTTTTTCTGATCATCTACTTCCTCCTTATCCTGCTCATCCCCCTTCTGATCCTGCTTTTCCTCACTGGGTTCCTGCTTCTGTTGGGAATCGGACGTTTGCTGATCCTGCTGTTGCTGATCCTGCTGATCTTGATTCTTATCGGAATCTTTATTTTGCTGTTGTTGCTGCTGTTGTTGCAGCATCTGCCTGCTCAACTCGTAATTGTATTTGATATCTTCATCGTCCGGATTTATCATCATCGCTTTTTTATATAAGGAGACCGCTTCCTGCAGATTCCCTTGTTTGACCTTGGCGTTCCCAAGATTGTAGTACGAATGGGACCGTGGGATATCTTCTCTGATCTCCTCTGCCTTTTCATATTCTGATATGGCGGATTCCATATCTCCCATCAGATATTTGATGTTCCCTAAATTGTAATTTAATTCCTTTATATCAGGATGTTCTTTTACCAGCTTTTCGTATTCAATCAGCGCTTTTTCTAATTTAGGATCCGGCGGCATCTGAGGCGGTTGCGCCTGCGGGGAGATGATTCCTCCAGGTGTCTGCTGTCCGGTAGGTAGGGAAAACAGGATGAGGGTGATCCATGCTGTTAGCAGTGTCTTTATTGATCTCATTTACTGAATCTCCCCTGCCATGATATTTCTTTACTGCTTCGGGTGGTGATAAAAAACTCAATGATGAAGCAAAGCCCGGCAAGCAACAAAAATACACCATAGCGATCTTCATATTGAGAAAATACATGTGTTTTTAAATCCCGTTTTTCCATATTATCCAGTTCTTCTAAAAGCGGTCCGATAGCATTCGCCTGATTTTCAATTCTAAGATATTTTCCCCTGGTAGTAACGGCAATTTCATTTAATACGGCATCGTTTAACTGCGTGGTTACGATCCGTCCGGTAGCATCTTTTTTAAAGACCTGCGCCCCCTGCGTATCCATAACGGGTATTGGACCTCCGCCGGTGGTTCCGACTCCTAAGGTATGGATGATAATCTGCCTGTTACGGGCTTCCCCGGCCAGATCAGAGATACCCCCCTGATGATCTTCGCCGTCGGATACCAAAACCACGACCTTATATTTTTCATCTTCTGAATCCGCATTGATGTTATCCAGCGCCAGTTTAATGGCATCTGAAAAATTAGTGCCCTGGTCAGTGACTGTTTTGGTATCGATGGAGTTCAAAAATAGCCGTGCGGCGGCATAATCGGTCGTCAATGGCATATGCAGATGCGCCGTGCCTGCAAATACCACGAGGCTTACCCTGTCTCCTTTAAGATTGTTGATCAGCCGGGACAATTCATATTTTGCCTTCTCCATTCGGCTGGGTTTTACATCCACTGCGTCCATACTCGTGGAAGTATCCAGCACGATGACCACATCGACCCCTTTCCGTTTTAATTCTGTAAGCCGGGTCCCGATTTGGGGTCCCGCGCTGGCGAGAATTAAGAAAAACGTACCGAGGAATATGAGAAAATATTTCAGACTAATCCGCGAAAATAAAATTCGATTGAAGAGAAATTGCCGGATATTCTCCGTCCCGATCTCCCGGAGACGTCTATTCAGATTACGGTGAGTGATCCAATTCCAGATCAAAAATAATACAAATGGGATGAACAGATAGAAAAAATGAGGATGCGTAAATCGAACCACTAGAACGGTCTCCTGAAAATGCTCTTAAAGGTGACTACAAATCCCAAAGCGAGAATAGCGGCAGGGATCGTCAGAAAACTGTACAGGTCAGTGATATTTTCGTACTCATGAACTTCAACTTCTGTCCGTTCCAGTGTATTAATTTCATCATAAATCTTCATGAGTGATTCGTTATCTGTGGCACGGAAAAATTTTCCGCCGGTGATTTCGGCAATATCAGATAAGGTTTCTTCATCCACATCGACCTGTACGCTTTGAATCACGGTTCGTCCCCAGGCATCTTGTACCGGGTAGGGTGCGAAACCCCGGGTACCGGCGCCGATGGTATAGATTTTTATCCCGAATTTTACCGTCAAATCTGCAGCCGTTAATGGATCAAGTTCACCACGGTTGTTCGATCCGTCGGAAAGCAGTATCATGATCTTCGATTTCGCATCAGACCCCCGAAGGCGGTTTAATGCATTCGCAATCGCCATCCCGATGGCAGTACCATCATGATCACGATCCACGATGTCGATCTGGTCGGCAAACTGAATCAGCACATCAGTATCCGTTGTGAGTGGACACTGGATAAATGACTCTCCCGCAAAAACGATGATCCCTAACCGGTCACCTTCACGGTCCCTGATAAACTTTTTTGCCACCTCCTTTGCAGCCCCTAAACGGTTCGGTTCAAAATCCTGCGCAAGCATCGAGGAAGATTGATCAATCACCAGCATCACATCAATGATATCTGTTCTGGTTTCCTGGATACTGTCCTTTTTCACAGGACGTGCCAACCCCAGTATAATGAACAACAAAATGATATATTTGAAAGATAGGAGAATAACGGATTTCCAATGCCCCGTGCGGCGTAATGGAGCAGGGATCAGATCCACCGATGAATAACGGAGGGTGGCTTCCCGTTTGCTGCCAATGCGTCTTTGCCAGAAATATATTAATGGCAATAAGAATAACAATAAAAGAATCAGAGGATTTTGAAATTCTATCATGTACTTTAATTTATCAAAAGGGCTGCTTAATTACGCAGCCTGTTAATGCGAAGAATATGAGAAAGTTTCGGGTATGTGTGGAAAAATTATCGCCCATTTCGAGGAAGTACGGTATGGAATGTATCACAGACGGTATTAATGCTTATGCTTTATTGATACTTATAATAGTTAAACAAATTCAGATAAAAACTACGTGGCCTCCTCTGACCGGTTTGATCAGGATGTATAGCCAAAGTCAGATCTTTACAATCGATGGGATGAGATTCCCGGAAGGAATTTAATCTTCTTTTTTAACGGTATCGGAGTCTTTTGTAGCGTTTTCTACTTCTTCTTTGATTTCATGGGTCGCTTTTTTGAATTCTCTCAAGCCTTGTCCCAAACCTCTTGCCAGTTCGGGAATTTTCTTGCCCCCGAAAATAATGAGGACAACAACTAAAACGATCACAACTTCCCAAGGTCCAATCGACATGATTCTCTCCTGTATTAATTCAAGTCTGTTACGGATAAAATTTAGGGTGATTTCTGTGAGTATTTATACAGGGTATTCCTAATAAATTTTGGAAGCTTAACACTGAATACCCGCATATTTTAAAAAAACACAACCTGCGACGCAGGAACAATTAAAAAGATAAACTTTTCAGGCAATCAGCATCAACCCTTTGACGGGCGCTTCATTAAATGTTAAGATTGCCGTCACGCGCCTTCGGTGACATCAGCAGGGATCATTTAAAATATCTTAAAAAGTACCAGGCAACGGCAATCCCGATAATGCTGGCGACGCTCACGTCGATGGTAAACCCGGTGGTTAGGGTTAGAGCCTGAAGGTTAAGCGTAAAGGGATCCCATCCCACCGGTTTGCTGGTCAGAAAGAACTGCTTAACCACGCCCCCGGGGAGTACTGCAGCCACCAGTACGCTTAAGATAGTCCCCAGAATCGTCCCCGACAGCAGCACTAGAAGGATAAAAGAGACCGGCCATTTTCGGTTTGGTATAATTTTTTTCATGATATTCCCAACATCGATTCAAATATTTTCAACCCGTCGGATGAGCCTAAAATGGATTCAGAAGCGCGTTCAGGATGTGGCATCATCCCCAGTATATTACCCTGTTCATTCATAATTCCGGCTATCGATTTCAAAGATCCGTTTGGATTCCCTTTGTCATCTTCCGGGTGATAAGTAAATACGATCTGATTCTGATCTTCCATCTTTTTCACGGTGTCCGGTGATGCAAAGAAATTCCCCTGTTTATGGGCAATTGGTAATCTCAGGACAGCCCCTTTCGTATATTTAGACGTAAATACAGATTCGTTGTTTTCGACCCTAATCATGACGTCCCTGCTCAAGAATTTAAGGTTTCGATTGGTGATCAATGCGCCGGGTAGCAGCCCGGATTCGACCAGTATCTGAAAGCCATTACAGATCCCGATAATTGATTTTCCTTTCTTAGCGCTGTCGATGACGGCATCCATCACGGGTGAAAATCGGGCAATGGCGCCGGCACGAAGATAATCACCATAAGAAAATCCGCCGGGTAAAATAATAGCTGTGTATCTGGAGAGATCTTTTTCAGTGTGCCAGACGAAATCCACATGCACGCCCAACCTCTTTTTAATCACATGGTACGCATCGTGGTCACAATTGGAACCAGGAAAAACAATCACGGCAGCCCTCACTATTCCACAACCTCAAAATGATAGGATTGTGTATTGGGATTCGCCAGGAGCTTCCGACAGGCTTCGTCCGTTAATTTTTTAGCTTCCTCGCGGGTAACATTTGAAAATGTCATTTCAATATATTTGCCGAATTGTACCTTTTCGACAGAATTGAATCCGATCGCATTCAGGGCACGTTTAACGACATTCCCCTCAGGGTCCAAAATGCCTTCTTTATAGGTCAGATAGATTTTTGCCTTCATGACTTCCTTCATGTTGTGTATGGTCGCAAATTTTAATTCTACTCATGGGATGAAATGAGATTTTCAGGATGAAGGGACATCCCCATATTCCGGGTCGGTCAATCGTTTTAAAATTCCAAACAGGATATAATAGGATACAAAACCCATTAATATCCAATATTGTAGCCCAAAAAATATACTAATGACAAAGCTCGCTAAAAATAAGCCCAGACCCAGCAATCTCAGGTTGTTATCCCTACCGGATGTGAGATTCAAAAGCGGAAATTTTGGATATTTTGTTTTTCCTACCATTAAAAACGAAACGTAGATGATAATGGGGACCAGCAGACGGGGCTGTGTGTATTCTGGGGTCGTATGTTTCATATTTGCCGTCCACAGCACAAGTGAGATAATTGCCAGGGCGTTCACCGGTGTCGGTAGCCCGACAAAGAAGGCAGTCGGCGCTTCCTCCCGCAACAGATTGAATTTTGCCAATCGAATGGCGCCCAGGATCAAAGGCGTCGCAGCGATCAATTCCCCGGAAATACCGGGTAATCCCTGGGTGTATTACGAATACACCAGAACCGACGGCGCAAGGCAAAAAGAAACCATATCTGCCAGTGAATCGATCTCGGTCCCGAAGGAGGTTGCGATACCGATTTTTCGGGCAATTTTTCCATCCAGCGAATCAAAGACTCCTGCGGCGAATATATAATAGCAGGCTTGAATGTAATCCCCTGCCTGGACATTCAGGATGGCCAGAAATCCAAGAAATAAATTGACGAGGGTAAAAAAACTGGGGATATGCCGCTGAACATTGGGTCGTTTCATTTAAAGTGTCCTATGATTGTCTCGCCGCCGTTTACGCGATCACCCGGTTTGACGGCGATCTGAAATTGATCGGTAATCAAAATATCTACCCGCGAACCGAACCGGATGAATCCAAGTTGTCCCCCCCTGGATACCGATTCACCCGGTGCAAGATGATTGATCACCCGCCTGGCGATGAGTCCGGCGATTTGCTTGATTTTATACCGGTTCCCCCGGGTATCTTCCAATACCGTCCAGGTTTGCTCATTGTCCATACTGGCTTTGTGATGGTAAGCCGCGAAGAACTTCCCATGGATCACGGTTTTGGTAAGAACGGTCCCCGAGAGGGGAACCCATTGTTTGTGTACATTAAACACCGATAAAAATATGGATATCTGTGTGGTATTCCCCAGATCATTGTCCGTCACTGGAATGATCTGAACGATCTTACCGTCCGCAGGTGAAAGAAACTGCCCGGTATCTTCACTCCCTGCCCGTACGGGTACCCTGAAAAAATACAGACAAAATATGAAAAATACGATCAATACCCCGTTGAGACGATACAGCCATACAAACGGATAATTCGACTGAATCCACATCGCGGCGAGGATGCTCACCAATAACGGAATGAGGATGATTCTGCCTTCCGGGGCGATCACGTTATATATCCGGCACGGCGCAGGTTGGTTGTAATTCGATCCGCAGCTTTCCCTGTTTCGGGTTCAAATTGTTGGTTGGTCAGCAACCGGAACAATTCGATGTATTGTTCAGCAAGAAAGACCCTGATACTGTCGGTCAATATTGGAGGTGTCCCTTCACCCGAAAACCCGCGTTCCAACAGCCACTGGCGGATATTTTCCTTATCCAGCATTTTCTGATCGTCCCCGCTGGCAAACCGTGCATCGTATTCATCTGCCGTCCAGTATCGGCTGGAATCCGGTGTATGCACTTCATCCACCAACACCAATTCGCCATTGACCAGCCCGAATTCATATTTTGTATCCACGAGGATCAGTCCCCGGCGCTTTGCCCAGGTTTGCCCCAGATTGAATAAAGCCAGAGAATATTCGACCGCCTTATCATAGATCCGGGCATCCACAAGCCCGGATATGATCTTTTCCCGTGAAATGGGTTCGTCGTGCACACCATATGCTGCTTTGGTGGTGGGGGTTACCAATGGGCGATCGAAAGGCTGATCCTTCTTTAAATTTTTGGGGAGGATAAATCCATACTGACCATTGATCCCCTGTGCATACTCACGCCACAGGCTCCCCGTGAGATATCCGCGAACAATGATCTCCACCGGGAGGGTTTTGGCTTTTTTAGCGATCAAGACCTGGGGATCCGGGTATGACAGAATGTGATTTGGGACTATTTTCTCCGTTTTATTAAACCAGAATTTCGCGATTTGGGTAAGAATCTGACCCTTGAAAGGGATCGTACCCAGCACCCGGTCAAATGCCGAAACCCGGTCCGTTGTGATCATGATGATCCTGTCATCCAAAATAAAATTATCCCTCACCTTACCCCGGTAATATTCACCTGTTCCGGACAGTATATATTTATCAAGGCTTTGATTCAATTGTTCGGCGATTTTGATCAAGCTGTCAATCCAATTCGGTCAAATATGATATGAATATCGTCCAGTACAGCGTGGAGATTAAACTGGAAATCAATTTCATCATCGGTGAGTATTTTCTTCACATCTTCATCGGATTTTAACAGATCAATGAAATCCGTATCCCGATTCCATACTTCCATCGCATTTTTCTGGACGATAAGATAGGCATCTTCCCGGGTGACGCCTTTTTTAACCAGCGCCAGCAACACATTCTGGCTATGAATCAACCCTCTTGTCAGGTGGATGTTCTTCATCATATTTTTAGGATATACAATGAGATTTTCCATTAAAATGATCATCTTGTTCAGCATATAATCCATGAGGGTGGTTGAGTCCGGCAGGATGATCCGTTCAACGGATGAATGGGAGATGTCCCGTTCGTGCCAGAGCGCTACATTCTCCATGGCAGCATGGGCGTTTGCCCGAAGAATCCGCGCCATCCCGGTGATCTGTTCGGCCGTAATGGGATTTCGTTTATGAGGCATCGCGGAGGATCCCTTTTGCCCTATATGAAAAAATTCTTCGACTTCCCGAACTTCGGTTCGCTGCAGGTGCCGGATCTCAACGACAAATTTTTCAAGGGAAGCTCCGATAAGCGCCAGGGTGGTCATGAAGTGGGCATGACGATCCCGCTGAATGATCTGATTGGAAATGGATGCTGGCGCCAACCCGAGACGGTGACAGGTTTCTTGTTCAATCAGGGGATCAATGTGGCGGTATGTCCCCACTGCTCCCGAAACCTTTCCAACAGAAATGGTTTGGATTGCCGCTATCCACCTCTCAATATGCCGTTTGATCTCCTCAGACCACAACGCCAGCTTTAATCCGAATGTGATGGGTTCTGCATGAATTCCATGCGATCTGCCGATCTGCAAAGTGTCCCGGTATCGTACAGCCTGGTTCCGGAGTATATCTTTGAAGACCTCCAGTTTTCTCAGAATAATCTCACCTGCCTCTTTACACATCACCGCCAATGAAGTATCCAACAGGTCTGAAGATGTCATCCCCAAGTGGATAAACCGGGAATCGGGACCGACGTACTCTGACAAACAGGTGAGAAAAGCGATGACGTCATGTCGCGTCGTGAGTTCTATTTCATGGATCCGGTCTACGCTAAAATTCGCTTTATCGTGGATGACTTTTGCAGCCTCTTCAGGGATAATACCACGATCGGACATGACATCAACAATTGTCAGTTCCACGTCCTTCCAGACAGAATATTTATGCGTATCAGACCATAATCGGGTCATTTCCGGCGTGGAATATCGCTGAATCATAAAATTTTACTCATTTTCTTTCGGCTAATTCTAAGGAAATTTCCAATTGTTTTCCATCACGCCAAATGGTCAGACGAATATAATCTCCCACTTTAAAAAATCCTTCATCTATGATCCGTAAAATGTCAGTGTGTGTACTGATCTTTTTTCTCTCGGCTTCCAAAATGATATCTCCGATGACCAGTCCCGATTTTTCCCCGGCAGATTCTTTTTCAATATCGGTGACGATGACGCCCTCAGTAGATGGCAGGCGTAAGTATTGTTGCAAATACTGGTCAACAGACTGAACGTGTACGCCGGTAGAAAAATCCCGTTCGACTTTCCCATTTTTTTTCAATTCGGAGGTGATATCCTTTACCCGGTTAATGGGGATGGAAAATCCGATTCCGATCGACCCGGTAGAATACCCGCTGCCGGTCATGATAAATGTATTAATACCGATTATTTCACCCAGTGAGTTCACGAGTGGCCCGCCGCTGTTTCCCGGATTTATCGACGCATCTGTCTGGATCATGTCCTGATAAACATGACCGGATTCTTTCAAACCGAAGTCCATATCCAAACCACTGACAATCCCAACCGTTGCCGTTGGTTTGTACCCGATATCAAATAATCCCAGAGGATTTCCCAGAGCGATCGCCCATTCACCGACAATCAGGTCATCTGAATCACCCAGTACTGCGTAGGGCAGATTATTCCCGTCGATTTTCATGAGGGCGATATCCGACAGTTTGTCCACACCGACCAATTCAGCATTCATTCTTCTGCCGCCGGGTAATGTAATGATAATCTCATAAGCGTCTTCTACCACGTGGGCATTACTTACTACATATCCATCTTCACTAATAATGACTCCAGAGCCCAGACTTTCGACTTTATATGTTTGATTTTGGGGGAAATACCATCCCCAAAATGGATCCAGCCTGAGATTCCCGCGTTTGCGCTTTACTTGTGTCACGTTTATCCCTACCACGGCCGGTGAAACCCGCTGAATGGAATGTGTGATGGAAGTCTGACGGGAGATTTTGATTTCGGGGCTGTCGGCTCTCAGTCGATCAATAATTTCGATCGCCAGAATGACTGCCCACACCATAAGAATGGTCGTTATAAATTTTCTGATCATCTTTTTATACCTGATATTTCACGTGTGTTAAAAATAACCCTTTTGCCGGCGCTTTCACCACCGATAAGTCCGGATGACCGCCCTCAAGAAAAAGAGAGAAGTCATCCACTGACATCCTTCCCCGGGCGATTTCAACCATCGTACCTACCAAAAACCGGACCATGTGGTGTAAAAACCGATTTGCAGTGATCCGGTAAACCAGGGCATCCGGCGTTTTTTCCCATTCGGATTGGAGGACGATGCACCATTTATGGTTTACTTCCGCCCCGGCTTTGCAGAATGCCGTAAACTCACATTCACCGATAATTTGCTCTGCACATTCTGACAGTCTCCCGGGATCAAGCTTATATCTGACAAACCAATGGGTGTTCCGGGTAAAGGGTGAAAATTGTTCCGATATCTGATATTGGTATGATCGTGAGATGGCTGAAAACCGCGCATGAAACTCATCCGGGACGATGTCGCAACGAAATATCCGTACATCCTTTTGTAACTTTGAATTTACTGCTTTTCGAAGGGTGGACGGCGCCATATCGGACAGTAAATGTATGTTTGCCACCTGTTCCAGGGCATGAACCCCGGCATCCGTTCTTCCGGATCCTATGAGGGTGATTTTCTGTCCACGGAAAATGTCACTCAGCGCCAGTTCAATGTCCCCCTGAACCGTTCTGCCGCCTGTCTGGACCTGCCATCCCGAGAATCGGGTTCCGTCGTACTGGATAAACAGCCGGTAATTCCGTGTTAATTTTGGTGTAAACGGTTGATTATCCATGGAAAATGAATCGGATCCTTATTATTTCCTGCTGTATAAATTAATGGATTAAGCGTATCTGATTCTGCCTGATAAATTCTCCCCGCAACAGTTGTTTCAAAATGATAGAATGTAAAAAGTCAGCATGGTTATTCATCCCGGCGGGTAATGTCCAAGATATATATTATTATGATATTTACTGATCATTTTCCCAATTCGGGGATTTTTATTTAGACCGGTATTGTTTGAATTTCAGGGTAAATATTGTGCCAACCCCTATTTCGCTTTCTACATCAATATATCCGTTACAGAGATCAATATATCTTCTTACCAGGCTGAGGCCCAATCCGACGCCCTGATATTTTTTCGAATATCCTTCGCTGCCCTGGGAGAAGATATCAAATATCCTGTCCAGATAATCTTTTGGAATACCCACTCCCGTATCCCTGATGGTGATCACATACCATGGTTTATGGCTGTTCAGGTGAATCTCAACATAACCGGTTTCAGTATATTTTATAGCGTTATCAATGAGGCATTCCACAGCTTGGCGGATGCAATAGCTGTCTGATAAAACACTGGCATTTTTAACAGACGATTTCCAGTGTAATTTGATATTTTTTGCGGCAGCCTTCCACTGCAGGGGTATCATGGTTTCTTTTATAAGTTTGGCCAGATTCGGCTTTTGGGAATATATTTCATAAGCGCCGGCTTCTATGGTAGATATATCCAGAATTTGATGAACCGTATGCAATAGCCGTTCACATGCCTGGTCAATGATCTGAAAATATAAATTTTCTTCTTCAGTTGCCCGCGATTTAAACAGGTTAGACAATACATCCGCAAAGCCCATGATCGCATTTAACGGCGTTCGAATCTCATGAGATATATTTGCAAGAAAATTGTTTTTTACGATGACTGTCTGTTCAGCTTTTGTCAACGCCACGGATAATTTTTGCTGTGTATCGATTCGGTCCGTAATATCGAAGAAAGTAACTACATTCCCCATATACTGTTTATTCTTTAATATCGGATATCCCCAGTATTCTACGGGAAAATATGTCCCGTCCGTTCTCCAGAACAGGTCTTTCGCCCGGTGGACAGATTTAAAGTCTTTTCCCGCCTGAATGATGGGACAATTTTCCTCAGAGATTTGTTCTCCTGCCGCATCGCTGTGGTGGATAAGCCAATGAACCTTTTTACCGATAAATTCATTTTTATGTTTGATCCCCAGCATTTTCATTGCGGCTTTATTGATCAGGGTAGCAAACCCATTTCCGTCGATACTGTAAATACCCTCGACGGTGGAGTCCAACAACAGCCTGATCTGAACGGCAGTCTCCCGTAATGCTTCCTGCGCTTTCCGTCGTGAATTTTCTGATCTCTTCTGATTGATGATGGATTTCACTGTGACAGATAATCGCGGGAGCCTTTTTCTGCCTTTCATCACATAATCGTCGAGCCCCATTTTCATGGCGCTGACGGCGACTTCTTCATTACCTGTACCGGTATACATAATAACAGGTATGTCCGGGTTTAATGCTTTTACAGCTTTCAGGACATACAATCCGGACCAGCCCAGCATTAAATAATCCGTCAAGACCAGGTCATATGAAAAATCTTTCATAATTACATCAAACTGATCCCGGTTCCATATTTCTGTATATTTTATTTGAGGGATTGTTTTATTGAGCTCATGTTTTGTCAGCATTCTATCGTTTGAATCATCATCGATTAATAGTATTTTCATATGAGTAAATCGCTTATTGTTCATTAATTTTATTGACCATTACAGAGGGCAGCAGGGACACATCAAACCAATATTTCAGGATCATATCCGCAATATAAACCAATTCGCCAAACGATACCGGCTTTACGATGTAAGAATTCGCATTGTAATCATAGGCCTTTTTCACGTCGGATTCCTGATTTGACGAGGTAAATATAATGACTGGAAGACGTTTGATCTCATTCCGGCTTCGAATCCATCTTAAAACTTCAAAGCCAGATTTCTTCGGTAATTTTAAATCCAGTAGAATAATCAATGAAGTAGTAGCCGGATCGTTCTGCAAATGCATTTCCAGGTGAGACAGAAATTCAATCGCCTGTGCACCGTCCATTACCGTATACAGCTGAATATTTTCGCAACTCTTCTTTAAGGCGCGTGTGATCAGCATAATTTCGTCCGGATTATCTTCCACCAAAAGAATCGGACGATTATTGATATAACTTCGATCATAAGGTATCATGATTTTTCCCTGATTTATGAAACTTCAAAGTGAAGCTGGTCCCTTTATTATATTTTGATTTAAGTGCTATTTCTCCATTCAGTTTCCCGACGGCTTTTTTCACAATTGCCAGTCCCACACCAGTACCGGGGATTTCATCATCCGAATGCAGTCTTTCAAATATTTCAAAAATCTTCTCGTGATATTCAGGTTTTATTCCCAAGCCGTTATCTTTAACGTTTAGTACTACCCACGAATTCTCTTTACCCACACCAATCCGGATAATGGGTGGAACCCCGGAACGGTGGTATTTAATACTGTTGGTGATCAGATTCGTCATGATCTGGACTAACTGGTTTTGGGTCCCCATGACATGGGGGAGTATATCCGGAATTTCAAGGGTTACCGGCAGCCCGTCAATTTCAGTTTGCAAACCCGTCAATACTTCATCAAAAACCCTTTTTAGGGGCACATCCACAAGGTTGATTTCTGCCAGACCGAGCCGGCTGTACTTTAAAAGGTCGTCAATCAGTAAATCCATTTTACTTGAGGATCTCGAAATCCGTTGCAGAAAATCCCTGCCCTGATCACCAAGTAAATCGCCATATTCATCAAGTAAAATGTCCGAAAAACCTTCCATTGATCTGAGAGGCGCTCGGAGATCGTGAGAAACAGTATGCGCGAAATCTTCCAGTTCTTTGTTGGAGTTTTCCAACTGTCTTGTTCGTTCGGCAACTCTGTTTTCTAACTCTTTCGCGGCACCCTCAATCTCTTTTTTAAGCATGATCTGGTGGATCGCAATGGCCAAATGATCTGAAACTTCCTTCAGTATTTGAATGGACGCTTCATTGAAAAATCCTACCTTATCTGATCCTGCATTCACCGTCCCCAGAATGGATTCCTGAATGATCATCGGGACACTCACAAATGACCGGATACCTTCTTCCAACAATTGCTTTCTGAAGGGTGTAACCGGAGCTTTCAATACCCTGATGTCCCGGACATGTATCAGATTATTTACCTTCATATCCCGGGTCCATTCTACCTGATCTTTTATATTAGACCCTTTAGTCAGGGTAGTCGGGAGTGAAGAATCAATCGCATAGACTACAAAACTGTTGTGATTATCCGGATCGGTAAGGGTGATTGAAAACCTTTCACACCTGATGAGTTTTTTAAGATGGCTTGACACGCCTGCAGTAATCGTGTCGATGGACAACTCCTGAATGATTGTACGATCAATATCTCTGAGTAATTCCATCCTCTCCGTATTAAACAATAATTCTTTTTCATATTTTTCCCTTTGATCAATCTGGCGCTCTAATTCAAACGTATTTTTTTTGATCTTTTCGTGTATCCGGGAATTTTCAATGGCAATGGCAATTTGGGCAGAGATAGTCTCTAATAGTATTTGATCATTATGAGTATAAAGGTTCGGTTTTTCACTCTCAACATTGATCACGCCAATGGTTTTATCCCCGATTTTAAGAGGAACACATAATTCTGATAATATGTTAGATCTCATTTCAAAATATCTTGGATCATTCCGGACATTGCCGCAACGAATGCTTTCGCCGGTCTTTGCCACATGACCCGTGATGCCATGATTCAGGGAGAGTTTTTTCGATAAAATATATTCTTTATCCTTTTCAATAAAGTCACGATCCTTGCCCTGAGCGCCAACCGCAAAGGGGATCAGGATATTAGAGGGCGGGTCCTTCAGAAGAATCGTACAGTGGGTGTATCCAACGACGGTTTCAAGAATATCTATAATATTCTGAGTTAAATCATCCGGTGTTCTTAACTCCTGTAATTTCTTGCCCGATTGGTAAATTGCAGACAGTTCGTTGAGTCTTAACCTGAGTTGTCGATTTGATTCATTTCGATCTTCTTCACTCTTTATCCGACGTGAAATATCTTTGACAATCGCCAGGATATAACCCGTGTGTTCAGGAGATTCTCCCATAACCGAAAGTGTTAAATTGACCCATATCATAGATCCTTTATTTTGAACAAGTTTCGTATCGATCATTTTTTCAGACGATTTATGGGAAATTAATTTATTTAATATGTTTTCAGTTGTCTGATAATCACCCTGTGGAATCACTTTCTCTAAAGTCAGTGCCATCCCTTCGGATTCAGAGTACCCCAGAATATCACAAAATTTTTGGTTGATCCGGATAAATTCCCGGGTTGACTGATCAATGATAGCGACTCCAATCGCAGCTTGTTCAAACATGGACCGGAATCGTTCCTCGCTGAGTTGAAGATCCTCAATCGTGTTCTGTCGCTCCGTAACATCCATCATAATACCATATCGTCCGACGACCTCGCCTTTTTCGTCGGTTTTTGATTTTGAGATTCCATTGATCCAGCGTATTTCACCCTCCGGAGTAATGATTCGGTAAAGGATGTCATGTCCCTGTTGAGTATCGTCGGCATGGTTGATATGGGATTCCACGGTTTCCCGGTCATCCGGGTGGAGACTATTTGACCATACATCATGAGAGGGTTCCATCGCGCCCGGTGTTAAACCCAGTACTGTATATATTTCATCAGACCATACTAGATGACCGGTCTTGAAATTATGCTCCCATGCTCCCGCACGAGCAGCCTTGAATGCCTGCTTCAGCCGTTCTTCGTTTTCCCTGAGCATGGTTTCATAGGATTCCCGTTTTTTGAGCGCCCAAACTCGGTCTATTACCGGGATTAATTGTTTGCTAATCGTATCAATGTATTTAAAATCATCCTGCGAAAATGTGATGGATCCTTCATCGCAAAACGTACCGAGACCCAATACTGCCAGGTTTTCATTTTCAAGTTTAAACGGGACGCTGATGATGGTTCTGGGGTCTAATTGATGCAGGTTAACATTCATCGTGCGGGAATCCGTCCGGACATCTTCAATCACCACGATATGGGCGCCTTCTGCGATTTCTTCTAATAAAGGATCTTCGGCAGTTTTTAATTCGAAAACGGAACCTGTGATCAACTTCTCCATATGTCCGCTGGCAGCGGGGAGAACCGCACGGCTTTTGTCCTCACTTAAAAGATATAGCCACACTGTGTGAATCCCAAGAACCCTCTCAAATTCGGTTTCGAGTATCCGGACGATGTCGGAATAGGTATACGCCCTTCCCAACCCTTCAGAGATTTTCAATATTGAACTGAGTCTTGCTTCTTCCTTCCTGAGTTTTTGCAATGTCTGTTTTTCATTGGTAATATCCAGGAACGTGGCAAAATAACCGATGAGTTCATTTTTTTTATTTCGAATTTGAGTCGCAACGCACTTGGCAATAAAAAGAACGCCATCCTTGCGTCTACCGGTGATCTCACCTTCCCATTGACCCGCAGAATTCAAAATTTTCAGTTTTTCATCCACAGCCGTTTCATTTTCAAACAATTCAGATACCGATTTTGAAATGATTTCATCCTGATCAGAGTATCCCCATATGTTTAAGAATGCAGGGTTAACATGTACAATATTTGTGGTGTGATTGGCAAAAACATTCCCTGCGACAGAGGATTCAAAGATCAGGTCTTTGATGATCAACTCCTCTTCGTTAAATTTTCGAACATAAATATCCCAGGCAAAATCTACCAGTTTGAAAAGTTGAGAGGCGTCCTCATCGGTGTAATCTTCTTTTTTGTTTCCCACACCCAGCAATAGTTTTACTTTTCCCTCCCGCAGAACCGGGACGACCAATTGCCTGATAATGGGATTGTGCCCTTGCGGCAATCCTTTTCGATCGGGGATTGAATTGTAGTCGTTATGGATGACCGGCCGGGTCCGTATCATGGCTTCTACCCAAACGCCGGCATCATCCACGGAATAAGAATGGTTGTCCGGTACAAGTGTGCAGATATTTTCGATGGTGTTCGTTGACCATACCTGCGACCTTATGGTGATTTGATCATCCTCAATAAAATGTAAAAAGCCTACCTGGCTCTTTGTCATCGCCTCGCAAATATCCACGATTTTAACCAGAAGTTCTTTTAATGATCCGTTATAAGCAAATTCCATCAATTCATGGCGGGCATCAAGCAGAGATTCTGAACGCATCCTTTCTTTTTCAGATTCGATAAAATTCAAAGCATAAGAAATATCTTCTGAAAGTTCATTCAACAGTCCGATCTCCGCCGTATCAAAAAAGTTGGCGGACTCCGCATATAGGGTAAAGCTCCCTATCACTTTGTTTTTGGTGAAAATGGGGAATGCCGCCGAGGATCGGTATCCTTGCCGGAGCGCGCTATCCCGTAAGTGTGTCATTTCCGGGTCATTTTCGATATCGTTGGAAATGGCGGGTTTACCAT
The DNA here is from genome assembly GCA_964409335.1 of uncultured bacterium. Lineage (GTDB taxonomy): Bacteria > Fidelibacterota > Marinisomatia > SCGC-AAA003-L08 > JACNLC01 > JABMOW01. The sequence continues at coordinate 23,070 of CAYPCW010000030.1, forward strand.
CCCGCACCGCCCGGCCGGTCGTTCCAACCGTTTTTTTCGAACTGTCAATGATTATATTTAGATTATCGATGTAATCGCCGGTTTCTCCTGCCGAAGTGACAATATTGATCATCCCGGTTTCAGAATTGAATTCACCGATCCATGCCATGACAAATCCACCATTCTCAACAATGATCCTGCAGATCTCGTTATATAAATTCCGGACATCCCTGGTTCTCACAATCACCTTGTTAACATTCGAAAGTACAGCCCGAACCCGGTTTAACCGGACGATCTGCTGAAATTGATTCTTCCGTTCGGTAATGTTTTCAGCCACACCCAGTATTCGGGAAATTTCATTTTTTTCATCCAATAATGGAATACCGCTGAACTGGTATGTTAACTTTCCCGTACTGATTTCAAAACGAACTTTCTTCCCTGAAAATGCTTTCGTGAATTCTTCCATGACCGGCAGTGAGAGTTCGCCCAAAATAGAGTCGATGGTTTTACCGATAAAATCATCAACTGAAAGCTGATCATTCTTTAGTTCCTCCCCTGAAATAAATGAAATGGTGAAGTCTTTTTCGACGATTGCCACATAAGAATGGGGATAATTTTCCGAAATACGATTCAACAGACGCTCGTTATTTTGGATGATGATTTCATCTTTTTTCCGGTCTGTAATATCTTCAATCAGGGTGAGGTATTTAATATCGGAGTATTGAGATAGAGTATCTAATTCACGAATATAAACATTCAGATAGGAGATCCCGCATTTTATGGATTCAAACTGACCGGTTTCTCTGATCCTGTCAAAATCAAATTTAACCTGATGATTGGTGTAATTTGTCTTTTTCAACTGATCCCTCAGGTCAAATGGAAGATTCGGGTCTCTAAAAATATTGAAGTTTTTAAACTTATCCACATTTAATAGTCCAAATAATTCAGCAGTCGCGTAGTTAAAATCAACCAGATCTCCGTTTTTATCAAACAGTTCAATCGAAATAGGAGATTCTTCGAACAGGGTTCTGAATTTTTTTTCACTGATGAGGAAATTGTCATAATTGACTTGTTGTGCTTTCCACGCATTTTTTGAATACCGATACATAAGAATCAATGATATGGGCAGCAGCAACCCGCAGGTCAGCAGAAATCCAAGAAAGGGGAATTGTATCCGGTTGTATATTTCACGGTGCAAGGCGCTTTGAGACCGATGCAGTCCCATTACCCACTTTTTTTCGGGGATGGGAACGAATACCGCCAACTGCTTTTCTCCCGATGAAGATACGTATCCTCCCACATAATCTGTATTTGCGATCACCAATTCAGCCAATGTGCACTTCGGTACATTTCGGGAACCCAATATCAGATTATCCCCTGCATAACTTGTTGTGGTATTGGGATATCGGGTGTGAACGATCAGGGTGGCATTTGAATCTACAATACAGATATACTCATCCCCGGGAACCCGCCATGAGGACCTCCAGTTGGTGATGATGTGAGAAATAAGTGATTTATCGGATAAATCTGTATCTTCTAACGCATCGACGACCAGGAAAGTCGCTTTCTGGCGATAGAAATTTTTGGTTTGATTTTCAGACTCTTTAAATATAATCCAAAACCCCACAAATCCGGTAGTGAGTGATAAGGATACAAGGATAAATCCAACGACAGAGAAGAATTTGAATAGCTTTTCATTCGTGGATTTTCCATTTTTAACCGGATGTGTGATAAGGGTTGAACAGGCGATCATTTTTCACACCCTGCAGCGTTGGATTGAGAAGATACTTCTCCGAATAGATGTTTTCGGGAACAGGTATCAATGCATGGGTTCACCGCAGCCTTATTCATCGTAAGATTACCGTATAGGTGGTTAACATTTTTCTTCCAATACCTATGGAATATTTCCACTTTATTATCATATTTTCCAAGATTAATCCTTCGCTGAATGATACCGTGATATTGTTTACGTTATTTTACATCAGGCACCTGTGAACCGGGTTTTAGATTTTTTACTCATAATATCAATAATAAAATAATTTGCAATATTTGTTTCTCCAGGGTATTGTCTTTAAGACTGAATCAATCCTGTTGATTCGAAACTTAACCGTGCAGGTCCGGTGAACCCACCCCAAAACGAAGCCTATTTTACACTTTCGGCGATCAACCCTATTAACGCGAATATCACCCGGTTATCTGAGTAATTTGGAATTTATTTTTGATCAAAGTATTTCAGATATGGATTTTTTGTCGATAATATGAGTTTAGTCGTAGGATCGATGGTGTTTTCATATGTTTTCAAGGTACGGATGAAATTAAAAAATTCTTCGGATTTTCCATAGGTTTCAGCATAGATCTGCACAGCTTCAGCGTCTGCATCCCCTTTAATTTTTTGGGATTTCAAATAAGCGTTTGATAGCAATTCTTTTTTACGTTGGGTCTGTAACCCCATGATCTCTTGTTTTTGTCCCTGTCCCTGTGCCCGGTATTTTTCAGCAATCCGATTTTGTTCTGATATCATTCTACTAAACAGCTTTTCCCGTACCTGTTTGTTATAATTGATCCGTTTCAGTTGAATATCGATCACCTCAATTCCCATTTCCAGTTTTTCCAAATTATTCACCACGGCAGAAAGAATATCGTTGATGATGTCAATTCTGGCGCCGTCGTGTTCATCATATTGGGTTTGGGATTCGCTGGGCGCCATGGTCTCATCAAGCGTTTCTATATCACGGATAATCATGTCCCGATCCGTAGAGCGAATAATCTCCGGCATCACACGGTTGGATATTTCGTCACGGACAGCCCCGTCAATGATATCGTCCAGCCGGGATTGGGCCATGTATTCGTTTTTTGCGGATTTGTAAAAGCGAAGCGGATCAGATATCCGCCACCGCGCAAAGGTATCGATGAATATGTATTTATTGTCTTTTGTGGGAATTTCATTGGCTTCACCGTCCCATTCCAACAGTCGTTTGTCGAATTTAATGACTTCCTGGATGAATGGCAGTTTAAAATGCATACCAGCGTCGGTAATGGAATTACCTACCGGTTTCCCAAACTGTGTTACAACCGCCTGCTCTGTTTCATCGATGATAAACAGAGACCCGAAAAGTAAGATGATTCCTGCGACAACTATGATGATTCCGATATACTGTTTCATTACTTTTTTCCTCCGTGGTCCAGATTGAGCAAGGGTAGAACGCTCTCCAGTTTGGCGTCTACCACCACTTTATCCGGGATTTTTGACAAAACCTTTTCCATCATTTCGAGATACAGCCGATCCCGTGTGATCTGGGGTGCTTTGTTATATTCTTCCAGTACTGCTGCAAACATCGCAACATCTCCTTTGGCGTTGTTCACCCGTTCAATAGCATATCCCCCTGCCTCATTGAGCATTTTTTGTGCCTCACCCTGAACCTGATATATTTCTTTATTGTAGGCTTGCCGGGCTTCATTCACTGCCGTTTCCTGTTCCTGTTTTGCGCGGTTCACTTCATTGAATGAATCTGCGACCGGGGTGGGTGGATGGACATCCTGCAACTGGACCAATTGAATGGAAATACCGGATTTATATTTATCCAGAATTTTCTGCATATGTATTTTTGACAGATCCGCAATACTTTTCCTTTCGGATTGTAAAGCCTCGTGAAATGAGCGATCCCCCACAATTAACCTGACGGTCGCCTCAGAAATAGCCCGGATGGTATTTCGGACATCCCGGACATTGAACAGATACGCCACAGGATCGATGATCTTATACTGGATGATCCATTTTACTTCCGCAATGTTAAGATCCCCGGTAAGCATCCAGGATTCATCCTCATAATTTTTATTTTCATATCGGGAACGTATACCGGGGGCGATTGTCAGAAATCCGAATTCCTCCTTAAATTGATAGGCGACCTCAACGGGATAAACGGTATCAATTCCATAGGGAAGTTTAAAGTGCAGCCCCGGCATTGTGGTAGCATGATATTTTCCAAAACGTAGTACTACTCCGTTTTCATTGGTCCTGATGGTATAAAAGGATGAAATGAGGATGACAACCACAACGAGAATGGCGCCAAATACTATTATTTTTTTAACAGGAATTTTTGGGATGTTTATTTCTCCCGGACGAAATTCAAATCCTTGAGACATGGTAGATCTCCTTAAAGTTAGTTTTTAATGGTATCAAATATGCCCTGAAAATTACATCCTTTCTGCAGATACTTTCAGGGAATCGCAAGAAAGTCCCGGACGCTGTCGTCAAAATGACAATTTCAGAAAGGAAAACCTATGTCATTCAGATCAACACTCATTCAAAAAATCAGTTTTGCCTCAGGATTGATCATCGTCATACTCCTCATGGCAAATGGATGCGGTAAATCAGAAACAACCCAATCCGGCTCAATCCTCTCCGGCGCTTCCCCACAAAAATCGTCTGAACGCCCGGATATACCCGGAGCTGTCCCGCAAGAGGATCGATCTAACATCGTCACAGTCAACGATTCAGTAGCCGGTATTGACCGGACCAAAATAGCGCTCCCGAATGCATCAGACCGTTCGGTATCTGGTGAAGATGAGATTGTTCCGGAAATTATTCGATTGACCTTTGCCAGATCGGTGTTGGACAGAAATCCCGTGAATGAGGTAACCCGGGTACCCCTGTCAGTGGGGAAAATCTATACGTACACGGTGGTAAAATCCGGCGTCCAGGACACAATTTATCATGTGTACAAATATCAGGATCATGAAATTGCCAGGGTGCCTATCCTGGTGGGAGTTTCGCAAACTTGGCGAACCTGGAGCACAAAATATTTAGAAAAAAACCGGATGGGGAAATGGGATGTGGAAATCCAGTCACGAACCGGAGTAATATTGGCGAAGAAATCCTTCACCGTCGTTGTCCACCTTCCTGAATTGTTAGATGAGCCTGTCCTGAGTACGCGCAATATCCCCTGAGTCGTGGTCCCGCACAGCGCCAATCAATCATATCGGATTGCCGTTTCAAAGGTTTCTCTACCGATATCGGTTTTTCTGCCACAGATCGAAAACCGTCTCCATATTTATCACCACATCCTCCTTCACTTCCAGCATATTATCATAGATATCATTCCTGTGAGAGATAAGGAACCGATATGGCCGGTCATCCACTGCGATTTTGATGGTGTTTGCAGTTATTTCACCCGGTATTCCCTGGATCATCAGGCGGGATCTTCCCATTTTGTCAAAGACCAGGGTATGAAAAGATTCAGGAATCAGGTTCACATGCAGATGTCCCTTTTCAGCCACGTGTGTCGGGGAAATTTTCCCGTTCGAGAGAATATAATAGGGTACGTTGACAGATGCACCTACCCATTCCTTCTTCACTTTTTTCAGATGATACCGGGCTGTATCATATCCATCGGTGATTAGTTCAATCTCATCAAGAGATGAAACGCTGCAAACCGACGGTGTCATTCCCCGGAGTTCACCGTTTACATTTATCCGGATACTCGCCGGTGTTGAGGTTACCCGGACGGTCCGGCCTTCGATAAGTTCAATCCCCGATTTTATTAAAAATAGCCCTGCCACCACACCCACGCCGATGATCGCCAGTTTGAGCCGGCTTTTGTATTTTCTGAAGGTGACGGATTTTGACAATCTTATCGTAAACCCCCCATCGCCATAGAGGCTGTAAAACATCCATGATAAATCAGACATTCCAAACCGGGATACCAGAGATTTTCTTGCAGTTGAAACGGCGTCTGCAGCGGTTTTACCCTCCTGCAAGGCAGCATATACCAGCATACTGAAATGAGATGCCTGTCTGGTGGGGACCGTCCCAATGGTAGAGATCATGCACCTGACACCGGAGTGTAGCAGAGAACGTATGAATCCACCCGGGCCTAGTGAGGATACATCTCCACAGGAGTTACTGAATAAAAATTGTGGCGGCTTCTGAAGATTGGAAATATCTGCTGCAGAAAAGACCGTTCCGTCAGGTAATAACCAGCCATCCACCGGCTCACCAACTTCAGAGTGGGTTACATAATGTCCTGAAAAATGGAATAAATCACTCCCGGACAGGAGTCCAGAAAGCCGGTACCGTGTGTTTGTTCTGCCAAAATGTGGACCGGATATTTCCAATTCGTCCTCCCAGATTCCGGCAATCGCATACAGTTCATTTCTAATCGAGGTTTCCAGTTGGGCATCGCCGGATGGGTTCCCTGCCAGCGTCATTTTTTTCAATCGCCGGATCTTGACAGGTGAACGAGGGGTATGATCCGGTGAAGCGGATATCTGCCGGGTAATTTTGAAGCCTTCCCATAAAAAATAGGTACCTGTATGCAATATTTCAAAGGGCAGAAAATTTAACTCATCATCAATTAGGATAGACAGGTCAGTGGGAGATGCCGGTTGGCAGAGCTGTTTCATCACCTTTCCCATATCACCAAAAACAGTGTGAAAAAGGATCCCGGCTTTGGATGTCAATTGTTCAAGTAATTCCACATCAGCGCCATGACGCAAAAACCGTCGGGGAATTTGAATAACCACCTCTTTTATAAGCGTCTCTATGCCCGGCAGATCCACGGTCTGATAGGTCTTGATCACAGAAGGTGTCTCGGAAGCCTGATACAGGTTAATCCGGAGACGGGAAGAATCAATTTTTTGAACCTCAAGTCGAACCATGGGCTAATATTAGAGGCAGCGCAGGACACAATTCCAGAAGTAATCCGCTGAATCTCAACCTTGATCGGGACCCCTTTGGATTCGCGGTCACCCGAAGTAAAATATTATTTTTTCTAACAGAAAAGATGAGCCATCCAGATCATAGCAGAAAACAAGTGATTAAAACGAACCCATAAATACAAACTAATGGGTTTCCTCCGTATCGAAAAACCTGACGGTCTATCCTAAAAAATTGAACAGACCGATTTCAGATAGATCCGGTGAACTTTGCAAGTTGGCTCACTTGAACAGGTTGTACTACATCGGTTTTTCGAGGCTATATCGTACCGATTAGCAGTGATATGACCCCGGATGAATCAGAGATATGGAATACAAATCATCATCCTTTTCAGGATACAGACTTTACCCTTGCAAGCTCAGACGGATAGTCCCTAGCTTTTCTTTGTTCACTTCAACATCGATCTCATATGCACCTTCTTCGATGGTTTGGGGAGGGGTAATCCCCATTTTGTCCGTGAGGATCTCAAAAAGCCATTGTTCGCCTTTTCGGACCCGGAAGCGGCCATGTTTAACCTGCCCTTTGTCTGTAGTTCTCAAGCTAAAATATAATGAGGGTGCCTCGTCTCTGTAATCGATATGACATAAAATGAAGTATGGTAATTTTTCCGTCTGAAATACGATTTCATCCTCCTCCCCGGTTCTGGCAGCCAGTTGGTTTTCCAACCGGATGATAAACTCCTGTCCGGTCAAAATTCTGAAAACGTTGTTGGATTTTCTCAGAACGATGTCCATCAAACAGGAATCGTCAAGACCTAGTGACCGAAGCACATGACGATGCAGATCGGACGGTGGAAATTGCTCAACATCAGAGATCACCAGGCGCCGAAGCATCGCGATCTCCATTGCGATTTCGGGGTTGTCAATCAGAAAAGCGGTCATTGCAGTTGCGCGGTGATGCTCAAGACGATTCTCTGCAAACTTCAGAATATCGGATTCAGTGATCTGATCCCTGTGACTGGCTTGAATTACCAACTGTCTGAAATGACTAAGGAGAGATTCAATTTTCATTTTATGTCCTTCATCAAATTTGGTGCTTATCCCACCGGATTTTCATTTTTTTTAATGCGCGGTTTTTGATGCTACTCACGGTGTTCAGGGGAAAGTCCATCATGGCGGCAATTTCCCGTTCCTTAAAACCTTCAAAATAGTAGTACCGGATGATCGTCTTTTCCACCTCACGCAGTTGCGCAATCATTTCTGTAACTTCGATTGTCTGTAGCACCTCATCCGGTGTGGGATTATCAGCCACTGCCTGAACAGTATCGCGGTCATTTTGGGGTTGTTCGGTCGGGATATTGGTTCTGGAAAAGTTCTGATACCAGGCGGATCCCAGATAATCTTTCACCAGATTAAGAACAATCCGGTACAGATATGTTCTGAATTCCGAATCGCCTTTCCAGAGTTTTATCCGGCGCATGTCATCTTCAAACAATTTCAGGTAGATGGTTTGAAACAAGTCTGCAATCTCATGGTGATCAAGCCCGTTGAACTGGTGGATCGCGCCATAAATGGTTTTTTCAGTAAGTTCTACAAATCGGTGCATAGCAGCAGAATCATGTTCAATGACATTATCGAGAAGATATGGCGTTATTTTGTCAATCTGCGAATACACGGCACCACCCTATTTGTTTTTGATTTAGACGAATATTATTACTAATTTCTTCCGGGAAAAATAAAAGATGATAAAATTTTTCAGAGTCCGGATCTCGAAAGTTAAAGGATATCATTATATTCGCCTTCCAAAAATTATTGTTGACAGGATGAATTTATCTGCCGGCGATGAAATCGAAATATCCATCTGTAGGGACAAAACCGATTCACAGACAGCCTTATGGGAACAGTCTCCCGGAGGGATACGGAAAATCCGCTTTACCATACCTGACGACACTTTAACGATGAATATGTACGGACGACTTTATATTCCATCAGAATACCGGTTTTTCTTCCCTCCGTCTCTCAGGGATTTTATTCTTGAAACCAATGTTGGGAATATCCAGACACACATCAACTCCGAGGGGAATATTATCAAGGGTTTGAAGCCCTGGTTCATGGTGAATCACCCTATTGAGGTCAATGATATGTTCACGTTTGAAAAACTGGATGACCGGCCTGTCCAATACCGGATGATCTTTGAAAAAGGCAAAACATGAGGCAGCAATTCCGGTTATTCCGGAATCAGAGACTGAATTTGGGTTCCCACTCTGAAAATCGCCTATTTCCCATTGATTTATATCCGGTCTGATAGATTAATATTCCCCGTACTCAGTCATTTTAAAATTGATCAATTGGAGATTTTATGAATATCATCATTGAGTTTTGTGTCAAGTGAAACTATCACCCTGAATTTGACCGTGTGTCAGCCATCATTCGAAAACTCCGACCTGCGATAATGATATCCGGTAACCCCACTCCGCCAAGAACTGGTGCTTTTGAAGTGACAATCGACGGAAAATTGGTATTTTCAAAATTGAAATCCGGTGGATTCCCTGGTGAATCAGATATTAAGCTGTGGTTTGTTTGAGCTGTCAGACTGACACGAATCCGGTTTCGGCAGGTTATTTGTCCCACCTGGATAATAAGTGAGGACACTATTATGCAATTCGACATCCATTCATTTTCACAGAATTTCAGACCTGGCTTTCATTCATCCTGGATTCCCATTGCTAAAATTGGCCTGGGATTCATCTTTACAGGATTATTGATCATGGTTTTAAAAGACCTGATCGTTGCCATTTTATCGGTTGGCGTAATTGGGATCGGGATATATTTGCTGATTGTGGCGTTTCGGGTCTATCGGTTGAACCGGATGATCTGACGCCCTACCGATCAGGGGATAATCCCGGGATATCTGTATATCTTTCGCAAAGCGATCACCTTCGATTCAGACTGCGTCTTTCGCAGGGTGTAAAAACCCGATTGAAATGCATTTTCCCTGATTTGATTGATGATGACTTATGGTTCTCCGGTTACCGCCAATGCACCCATTGGATCCCACGGAGACAGCGCTTCTGGTTTGGATTCATAAATCTTCAGAATATCCGCCGGTAAATATTTTTTATCGATCACAATTTCATATAGATATTCATCGAACCATTCATCCGTCATGAGGAAAAATCCCTTATCTCCTCGTTTATCGCCCCAACTATTTTCCACCCGCCATTTTACGGATTTTTCATCCCGGATATCCACACCGGTGAATACCATAGCATGAGTCATCATGCTATCTCCGTATTCTAATCTGCCGCATTTATCAATCTGAAATCCCGTATTGAATATGAGAGGCAGATTGTAAAGATTCATATCCATAACGCCAAGACTTGAATGATACATCTTCGCAACATCGCACCCGAACCACACTGCTTCATTATTCCGGATAGATGCAATGGCAAATTTTTTCAGATCCTCCGAGGGTAAATTGATGTACCTGACAATTCTGCCCTCGGACACATTCCCCAGGTATTGCACGGTGTATAGCGTCCGATAGGATTTATTTCTCATGGGGGCATTGATCAGGCAGATTTTCTCTTTCAGATCCACGCCCACGGTTTCCCTGTAAAACTTCAAAGGTGTAAGATCCGTAAACCGGATGAATTTTTTATCTTTATCACGGGTTTGCCAATTGAATGTCTCGGGTGGAGTACCCAGATTCATGCACAACAGATTGTAGATGGTTTGCATCATCTCCCGTTTTTCTGACCGGAGCTCATTCATTGACTGACCGTTTTCATGACCCTCACGCAGGTGTCTGGCAAATTCCCGCAGTTTTCGGGTGATGTGCTCATTCGTATGACTGTCTCTAATAAAAAAATCCCGGAATGTATCGGGATTACGTACCCTCGGAGGGATTCGAACCCCCAACCCTCTGATCCGAAGTCAGATGCTCTATCCAATTAAGCTACGAAGGCAGATTGATGGTGGGGTGACTGATGGGGATCGAACCCACGGCCTCAGGAGCCACAATCCTGCGCTCTAACCAAACTGAGCTACAGCCACCATCGAAAACATTTGAGATTGACCCGAAAGTTTGATTCGGGGGATTCCGTGTCGAGGTAGCAGGATTCGAACCTGCGACCCCCTGCTCCCAAAGCAGGTGCGCTAACCGGACTGCGCTACACCCCGAAAAACTAATATTTTAAGAACATTATAAACTGCAAAAGGCAGGTGCGCTAATCCCGAAAAAACAGAAAATTTGTAAAAATTTTCATCTTTTTTCGAGGATCCTCGAATTTTCACTAACCGTACCCGGTTAGGTAAATTCGGGACCGGGCTGCGCTACACCCGGTTTCTTTATAAAAAGAACTTCTTTTTTCAAAAGAGTGTGCGAATTTATAAATTTTAATCAATTTGGCATAACTTTTCCTTGAAAATCTTGATGAATTATTATCCCG
>CAYPCW010000031.1:0-32421 GCA_964409335.1 uncultured bacterium
AGCCAACAAATGCGGGAAGGCAAACCCTGAAATTTCACCTTTTTCTGCGCCATGAGGATCCATCGTTTGAGCGCTTCGTCCTGTGGAAATAATTCCATGACTTTTGCATCAGTTTTGTAAATATCTTCCGAGTCACCGGATAATGCCACCCATCGAAATGGACCCTTCCCTTCACAAAAAAGGGGACGGATATACGCGGGCACAAATCCCGGAAAATCAAAGGCATGATCAATACCGCCATGTGCGTTCGCTTGTCCACGCAGATTATTCCCGTAATCAAAAGTGACTGCCCCCATTTTCTGCAAATCCAGCATCGCCTGGCAGTGAACTCCCATGGAATGAAATGACATTTGGATATATTTTTCAGGGCTGGATTTCCGAAGAGCAATCGCATCAGATAAGGAAATACCGTGGGGAACATATCCGTTGAGTTCATCGTGTGCAGAAGTTTGATCGGTTAGGACATCCGGGATAATATTTCGTCTGATCATTTCTGGCAGGATATCCGCAGCATTGCCTAACAATCCGATGGACAGTGGGATTCCCCCCTTTTTTGCGGATATCGCCCGGCTTATCGCCTCGTCTAAAGAGTCCACCGCAATATCCAGGTATTGGGTGTCCAGCCGTCGCCGGATACGGTGAGGGTCCACCTCAATGGTGATGTTCACCCCTTCGTTCATTGTGACGGCAAGGGGTTGGGCGCCACCCATACCACCCAGTCCCGCAGTAACGGTGAGTGTCCCTTTTAACGAGCCGTTGAAATGCTGACGGGCAACTTCAGCCAGGGTCTCATAGGTCCCCTGCAGGATTCCCTGCGTACCGATATAGATCCAACTTCCTGCGGTCATTTGTCCATACATCATCAACCCCTTTTTGTCCAACTCGCGAAAATGCTCCCAATTTGCCCAATTGGGAACAAGCATGGAGTTGGATATCAATACCCGGGGACTCTGTTTATGGGTTTTAAACACAGCCACGGGCTTACCGGATTGAATCAGGAGTGTTTCATCATCTTCTAATTTTTTCAGAGATTCCAGTATTGCATCAAAACAGACCCAATTCCGGGCAGCTTTACCCAACCCGCCATAAACGATGAGTTCATTAGGGTCTTCAGCGACATCGGGATCAAGGTTATTCTGAATCATCCGGTAAGCGGCTTCCTGATGCCAGCCCTTACATGTCAGTTTGGTTCCGGTTGGGGGATGAACTACTCTTTTTCCGGTCATAATTCCTCTATCATAGGTGGTTTAAATCTATTTCCTTTTACAGACATAATTTACGGGATATCAACCCTTTCATTCATATGGAATGGGGCGGTAGAAGATGGATAGTCTCGTTTTGACCATTACGCCTTTTCAGGATCGATTACTGCTATAACATAATAGGGGGGACTATTGTCTTAAAAGTAGGACAATCCTAATGGGGGAACCGGGTTAATTTTCAACGGCAATATTTAGAATCCTTTAAATTCCAAGATTGCTCTCTCATGGCAGGAGTGTTATTTCGAAATAATTTCGGCTGCAGGTTGTCCCATCGCGTCAAAAATGGGATTAAACCAATCCAGATTGTTTTTATGGGAGTTGTAGGAAAATAAACTGATGGCCGAAAATCCGTTCATCCTGATGAGAAGAACCTTATCCACCACTGACCGTACATCCTGATTATAGGTGGCAATTCCCATTATTATACGCTTCTGGTTGTTTACCGGAACCATATTTGTAATTCTGTCGATCAATCGTGAAAATTCCTGATTTTCTTTCAAATAATTCATAGGAACCACAAAATCAACAGCGCCCGTCGAAAGCCAGGATATCCAATCCTGTGACCATCGATTCTTCGCAGTTATGGGGTCCGGCTTAACGGCTGCGCTGAGCTTCACCGTTGGCTTGAAATGATTTATATCTTCCCGGATTCCGTTGACCAGATCGGTAATCTTTCGCGATTTATAGGCTGTCCAAAGTGTTAAAACGGAGTCTGCGTCTGATTGTGTCCACCCAAATCTGGGGCTGATGATCCCTCTGGCGATATCCATGGGATCGATCCCATTTTGCTTTTTAAAAATATCTGTACCTGTGGGATTATATCCGTAGAAATCATCCTGATAACGGACATAATCCAGATGAATCCCATCCACATTGTAATGGTTAATAATTTCCAGGATAACCGATCGGATATACGGGTTTACCGCAGGGTGTGTGGGTGACAGGAATATTCCTTCCCAATCCGGTGCAGGAGGCATTGAGATATCAATTCTCCAGTCCATTTTACCATAATGATTGGCTTCCGTCCAATCTTTGTGCATATAATATAAATGGGACGGGTCATCCGGCACCGTTCGGCCGGACCACAGGATATATGTATTGATCCAGGCATGGACCTCCAAATCAAGTTCATGACCTAAATTAATCGCATATTTGAGTGGATCAAATGAAGGAGAAACCATTTGATTTTTATGAACAATTTTTGATTCATACAGAGCATCTCCCCGTGCACGCACCTGGAGAAAAATAATGTCAAAGTTTTGGTTCGCTGCAAATGCCATGACACTGTCAATAGAGCCGGGAGTATACAGACAATCTCTCATGACCCAAATCGCCTTTTTTTCCACTTTGGAAAATTGTGAAAACGCTGATTCCGGAATAAAACAAAACAGGGCAATGAAAATCAGTGCCCTGTAATAATCCTGAGGTCGTCTGGATATCAACGGAGGTCCTTAAGACTCAGATTTTCCGGATGCTTCCTCGGTTGCCGCTTCTTTTTTAACCGGCGAGAATTGAAAATCAACAAATTCAATTAACGAGATAGGTGAATTATCATTTTTCCGGTTGTTCAATTTGATGATGCGGGTGTATCCGCCTTTTCGGTCGGCGAATGCGGGGGCTATATCATGCATTAGAATGTTTGCAGTATCTTTCCCAATCTTCCCCGGGAGTTTTTGAAGAATTAATCGCCGGCCATGCAATCCGCCTTTTTTCGCATAAGTCACCAACCGTTCGACAAATCCTCTCAATTCTTTTGCTTTTGGATCCGTTGTTTTTATTCTTTTATGTGTAATTAAGGAGATTGCAAGGTTTCTCAGTAGCGCTTTTCTGTGACTTGCGGTTCGTCCAAGCTTTCGCCCTCGTTTCTGATGTCTCATATCAACTAATCCTTGTCACCTAAATAGGGTGTCGTATCCATTCCAAAATACAAGTTCATACTGGTCAATTTTTCAACCAGTTCGTTAAGAGATTTCCGGCCGAAATTCTTGTATCGCAGCATTTCGCTCTCTTCTTTTCCAACCAGTTCACCTATTGATCGGATACCTGCTGCTTGAAGACAATTGTAGCTTCTAACAGAGAGTTCCATCTCGTCAATACTTTTTTCGAGAATTGATTTCACTTCCATCGCTTCATTTACTTCATCTTCGTTCACGGCATTAATCACCCGGGAATCATAAAACATGAAGAATGAAATCTGGTTACGAATGATTGCAGCTGCATGATTAATGGCATCTTTAGGTGAAGTCGAACCATCCGTACCTATTGAAATTTCCAGTTTTTCATACCCTTCTGTGGATGTTGGAATGGGTTCAACTATCCAGTTGACGCTTGTGACCGGATTAAAAATCGTATCCATAGCGATGGTCCCGATGGGGACATCCTTTACTTTATTTTTTTCCGCCAGAACGTACCCCCTTCCGCGAGAAATTCGAATATCCATAGACAAATCAGCATCATCCATCAGGGTACAGATTTTCAATTCAGGATTTAGCACATCAAAGGAAGAAGATTCATCATTGATCTGTTTTGCCGTAAAAATACCCGGACCCTTTAATCTGACGGTTATCAGTTCAGGGTCGCCTTCGACAATTTTAAAACGAACCTGTTTTAGGTTCAGTACGACATCCGGAATATCTTCGACGATACCTTTGACCGTTGTAAATTCGTGGGGTACGCCCTCAATTTTTATAGAAGTAATACCGACACCCGGGATGGATGTTTTCAACACTCGGCGAAGCGCATTACCCATGGTGACTCCGTACCCTTTTTCAAATGGTTCGGCGACCACTTTTGCAAAGTTTTTGGATTCTTCTACTATGGATACTGTAATATCCGGAAAATGTTTATTTATTGCCATTCAATGAATACCTTATTAATTTTTATTTGGAGTACAACTCAACGACTAATTGTTCATTTAATGGTTCAGGGATCTGGTCTCTTTCCGGAATACTTTCAAATACACCCGTCATTTTCGCTTTATCGATGGTTAACCATGGTACAGGATTATCCCCCTGAACTTTTCTGAGATTCTCGTGAAAAATCTCAACTTTTTTACTTTTATCCCGAACCTGAATTTTATCACCCGGTTTTAAAATATATGATGGAATATTAACGATTCGATTATTCACCATAAAATGTCTGTGGGAGACCAATTGTCGGGCAGAATCCCGTGTGGGTGCAAAACCCAATCGAAATACGGTGTTGTCCATACGTGATTCTAGCATTTTCAGCAGATTGTGACCTGTAGGCCCCAGTTTCATTTGGGCTTTCTGAAAATAATTCCTGAATTGTTTTTCCAGTAGACCATACAAATATTTTATGCGTTGTTTTTCCCGCATCTGGATACCATAGTTCGAGAGTTTGCTACGTCTGGATTGTCCGTGTTGTCCCGGTGCATAATTTTTCCGGGGTGATGCAAATTTTGCGGACTCATACACGGGGTATTCCAGTCTTCTGCAAATTTTTCCTCTTGGACCGATATATCTTGCCATTCAAATAGATCCTTTAATTAGACTCTTCTACGTTTAGATGGTCGGCAGCCATTATGCGGGATGGGTGTCACATCTAAAATCGATGTAACATTTAACCCGGCAGCCCTGAGTGCCCTTACCGCCGCTTCTCTGCCGGAACCCGGTCCTTTAACCCGAACCTGGACACTCGCTAATCCAAAGGACATGGCTTCATCTGCAGCTTTCTGGGCAGCAAGAGTTGCTGCAAACGGTGTGCTTTTCCGTGAACCTTTAAATCCAACCTGTCCTGAGCTGGCAAATGAAATTGCATTCCCAAATTTATCAGTCAGGGTGATAATGGTATTGTTGAATGTCGCCTTGATATGCGCGATTCCCTCAGGTTCGACCTTTGCTTTTCTTTTCTTTTTTACGGATTTTTTTGGCTTCGCCAAGTTCAATCTCCTTCGATGAAAATATTACTTTTTCTTTTTAACTGGTTTTCTAACTTTACCTTTGCGGGTTCTGGCATTATTATGAGTATTCTGCCCCCTCACAGGTAACCCGCGCCGGTGACGAAGTCCACGGTAGCAGCCGACCTCCATAAGTCGCTTTAAATTCCGGGTGACACTGCCCCGCAATTCACCTTCGGTAGAAAAATGATTTCCGATCTCATTCCGGATAGCCAGTATTTGATCTTCAGTCAGTTCATGGACCCGTGTATTGGGATCGATACCGGTACTTTGTAATATTAGTGCAGAAGTAGTGTGTCCAATACCATAAATATATGGAAGTGCAAATTCTACCTTCTTATTTCTGGGTAAATCAACACCAGCAATTCTAGCCAAAACTTATTCTCCTCATCCTTGTCTTTGTTTGTGTTTTGGATTCACACAGATAACCCTGAGGACACCATGTCTCTTAATTATCTGACATTTATCACAAATCTTCTTTACTGATGCACGGACTTTCATAATTCCCTCTATTTATATCGAAATGTGATTCGACCTCTGCTCAGGTCATATGGAGACAATTCCAACTTTACCTTATCTCCAGGCAAAATTTTGATAAAATGCATTCGCATTTTTCCAGAAACATGGGCGAGTACTTCATGCCCATTATCAAGAGTCACACGGAAAGTGGCATTGGGTAATGTCTCGGTGATCGTTCCATCGACTTCAATGCCTGCTTCTTTTGCCATATTAATTTGTTAACACTTCCGGACCGTTTGCTGTGATTGTAACTGTATGCTCGAAATGTGCTGATGGGAGTCCGTCATGAGTCACAACCGTCCATCCGTCATTTAAGGTTCTCACATCCGGTTGTCCCATATTGATCATCGGTTCGATTGCAAAGCACATGCCTGCGTCTATAAGCGCACCCCTGTTTTTTTTACCGAAGTTCGGGATTTGCGGTTCTTCATGCAGATCAGTGCCAATTCCATGTCCCACCAACTCGCGCACAACGCTGAATCCATTCTTCTCTGCATGTTTTTGGATCGCAAATCCGATATCACCAATCCGTTTACCTGGGATCGCCTGCTGAATTCCCACAGACAGACACTCGCGGGTGATATCTATCAATTTTTGTTTTTTTTCTGAAATTTTACCCACCGCAAATGTTCGCGCATGATCGCCATAATACTTGTTTTTTAAAACGCCCACGTCAATTCCAACAATCTCACCCTCTTTTAATTTGCGTTTCCCGGGGATCCCGTGCACAACTTCATCATCAATAGATATACATAACGTAGCCGGAAACCCATATAATCCTTTAAACCCTGGGATTGCATCCTGACCTCGGATATACTCCTCAGCGATCCGATCTAATTCCAGAGTTTCCATCCCGGGAACGATATATTTTTCCAATACTTCCAATGTACGTTTTACGATTTGCCCGCTGATCAGAATATTGGATACTTCAGCTGGACCTCTAATGTGAATCATGCCTGGATCCGGTTAAAATCGACGCCTGCCTTTAATTTTTCCGGTTTTCAAAAAACCATCATAGTTACGCATCAGAAGATGACTTTCAACCTGCTGAAGTGTGTCCAGCCCAACACCGACAATAATCAATAAACTTGTTCCGCCAAAAAAGCTCGCCAGCGAATAGTCGACCCCATTGATCTGTGCCACCAGAAAGCTAGGGAATATCGCAATCAGAGCGAGAAATATGGCTGCCGGGAGCGTAACTCGTGTCAAAATGTTATCGATATAATCGGAGGTACTTTTCCCGGGTCTGACGCCGGGGATAAATCCACCCTGCTTTTTCATATTGTCTGCAACGTCAACGGGATTGAAAGCGATAGCCGTATAAAAATAGGTGAAAATAATAATAAACATTCCTAAAATGGCAGAATATACGGGGTGCGTGGGTGCAAACACTCTGGTCAGAAAATCTCCAACGACATTTGTATCACTCATAAATGACGTGAGCGTGTTCGGGATAAACATGAGGGCTTGTGCAAAAATGATCGGCATGACCCCGGCTGTCAATATCCTCAGTGGAATATGAGTCGCTTGTCCGCCATACACTTTTCTACCAACCACACGTTTTGCATATTGTACAGGGATCTTTCGGGTACCCGTCGAAATAAGAACGACCACCGCAATGACCAAAAACAACAATCCGAGTAAAAAGATATTCGTCAGAGGATTCACGATACCGCTGTTCATTTGAATGATCTGGTTCAGGAATACGTGGGGCGCACGGGACAGGATACCTACCATGATGATCAGTGATATTCCATTCCCGATCCCATAATCTGAAATTTGTTCCCCCAACCACATGACGAAGATCGTTCCGGTGATCAGGGTAATAATTGTTGTAATGGAAAAGAAAATTCCGGGATTGGGCACGATGGGACCTGCATTCGTTCCGGGATATCCCTGTAAAAATACAGCAACACCAACCGCCTGAAGAAAGGAGATCAATACCGTCCCATACCGGGTAAGCTGAGTAATTTTCTTCCGCCCTTCTTCACCTTCTTTCTGAAGCCTCTGGAAATATGGAATCACCGCACCCAATAACTGGATGATAATGGATGCAGATATGTACGGCATAATTCCCAGTGCAAAAATTGAGGCTTGAGAAAAGAATCCTCCGGCAAACATATCGTACAACCCGAGCAGCGAATTACTGAAACCCTGCATAACCTCTGCTAAAGCCGCTTTGTTAATACCTGGAATGGGAACATGACCGCCCAGCCTATAGACAAGAAGTACCATTCCGGTGAAGCCCAGCTTTTTTCGAAGGGCAGGAATTTTTAATATGTTTAGAAGTTTTTCAATCATGAGTAAATCGCCTTGCCACCCGCTTTTTCAATTTTTTCAATCGCAGATTTACTAAACATATCGGCAGAGACCTCTATGACTGTTTTGATATCCCCTTTTCCCAAAATTTTTACCGGAAGATCGGATTTCTTTACGAGTCCCTTCTCAATCATGCCATTTACATCAATTGTTTCTACATTTAATTTTGCCAGTTGATTCAGGTTTACGATTTGCACATCGATTTTAAAAGGATAGTTTTTAAATCCTCTTTTCGGCAACCGTCTCATCATAGGCATCTGACCGCCTTCAAAATAATGTTTCGCTTTGCTCCCGGATCGAGAGTGATATCCATTTGAACCCCGGCCTGCGGATCTCCCCTGCCCGCTGGCATCTCCGCGACCGAGTCTCTTTGTATCTTGCACAGACCCTTCTGCGGGTTTGATTTTACCTAATTCCATTATGTAATTTCCTCTACTTTAACCAGATGGAAAACGGTTTTTATCATTCCTCTGATTGCAGGATTATCCACTTTAGTTACCGAGTGGTGAATCTTCTTAATCCCTAAGGCTTCAAGGGTGGTTGACGCATTTCGCCGATAACCAATTGAACTTTTAATTTGAGTAATTTTTAATTTTTTTTCAGCCATTGTACATTCTTAATTAGGAAAATAGTTCTTTAATCGTGATACCTCTGTCCCGGGCAACCGCTAACGGGTCTCTTGCGTTGCGCAAGGCTTTTTCAACGGCTCTGACAACGTTAATTGGATTGGTTGATCCGGTCACCTTGGACAGCACATCTGTAATACCCACCTGTTCAAGGATCATCCTGACGGGTCCCCCGGCGATATTTCCCGTACCGGGTGATGCAGGTTTCAAAAGAACCTGAGCCGCTCCATATTTTACTTTAACGGTATGAGGGAGGGTACCGTTGATGATATTTGCTTTAAAGATGTTCCTTTTTGCATTTTCTTTTGCTTTATTCACTGCAGAAACCACTTCATTTGCTTTACCAAATCCGATGCCTACATGTCCTTTGCCATCACCCACTGCAACGATTGAATTAAATCGGAACCGTCGTCCGCCGGTAATTACTTTTGCGACCCGGTTAATGGAGACAACAACTTCGTCTTTTAATTCTAATTCTGATGGATTGATTATTGTCAATTCTATATCCTTTTAAAATTGTAGTCCAGCTTCACGAGCGGAATCTGCAAGTGCTTTTACAATGCCGTGATATTTGTAACCATTTCGATCAAAAATGATTTTTACCAAATTTTTCTCAATGGCTCGTTCCCCCAGGATTTTCCCTACCAGCTTCCCTTTTTCAATCATTCCGGAAACGGTATCGATTTGTTCCCGGATATTTTTATCAATCGTAGATGCCGAAACCACGGTCACCCCATGAACATCGTCGATGATTTGAGCGAAAATATTTCTGTTAGACCGATAAATAACGAGGCGGAGCGCCAGTCCGATCTTGAGTCTGCTTTTGATGCGACGGCGTTTTTTCTCCCAGTCTCTCCATTTTGTTTTGCTTTTGTCAGCCATTATTTTTTACCTCCAACGGTCTTCCCTGCTTTTCTTCTGATCATTTCGTCCGAATAGGCGATTCCTTTTCCTTTATAGGGTTCAGGTTCCCTGAATGATCTGATCTTTGCGCTCACCTGCCCCACTTTATGCTTATCAATTCCCTTGACAAGGATCGTCGTGAGTTTTACCGTTTCTAAGGTTATCCCATCCGGTATTTCAAAATAAATAGCGTGGGAATACCCAAGATTTAAAATGACAAATTTTCCTTTCGCATCGGCGGTGTAACCAACACCGGTCAGTTTTAGTTCTTTTTTATACCCTTCACTCACGCCCGTGATCATATTGGCTAATAACGCTCGGGTCAGGCCGTGAAGTTCTCTGAATTTCTTATCATCTGAAGACCGGGAAACCAAAATCTGATTTCCAACGACAGAAATAGTGAGTTCAGGGCTGAACTGTTGAGACAATTCACCGAGTTTTCCCTTAACGGTAACAAAGTTATCCGTATTTTTAAGGGAAATCGCGTCGGGTAATTGTATTGGCTTTCTACCTATTTTAGACATTTAATTCAGTACCACTTTTAATTTTTACCAAACATGGCATAAAACTTCGCCGCCAATGTTTAAAATGCGGGCTTTCTTATCTGATAACACCCCTTTTGAGGTTGTTAAAATGGCGACACCCATTCCGTTGAGGACTCGCGGCAGGTTGTCGGAGTCTGCATAAATTCTTCGTCCCGGCCGGCTGACTCTGCGAATTCCCTGAATCACCGGACGCTGATCATAAGTATAATTCAGGAAAATTCGTAACATATCCTGCTTGTTATCCTTGATCAGCAGGTAATCCCGGATAAACCGTTCTTCTTTCAGAACAAACGATATTCTTTTCTTCAAATTTGAAGCAGGAATATCTACCCATCTTTTATCCGCAGTTTGTGCGTTCCGGATTCGGGTAAGATAATCTGCAATAGGATCTGACATTGACATTTTCTGTTATTCCTTCTACCAGCTTGCTTTAGTTATACCGGGAATCAAACCCTTTAATGCCATTTCCCTGAAACATATCCGGCAAAGGCCAAATTTTCGATACACGGATTTGGGTCTTCCACAATTATTACATCGCGTATATCCGCGGGTGGAAAATTTCGGAGTTCTTTTTGCTTTAACGATCAGTGATTTTTTTGCCATTATGCTGCCTCAATTGGTTCGGTTTCACTTGAGAAATTCTTTGTACGGATAGGCATCCCCAAACCGGTCAATAAATGGTATGTTTCTTCATCTGTTTTTGCATTCGTTACAACAGATATATTCATTCCGCGAATCTTATCTATTTTATCGTAGTCAATTTCCGGAAAAACCACTTGTTCGGTTAACCCAAAATTATAATTCCCTCTTCCATCAAAGCCACGGGCTGGCAACCCGCGAAAATCCCGGATCCTGGGTGTCGCCACCGCAATAAACCGATGAAGGAACTCATACATTTTTTCGCGTCGCAATGTCACGCAAACGCCAACCGGATCCCCCTGGCGGATCTTAAAATTGGAGATCGCGTTCTTGGCATACGTAATCACTGGTTTTTGTCCGGTGATGAGCGATAGTTCTTCCACAGCGTTTTTCAGGCTGTTTGCATGTTCTCTTGCATCTCCAATTCCCATATTGATCACAATCTTTTCCAGTCTGGGAATTCTCATGGTATTGTTGATATTGAATTTCTTCTGGAGTTCACTCATAACAACAGTTTTATAATGAGCCAAAAGATATGGAATAATTTTTTCTGATTTTGCCATATTCATTAATCTACGATTTCACCTGTTTTTTTGGAATACCGAACTTTTTTTCCGTTTTCCAGTATTTTGTATCCGATTTTTGTTGGTTTCCCGCCAACTAATATCATGACATTTGAATAGTGGATCAAAGACTCTTTCTCCTGGATACCTCCCTGAGGATTATCCTGCGTTGGTCTCAGGTGCTTTTTGATCATCCTGACACCTTCAACCAGCAGCTTTTCTGTTTTCGGGTACACTTTAAGGACACGGCCATGCTTCCCTTTATCACTGCCTGTGATAACCTGTACGGTATCTCCTTTTTTGATTTTCATAATTATAACACCTCCGGGGCGAGAGAAACGATCTTCATGTATTGTTTTTCTCTTAACTCTCTTGCAACAGGACCAAATACACGGGTTCCTTTTGGTTCTCTCTGGCTGTCAATCAATACCGCTGCATTTTCATCAAACCGGATATAGGAGCCGTCTTTTCGTCGAATTTCTTTTTTGGTCCGTACGACTACCGCTCGGGATACATCCCCTTTTTTTACGCCGCCACCGGGGATGGCTTTCTTAATCGTCACAACGATCTGGTCCCCAACCCGTGCGTATTTCCGTCGGGTTCCACCCAGTACCCGAATACACAGTACTTCTTTGGCGCCTGTATTATCTGCGACTTTCAACCTTGTCTCTTGTTGGATCATTTCAGTCTACCTGCTTATTCTTGTGTAGCCGTTTTTTCAATTTCTAATACCCGCCACCGTTTCATTTTGCTTAATGGTCGTGACTCTATTATTCGAACCACATCACCGGGTCTGCATTTATTGAACTCGTCGTGCACATGGTACTTTTTTGATCGGGGAACGTATTTTTTATATATGGGATGAGGGAATCGTCGGGTCACCTGGACTACGACAGTTTTATCCATCTTGGATTGTAGTACGTTCCCTGTCAATATTTTTCTGTTTCCGGTTTCCATTACCCTCAATTCTCCTTACGAATGCTTAATTCAATTTCTCTCAAAGCGGTTTTAATCTGTGCAATTTCCCGTTTGATCTGGCAAATTTTCTGGGGTTGATCTAATTGCTGGAGCACTTTTTGAAACCGAAGATTCAATAAAGCGTCCTGGTTGTCCTTCAGTTTTGTCTTAAGATCTAATTCTGATAATGCTAATAAATCTTGTCGCTTCAATTTATACTCCCACTTCTCTTCTACCCACTAATTTTGTTTTTATAGGTAATTTTTGGGAACACAGTTTGAAAGCTTCGGCAGCGACCTCTTCGGTCACTCCTTCAACTTCGAAAAGTATCCGTCCCGGTTTTACAACAGCCACCCAATATTCGGGAGCGCCTTTTCCCTTCCCCATTCTGGTTTCTGCCGGCTTTTTGGTGATTGACTTATGCGGAAATATCCGTATCCACATTTTACCCAGTTTCCTGACTTTCCTGGCAATTGTCACACGACTGGCTTCGATTTGTCGGCTGGTGATCCACCCGGGTTCCATCGCTTTCAAACCAAAGGTGCCAAATGCAACATAATCTCCACTGTTGGACATACCTGTCATTCGTCCTTTTTGTGGTTTTCTAAATTTTATTTTCTTGGGTGCTAACATGAGTTATATTCGTCCTGATTTTTTCGCTCGAACTTCACCATGGTAAATCCATACCTTGATCCCAATCAATCCATAAGTTGTATTTGCTTCAACTAATGCATAATCAATGTCTGCCCGCAAGGTATGCAGGGGTACCCGGCCGTCTCTAAAAATTTCACTTCTGGCAATTTCCGCACCGCCGATTCTGCCACTGATATTAATTCTGATCCCTAATGCGCCTAACGTCATTGTAGATTGAATTGCTTTTTTTACGGCTCGACGGTAGGATACTTTTTTTACCAGTTGTTGGGCAATATTTTGACCGACCAGCTCAGCGTTCAGTCCCGGCCGCTTGATTTCTGAGATATTCAACTGAATATTATTCCCAACTAATTTCTGAAGATCTGATTTCAATTCTTCAACTTCTTGTCCGCCTCGACCGATGACGATTCCGGGACGGGCAGTGTGAATGGTTACCACAATTTTTTTTGGCGTACGATTGATTTGTACTTTTGAGAGGCTGGCATTTTTTAATCGGCCTGTGATATACTTCCTGAGCAGAATATCTTCGAGAAGTTTTTCTGCAAAATTCTTATCGTCAAACCAGATAGAATCCCATGATTTGTTGATCCCTAACCGAAGTCCAATTGGATTTGTTTTCTGTCCCAAATTATCCTCTAATTATTCTTGTCTGAAATAACGATCGTAAGATGACTCGTTCGCTTAAGGATTTGTACGCCTCTACCCATCGCAGCAGCACGCCACCGCTTCATTACCGGACCCTCATTCACGAATGCGGATTTAATAACCATCGACTCAAAATTAGAGTTATTATGGTTATTCGCCATATTTGCCATTGCGGATTTGATGGTTTTGTAAATGAAAAAGGAAGCTTTCTTATTCATAAATTCCAATGAGGTCAGGGCATCATTCACGGATTTGCCTCTGACAACATCCAGTACCTGTCTCAATTTTTTGGGAGATTGTCTCAGGTGTTTCGCGATCGCTGTAGTTTCCATTATTTACCCTTCTTTCGATCACCTGCATGTCCGTAAAATGTCCGCGTTGGTGAAAATTCTCCAAGTTTATGTCCGACCATATTTTCAGTCACATAAACCGGAATAAACTTTTTCCCGTTATGAACCGCAAAAGTATGACCCACGAATTGGGGACCGATTGTACTCCGGCGGGACCAGGTTTTTATCGCTTGTTTCTTTTTACTATCGGATATTTTTCGAATTTTTTCCAACAGTTTTTCCTCAATATAGGGACCCTTTTTTAAAGATCGTGCCATATCTTACTTTCTCCGCTTTACAATAAATCTATCAGTTGGATGGTTCTTCTTTCGGGTTTTATATCCTTTTGTCGGGGTTCCCCAGGGACTCACAGGATGTCTCCCCCCGGAGGTTCTGCCTTCACCCCCGCCATGCGGGTGATCAACCGGATTCATTGCAACCCCTCTCACCATAGGTCTTATCCCTAACCACCTGGATCTGCCGGCTTTTCCTGAATTGATATTTTCGTGGGATTTATTGCCGACAACACCAATGGTTGCTTTACAGTCTTCAGAAACTAATCGCATTTCACCGGATGGTAATTTTAAACTGATCATACCGGATTCCTTCGCCATGATTCTCGCGAATGTTCCGGCAGACCTGGCCATCTGACCACCTTTACCTGGTTTCATTTCAACATTATGGATTAGAACGCCATCGGGAATATTTTTTAGCATCGTGGTATTGCCAGGTTTTACAGGAACCATCCCATCTGATACTATGATGGATGTTCCCACGCCTATACCATCCGGTGCAAGGATATATCTTTTTTCGCCGTCTTCGTATTGAAGAAGGGCAATTCTCGCAGACCGGTTTGGATCATATTCAATTGAGATGACATCAGCATTAATATCGTACTTATCCCGTTTAAAATCGATAAAACGATATCGGCGCCGGTGTCCGCCACCTCGGTGACGACAGGTAATCCTCCCGTGGTTGTTTCTTCCACCGGTTTTTCTCAGAGCTTCAGTTAATTTTCTTTCCGGTTTCGATTTGGTGATCTCCTCGAAAGTAGGAGTCGTTTTGGACCGCTGACCGGGCGTATTTGGTTTAATCGCTTTTATTGGCATAATGTCTCTTAATATTCACCACCGACCAGGTCGATCGTAAAATTCTTCTCAAGTGTGACAATGGCTTTTTTCCAACCCGACCTAAATCCGGATGTACGCAAAACCTTTCCGTTACTCCGGATGTTGGTCGATTTCCGCTTTCCATTCATATTAATGGTCGCCACTTTGTCGACTTTCACATTAAATCGGTTTTCTACCGCATCTTTGATTTCAAGTTTGTTCGCATTTGTATTTACCTTGAAAACATATTTATTCAGCTTTTCGGACAGTGCGGTACTCTTTTCGCTAAGTATTGGTGCAACCAATACTGATTTTAAATTTGTCATAATTAATTCTGTAGTTGAGAGTTAATCGCTTCAATTCCATCAACATCAAATAATAAAATCTGACTGTCAAGAATATCGTAGGTAGATGCGGTTTGTGCCGGAATCAAAGCAATATTTTTAATATTCCTCGCACTGAACCAAAGATTATCATTCACATCTTTTGCCAGTATGGTGATCTTTTTACCAGTGAGATTCAGTTTTTTAAAGAGCGTGACCATCTCTCTGGTCTTCGGGTTTTCAATTTTCAGGTCATCAATGACGATGATAGAATTCGTCAAAACTTTTTGGGATAAGGCGCTTTGCCGGGCGATGCGTTTCACCTTTTTATTTACTTTTAATGTATATTGTCGTGGTTCTGGGCCAAAGGCTGTCCCACCATGTACACGTGACGGGTTACGCAATGACCCTGCTCTGGATCGTCCTGTACCTTTTTGCCGGAATGGTTTTTTTCCGGTTCCACTCACATCGCTTCTGGACTTGCTGGCTGAAGTACCCTGACGCAAAGCGGCAAGTTCGGATTTCACTGCAAGATAGACACAATTTTCATTCGGTTGTACACCAAACACACTTTCAGAAACTTCCACTGAATTATTCGTTTTCTCGCCGGTTTTATTATAAATTTCAAATTTCATTGTATCTATTTGGTTATGGAAATTAATCCGTTTTTACATCCCGGGACAGCGCCTTTGATGAAAATCTGATGGCTTTCAGCATCAATTCGCACAACGGTCAGCTTTTTAATACAGACATTATCACCACCGGTGCGTCCTGCCATCCTGGTCCCCGGGAACACGCGTGCCGGATCTGCGCTGGCTCCGATCGAACCTCCTGCTCTCATCACACTATTTTTCCCATGAGACCGTCGTCCACCGCTAAAACCGTGTCGTTTCATTACACCGGAAAAGCCTTTGCCTTTTGAGACACCCCTCACATCTACTTTTTCACCCACCGTAAAGGTCTCAACCGTCAGCACGTCTCCTTGGGATATGCCCGCCACATCGTCAATCGCAAATTCACGAGTCACGCGTTTGGCAGGTATATTGAGCTTTTTATATCTGCCCGCGACAGGTTTGATGATGTGTCGCTCTTTCAGATCTTCAAATCCAACCTGAACAGCATTATAGCCATCGCTTTCGATCGTTTTAATTTGTGTCACCGTACAAGGTCCGGCCGCAATGACAGTAACCGGAATATCACGACCCTGTTCGTTAAATATCCGGGTCATCCCGACTTTTCTACCTAATAACATTGTTTTTGTCATATTTATCAAGTCCTGATCTCAATGTCAACACCCGCCGGCATATCCAATTTCATTAATGCATCAACTGTTTTGGATGTAGAGTTAAGTAAATCTACGATTCGTTTATGGACTTTCATTTGAAACTGCTCACGGGATTTTTTATCTACATGAGGCGACCGGTTGACGGTAATAATGTTTTTCCGGGTCGGCAATGGGATCGGGCCAAGAACGATAGCGCCCGTATTTTTTGCCGTTTTCACGATTTTCTCCGTGGATTTATCCAACAGAACGTGGTCGTACGCTTTTAATCTGATTCTGATTTTATTTAGTGACACGGTCAATCTCTCTTATTCGATAATTTCAGTAACGACGCCGGCGCCAACGGTTCTGCCGCCTTCACGAATCGCAAATCGAAGCTCTTTGTCCATGGCGATCGGTGTGATCAACCGGATATCCAAATGAACATTGTCGCCCGGCATCACCATCTCTGTTCCCTCGGGCAAAAATACTTCGCCTGTCACATCTGTCGTCCTGAAATAAAACTGCGGACGATATCCCTTGAAAAACGGAGTGTGACGCCCTCCCTCTTCCTTCTTCAGTACATACACGTTCGCCGTAAAATGTAAGTGCGGGGTGATGCTCCCCGGCGCCGCTATTACCATACCACGGGCAATATCCTTCTTCTC
This sequence comes from uncultured bacterium, assembly GCA_964409335.1. Lineage (GTDB taxonomy): Bacteria > Fidelibacterota > Marinisomatia > SCGC-AAA003-L08 > JACNLC01 > JABMOW01. The sequence continues at coordinate 17,242 of CAYPCW010000031.1, forward strand.
TACACCGCGTAATAACAACCCGGCATTGTCCCCTGCCTGTCCCTGATCCAGAATCTTGCGGAACATCTCTACACCCGTACATACCGTCTTGATTGTGGAACCCATACCTACTACGGCCATCGGCTCTCCAATCTTGATCACTCCACGCTCAATCCTGCCCGTGGCGACTGTCCCTCTGCCCGTGATCGAAAATACATCTTCCACCGGCATCAAAAAGGGCTTGTCCACATCACGCTTCGGCTCAGGTATAAAGGTATCTACCGCTTCCATCAATTCAAGGATTGACGCATCCGCACCTTCTTCACCATTTAACGCATTCAGGGCGGACCCTTTTATGATGGGTGTGGCGTCTCCGGGAAATCCATACTCGTCCAATAACTCCCGAAGTTCCATTTCGACCAAATCCAATAATTCTTCATCATCTACCTGATCTACTTTATTCATGTAAATCACCACCGCAGGCACATTCACCTGACGGGCTAACAACAGGTGCTCACGCGTCTGCTGCATGGGTCCGTCCGTTGCCGCTACGACCAATATCGCACCGTCCATCTGCGCAGCGCCCGTGATCATGTTCTTGATATAATCTGCGTGTCCAGGACAATCCACATGGGCATAGTGACGTTTGACGGTCTGGTATTCTACATGCGCTGTATTGATGGTGATCCCCCGTTCTCTTTCCTCAGGAGCATTGTCTATCTGATCAAAACTTGTCATCTCTGCCAGACCTGACTTGGCGAGTACCTTTGTAATTGCGGCTGTTAATGTGGTCTTTCCGTGATCTACATGCCCAATCGTACCAATGTTAACATGCGGCTTCGTTCGTGCAAACTTTTCCTTTGCCATGGATATACTCCTTTTATACCTTCTTTATGCTCTTCCCTGAAATCTTTCGATCAGTCTTTCCTGAACGAAATTCGGGGCTTTATCATAATGTGAAAACTGCATCGTAAAAACTGCCCGTCCCTGGGTCATCGACCGTAGTTCTGTGGCATACCCAAACATTTCTGATAACGGAACGCTTGCGATCAGAACCTGTGCATCGTTTCGTTGCTCCATCCCTTTGATGTGACCCCTCCTGGAAGTAACATCACCCATTACGGTTCCTAAATATTCATCTGGCATAACCACCTCCAAGCCCATTACAGGTTCTAGAATATACGGGTTTGCCTTTTTTGCTGCTTCTTTAAAAGCAATTGAACCTGCGATCTTAAATGCCATTTCGCTGGAATCGACTTCGTGATATGAACCAAAAGTAAGGGTGGCTTTAATATCTTCGACGGGATATCCGGCCAATACACCCGTTTTCATCGCATCGTGAATACCGTCATTGACTTTTGGGATATATTCTCTAGGAATCACACCACCAACAATCTTATCGATAAATTCATATCCTTTGCCGACTTCATTAGGCTCAAGGGTGATAACCACATGACCATATTGTCCACGGCCTCCGGATTGTCGGATAAATTTTGCTTCGTGTCCTTCGATTTTTGTACCGATGGTTTCTTTATAGGCAACTTGAGGTTGCCCTACGTGGACATCAACGTGGAATTCTCTTTTAAGGCGATCTACAATGATTTCCAGATGCAGTTCACCCATTCCCGAAATGATGGTTTGGCCCGTTTCTTCATCCGTCCGGACGCGAAATGTAGGGTCTTCCTCAGCCAATTTTATCAGGGAATCTGCCAGCGCTTGCTGATCCGCTTTTGCCCGGGGTTCCACGGAAATAGAAATTACCGGGTCAGGAAATTCCATAGATTCCAGGAGTAAGGGACTCTTAATATCACAAAGAGTATGTCCGGTTTGAGTATTTTTTAACCCGACGACAGCAGCAATTTCACCTGTGCTCACTTTACTTCGTTCTTCTCTCTTTGCGGCATGCATGAGCATGAGGCGGCCAATTCGTTCCTTTTTGCCGGTATTCGGATTAAAAATGGTGTCTCCTTTTGACACAGTGCCGGAATAAATTCTAAAAAATGTCAACCGTCCGACGTAGGGGTCCGTCATGATTTTAAAAGCGAGTGCAGAAAAAGGCTCGTCATCGCTGGGTTCCCGGCGAATTACTTTTGCCGGGTCATCCACATCATAGCCATTCACAGCCCCAACGTCCAGGGGTGAGGGAAGGAAATCGATAACAGAATCAAGTAATCTCTGAACCCCTTTATTTTTAAATGCAGAACCACACAATGTGGGAATCATGGATCCGTCAATACAGGCTTTTCTTATGGCGGTTTTGATTTCATCACCTAGAATGGTTTCACCATCGAGATATTTGTCCATAAGACGTTCGTCATAGCCGGCAACTTCTTCAAGCAAATGTAAATGCCACTTCTCAGCCTCTTCCAGCAGATCAACCGGTATTTCGCTATACTCAAATCTAGCACCATCTTCTGTAGTATAGAGAATCGCTTCCATTTTAACTAAATCGATCACACCCGTAAACAGATCACCCGCTCCAATAGGAAGCACAATCGGTACCGGATTGGTCTTCAATCGATCTTTTAACATTTGAATCACTTTAAAGAAGTCCGCACCGGTTCGGTCCATCTTGTTTATAAATGCGATTCTTGGAACGTGATATTTATCCGCCTGTCTCCAAACGGTTTCGGATTGCGGCTCGACACCTCCAACTGCACAAAACAAAGCGATTGCACCATCTAAAACCCGAAGCGATCTTTCAACCTCAATTGTAAAATCGACATGTCCCGGTGTGTCAATAATGTTTATCCGGTTCCCTTTCCAGAAGCAGGTTGTAGCGGCGGAGGTAATCGTGATTCCCCGCTCCCGTTCCTGGTCCATCCAGTCCATTGTCGCAGCCCCTTCATGCACTTCACCTAACCGGTGGGTTCGCCCGGTATAAAAGAGAATTCTTTCTGTAGTTGTCGTCTTACCTGCATCAATGTGTGCCATGATACCGATATTTCGAACGTGCAGTAAAGGAATGCTTTGCATAATTTTTTTAAGATTACCTGCCAAAATGGGCAAAGGCTTTGTTTGCTTCTGCCATCTTATGTGTATCTTCTTTTTTCTTGACTGCACCACCCTCGCTATTTGCAGCAGCAATCATTTCTGCGGCTAAACGATCAGCCATGGTTCGTCCTTTTCGGGATCTTGAGAAGGTGATTAACCATCTCATAGCCAATGCCATTTTCCGATTTTCAGGAACTTCGGTAGGTACCTGATATGTAGCGCCACCGATACGTTTTGCTTTAACTTCCAGAACGGGCGAGATATTAGATATAGCTTTCCTGAATACTTCAAGTCCGTTTTCTTTTGTTTTGGCTTTAATAATATCAAGGGATGAATAGAAGATTTTTTCGGCAAGACTTTTCTTTCCTCTTTCCATCAAATTATTTATAAACTTTGCCACAGTCAAATCATTATAGATTGGGTCGGGTAAAATTCTTCTACGTTCTGGTCTTCTTCTTCGCATAGTATGTCTTAAGCTTTAGGTTTTTTTGCGCCATATCTTGACCGGCTGGTTTTTCGTCCGGTAACACCGGACGGGTCAAGGACACCGCGAATAATATGATAACGAACACCGGGAAGATCTTTCACCCTTCCACCTTCAATCATCACAATTGAGTGTTCCTGGAGATTATGCCCCTCACCTGGAATATACGCCGTGACTTCAAACCCGTTTGATAACCGGACACGGGCGACTTTTCGCAGAGCCGAGTTCGGTTTTTTGGGCGTGGTAGTATAGACACGCGTACAAACACCACGCTTTTGGGGACAACCCTTCAAAGCGGGGACTTTGTTCTTTTTTAATTGTTTTGTTCTACCTTTTCTAACTAGCTGATTTATCGTTGGCATTTTATCTCCGAAAAAGCCTATTAAATTAAGATTCTTTTTAATTTTAAGACAAACATATTTTGCAACATATTATCTAATTTCACTCGTCGTGAACCACACCCTGTGTTTCAAGTACTTTCGCATCTTTTCGATGGACTTCAATGGAAGTATTCGTCTCAGTTCCCGTTCCCGCCGGGATCAGTCTGCCAATAATGACGTTCTCTTTTAGACCGCGTAAATAATCCGTTTTTCCCTGAACCGCTGCGTCTGTCAATACACGGGTGGTTTCCTGGAATGAGGCCGCGGAAATGAAGCTGTCCGTATTCAGGGATGCTCGGGTAATCCCAAGCAGTAACGGCTTGAATGTGGCAGTCCGGGCAGGTTGGTAATTTATCAATGCTTTCCCGTTTTCAGTCAATTCAAGATTAACATCCTCTATATTTTGTAGATATACCTTATCCCCGTTTGAGTAATCCGATTCACCCCTGTCTGTTATAATCCTTTTTAGCTTTATCTCCCCATTTTCCCGGAGTACCTCAAATCGGTTTACCCGATCACCCTGCAGATATTCGGTATCCCCGGGATCCTCAATTTCTATCTTCTGCATCATCTGACGGACGATAACTTCAATGTGTTTGTCATTGATTGTCACACCTTGTAATCTGTAAACTTCTTGAATTTGGTCGACCAGATATTCCTGAACCTTCGCCGCACCCCGAATACTCAAAATATCCTGGGGTGAGACGGCACCTTCACATAGCCGGTCACCTGCAACCGCAAAATCACCATCATGAACAATGATATGCTTGCCGTATGGTATTTTATATGTTTTTTCAGTATCTTTTCCAGCAATGATGATCTCCCGAATGCCTCTTTTGATCTTGCCATATTTGATCCGCCCGTCAATTTCAGTCACAACAGCAGGGTCAGAGGGTTTACGCGCTTCAAACAATTCTGCAATTCTGGGTAACCCGCCGGTAATGTCACGGGTTTTCCCGGTTTCTCTGGATATCTTAACTAAAATCTCACCCGCTTTAACCAGCTGACCATCTTTGACGATAACCGTTGCTTTCACGGGCAGAACACTCATTCCGCCACTGGAGGAACCTGCATCGTCACTTTCAATTTCGATATGGGGATTCAGATTTCGGTTTCGTGACTCGGTGATGACGATCATTTTCTTTCCGCCTTCAACCGCCTCTTCGATGAACGTTTCGCCCTCGGCCATATCCCGGAATCGAACGATGCCGTTTGACCGAGATAAAATCACATCCGTATAGGGATCCCAGGCAAAAAGGACGCTGTTTACTCTGATCTTGTCACCATCTTTGACAAAAACTTTAGCGCCATAGGGCACGTTATATGAGGCCAGCACTCTATCCTTTTTATCAATCAAATCGATTTTTCCATTACGTACGGTGGTTACCATAATCGGCTTACCGTTTTCACCTACCACTTCAACAACCTTCAGGAGTTCATTAAACCGGATTTCTCCTGCTTTTTTAGAACGAATCTCTGAAATTTCCACAATTCTTGAGGCAGTACCGCCAATATGGAATGTCCGAAGCGTTAACTGTGTACCCGGTTCACCGATGGATTGTGCGGCCATAATACCAACGACATCACCCATGGTCGCAGGTTTGTTTAACGCCAGATTGAGTCCATAGCATCGGGCACACATACCGTTTTCAGCTTCGCATGTCAGAATAGATCGAACTTTTACCTGATACACATTACTTTTTTCGATGTCATCAATGATACGGAGGTCTATTAATTCATTTGCATGAACAATCTCTTTACCTTCAATGGGATCAACAATCGGTTCCAAAGTGGTTCTGCCGTAAATTCGGTCTGACAGCGGTTCAATAATCTCTTCACCTTCTTTAAGGTCCTCCATGACGACCCCCTGGATAGTACCGCAATCGATCATTGATATGGTGACGTCCTGGGCGACATCCACCAACCGGCGGGTAAGATATCCTGCGTCGGCGGTTTTTAATGCCGTGTCTGCAAGACCTTTTCGTGCACCATGGGTTGAGATGAAATACTCAAAAACTGATAATCCTTCTTTAAAATTCGATTTGATCGGATTTTCAATAATTTCGCCGGATGATCCGGTAAGGCTTTTTTTCGGTTTTGCCATCAGCCCACGCATCCCTGCCAGCTGTTTGATCTGGTCCTGACTGCCCCGTGCTCCGGAATCTGCCATCATAAATAATGGGTTAAAACCATCCCGATCACGTTCCAATTCAATGAACATTTCGCTTGCGACTTCCTGAGTCGTATGTGTCCATATGTCAATTATCTTATTGTATCTTTCACCTTCAGTAAGTAATCGATTATCAAATTTTCGCTGAATGTCTTCAACTGTAGTATCTGCAATACCGATAATTTCGCGTTTTCGATTCGGGATAAGAATATCATCAATTGCAATAGAAGTACCACTTTTAAAGGCGTACTCGAAGCCCAGGTCTTTAAGCCGGTCCAGAAAAGCGACGGTTTTAAAATTACCGGTGATTTTATAGCAAAGAAATACAATCTGTTCGAGTTTCTTTTTACTGATAATCGAATTAAAATATTGCATTCCTTCAGGCAGAATACCATTGAACAGAATTCGGCCGACGGTTGTTTTTTTTATAATCTTCCCACGGAACCGATAATCGACAATGGCGTGAACGTCCACAATTTCATTTTCAACTGCAAGTCTGGCTTCGTTATAGGAGGAAAAAACAGTACCCGCGCCATTGACATTTTTTCTGGGGCGGGTTAAATAATAAATGCCTAATACCATATCCTGAGACGGAATTGCAATCGGTTTTCCGTTCGCAGGATGTAAAATATTATGGCTTGACAACATCAGCAGCCAGGCTTCCATTTTTGCTTCGGCAGACAAAGGTACATGAACAGCCATCTGGTCACCGTCAAAGTCGGCGTTAAAGGCAGCGCAAACCAATGGATGAAGTTTGATCGCCCTTCCGTCCACCAGTACCGGTTGAAATGCCTGAATACCCAATCTGTGAAGCGTGGGTGCGCGATTGAGAAGTACAGGATGGTCTCTTACAACATATTCAAGTACTTTATAAACTTCAGGTGCCCCCGATTCGACCATCATCTTTGCACTTCTCGGTGTCCGGGTAAACCCTCTTTCGATCAGTTGTCTCACAACAAGCGGTTTAAATAATTCGATAGCCATTTCTTTGGGTAATCCGCATTCATGGAGCCGGAGTTCCGGTCCAACCACGATTACCGACCGGCCTGAGTAATCTACACGCTTACCCAGTAGATTCTGACGGAACCGGCCTGTTTTTCCTTTGAGTGAGTCACTCAATGATTTCAAAGGACGACGGGTACCGCTTCGAACCGCAGATTGTAACCGACTGTTATCCAGCAAAGCGTCGACGGCTTCCTGAAGCATCCGTTTTTCATTTCTCAAAATGACGTCCGGAGCTTTGATATCCATCAACTGTTTCAGGCGATTATTGCGGATAATGACACGACGATAAAGATCGTTTAGGTCCGATGCGGCAAATCTCCCACCGTCAAGGGGAACCAATGGTCTGAGTTCCGGCGGAATAACTGACAGGACAGTGATCACCATCCACTCGGGTTTATTAATGATCTTTTTCTCGATGCGGGGGTCAAACTGCTTGAGTACCCGAAGACGTTTTAAAAGATTTTCCTTTTTCTGATTGGATAATTTCTCGGCGTGGAGTTCTTCGCTTAAAGTGATGATGGTTTGAGTTATATTCAGGTCAACAAGCAACCGCCGTATGGCTTCCCCTCCCATAAGGGCTTCGAAATAACGGTCTTCATCCACATCGTCATCTGAAACCGTGTCGACCCCAAATTCTAAATCGAGTTCCAGGTATTCTTTTTCATCCAGTAACTCACCATATTGACGGCCAGAATTACCTGGATTTGTAACCACGAATTTTTCGTAATAGGCGATGGACTCCAATTGTTTCGTGGTGTATCCCAAAAGATAGCTGATTTTACTCGGGATTGATCTCAGGAACCAGATATGTACAACGGGAACAGCTAATGTGATATGCCCGGTTCGTTCACGCCTTACAGTCTTACGGGTAACTTCAACACCACACCGGTCACAGACGATCCCGCGATACCGGATCCGCTTGTATTTACCACAGTGACATTCCCAGTCTTTTACGGGTCCAAATATTTTTTCACAAAAAAGTCCATCTTTTTCCGGTTTGTACGACCTGTAATTAATGGTTTCAGGCTTGAGAACCTCACCAAAAGATTTTTCCAGAATCTGTTCCGGAGAAGCCAATCCAAGGGTAATTGAGGAAAACGAATTCGATTTTCGGGTTGAAAAATTTAAAAATGGCACGAGTTATACTCCATTTATAGTTAATCGAGAACGACGTTAAGACCTAATCCCTCAAGTTCACGAACAAGAACATTGAAGGATTCCGGAACATTGGCATTGGGTGCATTTTCACCGCGAACCAGCGCATTATATAACCGCGTTCGTCCTTCAACATCATCAGATTTAACGGTAAGAATTTCCTGTAATGTGTACGCTGCGCCATATGCTTCAAGCGCCCAGACTTCCATCTCTCCAAACCGTTGACCTCCGGATTGTGCTTTTCCGCCCAAAGGCTGTTGTGTAATAAGTGAATATGGTCCCGTTGAACGGGCATGCATTTTATCATCGACCTGATGGGATAATTTCAACATATAAATTGTTCCGACGGCAACTTTATCATGGATTTTTTCGCCGGTGCGTCCATCCCAAAGATCCACTTTCCCGGTTGTTGGTAATCCGGCAGCACGTAATTCATTTTCCACATCCAAAGCCGTAGCGCCGTCAAATACAGGCGTCGCGTACTTCTTTCCCAGAATTTCTCCCGCCCAACCCAGCATGGTTTCATAGAGCTGCCCTAAATTCATACGGGAAGGTACACCCAATGGATTAAGAATGATATCAACCGTCGATCCGTCCGCCATAAAAGGCATGTCCTCATCGGGAACAATAATGGATACAATACCTTTGTTTCCATGACGCCCAGCCATTTTATCCCCAACAGCAATTTTCCGTTTATGACCAACATAAACTTTCGCAAGTTTCATTACGCCCTGTTGGAGATCATCACCGACTTTCAATTTATAGATCTCAGCTTCAAGTCTTTCTTCAAGCTGGCGGAGATTCCGTTGATAATTTTCCCAAATTTTCAAAATGTTGTTCCAAATCATCGGATCCTCAACCCAGGGGGATTTTAACGATAACCGGTCAAAATCCAGTTTATCCACACGATTTTTTGTCAACAATGTTTTGGCTTTGATCAATGTTTTATTATCCAGGGCGCTTCGTATTCCACCGGAAGTCATGTTAACGAGTTGAGAATGTAACAACAGATCGCGTGTAGTCATCAGTCTGACACGGTCTTCACGGGCTTTCTTTTGCAGGTCTCGTATATGTGCTTTTTCTTCTGAACGGATGGCAATACTTTTTCGTTCAAATAATTGAGTCTCAACAATAACGCCGCTCACACCTGCAGGGCACCTTTTGGATGCATCCTTTACATCGCCAGCTTTTTCACCAAATATTGCTCTTAACAATTTTTCTTCAGGTGTGGGATCTGTTTCTCCTTTTGGAGTGACCTTACCCACGATAATATCGCCGGGCATGACTTCTGCGCCGACCCGAATGATACCCCGTTCATCCAGATTACGCGTCGCTTCTTCGCCTACATTCGGAATTTCATTTGTCAGTTCCTCTTCACCCCGGCGGGTATCCCGTATCTCAACCTCAAATTCTTTCATATGAACAGACGTAAAGACATCTTCGTATACGAGGCGTTCGTTAATGATGATGGCATCTTCAAAGTTATATCCGCGCCAGGGCATAAATGCAACTTTGAGATTTCTGCCCAGTGCCAGTTCACCCATTTCGGTTGAAGCGCCATCCGCCAGACAATCGCCAATATTGATCTTTTGGCCCGGTAATACTATTGGTTTTTGGTTGATACAGGTATTTTGATTGGTTCTTAAAAATTTATTCAACCTAAATTCTTTAATATTTTCATCTTTGACCAATCGTAACGCATCGTCTTTAACCACCGTTCTGATGATGATACGATCCGGTTCAACTTTCTCCACAACTCCGGCAACATCAGAGAATATTGCAGACCTTGAATCTCTGGCTAGTTTTTGCTCGAGTCCTGTCCCGACAATTGGCGCTCGGGGGCGAAGCAGAGGAACCGCCTGACGCATCATATTTGATCCCATCAATGCACGGTTGGCATCATCATGTTCTAAAAAGGGGATCAAAGCAGCGGATATGCCGACGATCTGATTCGGAGAAATATCCATATATTCAACAAGATCCGAAGAAACAATGGGAAAATCGTCTCCCTTTCGTGTCCGGAGAAGCTCATTGATGAATTTTCCATTGGAAACGGGTTCTTTTGCCTGAGCAATATAAGATCGGTCTTCATCATCTGCAGAAAGAAATTCCACGGTATTGGTGATTTCATAATTGCCATTTCGATGCTCAATTTTCCGGTAGGGTGATTCGATAAATCCCAACTGATTCACGACGGCATGGGTGGCAAGGGAACTGATCAGTCCGATATTCGGACCTTCCGGTGTTTCGATCGGACATAGCCGGCCATAGTGGGTATGGTGGACGTCGCGGACTTCAAATCCCGCCCGTTCCCGGGTCAACCCGCCAGGTCCAAGTGAAGACATTCTCCGCTTATGGGTAATCTCGGATAATGGATTTGTTTGATCCATGAACTGAGACAACTGACTCGTCCCAAAGAAAGTATTGATCACGGTGGAGATAATTCTGGCGCTTACCAGATCCTGTGGCGTCAGACTTTCAGCTTCCCGTTGATTCATTCGTTCCCGGATCGTCCGCTGCATCCGGCTTAACCCGATACTGAACTGATTTGCAAGTTGTTCGCCTACTGTTCTGACACGACGATTTCCCAGATGGTCAATATCGTCGGGTGTAACTTCGCCTTTCCGTAATGAAATGAGATAATCGAAAACACAGATAAAATCTTCACGGGTTAAAACAGGTTCATCAATGGGTTTATGGAGATTGAATTTTTTATTGATTCGATACCTGCCCACCTTGCCAAGATCGTATTTTTTGGTAGAGAAAAACATTTTTTCTACAAATTTCTGCGCTACTTCAAAAGTGGGCGCATCCCCGGCACGAAGATGCTCATACAACAACATCAGGGCATCTTCCGTTGAAGTCGTCGGATCCTTGTCAAGCGTGTTTGCCAGCATTTCAACCGCAAGCTCATCTTTTGGATTGGTGATTTCCAATTCAGAGATGCCAGCGGCGGCTGCATTATCCAGAATTTTATCCGTAAACTGGCTACCCATTTCACAAATGACTTCGCCAGAATTGGTATCCACGATGTCTTCAAGGGCAAGGACGAGTTTATTTTTTAATAAATCTCTGACGTCACCAATGGTGACCTTCTTAGTCAAGTTAAAGGCTTTAAATATATCCTTATTCGTCGAGAATCCGATGGCTCTCAGCAATAATGTTGCGGGGAATTTTCTGCGTCGGTCGATGATCGCATAAATGCAGTCGTAGATATCGGTCGTAAAATCAACCCATGATCCACGGAAAGGAATGATTCTTGCCTGATATATTTTCGTTCCGTTTGGATGAAAATTCTGGTCGAAAAATACGCCGGGAGACCTTTGCAGCTGACTTACAATTACCCGTTCGGCACCATTGATAATAAAGGTGCCCCTATCCGTCATGTAGGGGATGTTTCCGAAGAATACATCCTGTTCAATGCTTTGAACATACTTACTTCGATCATCTTCATCCGTAATGTTCAGAACCAGTCTGACTTTTAACGGAACCATATAAGATATCCTTCGATCCAGACACTCTTTTACGGTATATTTCGGAAGACCGAGGTAATAATATTTATACTCCAACACATAGTTTTTATGAGTATCTTCAACCGGAAACATGCTTTTGAAAACGCCTTCCAGACCCTGGTTTCGTCGTTTTTCAACCAAAACATGTTCCTGAAGAAAATCCTCGTACGATTGTAATTGAATGGCCAGAAGGTCCGGCGCATCAATAATCGTCTTTACACTGGAAAAACCAAAACGCTCAGTGTTTTGGGTGGACTTCACTGTCAAGGCGAACCCCTCCTAGATTTTGACGGTTAGGTTATAATTTACGAGGTAGATGAAAGTTAGGTGCTTAAGCTTATTTGAGTGCGACGGTAGCTCCAGCTTCTTCAAGTTTAGCTTTCATTGTTTCTGCGTCTTGTTTGGATACCGCTTCTTTTATTGTAGATGGTGCGCCATCAACAAGCTCTTTTGCTTCTTTCAATCCGAGAGCCGTGATTTCACGAATGACCTTGATGACATTGATTTTCTTTTCACCAAAGGATTCCAACACAACATTAAATTCGGTTTGCTCTTCCTCTTCCGCAACTGCAACGGCAGCGGGACCGGCAACAGCCACAGCAACGGGGGCAGCAGCCGTAACCCCGAATTTCGTTTCGATGTCTTTGATCAACTCAGAAATCTCAAGCATGTTGGAATTTTCTAAGTATTCTAAGACGTTTTCTCGTGTGATTTCAGCCATTTCTATTTAATCTCCTGAAGTTATTTAAGCTTTTGTGTGTTTAAGACTGTCTAATGTTCTGACAAATTTTGACATAACCCCACCAAGGGTTGCAGCCAGATGACTCATTGGAAAACTCAATCCGCCCAGCAGTTGTGAAATAAGGACTTCTTTGGGGGGTAAATCTGCCAATTCCTTGTACTTTTCCGGACCGTATAATTGCCCGTCAAATAAAATTCCTCTGAGTTCGATATTTCCACCACCGGCAAGAAATTCTTTAATGACTTGCGCGGGTGCAGTAGGATCTTTCTCCGAATATGCGATCCCTACCATCCCATTCAGCAGGTTAGTGATTGTGGAATAGCCCGCTTGTTGAGCGCCGATACGAATCAGTGTATTCTTGGTGACTTTATACTCCACATCCTTTTCCCGGAATTTCTCTCGCAGTTTGGTTACCTGGGCAACGTTGATTCCCTGGTAATTCGTGAAATAAATCCCGGAGCATTTGTCAAATTTCTCACGGGTTTCTTCAATAATTGATGCTTTTTGAGGTGTTGGCATTACGGTTACCTTGCTGTATGAGTTAAAGTTGCCTTATCAACTTTGAGACCGGGACCCATCGTCGAAGAAAGCGTGATTTTTTTAAGATATGTCCCTTTAACGGAAGCCGGTTTGAGTTTAATCAGGGCATCTACTACCGTTTTGGCGTTTTCGATCAGATGGTTCGTTTCAAACGACATCTTGCCGATACCGGTATGAATTATTCCATTTTTGTCAACTCGAAATTCAATCTTCCCGGCTTTCACCTCGTGAATTGCATTCGCTACGTCCATGGTGACCGTACCTGATTTGGGATTGGGCATCAATCCACGGGGACCCAATATCCTTCCGAGTTTACCCACTTCACCCATCATATCGGGTGTGGCAATTACGACGTCAATATCTGTCCATCCGCTCTGAATTTTCTGAATGAATTCATCCGAACCGACAAAATCAGCCCCTGCTTCCTCAGCTTCTGCAACTTTCTCTCCCTTTGCAATCACCAGAACCCGTACGACCTTTCCCGTACCGTGAGGCAGGGAGACCGTCCCCCGGATCACTTGATCGGCATGACGGGGATTCACGCCCAGATTCACAGCCAGATCAACCGTTTCATCAAATTTTGCATGAGTCGTAGTCTTTAGAATATCCATGGCTTCATGAAGTTCATACTCCTGAAGTCTGTCAATCTTCGATAAATTTTCTTTATATCTTCTACTTCTCTTCATATCTATTATCCTTCGACAATTAATCCCATGCTTTTGGCTGTTCCTTCAACCATTCGCATTGCGGATTCAATATTGGTTGTATTTAGATCGGGCATTTTAATCTCTGCGATCTGCCTGATCTGATGACGAGTGACCTTGCCGACTTTTTCCCGGTTGGGTTCTCCGGACCCTTTCTTGACTTTGGATAATTCCAATAGTAATGAAGGTACCGGCGGCGTCTTTGTAATAAATTTAAAGGAACGGTCACCATATACGGTAATTTCGACCGGGATGATGGACCCCATCATATCCTGGGTCTTCGCATTGAAACCTTTGCAGAATTCCATGATGTTCACACCATGCTGACCCAGAGCGGGACCTACCGGCGGTGCGGGATTTGCTTTCCCCGCAGGTATCTGTAATTTGATAAATCCTATAACTTTCTTTGCCATAATTTGCTATTTCTCCAATTCAACCTGATAGAAGTCAAGCTCTACCGGTGTAGGGCGACCAAAAATAGAAACCGTTACTTTTACTTTTTGTTTATCTTCGTAAACTTCTTCTACGAATCCGACAAAATCCAAAAACGGTCCGTCAATCACTTTAACTGCATCCCCGGTTCTGAACGGATTGGCAAGGACTTCCCGGCCCTCTTTTTTACTGACTTCACCGATGATCCTGTTAATTTCATCTTCTCTCAAAGGAACAGGCTCCTTTTTTGAGCCGATAAAGCAAAGTACGTGCTGAGCATTCTCCACGACGTACCTGGATTCTCTTGTCATCTCCATCCGGATCAGTACATACCCCGGGAAAAACATTTTTTCCCGGATACGTTTTTTATTCCCTCTCATGTCCACCACTTTCTCGGTAGGGACAAATATTTCACCTATCATTTCAGATATATGGTTATCTTCGGCAGCATGAATGATGGATTCTTCTGCCTTTTTTTCTTTACCTGAAATGACGCGTATAGAATACCATTCCATGGGATTCTGTTATTTTCCTCCCAACAGTCTGGAGATGATCTCTGTTATGCTAAAATCGACAAAGAAGAGAAAAATGGCGATGATAACGGAAAATACTCCAACGACAAGCGATGATGAAACCAGTTCATCTTTATTCAGCCAGGTCACTTTTTTCATTTCGAGAGCAACGCTGTTTACGTATTGGCGAATCTTTTCTATCATTTTATAGAGACTCCATGAATACAGATTATAATGAATACCTTTTTAGATTGCAGGTGAGGAAGGACTCGAACCCTCAACTCCCGGCTTTGGAGGCCGGTGCTCTACCATTGAACTACTCACCTAACTAAAATGCAAAATTATTTTGTTTCTTTATGCGGCGTATGACTACGACACCATCGACAATATTTCACATACTCAACCCGTTCGGGATGCAGCCGTTTGTTTTTTGTCGTGGAATAATTTTTTCTCTTGCATTCCTGACAAGCTAATGAGATAATATTTCGTTTGCTGTTACCTGCCACAATTATTTACCTTATTCGATAATTTCAGTAACGACGCCGGCGCCAACGGTTCTGCCGCCTTCACG
>CAYPCW010000032.1:0-15467 GCA_964409335.1 uncultured bacterium
AGAATCATAACCTTGTGCCAGCGGATACAGAAATTCATGAATGGAAATGGGAACACCGTCCTGGTGCCGTTTGGTAAAATCATCCCGTTCCAGCATTTGAGCGACCGTATAAAAAGAAGTGAGTTTGATTACATCCTGAAATGACAGGCTGTTTAACCACTGTGAATTATAGACAATTTGGAGCTTTTCCAAATCCAAAATGATAGACGCTTGCTTAATGTATGATTCACCATTTTCACGGGTTTCATCCCAGGTTAGTTGCGGACGGGTTTTGTTTCTGCCGGTAGGATCGCCGATCATCGCTGTCACATCACCGATAAGAAGAATAGCCTGATGTCCCAGATCCTGAAAATGACGAAGTTTCCGCAATACGACCGCATGCCCGATATGTAAATCGGGACGGCTGGGGTCACATCCCAGCTTTACCCGCAATGGAGTATTCGTGTTCTCTGAGCGGATGAGTTTCGCGACCAATTCTTCTTCAGGGATGATCTCTTCCGTACCCCTTCTGATCAGGTCCATCTGTTCATTCAATGGGGGGAAATGGCTCATACAAATGTCTTCATTTTTTTCATCTCGCGATCTGTGTCCCGTTTTATATCCTTCCTGGTGATATCCTGTCTTTTATCCCATCGCTTCTTGCCTTTGGCAATAGCAACCTCTAATTTTACATGATTTTTATTAAAATACAATCTCAATGGGATCAGGGTCATCCCTTTTTCATCCATGGCTCTGGCGAGTTTCAATATTTCCTTACGGTGAACCAGTAATTTTCGATCATGGACTGGTGTATGTGTTGTGTACCCCGCATGAGAATATTCACCGATATGCATTCCGATAATGAACAATTCATTTCTGACAATTCGAACATAGGCTTCTTTGATGCTTGCTTTTCCTTCACGAAGAGATTTTACTTCACTGCCATGCAATACCATCCCCGCTTCGATGGTATCGATGATATGATAGTCGTGCCGTGCTTTTCTGTTTGTCGCTATAATTTTCATGTTTTTTCAAACCGTTAAACCCTTTGGGATGATTGACCATATTGAACAACCCTATTTTTAAATTCCCTGTAGTGTCCGTCTATAATATCCATATTTTCAAGTCAAAATATAGGCGAGCAATTTACCCGGTATCATCCACGTAGTTCAAGTTTATTTCCTTGATATTCCAAAGGGGAACCCTGTAATATTTGCCCGCTGTTTTTTGAGAAAAGTCAATCGAGAAAACAGAAAATGCCCGGATGGTGAAATTGGTAGACACGCCAGGTTCAGGGTCTGGTGACCAATACGGTCGTGCTGGTTCGATTCCAGTTCCGGGTACGGAAAATCCCAGCGAAGGTTGGGATTTTACTTATGAGAAAAAGCCATGCAGGTTACCCGCCTGCAGCCGGCAGGGATTTCGGTCTGATCCACGAATTGCCGCGGATAATCTGATCACACGGCTTGGTCAATCCTGAAAATTTTTTCCTTTTGTGAAATCCGATAACCCGTTAAATCTGTGATCCGGACATTGAGTGACCACGGGTTTTTCATGATGGCGGTTTTTTCGGGGATTTTGTCCGGTAAAGCATTCCTTTTTTTCTTCCACACCTGTACCCGTCATTGATAAAGGCATTCTGTAAAGCCTCCTTCTTTGTCAGATGATTTTCCAGGATTCAATTCGTGAATATCATGAAAAATCCCATGATAAATACTTCACTCCGACACCACGCCATTTCCCTTTCATCGACAGTATTCCCGATGCGGGATCGCCGTAATGACCAATGATGTCGCGGACCCACATATCCCGCAGGGAAACATCATCATCATCATCAGAGAAGGGCGGGGGCAGGAAGAATCCATGAACACATCTATGCATCAACGTTCAAATCCATTCCTTCACTTGCGTTTTTTCCGCCGGAAAAATTCTATTTTTTAAATCAAAATTTTTCATTGAATTTCCGTATAATTCTCTTTAATTTTCTTACGGGTAACTTACGAGTATTGTTATAACTGTCCATTGTGAGCCGCCGGCCGTTTGCGGCAAATAACAGGGCAGGCGTAAAAATGAGAGATTTTATGAAACTGCAGATTTTGAGACGAGGGGCTGAACTCGTTGTCAGGACATACAAATTATCCGGAGATTTGCCGGATAATAAAAAATATGGAACCATCAGCCAAAAGTCAATAACCCATCAAAACCGGAGGTCCTTATGCTTCTTTCGCCGAAAAAACAACAATTTGTAGACTTCATCCGGGATTTTACCCGGCAGCAGGGACGCGCCCCGACCTTTATCGAGATCACCGAAGGACTGGGGGTCCGTTCTCTGGGCACCGTCAACTGGTATGTGAACGAGTTGGAAAAAGACGGTATCCTGAAACGAATGAAAGGATATAACGGTAAACGGGCGCTGTCCGTTCTTGAGCAGCATATGCACAACACGCTCCCGCTTCTGGGGCTTATCACTGCGGGATACCCTCTGGAAGTCTTCGAAACCCGGGAGACCATTGATGTCCCATCCCCCTTATTTCACCGTGACAATTACGCACTGAAGGTAGCGGGGAATTCCATGATCGAAGACAATATCCAGGACGGCGATTTTGTGATTATCCGCAAGGTAGAAGACGCGGACCCGGGTCAGACCGTGGTGGCATATGTGAATGGTGAAGCCACGCTGAAACGATACTACCCCAAATCCGGGGGCATCGAACTCCATCCCCGGAATCCGGAATACAATATCATCTATGTCTCTCCTGAAGATGATTTTAAGATCGGCGGCATCGTAAAGGGGCTGATACGGGAGTATCATTGATGGGGGTGCCGGATGCTGGATGTTGGACGTATGAAATATAATAAAGGAAATGCAATATGAAGAAAGACCTGTCTGTAAAAACATTCAAATTCTCTGTTCAGGCCGCTCAATGGTGCCGGGCGCTGGAAAAATCGCCCGGGATTCCCCGATTATTCAGCCGGCAATTATTCCGTGCCGGGGCCTCAATTGGCGCAAATACCGAAGAAGGACAAGGGGCGCAGCGCCAAGCGGCTCGTGAACCTTTTTATTGGATACTCCTTCGACAGGCCGGCAACGGAGCGAACCGAACGGCGGGAATCACTGCGGGTATTTCGACACACCCGATACGGAGAATATGTTCGGTCCGGCGTTTCCCCCTTCCCCGTTCGCCCCTCCCGCTTTTCACTTCACCCTTCTGATGTTTGTTTTTCACATCAGGTTAAATGATTTTGAGCTTCAGGCGGAGCGGATGCTGGATGCCACATTGCGCACCCGGGCTGTGGCTATTATCTCATCCCATCATCAGAATGGCACGATTGTCTGTCTGTCGAAAGAGGCAGAGGAAGAGGGATTGGTCTATGGCATGAAAGTGTCATTGGCGCGGCGGATGTCCCACAGTGCCCAGTTGATTCCGTATAATACCAGTTTGTACACGCGGATGAACCGATATGTGTATCACACGCTTACCGGATTTTCTCCGGTGGTGGAGCCGGCAGCCATCGGGCGGTTTTACGTGGATATGACCGGCATGCATTCATTTTACAAGAATCAGGTTCAGGCGGGATACCGGATGTTCAAGGAGATTCAGTTTAAAGCCAGCTTGAGCAGCCGGATCGGTATCAGCGCCAATAAGTTGGTGAGCCATATATCCACCGACGTGATTCCTGAGCAGATCAACGAAGTGTCGCCGGGATACGAGCCGCAATTCCTCTCGCCCCTGTCGTCCGGAATATTGCCGGTGGTACGGGAGAAACCGGTGACCCGTATCATTAATTTTCTGTTTCTTCGGCAGGTGCATCATATTCAGGAGGTTACCTCGGACTCTCAAACCGGCGCCATTCTGTTTGGCGATCATTATCCGCGGGTATCCAGAGAGGCCCGGGGCGAGGATACCTCCATTGTGCAGCCGCCGAGACTTCGGGATCATGTGATGGTGCAGAAAGTACTGTCATCGGATACGAATGACGAGACGATCCTCCGCCCGGTGGTGCAGGAACTGGCGGAACAGACTGCCTTTCAGTTGAGGCAGCGCCGGAAAATTGCCGGGTCCGTTTCACTGGAAATTCACTACACTGACGGTTTTCGAAGTCTCCGGAAAGGGACGCTTATATCCAATGACAATCAGCCGGTGACAGACGCCTGTATCACCCTGTTTACCCATGCCCGTTCCCGGCGAAACCGTATCCGCTCGGTGCTGATTGATGCTACCCGGCTGAAATTGACGGCGAACCAGTTGAATCTGTTCGATGACCGGCACACCGAAGACCGGGCGCTGTCTCTCGCCATGGACCGGATCCGTACCAAATTCGGATTTAATGCCATTAAACCGCTGGCAGCGCTGGCGTGCTGATAAAAACCAGTCATGTTCGCCCACTTAAACACACACTCGGTATATTCGCCCATGCGGGGAACGGCCTCTCCCCGGGAACTGGCACGGCATGCAAAGCGGTTGAACATGAGCCATCTGGCGCTCACCGAAACCAACGGGTTGTGGGGATTTATCCGGTTTGTACAGCAGGCGAGGGAATCCGGCATCAAACCCATTGCCGGTGTCAATATCATCACCGAAGCAGATGATGTTATCCTGTTGGCAGAAAACCAAACGGGATATGAAAACATCTGCCGCATCGTCTCCCGGGTTCATGACGATCCTGCCATCGGCATCATCCCCCTGCTGAAACCCCGGCGGGCGGGACTGTTCGTACTGGCTCACCATGAGTCCACCCTTCAGGCGCTGACCACCATCATATCCAACTCTCAATTGTTTGTAGAACTCCGCCCCGGCACCACCGAACATCAGGCAAAACATCTTGCAAACGCCTACAAGTTGGAGACAGTTGCCACCGGCGATGTGTACTTTATTCATCCCGGAGACCAGAAAACGCATAAGGTACTTCGTGCGATTGAGAAAAATTCCACCCTGTCACACCTGTCACCGGAGGACTACAAAGACGAGCGCCACTACTTTCGGTCTGAAAAGCAGATGATCACTCTTTTTCCAAACAGCATGGATGCCATCAATAATGCCCAGTATCTGGCAGACCGGTGCAAAACCGACTGGACATACCTGAACACGATCTTCCCTCATATGAATCTGAAGGAGACCCACAGCGCCAATACCCGCCTGAAAGATATCGTCTATGAGGGGGCAAAGAAACGGTATGGTGATATTTCGGATGCCGTCCGGGAGCGTATCGAATATGAACTCTCCCTCATCGTTCATAAGGGATTTTCCCCCTACTTTCTCGTGGTGTATGACATCGTGCAACAGACAAAATCCACCATTGGCAGAGGGTCCGGCGCTGCATCCATTGTGAGCTATTGTCTGTACATTACGCAGGTTGATCCCCTGAAATACCATTTGCAGTTCGAGCGGTTCATTCATCCGGAGCGGGTGGATATGCCTGACATCGACATTGATTTTCCCTGGGATGAACGGGACGATATTCTGGCGTACATTTTTAAGAAATATACCACTCATAATACGGCGATGGTGTGCAGTCAGGTGTTTCTTCAGCCCCGGTCCGCCATCCGGGAGGTGGGTAAAGTGTACGGTCTATCCAACGAGGAGATCAAGGCGGTGACCAAGCGGATCGGATACCACAGCCGGCATTCGGATATGGTTCAGTGGGTAAAAACCGACAACCGGTTTAAGAATATCCATCTGGACGATACGCTGATGGAAATTTTGGAGCAAAGTCAGAAGATCGTGGGGACATTCCGATATCCGTCAGTGCATCCCGGCGGCGTGATTATTGTTCCGGATGAGATCCGGAAATATGTGCCGGTACTCACAGCGCCCAAAGGGGTACAGATTGTGGAATGGGAAAAGGACCAGGTTGAGGACTCCGGACTGCTGAAGATCGACATTTTGGGGAACCGGTCTCTGGCGGTTGTACGGGATACCCTGATACAGATCGGCCTCCACCGGAACAAGTATATGGACTATCATTCCATCCAGCCGGAAGGTGATTCTGCAACGGAGGCTCTGATGATAGCGGGCAGGACCATGGGTATCTTTTATATTGAGAGCCCCGCTACCCGGCAGTTACTGGCAAAAGCGGGGAGAGTAGATTTTGAACATGTCGTGATCTACTCGTCTATCATCCGGCCGGCGGCGAACCGGTACACCAATCTCATGCTGGAGCGCATCCACGGGCAGCCCTGGGAATTACTGCATCCCGACTTATCCTTCCTGAAGGAAAGCTATGGGATTATGGTGTACGAAGAGCAGGTGTCCACGACGGCACGGGTTATGGCGGGGTTTGGATATGCGGAATCGGATTACCTGCGGAAAGTGATCTCCCGCCCGGCGCTGGCGTATCTTGTCCCCCATTGGCATAAAAAATTCGTCCACGGAATGGAGCGCCGGGGATATTCGCAGGAACTGGCGCAGACGCTCTGGGGCATGATCGAATCATTTTCAGGATATTCATTCTGCAAGCCTCACTCCGCATCGTATGCCATGCTGTCCTTCACCTGCGCTTATCTGAAGGCGCACTTTCCGGCGGAATTTCTGGCATCGGTGGTGACAAACCAGGGCGGGTTTTATGGCAGTTTCGCCTATTTCAGCGAAGCCCGGCGGTTCGGGATCGACATTCTCCCTCCCCACATCAACCGGAGCGACTACGGACACCGGGGGCGGAAAAACCACATCCGCATGGGATTTATGGCTATCCGCAGCCTTCAGAAAAAAACCGTCGATGCCATACTGGATGAACGAAAATCCGGTGATTTCACGTCACTGCCTGATTTTCTTATGCGGGTAGATATGGATCTGGCAGATGCTATCGCTCTGACTAATGCCGGATGTTTTACCGAATTGGAGCCCAACCTGTCTCACAAGGAGATCGCCTTTAAAGTGGCGTGCGCCTATCTGCAGAATGAACGGAGTGATCACTCATTTCAATTATCGGCGTCGGCAGGGCTGACCAATGAAGAAAAACTGAAATTGGAGATCGGTTCGTTCGGGTATCCTATTTCCAAACATCCGCTGGAACGGTATCTGCCCTACTTCGCCGGGCGGATCAGAAAAGCCCAAGACATTCCCCGTCTGGTGGGCAGAACCATCAACCTGGCAGGCGTTTATATCACCCGAAAGACCACCTCCACTCAAAAACACGAAGCGATGGAATTCGTCACTTTTGAAGATGAAACCGATATCTTCGAATGCGTCATGTTTCCCCGGACGTTTCAGCAATATGGCGATCTGCTGAACTGGGAGAGATTATTCATTCTGCGGGGAAAAGTAGAAGAAGCGTTCGGCGTTTTTTCGGTGACCATCGAAAAATTATCCAGCCTGACGGGGATGATCCGCAAATTACAGCCGGCTCGCCAGTCACAATTTCAAGCGCCGGAACTGATCACAGATTGACCGTTATATGGAAGGATCAATCTGAAATAAAAAGGAATTGTCTGAGGTGATGATCAAGTGAAATATCTCCCGGTTCTTTGCCATCATTAACACAAATGGATAATATACACTGTAATTATTTGTGAAGATGTAGTTCGAATCAAACTGGGATTTGATGGTTTTGGCGATGGCGACCGGATCAGACAATTCTTCGGAACATTCATCCACAATGTGGGCGCTGGCGCAAACATGCTCTGTGATATTCCGCCAGAGCTGAAATCGTTCCGGATCCCGTAGATAAAAAAAGACCGGATCCATCCCCACCGTATAGTTGTTGTGTCGGTTATGGTAGAACAATCGTGAAAAAGAATCCCAGGAGGTAATGAACACATTGCTTCCTTCCGGTGTATTTTCAGCCAGCCAGTTCGCTTCAGCATGAAAGGCAGTTACCGGATGTGAGTATTTAATGCTCTTCAGAACATATAAAGGTCCGTGATAACTCAGTGCGCATAGGGAGAGGATGAAAATGACTTTCCAAAATTTCCCGGTTCTGATACGATTTTCGATATTTTGAAGTACAATCACGGGTCGGCGGGCTGAACCCAATTCCGGTGAACCATAATACGTGATGGAAAAAGCAGTGAATAATAGCGAAAAGGGAATCCAGTATTCAATAAACCGGACAGATTCCATGGACCAGAAAAAATAGAAACATGTGATAAAGGACAGGGTGAGCAGTACGATTTTCTTTTTAGGTTCATGGAGAAATTGAAAGTTAAAGAAATTCAGACCAACAGCAAGTGCCATGAGGAGAATGGAAATAATATTATCCTGAAAGAAAAAAATGTCGGCCGGCCGCTGGCCAATCCCCACATTCAAATCAATCCCTCTTAAATTCAGGAATAATAAGTCTACGATCTGTTGGTAGGTGAGGATTAAAATATTCGGGAAATCCGGACGGAGAACCAGGCTGGCGGCAATAGCGGCAACCGCAATGAAGACCAGTTGAACATCCCGGAATTTTCGGGTGACAATCCAACAGGCAAGTATCCAAAAGAATGATAATATGAAAATCTGAAACCATCCGGAGTAAAAATAGGGATATAGGAAGCACGAGAGAGCAAAGAGCCATTTTCGATCCGTGATCAGACTGTAGAAAATGAGTAATGACAAAGAGATAGAGATAAGAAATGGTCTGACGATAGCTAACCGGTATAGAAAAAAAGTTGAGATAAAGAGAACCAGGAATATCCACAACAGTCTGAACCGGATGTTCTGTGAAACCAGAATTTTGTTAAAAATATTCACCATCAGCAGGATTAAAGAAATTCCCGTTAATTTGATCGCGGTTATGGGCGTAAACAGGGAAATAAACGGAACCAGTAAGATGTGGAAGCCGAGAGATAGATCCGCAGGATCTTGACTCCAGGTTGTCAACTGAAACCATCTCATATCCTGGATAGGGGAAAACCCGTAGGCGCGAATTAAGGAAGCCATCCTTATATGATAGAACCAATCTTCACCCAGCCCGTTTGACCACCAAAAAAATAAAATTGATAATAATCCGATCAGGATGATATTTACAAAAACCAATTTTCTAAAATTTAAACCATTGCTATTTTTGAAAAATTTTAGAAGTTTCTGCACTCGGTAAAATACAAATTCAAATGTGACCATTTCGTCATTTTTTTCGGGCGAATGACTCTTAAATTCAAGACGTCATTTCGGGTGAATTTTCTCACATCCGATTGGGAATTATCTGCTTAGATTTAGACGAACTCCGTATGGAGGAAATTTAAAAATATCTTCATTATGATGATCAATGCACTAAAGGGAAATAATTGTTTTGAATAAATTAGCCTGCGAACCTTCAGCAGATTCGATTTGTAAATTTTTTTCGGGTTTGGTTAGGGGGAAAAAAGCCTGGTTCTGGTTCTTTATTATCATATTCATCCTATACTTTCAGACGATCTTTTTTTCATTCTCACCCATGGATGATCCGGGTCTGATTGAGAAAAGAATGAGTTTACTCCAAAACTGGGGACATGCAAAGGACATTTTTACTTACCGGCTGGACATGGCCAAAACCGCATTATTATACCGGCCAATCCTGGAACTTACCTTTATGATCGATGCCACACTGGGGAAAGGCTCACCCTGGATGTTTCACCTCAGCAATGTCGTTATTTTTTTCATTTCGATGATTTTAATATTCAATCTTTATATTGCGCTTAAAATTCCCCGGGTTACCGCATTTGCTTGCACAATTATTTTAATGGTTCATCCTCTGAATGTGTCTGTCGCATCATGGATCCCCGCACGGAATGATTCCTTGCTGGCGATCATGCTCATCGGTACTTTGTTAAGTTATTTTGCCTATTTGAGAAATTATTCATCGTGGTGGCTCGGCATTCATTATTTGATGTTTGGACTGTCTTTATTTACAAAAGAAAATGCGGTGGTGATTCCCTTTATTATACTCGCCTATCACGGGCTGGCATTCAGGAGAAAGGTGCCGGGGATAAAACTGAAAGCCGGTATCTGGGGAATGATCATGTTATTTTGGGTGTGGATGAGGCACTCTCCACAGGGTGATTTTATACAATTGCCTATCCGTGACAACATCATTTATAATACTATTTCTACTCTTAACTTTTACATTGGTAAATTCTTTTATCCGGTACATCCATCGGTCATGCCCAATCTTCAGGATACAAATATGATCCCGATCATCGTAACGGTGACCATATTTCTGGGAGTTTTGATATTTATGAAAAAACGGGATTCCGGACTCGCACTGTGGGGACTGGTATTTTTCATCTCGGTATTGATCATACCACTATTGTGGGGAACGGTATTGGGGCTGAGTGTTCCCTATGAACACCGGATGTTTATCCCGGCTGTCGGGTTGATAATCAGTATGACACAATTAGAGATCCCAAGATACTTTCTGCGTTTTCGATACCATCTGATGATTCTCGTGATATTGTTGATCGTTCTGCTGGGGACTAAAACCTATTTTCGCGCCAAAGTATTTGAAAACAAGAATACCTATTCATTCACAGCGGTGAGTGAATCTCCTTCACTGTGGCAGGTGTATGCCATACGTGCAGATGCGTTGACAACCCAAAATTATTTATTTTCTGCTGCAGAGTATTATTCGAAAGCCATTGATCTTATCCCCTTAATTGACAAGCATGAATTGTATTATGCCAGGGGCAATTGTTATCAAAAGATGGGATATGCCGAAGCAGCCCTTGAGGATTATGGCAAATACATCAGCCAGCATCCGGACTTTAAGGACGTGTATATCAACCGGGCAATCATCTATCGTGATCATCAGGATTACCAGTCAGCGATAGCGGATTTGACGATTGCAATATCTCTGGATTCTAACGATGCCGTGCTATTTAACGAGAGAGGGTTTTGTTTTCAAAAATTGAAAGAATATCTACAATCAATCGAAGATTTTAATGTGGGATTAGCGCTTAATCCGGAGAATAAAAATATAATCAATAACAGAAGTGTTTCATATTTTATGATGGGTGAATGTGAAAGTGCCAAAGCCGGCATCACTCTGATTGAATCCTTAGAGGGGAGTGTTCACCCTGATTTTAAACGCACAGTATATGAAAAATGTCAATAAGTAAAATAATCAGACCTCTTCATCTCCCTGGTTTACACGATTTGTTTCTGTACCGGAACAGACCTTACTATTGGATCACGTTAATATGCCTGCTAACTTATGTCATGACCATTGATTATGGGTTCTCACCCTTAGACGATTCATCCCTGATCGTCTCCCGTATGGAGTGGTTAAAAGATTTTCGAAACGTCATTCACATTTTCACAAAACCGCTTTATTTTGGGATAGGTGAATATTATTACAGACCCATATTAATCTTATCCTTTATGGTTGATGCGTTAACCGGAGGGGGGTCTCCGGTGGCATATCATTTCACGAATATTGTATTGCATCTTCTCGCATCCTGGCTGATCTTCTGTCTATTTCTTCAGCATGGAATATCGCGGCGATCTTCCTTTTTGTTGAGTCTCGTGTACGTCGTCCACCCGATTAATGTTTCGGTAATTGCATGGATACCCGGCAGAAATGATTCCCTTTTAGCGATATTTGCATTTTCCAGTTTTATTTTTTGGATGAAATTTGCCGCTTCAAAAAGGTCAAAATTTATAATATATCATTTATTGTTTTTTTCTCTTGCGCTCATGACAAAGGAAAATGGAATCGTGATCCCGGCGCTGGCGGGAATTTATATAGCCCTTTTCCCCGGTGATCATCGGAAATTTCCACACTGGAAAATCGTCACGGGGTGGTCTTCAATAATATTATCCTGGATTGTTTGGCGAGTTGTAATTTTGGAAAATCCGCAATCTCTGGTTCTTCAAAGTTTCGGATCTATCCTGAAAAGCGTTGTTGTCATTTTTACGATTACGATCGAACGAATAATATTTCCCATTCATCAATATGTATCTCCAAATTTATTGGATGCTTCCCCGGTGACCGGTGCCTTATTTTTACCCATCTTAGTTTATTTTATTATAATATTTAAGTTTAAAAATTTTAGAAAAGTGATATTCGGGGGATTATGGTTTATTTTGTTTCTCGTCATCCCCGAAATGTGGGTATCTATTTTTGGGATAGGATACACTTATGAACATCGATTATATCTGCCTTTATTCGGATTTTTACTGATCATTTCCCAGATAACGCTGCCTGCTGAATTTAACCTGCATAAGTATAAATTTTATGCACTGTTCCTGCTGGTGTTTATCATGTATTCAACAAAGACCGTGTTTAGGCAAAATGTGTATAAAAATACCGAAACTTATTCCGGTGCGCTGGCATCAGAATCGCCCACCATGCCATTTGCCAGTGAGTTTAGGGGTTCAATATTATTGGAAAACGGCAAAGATGAAGAGGCGATTTATTATTTTACAGTCGCACTAAATTTTGATTCAACACGATTTGATATTTATATAAAGCGGGCGATCGCCTATGAACATGTTAAAAAATATAAATTCTCCCTTCGAGACTTAAATCGGGCAATCGCACTGGACTCTACCCTGGCGGAGACGTTTTTCAGAAGAGGAAGCATATACCGGCATCTGGGTAAGATCGATGATTCACTGGCGGATTTAAACCGGGCTATACAAATCAATCAGACAGACAAAAATTTTTATAACGACCGGGGATTACTCTATCTCAATCTGAATTATGCCGATAAAGCTATAGCCGATTTTGAGCATTCAATTAAATTAGATTCAACGTATGTTATTGGATATCAGAATAGGAGCGCTGCCTATTTCTTGACCGGGAACTATGATCGAGCCCTTTATGACCAGCAGATCATTGAAAATCTTGGCGGCGAGATTAATGTTGAATTTCTAAATCAAATTATCTTCCGCCTGCACGAAACAAAATAAATGATGAAAAACAGGAATATCCATTTACCTTCTCTGCTGACGATAATATTAATAATCACTGCATTGTATATTTTTACGATAAGCTTCACATTTCTACCTCTTGATGACACGGATATCATACAATCCCGGCTGTCCTATTTGATGAATTTTCGGAATATCCTTGATATTTTTACCACACCGCTCTATAAAGATTTTGTCACAAGCCTATACCGTCCTTTCCTGTATCTCACCTTTATGGTTGATGCTATTCTCGGCGGAGGAAGCCCTTCTGTCTTTCATCTTTCAAACATGTTATTTCATATTATTTCATCACTGCTGCTTTACGAATTTTTAAGTCATTTTATTCCGGCACCAAAAATTTTATTCGGACTTACCTTTATCTATGCGATCCATCCTATTCATGTTCATGCTGTCGCATGGATATCAGGAAGGAATGACATCCTGTTGGCAATCGACCTGCTTCTGATATTTATCACCTTTCGGTATTCATTGCAATACCGGAAGCACCGGTATTACATCTATCACTTTTTTCTTCTCTTTATTTCGTTTTTCATTAAAGAAACTGCCGTCGTAATTCCCGTTTTATTAGTGATTTACGCTGTGTGGATCAGTCCAAAAAGTGACAATCTAACTGTTTTTATACCAGGTTGGATTTTGATTTCGGGATTCGCACTGCTTATAAGGAGTTTCGTCGTGACAGGAAACCTGCCTTTAACGTTCACCGGTTTGATGGATACCAGTCTTCAATTTTCTATTATCTTTACGAATTATTTAGGGAAGCTGTTTATCCCGATCCACTATTCCGTACTGCCAACCACCCGGGATATGGGCATTCTGCCCGGACTTATTGTACTCATTACATTGAGTACCATCGGGTTTGCAGTAGATAAGAAAAACAAGAAATTATTTTGGTTTGGGATTGTCTGGTTTATTTTATTTTTATCTCCAACTATATTATGGGGAATTTGGAGCAGGATTGATGAATTTTACGAACACCGATTATATATTCCGGCCATCGGGTTGTTGTTATCCGTATCACAATTGAAATGGCGGTTATTATCATCAATTTCGACAATCGTTAAAACCTTTGTTATTGTGGGCATGTCCATAATACTGATCATAATGTCTTTTGAAAGAATGATTAAATATCGAGATCCGATCTCGTTCACCGATGCTGCCGTATTAGAGTCTCCTTCCCTCGCCAGATCTCATAGTATAAGAGGGTATGAGTATCAAAATATTGGCGATTATCAAAAGGCTTTGTCCGAATTCGAAATGGCGATCAAAATCAAGCCTAATATTGCATGGGTTTATAGTAATTGTGGCCAGATCCAATTGAATATGAAAAATTACAACCATGCCATTGAGTTGTTTACTATTGCAGTTCAGATGAACCCAAAGGACGGAAATGCCTATTTTAACCGTGCGATTGCGTATGTCATCGTTGAACAACTTCCCGCCTCCATCGAAGACTTCTCAGAAGCGATTCAACTCGTGCCGGACAATGCCGACTATTTTTATAACCGCGGATTAGCATATGAAACTATGGGAGACAATTTGAAAGCAATAGAGGATTTTCAATCCGCCCAAAGTTTATTGCCGGGTGATGAACTATTGATTGAAAAAATTGAATCAATCAAATCGGAAAATTCCCTTTATCAATAAGGTTATGTATGACGAATTGGAACCGTAAAATTGATTTAATAAAAATCCGGCTCACGGCCGGGAATCTTCCATATTACTGGTTGGTATTTATCATTACTATTTTTTATGCCGGAATTATTGGGTTTGGTTTTTCACCGCTTGATGATCCATCGCTAATCATCGATAAAATTGAGTGGCTGCGGAATCCGTTTCATTTGATCACATTATTCACGCAAGAGTACCAGGTAAACCTGTACCGGCCGGTGTTGATTATCTCATTTATGATCGATGCGCTCATCGGGAAGGGTAATCCCGCAGTCTTTCATACAACCAACCTCCTGCTACATATGACATCGACGCTGTTTTTATACCACCTTCTGAGGTTATTACTAAAATCAAATAAACGACCCTTTATTCTGTCGGTTATCTTTGCAGTTCATCCAGCTCTCATTCATTCAGTCGCCTGGATCCCCGGGAGAAATGATATTCTTTTAGCTATAATGATGCTCGTGATTACCATCAATTTTATACAATTTATCCGGACCAACATGCGGAAATATTTAATCTTGCATGTTGTATTCTTTTCTTTGGCTTTATTTACAAAAGAATCCGCGTTATTGATCC
This sequence comes from uncultured bacterium, assembly GCA_964409335.1. Classification (GTDB taxonomy): domain Bacteria; phylum Fidelibacterota; class Marinisomatia; order SCGC-AAA003-L08; family JACNLC01; genus JABMOW01. The sequence goes on from CAYPCW010000032.1 coordinate 15,060, forward strand.
CGGTGGTAATTCTGGTTATTAGTATTGTTATCTACCGGGATCAACTTTTGAAAATTGCCAAAATTTTATCTCCATTTTACATTATCATTATTACCATATGGGTAATCTGTAAATTGAATATCGGCAGGATTGATCTACCTTCGTACCCGGAATTTGATATTATTTCTATACAGCAGCTGATCATATTATTTCTAAGTTCACTGGGGAAATCCTTTCTCCCCATTCAGTTATCGATCATTCCCTATTACAGTGCGCTACCTGTGATTTATTTGGTGATATCTGCCATGATATTCTTCCTATTAATGGTCAATAAAAAGGTCGTTTCAGAATGGGCTATCGTCGGAATTGTGTGGTTTATTGCGTTTCTGCTCCCCGGAGGGTTGTGGAGTATCCTTATTATTAAAGACA
>CAYPCW010000032.1:15477-18827 GCA_964409335.1 uncultured bacterium
AGACAACATTTTTTATGAGCATCGACTTTACCTGCCATTCATCGGGTTGTTCATCATGTTCAACAAAATTCCAATCAAATCATTTATCATGAAGAGGGTAACGGTTTGGTATTTGATACTTTTTGTATCTGTTGCTATAATATTAAATCGAGGTAGATTGAAATATTACGCCAGTGACCGTGTTTTTGCGGATCGGTGTATCGTTGAATCCCCTACCTGTAGTAAATCATTTATCATCCGGGGAGAGTTATCGATTCGGAATGGACAATATCAGCCGGGATTGATTGATTTAAAGAGATCTATCCGTTTAAATAAACACAATTACCATATTTATAATCGGATAGGGTTTCTCTATGAATCTATGGGTTATCCGGATTCTGCCCTGATATCATATGCAACTGCTATTGACTCGGACCCTAAACAGCCTGAAGGATACTATAACATTGGAAATATTTTATTAGGGGTGAAAAATTACCGGGAAGCCATTAGATACTATACATCGTCAATTGAAGCTGACTCATTATTCGTTCCATCTTTTCACAACCGCGCTGTCGCCTATTATTGCCTGGCGGAATATCAGCATGCAAAGAGAGATTTAGCAATCGTGAAGAAATTTGGGTATCCGGTTCAGCCGGTTTTTTATCAAGCAATAGAGAAACCGAAGATGGAAAATAAATAAAAAAGGGAGACCATGTCTCCCTTTTTTATACGAACGCGCTGTCAATTTACTATTGCAGTGTATAAGCGGTGTTGCTTGATCCTGTTGTGTACGAATACGAAGTAGCATCACCAGAGTAGCTTAACACGGATGCTGAAGGAGTAGTCCAGTTATCCGGTACTTCATCCAGCAGACTTGCAATTGTCAGACCTGTCGGGAATAGCCGTGATCCTTCGGATGCCAATTGCTGCGCAGCATAGTTATTCAGGCCAGTTTTTATGTTACCAATCACTGCCTGTTTGTTGGCTGTGTGAGCATTTGTATTGATGTCGAAAAATTTCGGTACCGCAACAGCCGCCATGATTCCGATCACAGCAATCACGATTATCAACTCAATCAGGGTGAAACCTTTATTATTTCTCATTCTTATATTCCTTTCGTTTATTTTGTAGTTTGTGAATGTTTTTATGATTAATTTTTAATAACTTTGAAGTGTATAACTTAAATTATTAGTTGAAGTTGTATACGAATATTTTGCTTGATCTCCGGCATAGGAAAGTAAGGAGGTGACAAACGTCCAATTATTCGGGATTTCATCCAATAATATCGACATATGGGTTATTTGAGGAGTTGATGGAAAAGTTCTTGAACCGTTGACGGCCAATTGTTGTGCTGCCCAGTTATTTAACGCAGTTCTGACGACACCCGTAACTGCCTGTTTATTTGCCGTATGCGCTTGTGTCGTGATGTCAAAAAACTTCGGCGTGGCTACAGCGGCCATAATACCAATTACCGCGATCACTATAATCAATTCTATAAGCGTAAAGCCCTTCGTGTTTTGGATTTTCATTTTTTCATATTCCTTAATAAAAAAGTTACCTGAAATTGTTTCGTCAATAACCATGCCATAAGTTACAAAGGATATCATTATCTGTTTGTGCACAAATTATTGATTTATCTGTTTATTAATTTAACAATAGAATGTCAAATTGTGAACGAATAATTAATTTAATTTAAGTTTATACGTTATCCCGCCCTGACTATATGACCAACTGGTCCCATCGCCCGAATATGATAAAGTAGTACCGTCAAAGGACCAACTATCCGGTATGTCATCTAATAATACAGTTAGATTAGTAATATCCACAGAAGATGGAAATATCATACTTCCGGTACTGGCTGCTTTTTGCATTGCCCAGTTATTCAGAGCGGTTCGTACGACACCTACAACTGCTAATTTATTCGCATTATGGGCGGTTTCCACGACATGAAAAAACCTGGGGACTGCTAAAGTGGCTAATATACCAATTATCGTGATCACGACGATTAATTCGATTATCGTAAAACCCGGTGTCATTATTTTAGCGATTGATCCGGCTTTGGATTTCATGTTTTACAGGTGAATCCGTAGCAGAAATCAACTTAACAAATATGTATAAATTAAATAAATCCCAGTCAAAAGTAATAATAATCCAAAGACATATCGTTTAAAAAAAACAAAATCATCTATCAATGTCATTCGATTAATTTTATCCCCCAGCTTTATTAATATCCCGGGGAGAAATATCAGAAGTACTCCCCCAATTAAAAGAAGCAAGCCGGATAGTAGAAAAAATAATTTCATAGCAAATTACCGTGGGTTGAGTTCAGTTTAAATTTCCTGTAAAGATCCCGTAACCAACACCCAATTTTGTCCGTTGATGTCTGCGCCACCATACAAACCGGTGATTCCCCCCGGAAAATAATGTCTGGGGAATTTACGATGGAAAAGAACATAGGTATCCTGAAACCGGTCATTTTTAACACGGCTGACATACATGGCGCCCTTAAACCATTTACGGCTTGCGAGATCAAGGTAATTATCAGGGTTTGGCAGGTAAATCAATCCATAGGTATTAACATCCTGTGATCGATAACTATAACTGTTGTGATTACCACCAAAGGCGTAAATCTGAGCAAGAATTCTATTACTGTCTCTGACGTTTATCTGTCCCCTTGCATACAATTCATTGACAACCGAATCCCATGAAATTTGTGGCAGATCGGTCCCAAAATTCGTGTCCTCAATGTCGATATCCCCGGCGGCAATTAAAATGATGTTGTTCGGAATTGTCCCGCCGGTGAGACTGTCAACCGAGATATCACCCGTTGCAACAATTATCCCCGGAGCAGAAGAACTTCCACCAATATTTTGCAATTCGCAAGATTTAATTTCACAATCTCCTCTTACAAATAGCGTTCTGTTCGGGTAATTCTGCAAATAAAAAATAGTTGTATTACCATATGCGTGATCATAAGACCACTCGATATCACCAACATATTTCCCATTATTATTATCTTCTGTCATGGTCAATGCAATCGTAAATAAACTGTCATAGGATAAATGATCAAAATCCGGTAAATCCAGAACATCAACATTTTCCCACGTGTAGGAGTTACCGGTCAATGGAACGGCTGGCAGAACCGCACAGGTCGGTGGTAATTTAAAATTAGTTGAATATAGATTATCCCATCCAACATGCGGTCTCGTCACTGTTCCATTGTATTCAATGAGTGTGTTGGCGCCAATGTAAATCTCGCCATCTAATATGCCATCCCAGCCTTTGATATTGAACCAACCATATTGTGATTCGTCGTCATCATCGTCATCATCATCATCGTTGTTATTATTCTCGTCATCATCGTCGTCATC
>CAYPCW010000032.1:18927-31835 GCA_964409335.1 uncultured bacterium
TCGTCATCATTGTTATTATTCTCGTCGTCATCATCATCATCGTTGTTATTATTCTCGTCATCATCATCGTTATTGTTATTATTCTCATCATCATCGTCATCATCGTCGTCGCAAGGCGGATCCCAGTGCCAGCCCCACAGGTCAGTACAGGATCCGGTTCCTAATCTCCATCCCCATGAGCTCAGCCCTCTGCCATAACCCCAGTGACGCCAACCGTTACAATGTCCATGACCCGGGTGATAATTGTCATTATCAACTTTGTGTACCATTGAATAATTCGGAGCTGCTTCAGCGTCACATAACTGATTTTCTAAAATTCCCTGAACAATACGGGTAAAATCTCCGATTCTAATCTCACTTACCACCCTTCTGTGACAATCATCGATGGGATAAAATGTCACATTCCCTATCAGTCCGCCTTCTGAAACAGTATTAAACCCATAATCTTTAATCAGTTGTTCCAACATTCGTACTCTGGATAGGGCTTTCCAGAATGCTACTCGTGCGGCGAGAGTATGACTTGCTGTGGTGGTTTCAAGTGTCACCGTATTAAATAAAAATACGACGATTAAACCAACAATAATTGAAACTCCCAACGCAGAAACTGCAAAGATAAATCCACTTTTATTATCAGATCCAATATGTCTGGAATTATTATTAAATATCTTCATTCCTACCTCCCTTGTAATGAGTTACTTGAAATTTTCAGGGAATACATCGGCGATGTAATTAATAGTGTTATTTTCGTTAATCATCACCAGTTCCAGTTGTCCTCTCCACACATTTACGGGGTTAAATACACCGGTCAATTCCGTGTTATTAATATCATAATAACGAAATTGACTATTAGCAACATCTACATGGTTTGTCATCATTTGACTTTGAGGATTTCCGATAATGAGTCTGGTCAATTGATCACCCGTTAGTTCATATTGTACGGTAAGAGTATCATCAACTACAAATCTGGCAATATTGGATTCGGCGGTAAGGATATCGATCTGTTCGTTTATCTCCCTGAATTCCCGTGAAAATTTTGAACTGGCGTAATATCCGTCCATAACAATATTCTTTCTGGCATCAATATTATGCATCGTTTCAACACTCGTGGCAACAATCCCGGCAACCGCTGACATCACGACAGCGACCACGAGCATTCCGGTGATCAACTCAACCAAGGTCATTCCAGAAAAATATTTTATATTCGTTTTTTTGTTCATGGCGTAAGTTGGGATTCAATTGTCAATTTCTGATCGTACGCAGCATGATATATGTGAACGATTATTTTTTTATAACTCATCGGTGTTCCAATGCTGTCGTCAAGGCTTACCTCGGGATCGATATAAAACACGCGGGTTTTGCCTGAATATCCTTCGTATTCCGGATATATCCAATCATATCCCGCATAGAAATCGTCAACGTCGTCGTAATCTACAGCAGAGGCTTCTTCCGGACCCAGAGGATCGCTCCAGGGTTGTACGGTATTTTCATCAAACCGGTGAGACCGGACGACTTCCATAATACTATCTCCAAAAGATGTGCCTCTGATAAGGGCTTCCATGAGATACGATTGTTCTTCAATCGACCGAATTGCAAATAACGTGCCTACGAAAGCAACGCCGAGAAAAATTATCCCGATCACAATTTCAACAAGGGACATCCCGCGAGAATTCAGTTTAAAAAATTTATTCATAAACATACCCCGTCTCCGGAACTACGGTTATAGTTAAAGAATTGTTTAATTCAATGACTCCACCGGATGATGGCGTACCCCACCAATCGTACATAAATTCAGTATTACCTCCAAAATTCACATTGGTCATCGTAACGCCGGGAAAAGCCTCGCTAATATTGATCACACTTTGTTGGTTCGTTGAGGGGTCCAGAATCAATGTCCTCGTCCCGGGTGTGGGTCCCTTATAAATACCATAGTTATTATTGGCCACGTCGGCAACAAACCAGGTGGTATCATGTTCTACAATGGACTGATTGTATATTAGTCTGATATCATCCGTTATTTTATCTCCCGCATTCATTAATCTCATGCTTTGGACAGTTTCCACATATTTGGGAATCATGATCGCAGAGAGAATTCCAATGATCGCCATCACAGTTATCATCTCAACAACCGTGAAACCAAAATAACCGCCATTCCCCTTTTCCGAAGATATTTTAAACATATACTGTGTGTCTTTCTCCATTACTGATTTGTAAGTTGGGTCATATTCCACATCGGGAGAAAAATACCCATTGCAAAAATCAATAGAAATACCCCGATGACAATGGTCATCAAGGGTTCAATGGCGCTAGATAAGCCTTCGACTTTGCCATCGACTTCAATATCATATTGTCTGGCAATATTAAGAAGCATTTTATCCAATGCCCCGGATTGTTCACCAACTGATATCATTTTCAGTGTCATGGGCGGGAAATAGGGCATGTGCCCCAGGGCTTCCGCAAGCGGGATTCCCTCTTCAACCATATCTTTTGCGGCACGAATACCCTTTGCGATAACGACATTCTCGAGTGTGTTTTCCGTAATTTCGAGGGCTTTAATAATCTGAATACCGCTTCTGTTAAGGGTCTCAAGAATGTGCGCGAACCTGGCAACGGATGATTTTAATATAATATCCTTGAAAACCGGAAATTTTAATTTTATGGTATCAAAAATATATAAACCTTTAGGGGTGGAAACTGAAAACTTAAATGCGTAAATAGATGTTGCAAAAATCAGGATCGCTGCCCACCAGTATCCGATAAAGAAATCGCTGAGGCCGATCATGATCTGCGTCGGCAACGGGAGCGCTACTCCTGCTGATTTAAACATGGTCGCAAATTTTGGAATGATAAAAATAATCGCACCTGTAAATGCTAATATTAAGACACATACTACGATTATAGGATATCTCATTGCTGATTTTATTTTTCGTCTCACTTCAATGTCGTGTCGTATGAAAGAACTTAAATGATCGAGGATCTTTTCCAGCACACCCGTTGCTTCGCCCACTTTAACCATATTCACATATAAGTTGCTAAATACTTTTGGATAATCTGCTAATGCCTGTGAAAAAGTGAGTCCACGCTCGATTTTTGTTACGGTATCCCGGATAATTTTTTGCATATTTTGAGATTCCGCCTGTTCAATAATGGATTCTAACGACCCCATTAAGGGTACACCGGCTCCCAGCATCACCACTAATTGTGACGTAAAATTTTCAAGTTCCTGAGGTTTGATCTTCTGAAACGAATTCATCCACTCTTCTAAATTAAAGGGCTTCTTGAATTTTTTTACAGAAAGAACCATTTCATTTTTGCTTTCCATTTCCTCAAAGATCTCGAATTTAGACCGGGCATCAATAATGGTGTCATGGACAATCCCTTCATCCGATATTAACTTGCACTCAAATTTTGGCACGTTTAAAAATTCCCTTTCTAAAACAATACGCAATCAGGTCGGGATAACCTTAAAACAATTCTCCTGGATAATCCCATAGATAAATTTAACACTAAATATCCCTTTTTCTCATCATATAACCCCTCATGAAATGTCATATTCCTTCATTTTATTATATAGCGTCCCACGCGAAATTTTTAGAGCATTTGCAACATTTGTAATGTGTTTGTCTAATTTATTCAGGGCATTCATAATAGCCTTTTTCTCAAGATCTTTCAAAGGTATTATTTCATTATTGGATTCTAATTCCTGGAAAATTTCAACGTCCGGCTCTTTAAAATTAATTTTTGTGGCCTCATTCAAATCGCATGTATTCAGTTCCCGACTGTCAGAATAAAAAATCAATCGCGTAATAATATTTTCCAGCTCTCTGACATTGCCATCCAATGGAAATGATTTTATTCTGTCAATCAGATCACTGGATACACTTTTTACCTTTAATTCGTTATCTTTGGTCAGATTTGAAATAAGGTGTAGAATAAGTAGTGTAATATCTTCGCCTCGTTCACGTATGGGAGTTAAAATCATCGGGATGACGTTTATTCTGTGATACAGATCCGATCTAAAATTACCCTCGTCCGATAGTTGATTTAAATTCTTGTTGGTTGCTGTGATCAACCGGATATTGACCTTAGTCGTTGCGGTGCTCCCAAGTTTTTCAATGGTATGATCTTCAAGTACCCTCAAGAGTTTACCCTGGAGTGTAAGCGCCAAATCACCTATTTCATCCAAAAATATCGTTCCGTTATTCGCTAATTCAAACTTCCCTTCTTTGGATTTTTGCGCACCGGTAAATGCGCCTTTCTCATACCCGAACAGCTCGCTTTCAAGTAAATTTTCAGGAATCGCAGCACAATTTAATGATACGAATGGATATTTACTCCGCTTGCTGATCTGATGTATCGTTTTCGCAACAACCTCCTTGCCGCTTCCGCTCTCCCCCAGAATCAAAACAGAAAAATCTGTTTTTGAAACTTTTATAATTTGAGAATACAGGTTTAACATGGAGTCATTATTGCCCACAAATCTGCGATACCCGTTTGGGCGGATATCATTAGAAATAGAGCTGTCATACTCTTGTTTAAATTGATTAAAATGTCGAATTCGTTCAACAGTTGATGGAATAATTTCCTCCATGGCGTTTTCGCGAATCAGTGAAAATACCATATCATTTTTAAGACACAGCTCACCGGGAATTTGATTATATCCATATAAGATAATAAGTGGGATTTTCTTCTTAAGAACTTCCAGCTTGTCGTGAAAGATAAGATAGTAACGTTCGAGAAGCGACCATCTCACCCAGATGGCATCATAATGGTCAACGGCAAGATAGGATAATAGGGAATTTAACGAGTGGGCTTCGGTAATTTTGGTGGCAGAAGGTTTAAGGAGTAAATTTAATTCAGAATTAAATTGTACTTCCTCGCCTTTAATACCGCCTGTGTATCCAATCAAATAATGCATGATTCATGCAAGTGAAATTCTCATCACTTCTTCTATTGAAGTCCTTCCGTCAATAACATATTTTTTTGCTGCATTTTTAAGAGAAATCATTCCTGCCTTAACCGCTTCTTTTTCAATCTCCCGTGCAGATGCCCGATTTACGACCAGATCAGAAATTTCATCATTGGGGATTAATAATTCGTACACTCCGCCCCGCCCATAGTAACCAGAATTTTTACAGTGCATACAACCGTTTGGCTTAAACAATTCTCTATTAAAATCTTCACCAAGGTCAAATGACCGGATAAGGTTTTTTGAAGGTTGGTATTTTAATTTACATCGATCACAGAGAAGCCTGAGTAGCCGCTGAGCAATGACGCCTCTGACGGTGGAACTGATCAGGTATGGATCAATCCCCATATTCAATATTCGGGTATAACTTGATGCAGCGTCATTTGTGTGTAATGTGCTGAATACAATATGACCGGTCAGGGCTGCCCGGATGGCTAATTCTACGGTTTCGGTATCACGCATCTCACCCACCATGATAATGTCAGGGTCCTGCCTTAACATGGACCTGAGCGCACTCGCAAACGTGACGCCTGCTTTTACATTCACCTGTCCCTGGGTAATATTGTCCAATTGGTATTCAATAGGGTCTTCGATAGTCATAATATTGACTTCCATCGAATTTACTACACCCAAAGTTGCATATAATGTTGTGGTTTTTCCAGACCCCGTCGGACCGGTTACGATCACCAGTCCATTTGGAGAATGGATTACTTTTTTCCATCTTTTTAAGATGTCCGGTTCAAATCCCATTTTTTCCAGAGGAATATTGCTCTGTTTCTCATCAAGAATTCTCATGACCACTTTTTCACCCGGCGGCGTCGGGAATGTTGAAGTACGCATATCGATATGCCGGCCTACTTTTAAATTAAATCTGAATCGTCCATCCTGTGGTTTCCGTGACTCTGCAATATCCAGGTCGGATAATATTTTTAACCGGGAGATAATTGCTGCATGGGAAGTCTTTGGAATTGTATAATATTGTTGCAAAACGCCGTCTACTCTGAATCTTATTCTCACATCATTTTCCCGGGGTTCAATATGGATATCGCTGGTGCCGGCTTTGACCGCTTCTTCTATCAGCATATTTACAGCCTCTATGATCTCAGTATCCTGGTTGATTTCCTGAGAGACCACATGTGCTTTTTGCGAAGCAGAATCTTTCTTCGAGGCTTTTTCTTCCTTGTATTTTTCCGCATTATAATACAGTTCAATGGCCTTTTCAATACTGGATTCTGTTGCCAGAACCAAATTAATTTCCATCACAGTTTCTTCACTCAGCTCATCTATAATTTCAACATTATTGGGATCTGAACAGGCAATTGTAATTGAGTTGTCAAAGTGGAAAAGGGGAATAATATTTAACCGCTTTGCCACATTCTCTTTAACAATTCTCAAAGCCTCATTCTGGATTTTATATTTGAGTGGATTTATCGTGGGTAATTGCAACTGGTCGCTGACTGCATCCACCAATTCATCCTCGGTGATGAGTTCAAGTGCAACCAATGCTCTGCCCAAATAAACACCGTGTTTTCTTTTATAATCCAGGGCTTCTTCAAGTTGCAGTGCGTCTATCTTCCCGATATCTACTAAAAGTTGCCCAAGTTGTTTTTTTTCTATAGCCATAGGTTGAACTTATGTATTAATTCTTTTTGTCCAAAAGTTGTTTTATCTCTTTGATCAGCTTATCAGGGGAAACCGGTTTGGTGATATACAAATCTGCCCCGGTTTGCTGACCTAGCTTGTAGTCTCGTTCCGAATCCATGGCAGACACCATGATGATTGGAATATGTTCATATTGCTCATCAAATTTTAACAATCTGCACACCTGGTACCCGCTAATTCCCGGAAGCATGAGATCCAGCATAATGATATCCGGGTTTTGGGTCCTGGCTACTTTTAATCCGCTCATTCCGTCCCAGGCAACGATAACCTCAAATCCGTTTTTCTGCAGAATAAGTTTGATGGGTTCGACAAAAAATTTTTCGTCATCTACAATAAGAATTTTTACTTTCATTCTAATTTAATCCCTTATTCATCATTATAATCCAGTTCAATTTTATGCGTAAAATGATGTTCCTCTTCGGATTTTATCAGCATCTTTTGATCATTTTGCCGGTCTGCATACTGGATGGCTGTTTCTTCTGAAATAACATTATGTTTGAACAATTTATAAAGATACTGATCAAAAGTATGTAACCCTTCGTTTACGGATGCCTCCATCGTCCCCCGAAGGAGATGAAAATCACCTTTCATGATGATATCTTTGATCCGTGCGGTCGGCAATAATATTTCAAGGGCAGAGGTAATGGATTTATTGATCGTAGGCACTAATCTCTGTGCAATGATCGCACGGATATTCTGAGCCAGTTGGAACTGAATCAAAGTCTGCAGTCCTTTTTCATAAAAGCTGAGAATTCGTTCAATAGCTTGGTGAGCATTGGTTGCGTGGAGCGTAGAAAGTACAAGATGTCCGGTTTCAGAAAAACTCAATGCCGCAGACATCGTTTCCGTATCCCGTATCTCACCGATTAACAGCATAGAAGGCGCCTCTCTCAAAGCACTTTTTAATGCCCGTGAAAACGACGTGGTATCCTGGCCAATTTCCCGCTGATTCACAATTGATCTATTGTGCTGGTGTAAAAATTCGATAGGATCTTCCAATGTCAGGATGTGTCCTGATTCATTACGGTTTCGAAAATCTATCATTGAGGCGAGTGTTGTCGATTTCCCGGACCCTGTCGCTCCCACAACCAGGATCAATCCCCTTTTTTCAAGCGCTAATTCTTCAATAATTGGCGGTAGTTTAAGTTCAGCAACGGATTTTATCCGGTTGATTATTTGTCTTGCAACAAACGCATCGGAACCTCGCTGACGGAAAAAGTTGATCCTAAAACGACCAATCCCCGGATAGCTAAAGGTAAAATCAACCTCATTTTCTTTTTCGAATCTTGCTCTCATCTCCTCGCTTAACAGTTCATTTTTAAGATTTGCAATCGTTTGAGCGGTAATGATCTCTTCTTCAAGCGGCAAAGCTTGTCCTTCTACTTTTAGCATGGGATATGAACCTATACTCACATACATGTCAGAAGCTTTCACTTCTACCATTATCTTAAATAAACTATCTGCTGAATACATAATATTAAATGAGATTTATTGGTTATACTTTGATTGGAATCTTTCCAGCTCTAGTTTGCCAATGATCCCGGCATTATATAAGTTAGATACAGACTGTTCCATCGTGATCATTCCCTGTTTTGAGCTGGTCTGAAGAATGGATGGAAGCTGGTATGTTTTTGATTCTCTGATTAGATTCCCAACCGCTGGAATTCCTGTCATAATTTCAAATGCAGCGATCCGGCCGCCATCTTTCTTTTTCAGTAGTATTTGTGAAATGACCCCTAAAATCGATTCACTGATCATCAGTCGGATTTGGCTTTGCTGATCGGCAGGGTACTGATCGATGATCCGTTCAATTGTCTGGGTCGCGCTTACCGTATGTAAAGTACCAAAAACAATATGCCCGGTTTCAGCGGCGGTGATGGCTAAAGCGGTTGTTTCAAGGTCTCGCATTTCCCCAACAACGATAATATCCGGGTCTTCGCGGAGCGCGCTTCGAAGCGCAATTTTAAAAGAGTGAGTGTCGGTTCCCACCTCCCGGTGATTGATCAGCGATTTTTTACTTTTATGAATATACTCAACCGGGTCTTCAATAGTAATGATATGTCTTCTGAAAGTTTGGTTTATATAATCAATCAGAGTAGATAAGGTGGTAGTCTTACCGCTTCCTGTGGGTCCGGTAACCAAAATCAAACCCTTATCCCGGCTGATGAGGTCTTTTAACAAATTCGGTAGCCCCAATTCTTCAAATGTGAAAATTTCATCGGATATTGCTCTTAATACGGCCGTATCACCAAAGTACCCCTTGAAAATATTGACACGGTAGCGTCCAATACCCCGAAATTCTGAAGAAAAGTCAACTTCCAGATTCTCTTCATAATTTTTCCGTTGTTCATCATTCATCAGATCATACACCATAATGTGCGTATCTTCAGGTGTTAACGGTTTAAGTTTGGTTCGGATCAGATCGCCTTCGACTCTCATAATGGGAGGAGTGCTCGGGCTCAGATGTAAGTCCGAAGCTTTTATCTCTCTCATAAAACTTAATAAACTGTAAATATCCATTTAATTTTACAAATCTGTTAAAAGGTTCTGACGATGTTAGGCGTGATGAATATCAAAAGTTCTCTCTGCTCGATTGAGGACGCATTGTATGTAAATATTTTATTGATAATCGGAATTTTCTCTATAAACGGTAAAGTCGTTTTATTTTCAATGACCTGGTCGAATATCAATCCGCCGATCAGCATGGTTTCACCGTCACCCACCATCACTTGTGCATTTGCAGTTCGATCTGATGTGATAGGTCTGTCGGCATCCGGGCCGGCCATACCCACAATTGCCTGAACTGTGGCGTTGATACTCAACGAGATAAATTTTTCATTGTTAATTCTGGGTTTCACGTTGAGTGATATATTGATATTTTGATCCTCGAATGTATTGGTCTGACCGATCAGACCCTCTGTAGCCTGCGGAACTAAAATGGGGTATGTAGTTCCCACATTGACAAACGCACTGGTATTATTCTTCGTGGTCACCTGGGGTTCCTGTATCAGTCTGGTATCCCCATCGGTGGATAAAATTTCGAGTAAACCGTAGAATGCCGGAATGCTCAGAGTCGTGAATTTCATGTCATTCCACTTCCCAAGTTCCAGGACATTTTCCAGGCTCAGGCCGGTCGTGGTGTCCGTTGTACTGCCGCTGGTTTGATAGGGTCCGCGGGCTTCCGTCCTGATTTTCCAGTTAATACCCATCCTTTCATCGACAGATAACTTTGTTTCGATAAATTTTACGGATATATTGACCTGCTTGACCGGCATATCCAATTGTGAGACCATGTCTTCGATCAGTGTAAAATTCGGATACACATCTGTTACTAAAATATATTCACCGGTGCCCTCAGATCCTGCACCTGCACCTCCCCCACCAATCCCTCCAAGTTGAGTGGATTGAGCTTGTTGCCCGGCGACACTTCCGCCGGTGCCTAACGGTCCCGAAGCACCCCCGCCAACTCCGCTGATCATCAAATCCGAACCTTTTGTCGGTGAAAACGCCTGGACTTTTCCTTTACCGGTCAAAATCGTGTTCAGCGCATCTTCAATCGCCGAAGCGTCGATAAAATCCAGCTTATACACCCGGGTCGTTAGTTCACCCTGCATTTTTTCATCGATACTTTTGATAACAATTATATTCCCCTGAATAAACCAGTCATATTTGTTTACCTTCAGAATCGCATCCAATGCGGTCCCCAGATGGACGTCATTTAACGAGACGGTGACTTGTCCGGAAATATTCTGCCCGGCAATAATATTTAAGTTGTTTTGCTTTGCGAGCACCCGCAACAAATCAACAATGTTGGCATTTTTGAAATTCATGGATACCGGTCTGTCAAACTTGACATCCGAGGGATGATACTTTTCTGTTTCAGGAACGTCTTCGGGTATTACCCAGGATATTCGAAGTAAGTTTTCTCCGATGGTATTGATTTTATAATCCGGAAGCGAAGAAAAGTAAAACGTGATCTCGGCAGCCCGTTTACTCTTTTCATATAATTTCTCATTGGCAACGATACGATATAACGGCGGAACATTGACATGCCGGTTTAGGTTGGTTCCGACGATTTTATTTGTTGGTAATGTAATAACTACCTGGGGTGGTGAATGAGTTGCCGTTTCTTTATATTCAATCAATTGATCCGATAGTATTTCAATGATCCCCTGATTACCATTTTTATACTCGTGGATCCATTCGATACCCTGACCAAATAATCCGGACCAGATCAAAGTGAATAGAAAAGGAATTAATTTATTAATGATATTATTCATTTAATTATTCATAGTTAATTTAATTGTGGAATCCCCTTTGCTTAATATTACATAATCACTCGATATTTTTTCTACGATATAACCGCTGATGATGTCGTTCTCCTGCAGGATATCTTCACCAATCAAAGCATAACCAAATCCGCCTTGCCAGGAAATCCCCACCAGTTCAAATATGGTCTCCGGCACCTTCTCTTCTTTATCCTTCACTACGGCTTTCATGGTATCATTTTTAGCATAAAAAAATGGATCATTGTTCCAGTCTCCATCAAATCTAATATCGTTCGATCCTGAAGCCAACACGTACATTTTTATTTTTTCCACATCTGCCTTATTGCTGTTGGATGAACTGGCAGAACTTTCCGGTTGAACCATACCGATTCCGGGTTCATCCGATCCAAAGGATAAAAAACCATAGTCGTACAAAAAATAGACGATCGTTAAACCTAAAACAACAAGGAGTACTTTTTGTCGGGTGTCAAGTTTGTTCATATTTTAACTAACTATTTTCTGTAAAAATGTATGTGTACAAACTCATTTCACATCTCAATAGTCCGTCTGGTCTGAATTCCGATTCAAGGCTTAATTCGTTCACATTAATTATTTTATCACCGTGTATCAGGGATTCTATAAACTTTCCAACATTAATAAATTCACCTTTTGCCGTCACTAAGACTATGTACCTTTCAATGTAACTGTTGGATAGCGAAAAATGATGAATTAAGGGCGGAAATGTATCTTCCAGGAATGGTTGTTGAAAGAGAATTTCTACATGATTTGAATCAGCCGCTTCCCGAATAAAATCCTGAACACTTGCAAAAGATTCCAGACTTGGTATTTTGGATTTTAGTCCTTTGAATTCGTTAATCAATATACCATACCGTTCTTTTAATTCGGTATTATCGGCACTGATGGATGAGATTTCTCTCAACTCTGAGGCCAGTTTTTCAAATTTCATTGACCGTTCAGATAATACATTACCATTATGCCAAAGGATTCTCCAGACATAAAAAAATCCCGATAACACAAGCAACCCGATTGAAATATAAAAGAATAATCTGTTTTTCATAGTGTAGTTAGTACTTTAATTCCATGGTGAATAATAATTTCCCACTGGCCGACGTGCTGATATCCTGTCTTAAAACAACAATATCCTTAAAATAAGATTTATTTTGCAGGCTGACTCTAAAATTAGCCAATTGAATATTTGCAATAGAGACATCGGATAATACAAAACCGGTTAATTCAATAAAATACTCAGGCCGGACCGAGAAACGATCAAAACTCTCATTTGAACTGGTACCTGGGTACCGCTTTTTAAATAACAACTCAGTAATTCTTATTTCGTCAGGTACAGAATTTGAAAAAACTTTCAATATCTTGATTTTTGCGTCTGAAGACATACGATCATTTGCAATGAAGTTTTGAAGCGCCTGGATGATCTCAATATCGCCTTTTATATCAAAATATTCTTTGGTTTGAGCAATTGTGTTATTTCTTTCCATCTCAAGTGTTTTTATTCTGTCCGTGTAGGTATCGATATTTAACGCAGATAAAAATGTGGATATGGCAACAAACGGCACAAATATCCCGGCAGCGATACCTGCAAGTTTACTAAAAAGAATATTTTTATAGTCACTGCGAATTGTCTTTGGCATGAGATTCAGTTTTCGGACTTCTTCGCTGACCAATGCAAAATTAACTGCAAAATTTGGAAGCAGGTACTTTGGTATGGGTGATAATTTTGAATAATGAACTTTCACGGTCCGGATGGGATTGAGTACGCAGACATCAATGTTTAAATTATCCCGAAGCGTCTCAACCAAATTCGGGAGCGTCGCACCTATTCCATCAAAAACCAATTCTTCCCAAACCAGTTCGGGATTTTGTTTCTTAAAATAGTTCAATGATCTGCCAAGCTCTCCGGATACTCGTTCCACCACAGGCCGTTGAAATATGGCTAATCTGTATAAATTGACTTTTGAACCGACTGTATATCCTTT
>CAYPCW010000033.1:0-31495 GCA_964409335.1 uncultured bacterium
GGAACTTGTCCTGAAAGCCCTGCACCGTACACCCCCAGCCTGATAGCAAACGCCTATCTTGCTGCCGGTTCTTATTATATTGTTGTAGACGGCTTTGGCGGCGCTGTGGGGAATTATGAGATCAATGTTTATGAATCAGAAGGTGTGGAATGTGTCGTTCCTGCCCCGTATGATGATGAATGCTACTATTATGTGATCGGGATTGACCCCTACTGCTGCGACGTTAATTGGGATGCAATTTGTGAGGATGAATATCAGACATGTATTAATGGAGACCCGAATTACAGTGATCAAATGAACGATTATAACAGAACCTTACTGGCAAATATTCAATATGAATCTGAAAAATCCGGCTTCCAGTATACCGTTGACACCTGGAATATATCAGCCTTCAGTTCAGGCTCTGAATCCGGGACTGATCAGCGTGAGTTGATCGAATACCGGATTTACCGTTATGGTGAACTGATCGGTTCTGTCCCAGGGGATGCATACGAATATGATGATACCGGTTTGGATAATCTGACAGAGTATTGTTACACGGTAACGGCATTTTTTGAAGAAGGTGAATCACCCGAATCCAATATTGCCTGTGCCACACCGATTCCGGGGAATCCGCCAACCGGGTTAACCGCGCGCGGCGAAAACGACTACATTCAGCTAGAGTGGGTTGAACCCCTGGATACAAGCGGGGATGTGGAATATTATATCATTTATAAAGATGGCGCTCAATTAACCACTGCCGCCGGATTAACCTATCAGGATTATGAGACAATCCATGATGTAGAATACTGTTATACGGTTACCGCCATGTATCCTACCGGTGAGTCCTTCAGTACAAATGAAGCCTGCTCAATGTGGCAGCTTTGTCCGCCTTCTTACCTCGATGCAGAGGCCGGTGACGGATATGTTGACGTCAGTTGGCAGGAAACCTCATGCGGAACTGAAGTTGCTCTCTCTTATGACGATGGCGTCCTTGCGAATGCATTCTATTTTTATGATATTTATGAAAATGGATATGCACACGGAACCCGGTTTGATGTAGGCACAGATTTTGACGTCCTTGCTGCATCCGTGAAAATATTATCCGTAGGCGATGCATACTGGCCATGGCCAAACTCTACCCATGGTCCGATCCGGGTAATGGTATTTGACGATAATGGCGGCACTCCGGGCAATATGCTCTATAACACCGAAGTCACTTCAGACGAAACCGGGTATGCCACGGTATATCCGAATGTTACCGGATTAACCGGGTCATTTTATGTCATACTCAGCCATACGGTGGACTGGTCTTCCGGGGGAGATCCCGAAGGGTTTGGTATTGACGGATCCGTGGATCACCCGAGCAACATGGTTACACTGAATGCAAACGTCTGGTCAACCGGGGATGTACTCGGTTATGGCGGGGATTATATGATCTCTTCACTCATCAATGCCTACGGTCAGGTACAGCCTCTGAGTTATTCTGATCTGCCTTCCGATCCTATTGGAAACATGAACGTGGCCGCATCGATCGGGAATCTGAATGGTCAGCTTAGCCCGGAATCCCATGCGCCATTCTATCATCAGGCAAACCGTTCTTTGATCAACTACGATCTGTTCCGTGACGGAAACCTGATTTCGACGCTGGACCCGGATGTCTATAATTACCATGACTCTGATGTCGTAAATATGCAGGAGTATTGCTATCATATGACTGCTAACTATACAGAAGGCGCTTCTGAACCCACCGAAACGGTTTGTGCTACACCAATACCGGGAATTGCGCCGACCGATTTAATTGCCACAGCCATGGAAGACCACATAGATCTGGCCTGGACAGGAGGCAGTGGGGATGTAATGTATTACACAATTTACCGTGACGGCGCCGAACTGAATACAACTACCAATACTTCCTATTCTGATATGACTGCACCGAATGATGTGGAACTCTGCTATCAGGTGGCCGCAATGTATACTAGCGGTGAATCCTTCCCATCCAATGAAGCATGTGCAACCTGGACACTGGGTACTGTTTTCGCATGGATCGAAACAGAAGGCAATGGATTTATTCAGGTGGCATGGACAGACCTGATCCAGGGCGGTACCGGCGGTGGCGGAGATACAATTGAAGACCCCTATTTTATCCCGACGATCCCCTTCGATGATTCTGGTACCACTGTCGGATTTACCAACGACTATGATGAAGTCTGTCCTTATTCCGGCAGCCTGTCACCGGATGTGGTTTACAGATGGCAGGCAAGTCCGGGGCAATACTACCTGTCTATCTGCGATTCAAACTTTGATACCAAACTCTATGTGTATGACGAAAATCAGACGGTTCTGAATTGCGTTGATGATTCATGTAATGATCCGGCAGGGAATCCCTGGCGGTCAGACATGAATCTGAATATCACCACAGCGGGTTCTTACTATGTCATCGTTGATGGATATGGCGGCGCCTCCGGGGATTACAATTTGTCCATTACTACCGGATTTGTCTTATCCGAAGGTGATGTCCAACCGGAAAAAGACGATACAATTCCGTATGTGGAAATTGGCGGCACAGATACAGATCCCGTCTATCCGAATGAAAATAATACGAGAGAGCTTACCGGATTTGAAATCTATCGTGACGGTGCTTTTGCCTTTATGGCCGGCGTAGATGATCGGTCATGGGTAGATATGCCTCTTGAAAACGGGATAGAACATTGCTATACGGTTGTTCCTATGTTTGATCCTGAAGGTCCTGCAGACCCGTCAAACGAAGCCTGTGGTGCAGCCGATGCCGGACCCATGTGTCCTCCGGAGAATTTCGATGTTGAAGTCGTTGATGGTCTACCCTATGCGCATCTCACCTGGAGTATCCCCGGCGATTGTGAAAGTGGCGGCGGTGACGGAAATGTTGTAGTCACCATTGTTACCGATAGTTGGGCTCAGGAGACATCCTGGGATATTGTAGATTCCGGCGGAACACTGGTCGAAGGAATATCTCCCGGAACGCTGTCAGACTACACGACCTATACCTGGGAAATTGATCTGGCAGCCGGTACATATACATTTCACATCTATGACTCTTATGGCGACGGAATTTACTGCTATGAAAATGGTTACTATCAACTGGATGTAGATGGTCAGACCATCGCCGGAGGACCCGGCGTCGGATGTGACTTCGGTACAGGTATGACACATACGTTCACTACGGGCGGCGTGTTGATTAGCAGTTCAGAATCCCATTACTCACAGCCGGTTACCGGTGAAAAAGGACAGACTGAATATGACCTTACGGGTATCGACATTATCGAAACCGTGACATATGAGAATCCCGACCCAAGAACCGAACGGCTGAATGGATATACGATCTATCGCGATGATGAACTTATTGATTCTGTCGGACCTGAGGCGACAGAATACTTCGATACCGAAGAAACGGGACTCACATTTGGTGTTGAACATTGCTGGAAGATGAAAGCCACCTACGATGATGGCGAATCCAATCCTACCGACACGATTTGTGATTCAGTGGTGGATCCGGATCTTATTTCTCATCTCTATTTCGAATCTGGGACGATGATGGCCGGATCGTCTGCGGACTATGCCGTGTCATTGACCAACCTTATCGGCGTAGCCGGATTCCAGTTTACTATCGTCGATACACCGAATATTCTGGATATGTTGTCATTTGCGACGACTGACCGGACCGAAGGCTGGCAGGTTTCATTCAATACTCAGCCCGACGGTTCCGTGATCTTTGTCGGATTTAACCTGGCGGGTGAAGTCATTGAACCCGGTGAAGGTCCTATCCTGATATTGACATATAGTGCATCACCCAACATTCTGAATCAGACAGACGTTGCCATTGACTACATGGATGTATATATGGGTGATTCCCTCGGCAACCTTATCGTAACCTTTGGTCACAGTTCCATCGTTACCGTGAATCCGCAAGGCGCCAGTACGCTCTATGTCGGGGATACTACCTGTGATGTTGGCGGGATGTGTGATTTTGACATCTCACTGACAAACCTTGAAACGATCATTGCCGGATTCCAGTTTGTGTTGACATTTGATCCGGATATTGCACAGATGGTATCCGTTGTACCCACCGATCGAACGGAGGGCTGGTCGATTTCATTTAGTCCACAAACCGGTGTTATCATCGGGTTTAGTTTTACCGGCGGGGTCATCGAACTGGGTGAAGGACCCATCATGACAATTACTGCCGAGGGTCAGGCTGAAGGCGCGGCAACAAACTGCCTGTCACAGATCATCTTGTCGGATACCGGTGGTTTCCAGGTTCCCGGGTCTTCTGAGTGCGGTATGTTTACCGTTCAGGAGGTTGTCCCGGTTGAAGCGCCTGTCTTAACCAGCGCCACTGCTTCTGAGGGTCAGATCGACATCGAGTGGACGTTCGACGCACCTTCCAGAAACCGTGAAACGGTTGAATTGTCCATATACAGTTTCCAGGATGGTCAATTGGCAATTCGTATGGCGAATACCGAACCGGTCGCCGGCTTCCAGTTTATCGTGGGATCCGACATTGCCGGATATTCTCTTGTCAGCGCCAGCGGCGGGTCTGCATGGGCAAACGGATTCATGATATCTACCAACACCAGCGGGTTGATCCTCGGATTCTCCCTTACCGGTGCCATCATACCCGTGGGTGATCAAATATTGGTATATGCCAATGTTGCAATTACCGGCGATACCGGGTGCTTCAGTATCAGCTCACCGATTTTCGCTGATGGTGTTGGAAACCCTCTGGATGTTAATCCCGGTGACCCATTCTGTCTCGGTGACACCTATGTCTATGGCTGTACCGATCCTGCTGCCCTGAATTATAATCCTGAAGCCACGATGGATGACTGGAGCTGCATCTATGAAATTTATGGATGCTCAGATCCTATGGCATTGAATTATAATCCTGAGGCATCAATAGACGATGGCAGTTGTATCTATCCTTACGAGATCACCTTTAACATCTATCGCGATGGTAGCCTTCACGATTCGGTAACCGGGCTGTATGCGTATTCAGACACCGGGTTGGGAACAGCAGAAACTCATTGCTATACCGTTTCGGCAGTACTGGAAGACAGTTCAGAAACCGGGCAGTCCAATGAACTGTGTGCCACCACGCCCGAAGCCGGGTGTCTCCTCGAGCATTTTTCAGAACTTCCCGGGAATACCGGCGTGCATTCACTTGTCATTATCCAGGGTGTATCCGGAATTGAAGTCGGACCTTGTGATGAAATCGGCGTATTTGATGCCAATGCGATCCTGAACTTCGGTGACTGTTCCAACGACATTGGTGAATTACTGGTCGGCGCAGGTATTTGGGCTGAAGAACAACTCCCCATCAGCGCCGTCGGGTCAATTGATTACTGCGATATTGGCGGTGCCCAATTCCCCGGATATGTTGAGGGTAACCCGATTGTGTTCAAATACTTCAGTGCCGCCGATGGTATGGAGTATAATGCAACGGCTACTTATTCTGCCGGGAACGGTACATTCGGACAGATCATTACCGCCGTAACCCTGGAAATTGTCACGGATGTTACTCAACCGATTGAAATGAATCCGTACATGAATAATCTTATATCATCCTATGTGATGGCACCTGATCCGGGTGTTGAAACCCTGTTCAGTGATGGGGTGCTGGTTCTGCAGAATGATTCAGGCGATTTTTATGTACCACAATATAATATTAATCAGATTGGGGATTTTGATAATCACCAGGGATACTCCTCATTCATAGTCGGCGGGTCCTCAATTCAGGTTGAAATTACAGGTCCTCAGGTTGATCCAACGACGCCGTTTACGGTGAATCCGTTCATGAATGATCTGATCCCCTATCTTAAAGACGCACAAATGGATGCATCCGTCGCTTTCGGACCGTACGACGACGATATTTTAGTCGTTGTGAATGACTCAGGTGAGTTTTATGTACCTGCGTACAACATTCACCTGTTGACGACACTGGTACCGGGAGAAGGATATGTAATGTTCCTCAGCGGCTCAATACCGGTTGAATTCTCCTATCCGGCTGATAACGGCCTGGCAAGTGTCACAGCAAGTGAATGGGAAGCACTGAAGCCCGCATTGGTATCTGAACATTACGATGTTGTGAAGACCGGTATTGTTCAGCCGATTGTTATAACGGACATTCAGGGTGAAGTCACAATAGGTGATGAACTTGCCGTCTATGCAAACGGAACCCTGGTGGGGGCGACCCGGATTGCAGTGATCGATCGAGCCCTTCCGGTTACCGCATGGGGTGCGTATGACCAGTTTGGAATGGATATCCCCGGATATCAGGTAGGCGATCCCATCGAGTTCAGACTGTGGAGTAAGAGCAGAAATGCCGAACTTCGGGTAACCGCTGACCTTGACGGACAGTATTTTGGGATGTCACCTCTGACAACCGGGAGCCTGATTGTTCATAATGACACCGCTGTACCCACGCAGTTCAGTCTGGATCAGAACTATCCGAATCCGTTCAATCCCAATACAACCATTGAATTCAGCCTGCCACATGATGCAAAGATCACCATCAGCGTCTATGACATCATGGGTAGAGAGGTCAGGAACCTGGTTAGCCAGGCCGAGACTCCTGCCGGATATCATAGCGTGGTCTGGGATGGAATGGATAAAAATGGTACTTCTGTATCCGCCGGGCTGTATATCTATACGATGCAGGGTGACGGCGTATCCATCACCCGTAAAATGATCATGATGAAATAACGAATTCCATCATTCGATGACAAAAAGGGGAGCTGAACAGGCTCCCCTTTTTGTTCAAACCGGTTACGAATGTCAATTGGCAATATGTTTTCATGAGATCGGTGAAAATATTAAAATATATTGCTCATAATAACAAAATAATTCCAAAATAAAAAAAAATATTGTGCAAGACAATCATCATATAATATATTATTGTCGGTAAAAATGGTAAGAAAGGAAATCAAATGTACCGCACATTTATGATCACTTCGACGCTTCTTATAATTTTGATGATCGTTTCCTGTGGACAAAACTCACCGCTCGGCTTCACGGAGCCCGAATCGGAGGTCACATCCGGGTCACAATCCGATGAACCCTCTGTTTTTTCGGATTCTCTTACGAAATACGACTTAGTCTCATCTTCTGAACTGTATCTGACCCGGGAGAACCTTGAAATAATAACAGCGCCCCGAAGCGGATTTAATCCAAAAAATGGATATGCTGCAGGGACCGATTCCACCAATTATCCCGTTGAACCGTAGTCAATTGGTTATCACCCGCCATTTAGTTTCATAAGACTTTGCAGTTTTCCCCGCTTAATCTGATATTGCTTCGGATCAGTCATATGGGATACCTGGATTCCTCCGGTGTATCCCCGGATATTTTATCCGGGACCGAAGAGTTAAGTCCGCTGTATCAGGAAATTGCAATCATTAAAAGTGTAAAGGATCATGTACGATCAGGGAGAATCTCCAGGGGTTTGGCAAAATTACAGGAGCTGCACAAACGGCCATCCTTTCAGTTCTTACCGTTTCAGGATGTGACAAAGAACGACGTCCTCGCATTTATTTATTATGAAAGCGCTTTGTTTTATCGAATTGTTTATGATCATACAGCCTATCTAAGCGCATTGAAAATTGCAAAATTGCTCGCTTCATCTCCCGAGATAAACCTCATTATCGATTATCAATTTGGGACGATTGAAGCCGCTAAAAATGATGACCCCCGCCTACTGGTTCAGTTCGCAGATATTTTTAAAACCGAAAAATTACCCGTGCTGGAGACGATGGCATATTTCAGAATGGGGGAAATTTTCGCAAGCAAACAGGTCTTTAATAAAGCGCATGAACAGTTTAACCATGCTGAGGAGATCATCCGAAACCTGCCCTCGGAATGTCTGATGATCACGGCTAAAAGTAACCGTGGTTATTTATATTATCTCGAGAAGAATTTTCAAAAAGCTCTGGAAGTATTGACAGGGATATCCGATTGTGATGATTCTTTTCAGAAAAGCCTGGTTTTTGAAAATATTGCCCTCGTGTATGAAGCTTTAGGAGAGTATGATAATGCACTTACTTTCTGGCTGCGATCCCTCACCCTGTGTCAGGATCACGGGGTATTGATGAATATCCCGGAGGACACATTGCATATCGGTGAGATATATGAAGAGCATTTAGGGTCGGTGTCGCAGGCAAAATTTTTTTATAAACTAGGCTATGAACAATCGATGCTCATATTCAGAGACGGGATCAATATTTCAGAAGCTATGAGGGGCGTCATCGAAAAGTACATCAGTTATTTTGCAGAATATTATGTTCCGGAGGGTAGGACGAAAAATCCACCGACGGATAGGGTATTTTCATTCGCTCTGGGTAAAACCTGGAATGAGATCATTACTTTATTTTCCTATAATGTCATCGTTTACCACAAGTACAATTCACATTCTGTCATGGAAATGCTTGAGACTTTATCCCTCAAGCGATCAAATTTTCAGGCAAAACAACAAAAACTGAGCGCTGCCGGATTAAAAATCCCCGATTTCAGGAAGAATATTCATCAATCCGAAGATATGAATACCCTTGATGCGCTTCAAAGTTATATTGGGTATTATAAAAATCTAACCTGGGATGAAATCCTCCGGCAATTTGAAAAAGAAGTAATGAAGTATATTGTATTACATTATGGGTCAAAAAGAGACGACTTAATTTTAAGGTTAAAAATTAGTTATCCAAATTTAAAAAAGAAACTGGATGCGATTGAGAAGACGAGATGAATTATGATATTTTATACATTGATAATAAATTGATAATTCATATGAATTATTGGATTGCAGCACTTTTTTGGAATCTGTTTTCTGTTGAATCTTTGAAAAGGTTGAGGGTATTTTTACAGGTTTATTTTTATCATCAATCAGTCAATTTAATCAACAATAAATAAGTATGACTACGAAACCGAAAAACGATCAACGGAATGGGAAAAATTCAATTTTTTTCAATGTATTGTCTAAATAAAAAACAAGGAATTATTTTGAAAAAAACCACAGCATTTGTTACCTTATTTTTCGTACTGCTCTCCGTCAACGGTTGTGAAAATCCCGTGGAAAACAGCAATAATAATTCTGGTCAGAATAACACTCTTAATGACCCGGCCTTAAATGATCATTTCATCGGGAGTGCTTCTGAGTACTTTTACGATTTTGAAAAAGATATTAACGTCAAGTTTTACAGGTGGGACAGGAGTAAAATCAATCAGCCTATTTTATTTAATTCCACAACTGACACTCTGAATTTCCGAACATTTCCCGAATATCTGCTCAATATCGCACCAGGTGAAATGGGTGAACCCTTTACCGATTTGAATAATAATGGACTGTACGATCCGGGTGAACCTTTTATTGATCAGGGCAATGGATTTTGGGACATTGGCGAACCCTTTACCGATTCTAACAATAACGGCTTTTATGATTCCGGTGAACCCTATACAGACCTTAACGGAGATGGGTATTGGACAGGGACAGAACATTTATATGATATCAACGGGGACTGCCGCTGGAATGATGCAGAAACCTGGACGGACCTGAATAATGATGGAGTCTGGACCCCGAAAGAACCCCTCTTTAACGAATATATTAATTTTGGCGTCTGGGATCCCCATGAACCTTATGAAGACCTGAATGGAAATGGCCAATATGACTTTACTGAACCTTATACCGATGTCAATCTCGATGGCGGTTATACCACCCATGAACCTTTTACAGATTTAGATGGAGACGGGGTATGGGATGCCGCTGAACCGTTCACAGACAAATATAACAGTTTTTTCCCACAGCCCTGGCCTGGGTGTAATTGTAATCAAGTGGAAATTTTCCCGGGTTATTATCAATACAACCATTGCGGCGACCAAGGTACATTTGAAGCGGAGTGCGGTGATACCTTTAGCGATCTGAACGGCAACGGGGAATATGATCCGGTCGCCGAACCATACGAAGACATATATTATCCACATGAGCAATATAATCCGGATGAACCATTCACCGACCTGAACGGCGACGGAGTCTGGACTCCCGCAGAACCTTTTACCAATCTGAATACAAACGCCCCTGGAACTCCCGTTTGGAATGATGATGAAGAATTTACAGACTGGAATGGCGATGGCGTCTGGACTCCCGCAGAACCCCTGACCTATGAATATTTTGTAAATGGGATATGGGACGACGCCGAAAGTTTCGATGATATTGACGGCGATGGTATTTGGGATAATTACGGGGAACAGTTTGAGGATCAAAACGGGGATTGTCTATGGAGTGTGGGTGAATCCTTCCTGGATCAGCCAGATCATCCATCCGTTGCAGAATGGAACAGTTTCACAGAGCGGAATCTTCTATTTCATGAATCTTTTACAAGAAATGTACCCGTTGAAATTGCGTCAAGCCAGATCAGACATTTGAAACAAATGTACTGGGATTTTGACCTGGAAAGATATACGTCCGTTGTATCTAACTGGGACGGCATGGATACGACTATCACTTTTTCCGATCCCTACGACTCACTGATATATCAGCAGCCCATCGTTTCCCTTCCCACCGGCGATACCTCCTATTATATTGACCGGTCTGAGTGGATTGGCACATCTTATGTATACTCCTCGGGAGATAGCTTATTTGCCACTACTTTTCGTATGAAACAGAAAATTGTCGGGAGCGATTCGTTGATGTTTCACAAACATGCGGACTGTAATATCAATGGCAGTATAGATTCTGCTGAACCCTATACAGATGTAAACGGAAACGGGCAATATGACGTCGGCGAACCTTATGATGATTTGGCAAACGGTTCATTAGACCCGGCTGAGCCCTTCTTAGACAGGGATTCTCCCGGAGAAAACGGGTATGGTGTTTATAATCCGGACGAACCGTTTATGGATATGAATTGTAATGGCGTCTGGGATCCTGCAGAAACGGTAGATACGGGAAATGGAATGTGGGACGATGATGAGCCTGATGAATTATTTGTCCGTACATTAGAACCCAATAATTTGGTGGTTTCATTTGATAATTATCCCGATCTCTCAAATCCCAGAATCCTCTCTACAATCAATTCAGAGGAATGGTTCTATGACTGTGGACTGGATAACCTGTGTCCACGTGATCAGGGCTGGACGGAACCCGACGAGGGAGAGCACAATGGCATTCTTGATCCGGGTGAATTGTTTGATGATTTTAACGATAATTCAACATGTTGTGACCCGGCAGACTCTGTCATCACCTATGACGGGAGAATAATCCAGGAAGTTATTAATGTGAATCATTTTGACAATGTCAGAACAAAGCAGATGTCCAATGTTGATTCCTTAGTAACAATATACTCAAATCAGATTATCGAAAATATGGAAATCAATCCAAATGACAACAACTATTATGTGACAAAATCGAAGTGGTTATGGGAAAATTCAGTCCAACCGGGTATTCAGGAAGATTATGATTACCATATTTTTAAAGCGAACTCCCATATCTACCAACTGATTCACCCAAGTTATTTTTTACCCCCGGGATTTTGGAATAATACTCAAGGCGACCCGCCTCTTGAAGATGGATTTTGGTTTGAAAATTTTACGGTGGATGAAGTGCTGTACTTTACTCCCGGTGGTCATTTCCGGGATGGCGAATATGTTTACCGGGATACTACAATTTCAACAAATATTGGTATTTATTATGTTGAAAAATCCTCTTCCGTCTCCGTCGATAATGTCACGGTTCCTGCAAGGAAGGTATTGGGATTTTTAAACGAAAATAATCAGGTAGTCTGTTATGCAAATGAATCTCTCGAAAATATATTAACTGTCTCAAAATGTCCGAAAGACACCACCTTTACAGAGGTATTTAAAATCACAAATCAAATTGAAATGACGTTGCTCGGCCCGGGGATAAAATATGGCGAAAAAACCGTGACCTGGCTTGCCAGAAATAACGGTATGGTCAAAGAACAGGTGTATATCCACTGGAATGATGCACCCTGGGGTACTTCCAACGATTGGATAGAATATTCCAGACTTGAGATGGCAGAATATCGAAACATTGATTCAGGGTCCGGAGGACTGTTGAGAAACATTTTCGGCCAAATGAAATCCGTCAATCTGAACACACTGGGACATGAAGGGGGGCTGGACTATGATCCTTACCAGATCCGAAGAACTGCCGGTTTCCAGAGAGTCAGCCTACCATCGAACAACGATTAACCGGGTAAAAGTGATGAAAAATTATCTCATGAGAAGTATTATTTTTGTTATTATTGTAAATGCGATACTGTTGGCAAGTACGGATGGCACTGTTCGCGGAAAGGTCACCGATCTTGAAGGCATTCCTCTGCCCGGTGCACAAGTGTATCTTGCCGCCATCGAAATTGGTGCAATGGCTGATTTGGATGGTCAATATATTATTTTAAATATACCGGTTGGTACATATGATATTACGGTGTCCATGCTGGGATATCAGCGGCAGGTGGTGTCTGATGTCGCTGTCATGATGGACAATACTTTATTTTTGGATTTTGCATTACCCGCTGAAGCCATCGAAGGTGAAACCATTTTTGTAACCCGTGAAAAAGCATTGGTGGAAAAAGGGGAAACCTCAAAAAATATCACCGTGGACAAAGAAACCATTGAGGCGTTGCCTATTCGGGATATTACAGAACTCTATACCCTCCAGTCGGGTGTCGTAAAGGTGGAAAGCCGTACGTCGGGAATCCCGGATCATGAAGAACGAGGATTAGAAGAGATACATGTTCGTGGTGGTCGTGCCGGTGAAATCGCCTACTTGATTGATGGTTTGTATATTCGAAATCCGATCTTTGGGGGGATCGGAAACGGTACCCGCTTGAATCTGTTTGCAGTGAACGAATTCGACTGGCAGCCGGGCGGATTTAATGCAGAATACGGCGATGCGATGTCGGCAGTGTCCAACATGCATACGAATACGGGCACCGATAAATTTTCGATAAAGTTCAGGTATGATTCCAGTGTGATAGGACAACTTCTGGGGTCCCGCTATGATGAGTTACGGGGGTATAACGACTTTGTCACCGGGTTAGGGGGGAAGGTTCCGGGTGTAAAAAAATTATATTTCTGGATATCAGGTCAGTACACAAATCGCGAGAACTATCGGGTCTATAAATTCGATGATATTGTGTATAAAGATAATGACGCTATGAATTTACAGAATATGACAAACCTCGTTCAACCCTGGGATAAGGTTAAAGGGTTTCGTGGCTTTGGATTTGATAAGACCTGGGACGTGTTCGGGAAATTATCATTTAATCCGACGGCAAAAATGAGATTAAATCTCTCCTACTGGACTGTCGGCGCACACCGGCAAGGCTTCAACCCCAGGTATATGTATTGGGATTTGGGGCAGAACGAACTATTCAGGGATACAGATCGCTATACATTTGAGCTTAATCAAACCCTGACCAGTAAAACATTTTACACCGTCAGGGTGTCCCGGTTTGTTCAGGATCAGTTCCAGGGCGTCCGGTGGGAGGACAGTGATGGCGATGGATTTCCGGATTGGTATGAATCACGCAATCCGGCAGGTCCGGGAAACGCCGCATCAGATCCATATGATGCTACCATTATCCCCTATACGTTATCTGATAATGGCGATACAGTCCGGTATACAATGCGGGATGAGCGGACAGGATGGCACCTTGGCGCTAAACCCGGTGAATATAATTGGGGATCTGCTGAAAATTTTACAGATATAAATCATAATGGTATATGGGATCCGGGAGAACCATTTGAAGACGGTACTAATTCGGGCGTACTTGATGGTGTTTGGAATGGTCCGGAAAAAACTCAAAGTTCAAAATATCGGGACAACAGTTATTGGCTTACGCCGGATATGTATGAAGATTATACGCCGTATCTGGATTATAATAATAATGTGCTGGATATCAGTCTTGACCCCTACATCAATCATTATGGGGTCTTCCCGACGGGGAACATTCCGTCCTGGCTCCAATGGGTATCGTCTCAATATTTTTATGGCTGGAACGAAGGAAGTGCATTCGGGGGTAGTGACAGATTTTACGGCACCTCACGCGCAGTGACAAAAGAAGCAAGAATCGATGGTACCTCACAGATCACGAACCTGTGGAAAATCAAAACCGGTTTTGATTACAAACTTCATAGCCTGAACTTTTTTGAAGTGAAAAATCCGTGGGAAGGCAGTTCTGCCTTTACCCAGAGTTTCGCAGAATATTTTATCGATACCGGACCGGACGGGTTATTGCCCGTCGATCCGGAATACCCGGGAGCTGATCAGGGAGAAGGAAACCATCAGTGGGACCATGGGGAACCCTTTGAAGATGCCAATAAAAACGGCAAATGGGATAACTTCCGCGAGCCTGAAGAATTATCTTTATACATTCAGAATATTTACGAAGTACCCTGGATGGTCATTAACGCCGGTATCCGCGTGGATATGGTTAATTATAATACTCAGATTTGGGCGGATTCATCAGGAAATGCCTCTCCGAATCTCCCATGGTACTATCGGGATTCAAATGAAAATGGAAAAAGAGATCCGGGCGAACCGACATCGACCACGCCCGGATACGCGCATCAGCGAGTACTTTTTACCGATGCCAACTGGTTTTCTAAGGTGAGTCCGCGACTGGGATTTTCCCACGTAATTACGGACAATGCCACATTTACATTTAATTATGGAATCTATTACCAAACCCCTATTTATCAGAACGTATATCTGAATACCAACCGGTTGGAAGATCCTGAAACCCTCTTTGAAGAAAGTGAAGGGCTGCTGGGAAATGCAACTATGAATGCATCCCGAACCCAGCAGTACGAATTTGGGTTTAATATCCAGGTTAACCGAAACTGGGCATTTCAGTTAGCCGGATGGGTGAGAGATATGGATCAGCTGTCCACGACAAAATCATTTCAGAGCGGCGTATACAACTATGAAGTATTTTCGAACGGAGATTACGGTAGTGCAAAAGGATTTGATTTTACCCTTGAAAACCGGGGAATGCTGATAAATACCCTGTTACAGTATACCTATTCGGTAGCCAAAGCTAACAGCGAATATGACTGGGCATCCATCGGGAGCGATGCACGAACCGCCCCGTCTCAGGAATTTCTGATGCCATTCGACAGAACTCATGATCTGACACTCACGTTCTATACCCGGCTTCCCTATAATATCAATGCCAGTTTAACCGGATTCTATCAATCCGGCGCCCCTTATACACCCTATAAATGGAATGGCGACAAACCTGAATTAGATTTAAAGAATAAATATTCAAAAAGATCACCGTCATACCAAAATATTAATTTGTCTTTATCAAGGTATATTAAGTTTTCAGGTTACAGACTATCTTTAGGGCTGAACGTATATAATGTGTTTGATATGAAAAATCCAATCGACGTATGGCCATTGACAGGCAAAGCTGACGACCCGGGTGAATATTATCTGAAATATGTGGGTCTCCCCGATGCGACTCATGATAAATCGGGGTCCTACTATGACCAGCCCTGGTATTACAATTCACCGAGAGAGATCAATTTCTTTACACAAATAGAATTCAAATAATTTAATATGGATAATAAAGTGAAAAAAATTATAATCAGCCTGATTTTGACTGTTGCAATCCTATTATCCGCAGAGCCCATCACAATTCTGGGGGTGGAAGAGAATTTTAATGCAGGTCAAAATGGTCTTTCAAAAGTGGGCGACTACCCCTTCCCCACAAACCCGATGAATGACCGTGCAAAGGGATACTTGTTGAATGGTAAGGTGAAGAGTGCGGTATTTAATTACGGGAATTTTATCCAATGGGGGGACTATACCAGCAACGGGTTTACTGGTCTTCCTGCGGGGTTATGGGGGAGTTACTCCTATCTGCCCCATGTTGCTTTTGTTGCGGGAGTACCCGGGAAAGACTATTCCTCAAACTATGAATGGTTTGATTGCTTACATGCCGGGAATTATATCGTATGGTGTTCTGAAGATGCCTATTCTGCGTGGTACGAAGGCGGTGACACAAACTTCGTCACCATCTTATTCGAAGATATTTATGAGCGGGGTGTGATCGGTACAACGCTTGACGATATCGAATTGGTCGGTTCGAAAAATCAGTGGGGATTTACGGCTTATAATGAGGTATTTATCAGTCTCGAAGATGGAGTGGACCCCAATAATTCCAACGCTTACGGAGACCCCAACGAAAAAATGGGAATCGGGCTGGTCTATCCCTGGGCATATCGACCAAAGCTTGATATCAGAACAGATGAATATGATAAGTATATGTACGGACCCGACAACGAGGAATGGACAGCGGATGATACCTATGATTATTATGGCGCAAACGTCAATGAATCCTGGTTCACCCGATGGAGTCCCAGTACCAATACCGATTGGCATGCCGCAAATAAAGCACGGTTGAATACTCACGATACTGAGGTCACGACAGGCAATATCTTTGGGGATGTAGATATTTATGGCGTTCCGTTAACGGGACCGACGGACTCCTATCCGCTTCTTGCCCACAGCAGTTACTCACAAACCTGGCCAAAAAGAATCAACGAAGATACCGGGGAAAGTGAGCCCTTCTGGCCCGGGTGGTGGGCGGAAGATTTCGATCCTGATCTACCCGACTGTAATGGATCCAGAAAGGACCCGGACTGCTGGGAAACCGTTCCTGGCCGGTTCATTTCAGATACTGATGTTTATATGGAATTTGACGACCGATGGGCACACCGCGGTAATTTGGTGAACTCTACGGGGACCGAGTATAATCAGACCGGGTACCCTATGGGATTGAGAGTCATGGCGGAAGCCCATTCGTATGGTGTGAATTATGCTGAAGATATATTATTTGTCACGGTTAAAGTCAGAAATGAAAGCGGAGACTTTCAGGCATTTGAACGGGATGCAAATGGAAACAACAACCCTGTAACCGATGAAGCTGGCAACCAGATTACCGGTGAAGGAATGATCATGCCCGACGGAACAAAAATCAACCGGGGGAGAGGATTCAATTATAAAAATATTTCCCTGGGATTTTATTTTGATGCGGATGCAGTGTCTGCCACATTAAGCGGAAATACATCAGTGCATTCTAACACAGATGATTTCATGGAATATTACTGGGAAAGATTTAAAGTTCAGGACGATTCACTATCGATCAGTATGGCCATGATCTATGATTATGACGGGAATAGTAACGGCGCCACGGATATCGGGATCGTTGGCGTTCAATTATTAGACTCACCCTTAGCCACTTCCTCCGTTGATCTGGATCAGGATGGGATTATTGATATCTATCCCGGAGAACCATTAAAGATGACGGACTGGCACTGGTTTGACTGGTATAACCGTCCCGGTGTGGTAGAAACCGAAACCAACCAGAACTGTTGTGCCGGAGAACGCGGAAGACCTCAAGCGCAAAATAAAGAAGAAATTCAATTTAAATTGATGACCGGTGATACGACAAATATCAGCTTAAATGAAAAACAATGGTTTTTTCATACCCCTTATCCCGACACGGATGCAGATAATGATCTGAATCCTCATTTTGATTCCATTAATGGTCTCATGTTAACGCCCGAATTTACTGAGGGAGAAGAGGGGCTGGACTGTGTTCTTATTATGAGTTGCGGTCCCTTTGATCTGAAGGTAGGTGAAGAAGTTCCCTTTTCATTCACGATCATCTTTGGACAAAACCAAAATGATATTATTAAAAACGCCAGGTTTGGTCAAATTATGTATAATTCTCATTACCAGGGATATACGCCACCTGCAGTACCCCGCGTTTTTGCAGCCCTTGACCATAATAAAGTCACACTCACCTGGGATGATGCAGCAGAATCTTCAAAAGATGTCGTCACAGAGTATTCTGATTTTGAAGGGTACCGTGTCTATAAGAGCACGGACGGTGGCCTGACGTGGGGCGGAGCAGAAGGTAAAATATTCGATTATGACGGGATTCATGTGGGCTGGCACCCGTTGGCACAATATGACCTGACAGAAAATCAGGATATCACCCATTGTATCTTCACGAACGATCAATGCGGTGCGGGGGAACAAAGAGGCATCAGTATTGCCGGAATCGATTCATTGGCGCTCTGGATAAATCTTGGTACGAATAGCGGTTTAAGGCATAGCTACATCGATACCAATGTTGTTGACGGTATCAAATATACCTATTCTGTTACGTCATACGATATGGGTGTTGAGGCAGACTACACCATTAATTGGGTAGATAACGGGGATGGCACATATACGCCTGATACTACCTACTCCGATTCAAACCCCAACCACTGGTCTACACCATGGGGATATCCCAGCATTGAAACTTCGAAAGGAACCACAATCTTTGACCCGAATTTTGTGACGGTGATCCCGGGATATCACGCCAGTAATATTACATTTCCCGATGCTACAAACACCACAGAATTTATTATTCCCAATGACGGGACTACAGGCAATTTTGAGAAGTACTATACGATCGTCAACGAACAGGAATTATCCGATAAAATTCTACGGTTCGAAGTTCAAACCGATATGGGAAATCCAGATACCTATTTTGGTTTGAGAACCGAAAATCCCGTATTATTTGGCTATGCGGTATCCGATATTGTTGAGCAGAACCCATCGAGTGTCTCAGGTGTTCCGGTGGACGATTTACCAACAGACAGTTTGGATTATTTCATGGATTTACCGGGTGCAACGGTAGACAACAATATTTTGTATTTGCCAAATTACCTGCTTGAATATCCCATTGTTAATTCCGATACGGATGATTATCAAAATAATTGGAGTGATTTTACGGACGGGATACGATTCCGTTTTGACAATATGCCCTATTCTTTACTCAGCGCACCATCAGAATTCGATCCCATTGCCGGAGTCGAATGGTATTCAGCAGACGATTCATTGAAAAATGCTGTCTTTCTTGAATTTTCATACTATAATAATACTCAATATGCACGACGACTCAATTACGATTACAAGGTAGAATTTGCAGACCATGGTATTACTGCGGCGATGAGTGTTTCACCCACCAGTGGTTGTAGTCAAAGCAGACCCACCTATCTGCCCTTTAAGGTAACCAATCTTATGACGGGTAAGGAGGTTGGCATATCGTTGAATGACCGGGGTATTTACGGGGGTGCAGCCGATGTGGATACGACAAATACAGGTTATAAAGATTGTAAATGGACGGTGAACGAAAAAGTTATATTAGAAGGAGATTCCCTTCATTTAGGAGAAAATGGTTCTGATTTACCTTACCCGACCTGGAATTTACGAATTCTGTTTGATTTTGTGCTGTCGTTCCCGGGTATTGACTGGGATATTTATTCCCCAGGAATGGTATACTCTCAAGGAGATTATGTCTATAATCAGGGGATGATTTGGTATGCATCAATAGATATTACCGGACCAATAATACCCGGTAATTTTATCGATTACGATGGGGACGGGGTCAGTGATAATCCCTGGATCACTCAGTATCCCTGGGAAAATGGGGATTATCTCATTGTCCGTACAAATAAGTTCTATAAGGATGGAGATTCGTGGTACGCAGACATGTCTCAACTGGGTAAATCCCACAAGGTCACCCAACAGGAGTTGGAAGACATTCGGGTCGTACCCAATCCCTATATTGTGAGATCCCCGTTTAATGAAACCGGCTTCCTGAGACAGATAGAGTTTATTCGGTTACCCCAACATTGTACGATCACCATTTTTACGGTGAGTGGCGAAAAAGTGATCGCTTTTGATCATAACGATGAATACAGCGGAAGAGAATTCTGGAATCTGAGAACCGTCAACAATCAAGAAGTCGCCCCCGGGTTATATCTGTATACGGTAGAAGCTGATGGCAAAAAACATATCGGCAAATTTGCGATTGTACGATAGGAGAACGAAAAATCATGAAAAATATTAAATATCTACTGACAAGCTTATTCATATTTTCCTTATCTGTCGCACAGAATATCAATATCCCTAATGTGGTCACCAAAGTTGGAAGCGCTGCTGAAAACTGGTTAAAACTGGAAACCAGTGCCCGGGCAATTGGGATGGGAGGGGCACAAGTTGCAGCCGCAGTCGGAGTTCAGGGTATTGCATACAATCCCGCAAGCCTGGCGTTTATTCAAACCAACGATTCCTACTATTCCAAAGTAAACTACGTTGCAGGAATTTCTCATAATGTCCTGGCATATGGGATTCCTCTCAGTGCTACGAAGTTCATCAGTTTCCATTTATTTACGTTAGATTCAGGACCGATTGGCGTCACAAATGAGTTCTATCAGACCGGCACCGGCGAAGATTATCATGTTCGAGATTTGGCTTTCAGATTGACATATGCAACCGTGTTGACCGATCGCTTAAATATCGGACTTACGCTAAAATATATCCGGGAAGATATTTATACGACCTACGCCCAAACCGTTGCAATCGATATTGGATCCATCTTTGAAACCGGTATTTTTGGTACGGTATTAGGGATGTCTGTTAGTAATTTTGGTCCCGAGATTCAATATCACGGTGAAGGATTGGATGTCACCGTTCCGGAAGATATCGATCCCGGTGGAAATGTCGCCCGGGTGACTCAGTCGTTTCCCCTGCCCAGGGTTTTCAGGTTGGGGATCAAGAATGATCTCATGGGACCCGAAGGGGTAATTGCCAAAAACGCAACAAACAGGCTCACGCTGGCGATGGATGGAATGAATCCAAATGATTATATCGTCACAGGCAGCATCGGCGTAGAATATGCCTGGAATGAGTTGGCATTTGCCCGGCTGGGCTACCATATCGATCATGATACCGGGATGCGCGGACGGGATGCGGGCGCTGAAACCTATCCATTTGCCGGGTTAAGTGCCGGAGTCGGGGTGAATATGACTGCAGCAGGAATTAAAATCGGAATAGACTATGCATTTGTAAACTATGGAATTTTGGATAATACAAGCCAGTACGGCCTGAGAGTTGAGTTTTGAGGTATAAAAATGGAAATTGGGTTAATTTTTAACAATTTGTTACAATAAGAACCGCATAATTGTGCAATCAAAGAAACTAAAATTTGAATTCACTTATGTCTCTAATTAATCAGTTAAGGAGAAATAAAAACATGTTTAGGAAATTATTAGTGCTTTCAATTGTGAGCTTTGCCTTCATTTTAGGCCGGGACGTCAGAATTGAGAAAAATTCCGTCAGTTCGCTTCAATCACTTCAATCCGGACAGTCCGTACGTATAGATCAAAACGATCTTCGGATTAACCCCTCCAGAGAAACCGTGATTCTGTATGAATGGGACTTTGAAGGTGACGTTTCAGACTGGCCGACTGAAGGGTGGTGGGAAACCACAGAAACCGAATTTAACAGCCCGACACACAGCTTTAACTCGCCCAATCCGCCAAATGGTGAAAATCTGGGCAGTTGGTCGTTGTTTTCACCCGAAGTTACACTTCCCGATGTCGGTGACGATGAAGTGATTCGATTCGGTTTCTCACTTTTTGAAGACCAGGTGGATTCCGATGGAGACGGAGATAATTTCCTGGAAGATTACTACCGAATATCCCTTGCCGATGTAGACGCGCTGGCATGGCACACATCATCTTTTAATGCATATGAAGGCGACTCTTATTGGTGCGGATATGAAGATTATAATGGATATCTGGACGGATGGCTACAATTTCTGGACTCACCAATGATCACAATCCCTTCCACTGGTACGACATTGTCCGCACAACTCAAATGGGGGTTGGAAGACCCCGCGGGCGCAGGCGGTGTGTCCGGGCACTTTATTGATGGATGGGATGCGGCAAATGTTCGTATTTCGTCCGATGGCGGTGCAACCTGGGATATCCTCACCGGTTCAGACCCCTATGACTTTACCAGTGGTTATGGCTGGGTATATAATGGAGAACCTGACTACATTCCCGGGTGGGGCGGTCAACAGGGCTGGCATAATGTGACTTTTAATCTGGATGCATACACCGGAATGGACGTCATCATTAGATTTGCGATGGGTTCTGACCCTGCCTATTCCGTGATCGACGATCCTTTGCTGATCGGTTTTTTTATCGATGATGTGCTGGTTGAAGATGGATCCGGCGCTGAAATCTTCAGTTCAAATGCGGACGATGTGGATCTGATGATTCCCACGGGACTGGTTTGGGTAGATCAATTCTATGACTATAGCGGAGACGATAATGATCCACGCCCCGGCCACTACGGATGGGAAGAATATCTTCCCGGGTATCCTTTCTGCACGGGTTGTAATATATTCCTTGACCTGAACGAATTTGCAGGGAAAACCATTAAATTTAAATTCGTTTCAATTTACGATGATAATGATGATGGCGGGAATGGCGGTGGCTTGTTTATTGACGATTTTCAGATCTATAAAGAACTCGGCGCTCCGCCGGCTCCAACCGGATTGACGGGCGAAGCTTTGAATGGTGAAGTCTTTATAACCTGGGACGACATGAACTATACCGGAACAGATGATCTGGTTTTTGATAATGATAATTTTAATCCCAATGACGGTATCATTATCAATGGGGAAGGGACCGCCTATGCCGGTGCCCATTTCAATATCGTCGGACCTTCCACAATAAACACAGCCTCCTTTTACAATGTGAACAGCACTTCCGTACCGGTAGTCATAGCAGCCTATCCAAAGGTCGGCGCTTTCTTTAATACTTCTCCCGCATATCAAATGGATGTTAACATGAGTACCGGCTGGAATGACTTTACCCTCAATTGGGAAATGAACAGTGCATTTATCCTCGCAGTTTCTTTTAATGCAACGATTTCTGCAGCCTTAGACGTGACCGCTCCCAGTGACCATAGTATGGTTTTGTTGGGGGGATCATGGGATACATGGGCGGATATTGTTGATGGTTCCGGGGGCGCTTTAAATGACGGTGAATGGGGAATTCGCGCCAATGTTACCCAGTATGGCGCCGATGCAACCTATAATGTTTACCGGGACGGCGGAATGATAGCATCCGGGTTAAGCGTAAATTCATATAGTGACTTTGACGTATCAAATAATATCACCTATGTGTACGGTGTTACCGCGGTATTTCCCGGGGGTGATGAAAGCGAAATGTCAGAAACGATTGAGATTACGCCACAATCCAGTACGGTTCACGAGGTTTATTATGATGACGGTTCTTCAGAAGTGGGTTGGCATAATGGTTCCGGGAATTATACGGCGGTACGATTTACGGCCGCTGCAGGAGGAGAAGATGTGGTTCGCGCAAAATGGTTCCAAATCGGGGATGGTGGCGCGATGTACCTCTATTTATGGAACGACAACGGAGGAATCCCTGGTACCGAAATCAATCACTGGATTATCACCGGTGCAACAAATGGCTGGAATGACTACGATCTGTCTTCCCTGGGGATCGTGGTAAGTGGCGACTTCTGGCTCGGTGTTCGTGAATTTACCTCAACCAATCCTTTTGGACTGGATACAGATTCCGATGCAGGCCGTACCTATTTCCGCATCGGCGCTTCAGGCACCTGGGAGCCCTTGTCAAGTATTGGGATCAGTGGTAACCTGATGTTAAGAATTTTCCTGGATAGCGGGGAAGTTTCTTCCTGTGTCCTTGGCGATGTGAATATGGATACCAACATCGATGTATTGGATATCGTAACTATCGTTAATTTTATCATGGGATCAGATACTCCGTCCGATGATGAAGCTTGTGCCGCGGATTACAACGAAGACGGCAGCATCGATGTTCTTGATATCGTGGGAATGGTTAACTACATAATGGGAAATTAAATCAATATTGATATCAGCCGCCTTCCTTCGTCTTACGGACGGCGGCTGATACAAGCAAAGGCTGAATAATGACATTTACCTTGAATAGAGGAATAAAAACAATTTTACTCTTAGCGGGTCTTGTTGTATTTGCATTTGGGGAGGCTGCCAATACCCTTGACCATACATTTCTGTTTTGTTTAAAACATGAAATTCTGCCCCTTCAAATCTCACGGTCCTCTAATGGATTTATTGTTGATAACATTGAGTTAAACTCTTTTTTTAAGTCTTATCAAATTTCAAATATTGAACCCTGGATACCCTATGCGACCGAAATGGATAGAGATGGGGATATTTATTTGAACCGGATTTACCGGGTTTACCTTCCTGAAGACTCACGATCTCTTATGATCGCTGCAAAAGAAGCCATTACACAGTTTCCCTTTATTTATTCCTCTGAATTTGAGATGATGAGAAAACCTTACTATCAGCCGAACGATCCGAATTATAACCAACAGTGCTCAATGCCTGCAGTCCGAGCGGATTTGGCATGGAATTTTTGGGATATTGCCAACGGGCAGATTCCCGGTGACCGGCATGTCCTGCTCGCTTCTGTGGATACCGGAGTAGATATCACTCATCCTGACCTGCAACATAGTATTTGGATTAATCAAAATGAGATTCCCACATCGTTGTTTACGGTTGTAGATACCGACAATGACGGATACGTCACTGCGACTGAAGTATTGGATTATCTGGTTTTAAATAACCTGGATACAAATAATGATGGAAGTATCAACCTTCGGGATGCATTGACGTCTTCTTCTCAATTCACTGACAACCAGGATAATGATGGAGACGGGTATACAGATGATATTTTGGGGTGGGACAACTCTGGGTATTCCGGTGCAGACGATAACGATCCCTATCCAAGAGCAGATGTACAGGTAGACGGAACCTGGGCGCATGGTACTCATGTGTCAGGAATATTGTCGGCAACATCCAATAATGGAATAGGTATCGCCTCCACATCTTTTAACGGAAGTATCATGCCTGTTAAATGCTCAAGAGAAAACCAGCCGACCGATCCCTTTGTAAATGATGGTTATGCAGGGATTACCTATGCCGCAAAGGCGGGATACTTTGCCGGTACATTTACAATTATAAACCTGAGCTGGGGCGGTGGCGGATATAATAGTTATGAGCAAACCACCATTAATACTGCTCACAACACCTACGGTGCGGTAATCGTCAGTTCTGCAGGGAATGGTAGTGCCTCCGGAGGGGAATTAAATTCTGCAGAATATCCCGCCAGTTATACCAATGTCATTTCAGTGTGCGCGCTGGGCTGCGGCGGGACCTGGGGACACTGGGCGACATATAATATAAATGTCGATATTGGTGCGCCTGGCGAAAATGTTCTTAGCACAATTATCGGCACGGGATACCAGGCGTGGAACGGATCATCCATGGCAAGTCCTAATGTTGCAAGTTGTATTGGTCTTTTAAAAGCATACTATCCTGAATGGGATAACATACAACTTGAGGAAAATATTATCTCAACCGCGGATCCGGTTATTTACGAAATAAACACAGATGAGTATCTTCAGGGTAACTTGGGGTCGGGCATGGTTGATGTGCATAAAGCCATCGGTGCTTCTAATTTTCCATACCTTTACTATTATTCTCAAAGTCTTCTCAATATAACCGGGGATGGGGATGCTGTTTTAAATCCCGGCGAATCATCAGAATTGCGGATAACCATCGGTAATACGGAAGGCTGGATCAATGCCATGAATGTAACTACAGTTCTGACTTCGGATGACCCGGGCGTCACGATTACCGATCCTTCTGCGAATTATGGTGATATCTTTGCAGGAAGTATTCAAATTAATATTTCTGACACCTACACAATAGAGTTGTCCGATGATATCCAGTTGGGTCAGGTTGATTTTGTATTAGAAGCCAGTACGTTTTCTGCCCAGGGCGATCCCATTACGCAATATATCCCTTTTTCGATCGAAGTCTCTCTGAATCAGGAAGGCTGGCCGATTGATGTTCTCGAGGAATCATTAACGAATGTAGAAACCTCTCCGGTTGTGATAGATGCCGATTCAGACGGTCAGAATGAAATATACTTCAGTGATTATACCGGTATCGTTTATGCTTTAAATCCCGACGGATCTATGA
The DNA here is from genome assembly GCA_964409335.1 of uncultured bacterium. Classification (GTDB taxonomy): domain Bacteria; phylum Fidelibacterota; class Marinisomatia; order SCGC-AAA003-L08; family JACNLC01; genus JABMOW01. The sequence continues at coordinate 25,968 of CAYPCW010000033.1, forward strand.
TCACAAACCCAATCTTTCCATTTACTACGGGTAATCAGGTGTGGGGTTCGCCCGCCGCTGCAGATATTGATGGTGATGGCCACATCGAAATTGTCGTGACATCCAAAAGTAAACATCTGTTTGTATTTGATGCTGTTGATCAAATTGTTCAGGTTGATTACAACGCGAATCAATTTTTGATGGGAACCCCGGCAATTGGCAATATCGATGATGATGAAGATCTGGAAATCATTGTTGGCAGCTTTTCTTCGCCGGGGAAAATATATGCGATCAATCCTGACGGGTCAGATGTACCCGGATTTCCATATGAACTTGGAGAAAAAACGATGAGGGGAGTTGCACTGGCTGACTTCAACGAAAACGGGAAAGTGGATATTGTCTGCGGTACTGAAAGTAATCATTTATGGGTAATTTATGATGATGGCTCGGTAGCTCCCGGGTTTCCATTTACGGCAAATGAAAAATTTCGAGCTGCTCCAGTCGTCGTGAATACAGATTTTGGAAAAATTATATTGGAAGGATGCCGGGATAATACTTTCTATGGGATTAATCAGGACGGGTCTATGAGATTCTCGGTTCCAACAAATGATTATGTCTTAACCTCGCCTGCAGTACAACAGGTTGACGGGTCGTATATTATCTTTTTCGCCTCCAACGATGGTGGGATATATGGGATTGACATCGACGGTAATCCTTTACCTGGATGGCCAGTTTTCCACAATAGCTCAATTATTACCTCACCCGTCCTGACGGATCTGGATAATGATGGGTCGTTGGAAATTGTGTGTGGTACTGAACTCGGTGAAATGGTCGTCTATCACCTGGATGGTACGCCTTTTGTGTATTTCCCTATTTTTAACCCATTTGGATTCGCAGGATCTCCGACGGTTTCAGATACCGATTTGGATGGTGATCTGGAGATTTTATTGGGATCAACCGGAAATCTGATCAATATTGATATAAAATTCCCAGCCAACGACACACAGTACTGGAATGTATTTCGGGGTAACTACCAAAGAACTGGATATTATAATCCCGAAACGGGGTCTGATTGTTCAACCTGCACACCGGGTGATGTAAACTGTGACGACGTTATAGATGTGTTGGATGTGGTGCGTGCTGTGTATATCATTATCAATAATCCATCCGACATCGGGGAATGTGAGATCGTTCTTGCAGATGTGAATGAGGATACGATTCTGGATGTGTTAGATCTGGTGATACTGGTAAACATGATACTGGACTCACTTTGAATATAAAAAAAAACGATACTGTTTTGGTAGAGAACGATGATACATTTCGATGAATTCTTAATCAAATCTCGTAATAACAAACAGATAAAATTCATGAAAATAATTTCAATTAACAAATCAAATCAATCGAAGGAGCAAATATGAAAGGATTAAAACTTATTCTTCCAGTATTAGGTCTGGCAATGATATTCGGGGAAGCCACGAAAACCCCTTATAAAGTCAGCGCTTTGCGTCAATTTAAAATTGAACCTCCGGAAGTGGTTGTAAATCAAAATACAGAAACAAGTCCTGTTTATCAATACAACAGCCGAACAAATGGTCTGCAAGCCACTCTGGTGGATTCATCAATGAATGGCTATGGAATAATTATTCCGGCGACTCGCCCGTTGTCTGTATCTTCAAGTGGATGGATATTTGGCTATCGTCAGTGGGCAGGTGTATCAGGCGGGGCCGGCCAAATTGGGGCTGCCTATTCACCGAATGGACTGAATTGGACGACATACACCAATATTAATCCGGCAGTAAGGTTAGGAAGATATCCAAGTGCCTTGGGTATATCGGACTACCCGTATGTATTCTGGAATGAATACACCGGACCTCAGGGTAATTCTCAGTATGGGGGAAAACCTTACTATGCTTTTGATGAATTTGGTTGGGACGGTGGCTCCTGGTCATCTCCTCAAATCATTGATGCATTGTGGAATTCCAATAAAGATCATTGGGTATTATCTCCGGATTATTCCTACGATGCAGCGAATGATGAACACATCTTTAACGTCGCCACAGATGATTGGACCAGAGGTAATATTTGGTTATTTCACAGTGAAGCCTTTTTTGACGGTACAATCATTTTCGGATCCGAAATTTTACTTTTTGATGAAGTAAATGATCTTGTTGGCGGAGATGCATCCGGATCATACACATCCAATGGAATCCTCGATATTAATGATGATGGTATCGGATTCGCAGCGGTCACTGCATATTTCCTTAATGGAGATACAGGCGGCAGCCCGTATGCAAACCATCATACCGTCATTCTTAAGAAAACCGAAGATTATGGGTTGACATGGACAGGTGGACAGGGTGGATCAAACTACTATTACATTCCGGATGCGACATTTGATTATATGGCGGCAAACGATGATTTTAATCTCCTATGGGAATGGGAATGCCTTGATGGTGGTTTTATTCAGGCTACCCAACCTTTCGCAACCTATGATTTTGATCTGAGAGTTGATTCAAATGGTGATCCGCATTTATTGGTCGGTTTAATTGCATCTGATCCGGATGGTGTTTGGACAGGTCATACCGGTAATGGCATTTACCATTTCACGATAGATAAGAATTATGTTTTGAATCCCGGCGAACCTCAAACACCTACAGGGTGGAATTATTCAAGAGTCATATCTACCGATGATATGTGGGGTTGGACCAATCTAAATGGCGGTTCTTACTGGCAGGATGTATTTCCTTCACTGGCAATCAGTACCGGGGATGACAACATCATGTACTGCGTAATCGGCGGACCGGATCCAGGCGATTTTATCGTGACCGATGACGTCGGTACACCCAATGACGAATGTGATGATTTAGGGTATTACCCAACCTGGAATGAAGAAATATTCGTCGTTAAATCTGTGGATGGTGGTCAAAGCTGGTGGTGCCCTTATAATGCTTCTAATACTCCAACGGATTGTTGGGTCGACAACGGTGTTTATGAATGTGCCGCAAGTGAATGGTGTATGGACGGAGAAACCCTGGACGAACCCGATGAACTTGATCCTCATGCCGGGACTGGGGCAACAAACGATCGCGTCAACCTCATGTACGGCAGACCGGATTGGTGTTATGGATCAACGACCGGCGATCCTGGGGGAGCAGACCATAGATCCCGTTATTATGTAGGGTGGGTAGAATTAACAGATGAGGATATCTCATTTTGTTCAGATTGTCCGGAAGCAGGAGATGTAAACAGCGACACAAATGTCGATATCCTGGACATCGTTTCTATTGTAAATCATATTGTCTTCGGAAACCCATTAGCATGGGAATGTGCAGGTGACTATAATGGTGATGGGGCTGTGGATATTTTAGATATCGTTGGAATCATGAATTGTATACTTTTTGGATGTGGGAGAACTGATGTCGCCACGTATGCAAATGTCATTCAAAATAATGATGGTTTACTGATTACTGGAAACGGTGCGGTCGGTGGTGTGCAGATTACACTGAAACACGGCGATGATTTCACAATTCAGATCACTGAGAACGCCTACTATGGAGCATACAATACAGAGGATGGTAGAACCATCCTGATCGTTGTCGGTCCTGAAACAGATCAGATATTTACATCTTCCGGTGAATATGAAGTCGAATCTTTGCTGGTTGCAGCGGGAGATCAGTACATAAATACGACGATCACAGACAATTTTGCGTTATTATCAAGTTATCCTAATCCATTCAATCCACAAACCACGATTACCTATGAATTAAAAATGGATGGGATTGTTAATATCGGTATCTATAATGTTTTGGGACAAAAGGTTGCTACATTGATAAATGATCACAAAAATGTGGGTGTTTATTCAGTGGTTTGGAATGGGTTGGAAGATTCCGGTTCTCAAGCTGCTTCCGGGTTGTACCTTGTGAAACTCACGACTGAGCAAAATATTGTTACAAACAAAATCACCTTATTACGATAAATAATTTGAAAAGAATTCGTGGGGGGATATAAATTCTCCCCACGAAAAATAATTTAATGAACGAATTAAAGGAGTTTAAAATGAAAAAATTGTTAATCTCTCTGACTTTGTCTGCAAGTTTCATATTTGCAGCAGATGTAACTCTGTATGTATCGGGTCAGGTTGTAGATAATGAAAACGGCGGGACCCTTGATTTGTATATGGTAAATACTGTAAACGTCTACGGTTTCCAGGTAAATATGGATCACTCAGGCTTGAGTGGAGATGCCTCGGCGGTAACTTATGGTGCCGCTTCCGGTGGAACTGCACTTGGCGCGGGATTTGTCGTTCAGACAAATCCTGCAGGACTTATCCTCGGGTTCTCGTTTTCTGGTAGTTACATCCCCCCGGGTGAAGAGATATTGACATCCATTCAATGGAACGCCGATACTTTCCCTCTTGAAGGACCGGTAACCCTTATCATTACTAATTTTGCTGGTAAAGGTGGATTACAGCTCTCAACCGAAGTCGGAGCACCCTTCTTGTCCACCGAAGACCCGGCAATTGTGGGCGAGTATTCGCTTTCCAATAATTATCCTAACCCCTTCAATCCTTCAACGACCATTAATTATGCTGTCAAAGAAGCAGGTGAAGTCTCTGTGATCATATACGATATGCTGGGGCGTGAGGTAAATGTATTAGTGAGCGAATATCTTCAACCGAATACCTACAATGTGATCTGGAATGGAATGAATCAGAACGGTCAACAGGTTGCATCCGGTGTTTATTACTATAAGATGGTTGCAAATAATTTTGTCGATACCAAGAAGATGTTATTCGTAAAATAATGCTGTTTTAAATTTTTGTACTCGTATAAAAAAGGGGGGTCATCTTGGTCCCCCTTTTTTATATAACAAATGTATCAATGAGATGTTTTGACTATCAAATAAAAGAAATAAAAAATAAATAAAAATTAGAATTAACCGCTGTTATCAAAATGGTGAGTGTGTGTAAGTTTATGTTCCCGCAGATGGTGAACTTTGCATGAGCGAATTACTGGAAAATAAATAATTTTTTATTGCACTGCTCCTGAAAAGATTCATAAAATACATGGCTTCGCTCGAAGTGATTTTTTGAGCAAACAGATTTTTGAAATTGAGAGGTTTCGTGAGGGTCAGCAAAAATCAAGCGATCTTAAAGATTAAAAATAGATCAAACAAAACATGTACAATGGAGAGTTTGATCCTGGCTCAGGACAAACGCTGGCGGCGTGCTTAACACATGCAAGTCAAGGAGAAAATTTGATTCGTCAAATGAGTAAACTGGCGAACGGGTGAGTAACGCGTAGATAACCTGCCCTTTAGACTGGGATAACCCCGAGAAATCGGAGCTAAAACCAGATAATATCTACTTTCTGTGGATTGTAGATCAAAGGAGGCTTCGGCTTCCACTGAGGGATGGGTCTGCGTCTGATTAGCTAGTTGGTGAGGTAATGGCTCACCAAGGCAACGATCAGTAGCTGGTCTGAGAGGATGATCAGCCACACTGGGACTGAGATACGGCCCAGACTCCTACGGGAGGCAGCAGTGGGGAA
>CAYPCW010000034.1:0-30923 GCA_964409335.1 uncultured bacterium
ATTTAGACATTAATGAAGCGTTCACTAATGCCGAAGAACTTGTAATGACCACTGACCTGCTCCGGCGAAAATGGATCACAAACCACTACTTTGGGATCACTCCGGTGATAACGGCAGAATGGTCGAATTTTAGATTTGACACGGGTTTCGAACTTCGGGAATACCAGGGTCATCATCATGGTGATGTTTCTCAATTCTCCGATCAGAATTTATCGGGGATGATTCCCGGGTGGTACCGGTATTATGATTACGACGGGAAAAAATATTCGACCACCTTTTTTGCACAATCGGTTTGGAACGTGAATGACAACATGAACGTGACCGGGGATATCCAGTTTCAACATCACGATTGGACGTTTAGCCGGATCCCAATAGGGCATTTTTCAGATGTGGATATTTCTGCCACATGGAATTTCTTCAGTCCACGACTGGGATTTACCTTTAAATTGGATCCGCTGACCACCGTATTCGGGACCTACGGCACCGCCATGAAGGAACCGTCGGATGAACAGATCATCACTGCGGACGACGTCCGGGATGTCCCAAAAGCTGCTCAACCGGAAAAGGTGTACGATCTGGAATTGGGATTTACCCGGATTGTACCCTCACACACCTTGAAAGTGAATTATTACAGAATGACCTATAAAAATGAGATCATTTCAGATATTTATGATTTTGAGAACACGGATTTTGATATCGTGACGGCGGATGCAACCCTGCACCATGGGGTGGAATTTGAAGCATCATTTCGGTCCTCACCGGCGATAATTCTCGAATTCAATGGATCCCTTTCAACCGCAACTTACCGTTCAGGCAACCATCAAGATCATCGGTTACCAAATGTCCCCGGTGAGTTAATGAATCTGACAATTCAGTACACGCCTTCAGAAGATTATGGATTTTCCTCAATTACACGATTTGTGGGGCGACAGTATATCGAAGCAAATAACCGGAGAGAATTGTCCATCGATCCGTTTTCTACGATGGATCTGGGATTTTGGTTTGCGAAGGATAACTGGACGATGCGGGTTCGCATCAACAATATATTTGACATATTGTATGAAACCTACGGTTATGAATATGGAAGTGGATATTATTGGCCCGGCGCCACCAGAAACACGTCATTGAACCTTGAATTTGCATTATAATCCGGTGAACTATCCCATAAAAAATTGATTTTCTATTGAAATTTTAATTCATTCATGATCCAGACCGTCATCGTCGTTTACCTTTTTGTTATCCTGCTTGCCGGGTTTTGGCATCGAGCTGGGATAGACACGGAATCATTCCTCTTTGCAGGGCGCAAGCTTACCCTGCCGGCATTTGTTGCCACGCTGGTCACCACCTGGTATGGGGGAATCCTTGAGATCGGCAGGGTCTCATATGAACATGGAATTTCCACATGGGTGATCTTTGGTGTTTTTTACTACGCCGCCGGACTGATTTTTCTCAAATGGATCGCACCCCGAATTTCATCGTTAAATATCCGAACTATTCCTGAATTTATTTTTCGAGCCTATGGATTCTGGCCGGCGATCATTGCAATCGGTTTTGTTTTCCTCCTTGCGTCCCCTGCTCCCTATATCAAAATGGCGGGCGGAATGTTTATGCATATTTTCCAATTTCCGGAATTTTGGGCGATTGTTACCGCAGCCGGATTCTCGGTGATCTACGCCTTTACAGGGGGATTCCAATCCGTCGTCCGAACAGATAAACTACAGTTTATCTTCATGTTTGGTGGATTTGCCATGATTCTTATCATCCTTACTTCTCAATATGGGGGACTGGATTTCCTCCGTACCCGCACTCCGGAATATGCGTTCAATATCCCCGGTACCTTCTCATGGTCGTACATTCTCATCTGGGGATTTATTGCCATGATGACCTTTATCGATCCGGGGTTTTATCAACGGTGCTATGCCGGAAATAGCGATCGTACCGTCCAACGGGGATTACTCATTTCCATCGGTTTCTGGGTGATCTTTGATCTGATGAGCATCATGACCGGAGTCTATGCATTGGCGATCCTCCCCGATGGTTCTGAAAATGTCTACCTTGAACTGGCAGATATGGTGCTCTCCCCTGTTTTTCGCGGGATATTTTTTGTATCATTACTCGCAATTATCATGTCCACCATTGACAGCTATTCGTTTATTTCCGCATTTACCCTGGGAGAAGATCTGCCAAAACTTTTCCGCTGGAAGAAAGGGGAGGAAAATAACCTACGCCTGATTCGGATTGGACTGTTGATCACCAGTCTGATCGCGATCATCATCGCCAGCCGTTTCAAGCATGTTTTGGATATCTGGTATACCTTAGGTACTTTGGCTGTACCCGTATTGTTATTTCCGGTTTTGGGTGCAATGTACGGAAGGATCGTTCGATTTCCGCTCCTGGTGATGCTGGCGCCTTTGGGCGTATCGGGTGTCTGGTATGTCTTCGGCATGACCCATCTATTGGATGGGTGGCCTCAGTACCCCCTATCCATTGAGCCCATGTATCCGGGACTCATGACCAGTGGAATTTTGTTTTATTTGTTTCCTAAACCATCATAAACAGGGAGTCTTATGGATTTTAAGAACATATGCAATATCAATTCGCTTCAGCTTGAGGATTGGAAAGCGGGAGAACGCTATCAGGGACAATCCGCAGATATTGCCGGGGAGATGGGCGCTAAAAAGATGGGCTTTCATGTAGAGATTTTACCTCCGGGAATGTTCTCGTGCCCCTATCATTTCCACCGGCTTGAAGAAGAATGGTTCTTTGTGATTGCCGGAAAAGCCATGTTGCGTCAACATAACCGGTACCGGGAATTGACACCCGGCGATATCCTTCATTTCGGATGTTCTGAAGAGTACGCTCATCAATTCTACAACCATACAGACGCAGAGTTTAAATTCATCGCACTTTCTACCATTGATGAAAATGATATTGCAGAATACCCAGACTCAAATAAGATATACTTTCGAAAACAGAAAAAGATGTTCCTGCAGGCATCTGTTATTCCATATTTGACCGGTGAAGAAAACCCTGAAGATGGTTGGGATCGATCAATGCTAACCAGCGTACCGGGTTTATGTTCAAGAGATGAACGCGAGGGCAGGGAGTGAAACGTTTGAAAGATGATGGGATCGGTGCGTTAATGACCATCCCCGGTGTGGGAAAATCAATTGCCCGGGACCTTATGGACATAGGCATTCATTCCGTCGAAGCACTCAAAGGCCGGGATCCGGAAGAATTATTCCGGTTGTCCAATGCCGTTGCCGGGCAGGTACAGGATCGCTGCCTATTGTACGTATTCCGGTGTGCAGTCTATTTTGCGAACGGAGAGGGATCTGAATACGACCCGGAAAAACTGCTATGGTGGAATTGGAAAACACCCTGATCCTTTGGAAAATCACGAAATCGCCTGGATTGACACGACGGAATATTTTAATTAAAGAAATAACGTAAATTAGATATCCGAAAATCCCGATACCGGCAGGTATTCGCGCCTGCTGAAAATTTGGGAGATCGGTTCATTAACAACCAAATAGGAGAATTAGCATGAATATTAAACGATTCCTTATCGCCGGTGTAGCAGTTTATGTGGTGTTTGAGGTCCTTGATTTTATCGTCCATGGATTGATATTATCATCTACCTATGAGACTATGATGGATGTGTTTCGACCCCAGATGGAAAATTATATGTGGATTATGTACATTACCGGTCTCGTGTTTGCCTTCCTGTTCGTTTATATTTATACGAAGGGGAGGGAAGGGAAAGGTGTCGCTGAAGGCATCCGTTACGGATTCATAATGGGTTTGTTTATGTTGATTATAGGGATGTTTAATCAGTATGCCGTGTATGAGATCCCGTTGTCTCTGGCAGTCCAATGGTTTGTTTACGGGATGATCCAGTTCATGATCTGCGGAGCGGTTGCGTCGTTAATCTACAAGAGTTGACCTAATGTACTGAAAACCCCGTTTGACGGATTATTTGATCACCATGCCCCTCCCTGGCCACATCCCGGGGAGGGGCGTTTTTCTTTTCAGATACAATAATATGGGTATTAGAGCCTTTCATATACCCTGCCGGATCACAGATTATTCGGACTAAGGAATCCTACCAAAAAGAAGAATCCTTTAATTATCAAATCCGTGTCATCCACGACATCCGCGGTTCTGACTAAAAAACTGGGTACATCAATTTTCAGAAGAAATCTATAAATTCTTCAGGTGTCCTGAAAATGATCGCAGGATGAACTGACAGTCCCTTTTCCCCACATATTCCTTTGACGAATGAGCGTTTCACGTCTATTTTTCGGGCAATTATTTGTAGAAATTAGAGGAAATAAATGAGAACACTTCCTGCGTCTATTCAAGAGATCACCGTTAAATCCGTTATTCTGGGGATTCTATTATCCATGATCCTTGCCGGGGCGAATGCGTATTTGGGATTATTTGCCGGAATGACAGTTTCCGCATCCATTCCCGCTGCCGTGATCTCAATGGGGATACTTAGTCTTTTCAAGCGATCCAATATTTTGGAAAATAATATTGTTCAAACGGCGGCTTCTGCCGGTGAATCCCTCGCAGCAGGGGTGATCTTCACGGTGCCGGCGCTGATCCTCATGGGTTACTGGACGGAGTTCAATTATTGGGAGATTACAAAAATCTCTGCGATTGGCGGAATCATCGGTGTCCTCTTCACAGTTCCCCTACGCAGGGCGTTAATCCTTGAGGCAAAATTACTTTACCCGGAAGGGATCGCCACCGCAGAAGTCCTGAAGGTTGGCGATGCGTCCAGGTTCGATCAGACCGGCGAAGCCGCCCGAGGGTTAAAACTCATCGGGTTTGCCGGTCTTGCAGGCGGATTAATGAAATTGGCACAGCAGGGGTTTACGATGTGGAATTCTGCGATTGAGGGAGCTAAATCAATTGGAGGCGCCATTTTTGGGATGGGTTGTGATCTGTCCCCAGCCCTTATTTCTGTCGGATACATCGTTGGGAGAAACATATCTATACTCATTTTTACCGGCGGATTTATCTCATGGATCATCGCTATCCCCATCTACTCCTATTTTCACGGATATACCGGCAATCCTCTCGATGCAGCCTGGGAGATATGGGACACAAAAATCCGGTACCTGGGTGTGGGCGCTATGGTAGTTGGAGGGATCTGGTCATTGATCAAACTCTCCCGTCCGCTCATGACCAGCATTCGAACCAGTATTCGCGCCATGGAAAATATGTACGGCGGCGGAATCATCAAGCGTGAAGATAAAGACCTCTCTTTCAGAACCGTTGGTTTTGGATTGATCTTCATGCTTATTCCCGTCTTTTTCTTATATCTGGATGTGATCCATTCTGCAGGGCTCGCCATTTTACTGTCATTCATCATGATGGTTTTTGGATTTTTCTTCTCTGCTGTTGCCGCATACATGGCAGGGGTTGTTGGGTCTTCCAACAATCCAATTTCAGGAGTGACTATTGCGACCATTTTATTTTCATCTCTTTTACTGCTGGCGCTCCTGGGGACCGGCTCTGTTGAAGGATCTGCATCAGCGATTATGATCGGGGCGGTCGTTTGCTGTGCAGCAGCGATCGGCGGAGACAACATGCAGGACTTGAAGACAGGTGTACTGGTAGGCGCTACGCCCTGGAAACAACAGATCATGCAAATGGTCGGGGTAATAAGCGGTGCTGTCGTCCTTGGGTTTGTTCTGGACGTACTTCATACGGCTTATACCATCGGTTCCCCGGTCTTATCTGCGCCACAGGCAACGTTAATGAAGTCAGTGGCTGAAGGCGTTTTCCACGGAACTCTACCCTGGGATATGGTGTATATTGGGGCGATCATCGGCATCGGGATCATTTTACTTGATGTTTTCCAGGAGCGCAGAGGTTCTGATTTTCGAATTCCGGTTTTGGCGGTAGCCGTGGGAATATATTTGCCCTTCAGTTTGTCCGTGCCCATATTTATCGGAGGGATGATCGCTCATGTCTCTGATCTAACGGGCGCCATCGAAAAGATCAAAAATAATGGTATTCTCATGGCATCGGGGTTAATTACCGGAGAAGCGATCATGGGCATTCTGGTGGCGGTTCCCATATTCATCACATCAGACAAAAACTGGTGGCCTGCCATCCAGGGATTTGGATATGCCGGGATCGTTCTGTTTACCGGCATCATTTTATGGCTATTATTTAAGGTAACAACGAAAAAATGAAACTCACAAAAAATCTGATCAGGAGACTCCCAAAACCGGAACTTCACTGTCATTTGGACGGCTCACTCCGGGTGAAAACCGTGATCGATCTGGCAAAAAAACAAAAAAACGATATCCCTTCCTATGACAATGATGAGCTAAAAAAAATTCTTAATGTAGGTAAAAATATCGGATCACTGGAGGAATACATCAAGCGATTTGATATTACGCTGGCGGTACTTCAAACCCCAGAGTCGCTCATCCGTGCCGCTTATGAACTGACTGAAGATTGTGCACTTGACGGCGTCAGATATCTGGAAGTACGGTACTCTCCCATCCTTCATACCCACCATGGGATGACCCTGGCTGAAACCGTTGATGCGGTATACCAGGGGCTGTCAAATGCGGAAAAGGATTTCAACATCAAAACCGGTATCATCCTCTGTGGGATCAGACATATTTCCCCTGAGGTTTCTCTGAAGCTTGCAGACCTGACCGTACAATTTAAAAATAAAGGGGTGGTCGGGTTTGATCTCGCCGGAGCAGAAGAGAATTTCCCTGCGAAACATCACCAGGAGGCATTTTCATTGATCCTTCGGAATAATATTAATACCACTCTGCATGCAGGCGAAGCCTATGGACCCGAAAGCATTCATCAGGCAATCCATTACTGTGGTGCACATCGAATCGGTCATGGCACGCGATTGAAAGAGAATCCTGAATTGATGGATTATGTGAACGACCACCGGATTGCCCTTGAAATGTGCCTTACCAGTAACATTCAAACGAAAAGCATTCGTTCATTCAGGGAGCATCCCTTCCGGTATTATCTCAACAAGCACCTGCGCGTGACTCTGAATACCGATAACCGGCTTATTTCGAACACAACCCTCACCGATGAGTATTGGTTGGCTCACGAACAGTATGGCTTGACCTTATCCAATTTCAGGACCGTCATTATCAATGGATTCAAGAGCGCATTCATGCACCACATTGAACGGCGAAAAATGATCAATCATGTGCTGGATGAACTAGAGTCTGAATTCGGGTTTAAAAAAAGGGTTATTGTCTGATGAGTGCGACTTTCGTCACCGCAGAGGCGCCATCCTGAAGATAGGCGGTGATCAGGTAAATTCCTGATCCTGCGGGCATTCCGTTTTTATTCTTCCCGTCCCAAAGCGCCTGAGTGGAGGCGAGCCCGTCATAGGCGGCTTCCAGTTCAACGATCACCTGACCTGATAGTGTGAGAATCAGCACTTTCGCCCCGGGAGGACATCCGTCTATGAGCAATGGATCTCCAACTGCCGGGATAAACGGGTTGGGGGTTACGAGTAATTCGGGTTTGGGTGAATTGATGGATTTATCATAATAGATTCGAAGCGATGATATCCCCTTTTCCGTCGCAAAGTAGATAATCCCTGCGTCGTGATCAATGACGGCGTCATACACAATATTTGAAAGCAGGGGACTGTTTTCTGTCGTAAACCCGGTATCGTCAGGCCATATTGATGTACTTTCAGTGATCACTCTAACTCCATCAGATTGTGAAGTTATCCATTTATTGCTCATTTTATCGCTGATAATTCTGTCACCCATACGAAAAGGGATATATCCAAAATAATCAACGGGATACACGGGGGACAACTGTATGGAAGACGATTGGTCGAAAACCTGATAACCCTGTACTCCTCCGCTGGTTAAAATCCATAGTAATCCCAGTTCATCAAATGTTAAATCCCAGATTGAAGTCCCCGGCGGCTCCCGGGTGAACGTGACCGGATACCAGATATCATCGGATTCATCCGCGAAAGTATTGCGCGGATTCACCACTTTTATCCCACCGGATGAGAATCCAAAATAGTTCCGGAATCCTATCCACGCTCTGTTTCTCGAATCGAATGCGATTGATTGAGGAAGATAAGATTGTTCATCCGGGGCGGTCACATGATACCAATTCCCCAGAGGAGTCCTGATCGCAGCAGGATGATTGTAATTTTCCGAATAAGCATTGATCGCCCAAATATTTCCCGGAGCATCCGTTTTTATTTGGTGAATGGACATATATCCAAGTCCGGAGTTATCATCGACAATTCCATGCATACCGTCCAGTATACCATCTACAGTGTCAATGATGACATATTCCATCGTTCCCGGGTCAATAGTGATGATTCCACCATTCCGTTGGGGATTGGAAGGGAACACTCCATTCACTCCCAGTACAATTTTTTCATCTTCCGACCAGGCAATACCACCCGTACCCGATGCACCGGACATCCAGTCTATTCTGGAAGCGGTAAATGTATCGATGGAAGGGTCATCCAGGGACATGCCGTCTGTATTCAACCGTGTAAGGACATGAGAAATGGTGCTGTCTTCCATGATCATCACCCCGGATAATCTTTCAGAATCCTCAACTCCGTAGGGATCATTTACATGGGCGATCACCTCGCCATGTGGACCGATCGTAATGGAATGAAAACGATTGCACACGAGTGTATTCGGTGCCCGGCCATTGGTTAAACCGGTCATGGGGTCCAGGAAAAGCAGGCCGCGATTTTTCATCCCCAGCACAACCTTGCCTGAGTACGAGTCAAAACAGGTGACACGGCTAGCGGGAGGCGTCTGAAAAGAATATACAATAGTCTGACTATTTAACGAAAATTTCCGATACAATGTGGAAGTAATAAATGTGATCGAAGGGGATTCGGGTTCGAACTTTGCGTCCAACACCGTGCTGATATTCATGGCGACTTTTTGAGTCCATTCGTCATTTTCATGATGATAGAGCCCTGCTGCTTTGAACAGATAAATATCGGTTCCTGTCAATACCAGTTGTTCGGCGTCCGATGCCGCATACACGACTTCCCAGGAGGTTTGAAAATTGAGAATATCTGATTTTCGCCCGCGAAAAACACCGCCGTCGGTCGTGAGATAGATAAATTCATCATCTGCGTCAATATCACTGATGTGGCTGATACCGACGGGAAATTCATGATAAATTTCTTCAAAATGAGGATTTTCAGGTTCGGATATGGATAGCTCAATGATTCCGGTGGCAAATGCAGATCGATATATGGCAAACAACCGGTTCCCATCAATAAGCATTTTACCGATCATATCCAGATTCAAATGGTCGATATGTTTTAGTAAGCCGAAAGGTTCGGCATAGGTCTGAACTGTGCCCTTGGGTGAATTCCCGCCCAGATATATTATTCCGTCTTCGGTGATCGCCATGCTGCTAATATCGGAATAGTCAAGTCCATCATCGGTATTTCTAAAATGGAATGATGCGGTCGAATCATCATAAATGAGGATGCCGCCGTGAGTCGAGGCGTAAATTTTTGTTGATGACGTCCATTTGATGGAGGTTGGCGATAAAAATGAGGTATAACTTTTCCATTCCCCCACCTGGAGTTGCCCGAATAACATACAGGTTATCGGCGGAATTATGAGGAAAAGGCATTTCATCAATTAGTTGCTGGGAATGAGTTGTCGGTACACAGAGATCATTTTAAGTGCGGATTCCATCACCTCCCACCCCTTGTTTGAGGATTTCGTACCCGCCCGCTCCAGCGCCTGTTCATAGTTGTTGGTGGTCAATATCCCAAATATTACCGGGATATCACTTTTTCGGGATAATTCAGCGACTCCCTGTGCAACTTCACCCGCAATAAAATCAAAATGGGGCGTCCCCCCGCGAATGACCGCACCCAATGTAATAATCGCATCCCATACCTGGCGCTCCAATACCTGCCGGACCATCCCCGGTATTTCGAATGCGCCCGGGACATGGATCACTGTCAGATTTTCAGCCGACCCGCCGTGAAAAAAGAAAGCATCCACCGCTCCCATCGTGAGTGATTCAGAAATGATGCCATTAAAATCCGCAACGACAATCGCCACCCGTGTATCAATGGCGGTCACAAGTCCCTGTAAAATATTAATCATCCGGATCAGCCAGCCCCTCAAGGATCATATGCCCCAGTTTTTCCTTTTTGGTGGCAAGATATTTCCGGTTTATGGCATTGGGTAGAATTTCCAGCGGTACCCGATCCGTGATCTCCAGCCCATATCCCTCAAGTCCAATAATCTTTCGCGGATTATTCGTAAGAAGTTTCATCCTGTGCACACCGCATTCCAGCAGAATTTGGGCACCGATACCGTATTCACGCAGGTCATCGGCAAACCCCATTCGATGGTTGGCTTCTACCGTGTCCAGTCCGGTATCCTGAAGCCGATAGGCGTTAATTTTATTTTTCAGGCCGATCCCGCGACCCTCCTGCCGAAGGTAAACCAATACTCCCTTCCCGGAATTCTCTATTTTTTCCAATGCACGATGCATTTGATCCCCACAATCACACCGCAGAGAGCCAAACAGATCTCCCGTGAGGCATTGTGAATGGACTCTCACCAGAACCTCATCTTCTTCGGTGATCTCACCCTTGATAATCGCCACGTGATGGTCTCCATGGATTGTGTCTTCGAATAGTGATAGTGTGAAATCTCCATACTTTGTGGGAAACGGAATCGTCACCAATTTTTCGACCAGTTTATCATTTTTGTGTCGAAATTTAATCAGGTCTGCGATAGTGATGATCGGGAGGCTGAACTGCTCCGAAATTTCCATTAACCGGTTTAATCTTGCCATGGTACCGTCTTTATCGATGATCTCTACCAATAGTGCGGATGGCTTCAGTCCGGCTAACCGGGCAAGATCCATCCCCGCTTCGGTATGACCCGCACGTTGTAAAACGCCACCCTCTTTACCAATCAGGGGAAACATATGTCCGGGCCGTCCTAAATCAGATGGTTGTGATTTTTCATCGATCAATACCTGTACGGTTTGCCAGCGGTCGTGGGCAGAAATTCCGGTGGTAGTGTTTTTAATGGCATCCACACTGATGGTAAAATGGGTCTCATGTAATGAAGTATTGCTTGAAGTCATTGGAGTCAAATTAAGTCTTTTTGACCATTGGGACGGTATAGATATGCAGATCAATCCCTTACCTTCAGACATCATAAAATTTAAATCATCCGGCGTCGCTTTATGGGATGCGATGATGAAATCGCCTTCATTCTCACGATCCTCATCGTCAACGACAATCACCATACCGCCGGAATTGATCCTGTCAATAGCCGTTTCTATGGTATCAAATACTTTTTTCATAACCTATCTCTCTTGCATTTCCTATGGATTGACCCGGAAATATCAACTTTCACCATAATTAAAACTGTTAAATCGTGATGACATTGAGTCCTCGCCCCCATCTTCATCATCAAAACTTAACAACCGTTCGATGTATTTCCCTACAATATCCGTTTCCACATTCACAGAGTCGCCAGGTTGTTTTATCCCCAGCGTCGTATGATCCAGGGTATGGGGAATCAAAGCGATCGTCAAAAGGTTTTCATCAATCTCTGCAATGGTGAGCGATATTCCATCCAGGGCGATCGAACCTTTCGGGATGCAGTACCTCATCCATTCCGGATCAATGGCGATTACCATCGTGACCCCATCACCTATGGGGGTATTTTCGATGATCACGGCAACCGTTTCCACATGCCCCTGCAGAATATGCCCCCCTAATCTCGTTGAGAGTGTCAGCGCTCTTTCGAGATTGACTCTCGTTCCCACTTCTATCTCACCTAAATTGGATTTTTTAAGCGTCTCGTGCACCAGATCAACCGTAAACTGGCTTTTTTTCCGGTCAATCACGGTCAGGCACACTCCGTTTACAGAGATGCTGTCACCAACATTCAGATCATCCATCACCCGTTTAGCTGAGATAATAAATTGCTTTCCCGCCTCGGTTTTAGTGATGGTTTTAATTTTCCCTAACTCTTCAACAATTCCAGTAAACATGGGTTATACTTTCTTTTCAAAATGGGTTATGGTGTCGGATCCTGATGCTTGCGTATCGATTAATTGCCATTCAGTTGTCAATTTAATTGGATTCGCGACACCTTTCTTTATCAATTTCTCTCCGGAGGTGATCAAATAAATCTCATCAACCAGCCCATCAGTCATAAAACGGGAAACCAATTCTGCACCCCCTTCGATCAAAAGGCGGGTTACACCGGTTTCGGCAATTTTTTTCAGCATATCATCGGGTAATAATTTCTCACGGTGTTCTGATACCTGAAGAACTCTGCTATACGATGTCTGGTGTGATTCTACCGTTCTTTCAGAAGAAAGAATGATTGTTTCAGCCTGCTGATCTCTGAAAATCTTTAAATGTCTGGGTAAATTACAGTGAGTATCCGCGATAAATCGTATGGGATTCCTCCCTTCTACATCCCTGACGGTTAATTCAGGATCATCGGTTACTGCTGTATTTTTGCCAATAAGCACACCGTCACAGACAGCTCTCAGACGGTGCGTGAAAATCCTGGCTTCTTTTCCCGAAATGGTGGTTCGCGTATTCGTGTCAGCTGATATATACCTGTCCGACGATTGAGCCAGTTTTACAATCACCCGGGGAATTTTCTCCCGTACCCATTTCGTAAAATTGCGATTCAGATACTCAATTTCGTTTCTCAACACACCGGTGACCACATTAATACCCTGAGCCTTGAGGCGGGAGATCCCGTCTCCGTTAACCAACGGGTTCGGATCCGTCATACCAATCACCACAGATTTTAACCCGGATGCCATAATTCGGTCAGTACAAGCGGGGGTTCGTCCGTGAATGCTGCAAGGTTCAAGGGTGACATACATGGTTGAGCCATAAGGAATATCATCTAATTGTGTCAGCGCATCTACCTCAGCATGAACCCCGCCACATTCGTGGTGATATCCCTCTGCAATAATATTATTATCGTTTGAAACGATCACACATCCGACAGCGGGATTAGGGGATACCTTCCCAAGCCCACGGAGAGAAATGTCTATTGCCCGGCGCATGTGCACCCGGTGATGGTCGATTTTTTGCATATTTTATTCGAATCGAAGGGTTAAATTTATATTTTACCGCCACAGCCATCCGACGACTTTTATCACAGAATGACATGGGGCATTGACTCATCATAACCATACCCATAAGTCAGTGGTTGGTTTCAGCGGTGGCTGTTAGCCGTCCGCTGAAGTGTTTTGTTAGGCATAGCCTTTCATCATTCGTCCTCCACTATAATATTATACCGTTCGATCAACTGGAGCAACTGTTTTATCCGGTATGCTCTGGCTTGCCCACTAACTACCTGGAAATTAAGCAATTCTTGAATTTCGGGGTGGACAAAGATGGGGTGGCTGCCCAATTGTAAGGATTAATTCTTTTTGTAAAAAAAGGCAACAGAATGGGGATGTCCCTGCAGAAACCAACCGGGGCGGGATTATCACCAACCTCCATAAACGTCCAACCTCCAATAACATCCCTGATGAAAGTATTTTCTGACATTCACATCCCTTAGTAGATTACATGGAATGATTTAACGATGCCCGATGGTATTTAAAAATATTTGATAAGGAAAAATATGATCCCCGAACATTTGAGAAAATTTTCAGCTCCATCATTATTCATGCTGGGACTATTTTTAATCATGACCTCATGTGGACCATCATTGACATTTGAGAAATTTTCCAATGATAAATTCGTAGAGTACAATTTAACCGAAATTGATATTGAGGAAATGCAATTTTTTTTAGAAGCGCCCATCATATTGAGAGACGCCGACCTGATAAAAGCCAATAAGGCAATATCAAATCAAAAATTGAAAAAGAAGAAAAAAGACATTATTGTTATCAACGAAAAAACAGCTGGAACCCTGTCAGATATGGGCAAAGATTGGGTGGATATCAATTTCGGTGATGACATCATCCTTCGGTTTGTGCCCGCTGACCCGGGAAATTGGTACCGGTTGACTTTTTTTAACGGGCAGCCTATTATGGAAGGCAATGTCATCATGTACAAAGATAAAAGGTATATTGTCACATACCGTCACATCCCCAGTAAGATAAATCCGCAAAATTACTTTTCTGAAATTCCCTATTTATATTTTAATCTGGGAAAATTTCTGGACCTTCAACGAAAAGAAACCATCATTAAAGGTGACAAACTCAAGAATTCTTAACGGATCTATTCAATGTCTCTATCCAACTTCCATAATATACTCTAAAGGAGATCCCATGTATAAAAATATATCCATTGTCTGTCTTGTCCTCATCAGCGCCTTGTTTGCTCAGGATGAACCGGCCGGGTGTTCGAGATTAAAATCCTATCGTAATTTATTTTTTAATCATCAACCTCCGACACGAAACCAGCAGGACTACGATGTAAAATACTATGACATTGATCTGGATATTTATGAAACGACTGAAACGATCACCGGCACTGTAGGAGTATTAGCGGAATCGCTTACAGATAATCTTGATATGATAGAATTGGATTTCACCTTCGGGATGACCGTGAATTCCGTCACAGGCAGCGATGGCAGTCTTCTCAACTTCAGTTTTACCAATGATAACCTGCTGATAATTTATCCCGATCCCGCCCTAAACCCCGGTGAGTTAACCCAATTCGTGATTCAGTACCAGGGGTCGCCTGAAGCTACCGGGTTTGGCTCCTTTGGGTTTGATTATTACAACGAACAGCCCATGATCTGGACATTAAGTGAACCGTATGGCGCACGGGATTGGTGGCCCTGCAAAGATACCCCGACCGATAAGGCGGATTCTGTAGACATCTCCATTACGGTGGCTGATTTTTTAACCGTCGCATCAAACGGGTTGCTCGACAGCGTCGTATCAAATGATGGACGAACCACCTACCATTGGAAGGAGCGCTATCCCATCGCAACCTACCTAATATCCCTGGCGATTTATCCTTATACCCATTTTTCAGGTGAATTTACCTATCCGGGCGGAATCTCAATGCCCCTGGAATATTATGTTTTCCCAAACCATTATAATACCGTACAGCAAACCTATGCTATGACGCCGGATATGATCAGCGCCTATTCAGACCGGTTTGGACTCTACCCGTTTATTAATGAAAAATATGGACACGCTGAATTTGTCTGGGGAGGTGGTATGGAACATCAAACGCTCACCAGTATGGGCGGATGGAGCCAATATCTAATCTCCCATGAACTGGCGCATCAGTGGTGGGGAGACATGGTCACATGTTCGAATTTCCACCATATCTGGTTGAATGAGGGTTTTGCCACCTATGGTCAAGCCATGTGGTATGAAATGCGGGATAGTAGTATTGAATCATTGCACAACGAAATGCAGGGAAAACGATACCTGGGTTCCGGAACGATTTATGTTACAGATACAACCTATGTGGGTTCTATTTTTAACTCGAGTCTCGTTTATAATAAAGCCTCCTGGGTGATGCATATGCTTCGCCACATTACGGGAGATTCTCTATTTTTTACGGGTCTTCAGCAATATGGCGATATGTACCGGTTCGAATCCGCCGTCACGGAGCAATTCAGAGACGTCATGCAGGATGTCAGCGGTCTTGATCTGACTGCTTTTTTCGAGCGATGGATTTATGGAGAATACTATCCTATCTATGAAAGTAATCCTGAATATTATACGTCTACGAATGGAACCTATTTTTTAAATATCACTCTTTCTCAAATCCAGACCAGTTCACTGTTTACAATGCCGATAGACTTTCGCGTCGAAACCAGTACAGGACCGGTAGATGTTCAGGGGATCAATGATCAGTCACCACAGAATTATACATATATTTTAAATTCCATGCCTCAGACTGTGGTTATTGACCCGGATAGTTGGATTTTGAGGGAAACGATCAATCATAATATAACCTCTGCCGGCATGATGTTATCAGGAGATCTGAACCAGGATAACTCGCTGGATATCCTGGATGTGGTCGCGGCGGTAAATGTGGTCCTCAATGGGAGTCCGGATTTATTCCTGGTGTGGATCATGGATTTGAATGCAGACGGTACTGCCGACGTATTGGATATTGTTCAGATGGTGTCAGCCATTGTAGATGTGTCTACGCAGGAATAAATTTCAGCCATAATTTTCTTTGACGTGGGCCATCAAAATCCGCTAAAAAAACCCCCTGCCAGATGCCAAGTTTTAAGACGCCGTTTTCGATGATCAACTGCTTGGATGATCCAACCAGTGATGTTTTGATGTGAGCGTCTGAATTTCCTTCTGCATGGGTAAATCCCAAATGTACCGGGACCAATTCTCCCAGCATTTTTATCATATCTGCAACCACCGTCGGATCTTCATTTTCGGTGATGGTAATCCCGGCCGAAGTATGAGGAATGAATACAGTCAGAACGCCATCCGTCCACCCTTGTTTACCAATCCGCTGTTCTAGTGCAGATGTGATATCCACGAAATCGATGCGACGGTTAGTTCTGATGAATAAAGTTTCCATAAAATCAGGTATTCACGGGCTCAAAATGTGCGGTGAAGTGACGGAGGAAAGGAGCTTGGTAGGTCATCTTCATCCCCTTTATCTTCTCCTTTTTCCTGAATATTTTCTGTGCGACTTCGATCACATAATCAATCTGACTTTGAGTATATGTCCGCCTGGGAATGGCGAGTCTTACCAGTTCCATTTGAGCCGATTCAATGTCTTTACCGGTCTTAAAATCATGCTTCCCGAACATAACACTACCAATCTCAACGGTGCGAATACCCCCCTCCCGATAGAATGAACATGCCAGAGCCCAGCCGGGATACTGGCGCGGTGGGATATGATCCAGTAACTGTTTGGCATCGATGTAAATCGCATGTCCGCCTGCCGGCACAACAATGGGAATTCCGATATCCAATAATTTTCTGCCCAGATAGGCGGTGGAGGAGATACGGTATTTCAGATAATCTTCATCAATGGCTTCGGTTAAACCGATGGCAATCGCCTCCAGATCCCGACCGGCTAACCCACCGTATGTCGGAAATCCTTCGGTTAGGATCAGCAAATCCTTTTCCTTTTGGGCAAGATGAGGATCGTTGGTACATAAAAATCCACCTATATTCGATATACCATCTTTTTTTGCAGACATAGTGCAGCCATCCGCATACGAGAACATTTCTTTTACGATGGAAATAATAGATTTTTTGCGATAACCCTCTTCACGGATTTTGATAAAATAGGCGTTTTCGGCAAAGCGGCAGGCATCCAGATAAAAGGGGATTTGATAGGATTTCGCAACTTCGGATACCCTCCGGAGATTTTCCATGGATACCGGCTGCCCGCCACCGGAATTATTGGTAATGGTCATCATGATCAGGGGAATGCGGGATATGCCTGTCGTTTCTATCGTTCTCACCAGCTTGTTAATATCCATGTTTCCTTTAAAGGGATGTTCAATTGAGGGTAGTTTTCCCTCATCGATCACCAGGTCCAAAGCTACGCCTTCCCGGTATTCAATATTTGCCCGGGTGGTATCAAAATGAGTGTTATTGGGGATCACATCTCCCCGATTCACCATCACTGAAAAGAGTATCCGCTCTGCCGCTCTGCCCTGGTGGGTGGGGATGACCTGCTCAAACCCCATTAGGTCCCGGATAGTCCTTTCAAATCGTTGAAAACTGGAACTACCCGCATAGGATTCATCTCCCCGCATGATCCCCGCCCACTGTTCACTACTCATCGCTCCCGTTCCGGAATCTGTTAACAGATCAATAATTACATCTTTTGAATAGATTAAAAAGGGATTATAATGGGCAGCCTTCAGGAAGAATTCCCTGGAGTTGCGGGTGCTCATTCGAATGGGCTCAACGGATTTTATTTTAAAGGGTTCAATGATGGTTTTCATAGAGTTTCGTTTCCAATACTTTTCAGATGTTGTGACCGAAAGGTCGTAGAGATTTGAAGAATGATCAATGTGAATTCTGGTTTCGGAGACTGACCCCGATATAAAAGGACACGTAATCAGCATTTAATTTTCGGCTGATATCATTGAGGATCATATTCGTTTCATTATGGATTGATGCCTGAGGCCGGGTAATCCCCGGAATGACGGTATATTGAATCCCAAAATCAAGTCCAAATCCGGATTCAGTCATCACATTAGTCCCCATTTCCAGTATCCAGCCCAGATGAAATTCCGAGTCGATGACATCCGTATAACTATCGTCTTCATCATCGTCATCAAACCAGTGCCACAGCCCGTTATCCCATTCCCAGGTAATCGTTTCAAAAAATACAAATAATCCACCTTTCGCACCAATATACGGGCGGATGGACCCTTTCCGTGTCGGGGACATCAATCTGGGACCCACCAGAAATCCCAGGCTTTGTTCTGAATTCTTCACCCGTACCGAGGGTCCCAAAACTCCATAATTACTCAGGTTTTCCCAATGTATGTCGTTTTTAAATCCCAGATATTGGAATTCCCCGTCATACCGAATAAACGGGAAGTCGGCATCCTTTAACGAAACCACACATCGTATGGAAAGACCCGAATCTACATATTTTGTATATTGTGCCTGAGGCTGGTGAAATCCAATTCCCATTTCGAAATAAAACTGATTACTCTGAAAGATATTATTTGTGCCATGGATTGGAAAACCAGCGCTGAATATCGTTGATACGGTGATGATCACCCCGAAACTCCACCCAAGGATATTCGATTTTAATCGAACCAACGTCCATCCAGGGTCATCAAAATGATTCCCAGTAGTTTTTAAGTTTTGCGACACCCTCCCGGATCTGTTCGACACTGATACCGGAATACGCAAAACGGATAAATTTCTGCCGCTCACCCGGTTGGGGTTTACCAAAGTGTTCGCGTGTACAAAATGAAACTCCGGTCTGATAGAGTGTGTTCAGTCTGAATTCTTCGAGCGATTTTGAATTCATGCGGTGATAAATATCCGTGATATCCGGGAATAAATAGAACGTCGTATTGGGTTTGGCGACGATCATACCAGAGATGGCGCTGAGGTCCTCAATCACAGCATCCCGGCGAGACCGCAGCGCAGCGAGAATTTGTCCCGCACCGGATTGATCCCCGGTGATGGCTTCAATACCGGCGTACTGGATGAAATGATTGGTACAGGATTCATCATTTACATTCAGTTTTGAAATTGCATCTATCACAGGTTTGGGTCCGACGGCAGCCCCAAGTCGCCACCCTGTCATGGCATAGGTTTTGGAAAATGTATGAAGGATTACCGTCCTGTCGATCATTCCGGGGAAAGATACAATACTTTTACTGTTTCCGGAATAACGGATATTAAAATATGCTTCGTCAGACAATACCCAAAGATCATTTTTAATCGCGAGGTCTGCAAGCCAACTCATTTCTTCCTCATCAGATTCGGCGCCAATCGGATTCTGGAAATTATTGTAAATGAAAATCCGGGTATGGCTGTCCATTTGGGATTCCACTTTATCACGATCGATCTTAAATCCCTCATCGGTAGCGATATACCCATAAGGTAGTGTTTTACCCCCGAGGTAGTTGATTTGTGACTCATAAATCGGGTAACCCGGGTTCGGATATAGAACGCCATCTCCGGGATTCATGATCACATTAAGGAATTTACCAATTACCGGCTTTCCCCCCGGTTGGATGCAGATATTTTCCGCCAGATAGGATACACCGCGTGAACCTGCGATATGATCCGCAAGGATTTCACGAAGCTGCGGTATCCCCGCTGAGGGGTCATATCCGGTCTTACCGTCCAGCATAGCCTGATGTGCCGCTTCAATAATATTCAAAGGCGTCCGAATATCAATATCCCCCAAATGAAAAGGATAAATTTTATTCCCTTTAGCCCCAAAAGTGGCTGCATCGGCGGATACCGCAAATGCGGTTTCGGTACCGAGTCTGGATAATCGGTCACTTAATTTCATGATAATTCCTCTGTAATTTTCATCATTCCTGGTTATTGCCTTGGTATAGATGCTTTGATCCGGAATAGTCTGGTTTCCCGTTCATTCGCAAATTTTTGAATTGCCTCCCACTGCCAGTATGCAGACAAATGAGACTCATCGATCACTTCATCCAGGGTGCCGCCGCTTCTCCACCGATTATCCCAATCCGGCGATAGCGAATAAGGCTTGACGATCGGATGTTTAATCCAGTTTTGCATGAGATCAATAGCGGTGTTCGTGATGATCATTGAGTCTGCCCACTCATCATCAGAAATCACCTGCTTTTGATACTCTGCGGATTGGATCGAAAAAAGATAATGAGAAAGCACGGCAACTATTTTCACATTAGGTCCTTCGGTTGTCAACCGGGGTAGCAGCGTCAATAATTCGTCAATCGCTTTCGTCCCCCGAACCAGAACAACCCCTGTTTTAGGCTGACCGGGATGGTAATCTTTGATCACATATGCCCCCTTCGCAGCTTCGAAATAGTGCGGGATCCCTAAGGCCATTCTATCCGGTATTTTCACCCCGGGGCGGGTGAGATGGAGTGCAATAATAGGGACATCCGTTTGGAATGCCGCCGCCAGCATGACCGGTACTTCATTGTACTCGAAGGGATGGAGATTAATGATCTGCCCTTTGGGGAATAACTGTGTTACTCCGGGTGAAAATATTCCAAAGTGAGTCCGGCCATCTTCGGCGGTTTCCGGACCGCTGTGCCCGGCGACCCAAATCGTCTTCCCCAGTTTGAATTGTGAATCCTGGGTCATCTGGCTGAACAGTCTGAATGCGCCATATTTCAAATAGGAAAATGATCCGTAGGTGCTGGAGGCTGAATAGAAACCATTGTATGAATCGTACACATCCGGACTCATATTCACCGATGAAATACCTGCAGATATCCCCGCATTCCCAAATTCGGTAATCCCCTGGGGAAGCAGGCAACCTTTGGGATTCGTTTCCCGGTTGTACATCCCGAGGTCAGGCTGATCATCCCACCCTGCGGCGAAACCGGCGATATTTGTCGACCCGGCTAAATCGGCAGAACAAACTAAAAATAGCGGACGGCTATACTTTTTCTGACAATAACTGTTGATCCAGGAACCAAAATTCCCAAACCCTGCCCGGTTAGGGGCGATCTCACCGGGTTTCTTGTACAGTTTTTCGGGGTAATTTTTAAAATCAAACAGAACCGGATCATTCAGCGGATTTTTATCAAACACCGGGTCACCGGAGATGGATTCCGGAACATTGTCAGCCAACTCCAGAAGGCGGCCGGTAAGGTAATCCAGATATCCTTCCTGATAATCAAAAAGGGACATCACCGTTTCCAATACATCCGCCATTTGGCTTTTGTTTTGGTGGTAATCTGTGGGTTCTGCATCCAAATGAGGGATTTTAATATCGTACTTTTCAGAAAACTCCCGTTTGGTACTCCAGAATTCGACTGAATTTTGCTTATGGGGTGCGCCATGACTGGGTGCATCAAATTTCCCGTATCCCCGTCCTTTTCTGGTTTTCATCCATAGCATCTTGGGTTGGTGAGGATCCTCGTTGGTAAATAACCGGTGATAGGCTTTCATGATCTCTTCCCAGTTTTCGCCCTGGTCTGTTCCGGCGGTCTTCCAACCATAGGGTTCAAACCAGTCTTTGGGCGTGCCATGGATCACCGAACTGAAAGGACGATTATCGATCCCAAAATCATTCCAATCCAGCAGGGTAATAAAATTACCCAACCCCAGCCCGAAGGCAGAATTTTTAGTTTCGTGAATCACACCGGGAGTCAACCCGCCCTCGCCCTCTAGGGCAAACACTTTAATCTTGTCAAATCCTGCATACTTGAGCGCCATTGCCTCCCCTGCAGCAATAGGAAAACCGTGACCGCTGGGACCGGTGTTCGCCTTGAAGAATAGGGTTTTCCCTTCCATCTCCGCGTGGCCGGGCAATCCGCCCCGATGTCTCAAACTCAAAAGGTTCTCCCAATACAAGGTGTATTGATCTCCCTTCGGATTTACATATTTAAGATCACCGGTTTTCAGATATTTTTTCCGTAAGGCTTCATTAAAAACGGCGAGAGTGGCGTAAACCACAGGATTCGCATGTCCCGCACTTAGGATAAACCGGTCTCCAAACCGTTTACCCGGATTTCGGATATCCCACTTCATTACCCCGGATAACAATGTAGTAATCATGATATGAACCTTTGATCTGGACCCGCCCGGGTGGCCGCTCTGGCTTAGATTCAGCATGATATCTATGCACTGGTCAATTTGATCCCTGAGAATGTCCCAATACTTAAATTCCGGTTTCAACATTGATAGTGGTATCATAAAAATTCCTGTGGATTTTGTATAAATATGAATTTGTTTTCGACGACGAAATTAGGGGTTTTCAACCCTCATTTAGAACAGAATTTGGATAAAAATGTCCGCGTTTATATTCTTATATATCCGGTAGGTGAAGGTCTAAAAATCAGGTTTTTTGACAGAATTCGATGAGCAACCCCGGGGTAGATTTGGGATGAACGAAAGCGATTCGGTAACTTTCTGCACCGGTCCGGGGAGATTCATCAATCATGTGAATCCCGCATGAAATGAGATATCCGATGGCGTTTTCAATATGATCTACTTCCAGGGCGATATGATGGATCCCTTCTCCCCTTTTATCTATAAAAGAGGATATAGGTGATGTTTTAGATGCTGGCGTCAGTAGTTCAATTTTCCCGGTGGGCGAAGCAAATATTAGGGTATTTACCTGCTGATTCGTGATGGTTTCCGACCCGAGTGTTGTCAATCCCGGAAGCAATTTAAAAAATTGTGTCAGCCGGTGTGCATCATTCAGTGCAATCGCCACATGTTCGATCCCCAGTACTGAAAATCCGGGATCCTTTTTTGCAGAAATCATGGTACGTTCTCCTCGAATATTTTATGGCGATGTCACACCGGTCAACTCATATTCGGTGACTTCGGTAATTTTCACATTTAAAAATTTACCTGCCGGATGTGTCCCCGCCACCACCACCCGGTTATCAATTTCCGGAGAATCCCGGTAGGTTCTACCGATCGAGTTTCCATTACCGGTCGGATGGTCAATGATGACTGTTTCTGTTCCCCCGATGAGTCTTTTATTTTTCGAAAGATTTATATCCTGCTGCAACATCATAATGGCGTCCATGCGGTCATATTTTATCTGCGTGGGGATATCATCTGTTAAGGCAAAGGCGGCATGAGTTCCTTCTTCCTCCGAGTAGGTAAAAACCCCTAATCTGTCAAATTCGACATCTTCCACGAACCGTATGAGCTGGTCAAAATCTGCGTCTGTCTCACCTGGATAGCCCACGATAATAGACGTCCTGATAGCGATTTCAGGACACGCTGTCCGAAGTGCATCAATCCGCTGTCTGATCCCGTCACAGTTTAGTCCCCTTCGCATTGATTTTAACATTTTATCAGACCCGTGTTGTACGGGCATGTCAATGTATGGGATCAATTTACCATGATTTCCAAACAAGGCGATCATATCCCGATGGAGGTGTGCAGGATGAGCATAGTGCAAACGGAGCCATTCGATTCCCTGCACGTTGTTCAGCCGCGCGGCCAGTTCATGTAATGATGTCCGGGGCTGCAGGTCCCATCCGTATGATGTCGTGTCCTGGGCAATGATCAATATTTCTTTCACTCCCCGCTTGGCGAGTAATTCTGCCTGCAGGATATTCCAATCCAATGGCTGGCTTTTTTGCAGCCCGCGCATCAACGGGATTGAGCAGAAGGAACATCCGTTATCACACCCTTCGGCAATCTTTAAATAGGCATAATGCCTGGGGGTCAGCAGAGAACGATAATAGTCCGGGTCTTCTTTCGAATGAGGTCGACCAGTGATGTAGGATAAAATTTTGGCATGGTCTGAAGTACCGAAAAACTGATCAACTTCGGGAAGTTCCTTTCGTAATTCGGTACTGTATCGTTCGGAAAAACATCCCATGACTATGAGATTTTCGACCTGACCGGATTTTCGAAATTCACCGGCTTCCAGAATTGCATCTATGGATTCTTCGCGGGCAGAATCCAGAAATCCGCAGGTGTTGACAATGATAATATTCGATTCCGAGGGTTCGTCAACAATGATAAAATTTTCATGTTTCAATCCCCCCAGGAGGACCTCAGAGTCCACTAGATTTTTAGCACATCCCAGGGTGATCATGGATACTTTTTTAATATTCGGATTTGTCAATCCTCAGTCTCCTTTTATTCCGGATAATCCCCGTAAATAACTGTCCAGATCAAAAGGGATCAAGTCATCAATCTGTTCTCCGACCCCTAAATAGCGGATCGGTAATTTCAATTCCAGCATGATCGGAACGGCGATCCCGCCCCGGGCTGTGCCATCCATTTTTGTCAGGATCACCGCATCCAGGGGCAGCGACCGGTTGAATTCTCTGGCTTGCGTTAGTCCGTTTTGACCAGTGTTGGCATCAATCGTGATATACACGGTTATCTTTTCGGAAATTTTAGAGGCGACCCTGTAGATCTTCTCCAACTCCTGCATGAGATTTTTAGAAGTATGCAGCCGTCCGGCAGTATCGACAATAATCCTGTCCATTTTACGATTGAACCCTGCATTGATTCCGTCAAAAACCACGGCTGCAGGATCGCGGGTTCCTTCATTTGCCACAAAGTTGACATTCAGCCGCCGGGACCATTCACGGATCTGTTCCACGGCAGCGGCACGGTAAGTATCCGCCGCAACCAATAACACTTTTTCTCCCTGAACCGCAAAATATCCTGCCAGTTTTGCGGCAGAGGTGGTCTTTCCGGTTCCGTTAATGCCTACCAGTAAAATGACCTTTGATTCAGGCAGGACAGCAATTGACCCATGTAGCATCCCGGT
Source organism: uncultured bacterium (assembly GCA_964409335.1). Lineage (GTDB taxonomy): Bacteria > Fidelibacterota > Marinisomatia > SCGC-AAA003-L08 > JACNLC01 > JABMOW01. The sequence continues at coordinate 24,896 of CAYPCW010000034.1, forward strand.
CAGCTTTTCTATAAACCGGTGATCCCAACCCTTGGATTTATCATCCGGGATCTGAAGGTCTTTTATCAGATTGTCCACGACCTCCCATCCTAAATCCGACTGAAGCAATGTTTCTTCCAGGCGCTCTAATTCATCTGCAGACAGATATTTCTTTCCGGCTAATCCAACAAATGCGCTCGCTATCCGATGCCTGGTTTTTGCCAATCCGGCAACGGTTTTTTTAAAAATATTAATCATGGATTACCATTCATTTTTGACAGGTTTATATTCAAATACCCGGATGGGATCAACGGCTATAATATCTTCTGTCCTCCTTATAACTCAGGCAAATTTTTAAAAATTTCCACATATCTGTTGAAATACTGGACCGTACTGACGACAAACAGGACCATGGTGATCCCATAGATCCAAATCCCCCATTCCGGCAGATTTAACACGTATAGAAACATCATCAGCGCAGACATGCCTACGAACCATTTCCCGGAGCGGATCGACTGAAACACATCCCCTTTTCGGTAAACAAGATAGGTACCAATAATAATCAATAATATGTCCCTGAACGTGAGGAGAATGAAGTAAATAAAAAACAGGGTGCCGAATTTGAAAAGCAAATAAACGATCACAACCAGGATACACACTTTATCAGCGATGGGATCTATTATTTTCCCGAAATTGGTGATCTCATCTGCTTTCCGGGCAACGTACCCATCTCCCAAATCCGACAAAACGATGAGAAAGATTAATAGAAGGGTGGTGATTGTGTATCCGTTTTCCAGTGACCAAACCAGTGGAAACGCCATGAGAATACGACTGATACTGATGGCATTTGCGAGAGTCAGAATACGGTCCTGCCGGGTGGCTAACCGTCGTCTGCGGACCTTTTTACGCGGGTGTTTTAATTTCATTAATAGGTTCTTTCCAGATTAAAATCCAGGATTTTAAACATTATGGCTTTTACCGGAGAATCCGGAAAAATATCCAACGCCAGCCTTGCTTCCTCCGACAATGTTTTCATCCGTTGGCCGGCGTAGTCCAATCCTCCATGATCCAGAATGAATTGGCGAATTTCTTTCAATTCATTTCGTTTGGCATGCCGCCGGAGTTTCGATTTTACGGATTGTCTGTCGGTATCATTCAGGGATTCAAATATATGGATCAGGGGAAGTGTGAGTTTATTTTTCTTCAGGTCAAATTTTGTGGGTTTACCAATTTCAATGGATGCCCCCACAATATCGAAAATATCGTCCCGGATTTGGAAAGCGATTCCCAGTTTTTCGCCAAATCTGCCAAGAGCCTCACGTTTTTCTTCGTCTTCCGTCGTGGTGATAGCCCCTAACTTGCAAGATGCATAAAATAAGGAGGCTGTTTTATCAGACACCATTTTCAAATAGGATTCCTCAGTCATATCCTTTTTCAACGCTTTTTCTATCTGGAATAGTTCTCCCTCACTGAGCCGGGTCGCTGCCGATGACAGAACTGTTAATGCATCAAAATCTTTTAGATGTATGATGTTCGCTAATGCTTTTGAGAACATATAATCTCCGATCAGAACGGCGATTTTATTATTCCAGATTCGTTTTACGGTGGGTAGCCCCCGCCGGATTTCTGAGTCATCCACGACATCATCATGGAGCAGGGTCGCCACATGAAGGATCTCTACCAAAGCTGCAGCCTTGTATGTCATATTAGTGGGTTCACCACACAACCGTGAAGACAGCAGCGTTAAACGGGGGCGGAGTTGCTTTCCTTTTTTAAACGTTACATATTTGATCACGCTGTTGATCAGTCCGAATGGTGAGGATAAGGATTGAATTAATTCCTTCCTGAACAATTTGACATCTTCCGAAATCGGGTTTGTAACGGATTCGAGATATGCATTCAGGCTCATGAGGAGGGTACATCCGTATCAAATTTTTTCCTGAATATCCAGGAGATGAAAATACTGAATTCATATAAAATGGTCAGAGGTATGACAATTAATATCTGACTTAATGGATCCGGAGGCGTCAGAAGTGCCCCGACGATAAGGAACAGAACAAACGCATATTTTCGATAGTGCCTTAAGAATGGGGGCGTTAATAATCCTATGCGGGTGAAGAAGAGCGCCAATACCGGTAACTGAAAGACCAATCCGCAGGCAAACAATAGCCACAATGTGTAAGTCAGATATCCGTCCAGGGTAAAATTATAGCTCACAGTAACCGTACTGCTGGTCAGTGATGTAAAAAAATTCAGGCTAAAAGGGATGATCACCAAATAGCCAAACGTCAATCCCAGAAGAAAAAACACGGTAGCAAACATGATCGTAAACAAAATGGAAATATCATGGGAATTTTCGAACGCAGGGGCTATAAATCGCCACACCTGATAAATGATCACCGGGAGTCCGACAATAATTCCTCCCATGATCGATACGCTCAATTTCACCATAAACATACTGGTGACCTTCAGGACCTGTAAATCCGGTTCAATACTGAGATCTTTTGTGGGAGCGACGAGTAATTTCAACAGTAAATCAGAAAAATAATAGGTAAATATTCCGCCGATCATCACTGCCAACAGCACTTTGATAATTCGCCACCGAAGTTCCTCAAGGTGGTCCCAGAAAGGCATCTGTTTTTGATTTTTCGTCATTGAGAGAACAGGGATTCGGCCAGACGGTAGGGCGGAATTCGTTTATCGTGCGGTTTTAACATTTCTTCTTTCATAGACTGATGGTTGTGGCTCCAGAATGAATTTCCCAGCATCGTGGATATCCTCGCTTTTACCTGTCTCTGATAGCGCATATCCAGATTGACTTTCCACCGTCCTGTCTCCATGATATGCGTACGATGTTTGGCGATTCCGGAAAACAGATCGTCCATTCCGTCACCGCGGGTAGCGACAGTTTTAATCACATTAGGATACCAGCTATCTTTGGTATCAGGCAGTGAATGCAGGATATTTTTCAGTGTGGTATACAATTTATTCGCGCCGTCCCGATCGGCTTTGTTGATGACAAAGGTATGAGCGATTTCCATCAGCCCCGCTTTCATCATTTGAATATCGTCACCGGATTCCGGCACCAATATGACAATGACGGTATCAGTAGCCTGCATTACATCCAACTCCACCTGCCCCACTCCAACCGTTTCAAATAATATAATTTCATATCCGGCTGCGTCTAAAATGTCAGCGGTCTCCTGAGTTGTATTCGCCAATCCGCCCTGACCACCCCGGCTTGCCATGCTTCGGATAAATACACCCCGATCTGCATGGTGGGTTACCATACGAATACGATCACCTAAGAGAGCCCCTCCCGTAAAAGGACTTGAGGGATCCACTCCGATAACAGCCACTGACTTTCCCGATTCCCGAAACAGGGTGATGAGTTTATCGGTGATTGAACTTTTTCCCGCACCCGGGGGGCCGGTGATCCCGATACGGTATGCTTTGCCTGTAAAAGGAAAAAGAGTGGATAAAATTTCATTTTTCGAATCCCGCTCGTCTTCCACGATGGAAATTGCCCGTGCGACCGACAATCGATCTCCTTGACGAATATGATGGATCAGGTTTGCAAACATGATGAAAATTTATAGAGCACAACCGACATGCTCAGATGACTAAAGCCACCAATTATATCCCGGCCTGCAACACTGATTCCCCAAAGTACACATTTGACGCACTCAGACAGATGGTATACATTGATCAGGAAACTGCGACCTTTTTATTTTGAATCATTACATCAACTCCGGCGCGCTAATTGGTTTACAAATCACATTGGACACAACCACATTTCCCTCTAAATTTCGACCCGTTATGGTAAAATTATTCAATCGGTTGATACAATCAATTATCCCCTTAATCCCTCGTTCAATTGTCAAACTCTTTGCAGGCAGATACGTGGCGGGTGAGACCACAATATCCGCATTGAAAACGGTAAGATTACTAAACAAACGCGGATTCGCTGCGACACTGGATATTTTAGGTGAGCATGTGAAATCTTTTGAAAAAGCAGCAGAGATCACCCATGCGTATGCAGCCCTGTTTGATGAAATTCATTATCAAAAACTGGATTGCAACATTTCCATCAAACCCACACACATCGGGATTGAATTGGGTGACTCCCAGTTTAAAAAGAATATAGATATTCTTGTGAACAAGGCGCGTGAAACTCAAAATTTTTTACGGATCGATATGGAAAATTCCCCCTTCACCGGGAGGACTATCGAAACGTATAAATTCTGTTTGCAAACTTATAATGGCGTCGGTACCGTGTTTCAGGCATATCTCCACCGGACCGAATCGGACATCCGGGCTCTTTTTTCCCCGCAATTTAACTTTCGACTGTGCAAGGGGATTTATCATGAAGACCCGGCAATTGCTATCCAGAATCGCAGAGATATCAATAAAAATTATGTAAAATTACTTAAAATTGCATTTCAAAATGAATGTTATGTGGGTATTGCCACCCATGATCAGGATTTGTTGGAAGACATTTATCGCATCATTGACGAAATGCAGGTTCCATCAGATCGATTTGAATTTCAGGTTTTATTCGGTGTTCCCATGTCAGGATGGCTCGGAAAACATATCAGTAGAGGATATAAGGTAAGAATCTATGTCCCATTTGGTCCCGAATGGTATGATTATTCCATCAGAAGATTAAAAGAAAATCCCAACATTGTGGGCTACGTGATGGGAAATCTTTTGCATAAACAATAGATTTGCTGGTATGAACCATCCTAAATCACCTGTCATCTCCATAAACATGAGAACAAAAATATGAAAATATCTGCCCCGGTCATTGGGTTATTCATTGCTTTATTTCTACTGTCCTGTTCCGGTGAAAATAAACAGATCATTGAACGGTATGAGGACGGTTCCCCAAAATTAATTCGGGTTTTTGAAGGGCACGGTAAGGACAAAAAGAAAATCCGTGAGCTGTTGCTATGGAATAACGGAAATACTAAAAAAGACATTGCGTATGATGGAAATAAAAAACAAGGGACGTATTATTCTTATTATGAAAATTCGGTATTGGAAGCCGAAAAACAGTATTACCTGAACCGCGAGAACGGAGTGCAGCGATTTTGGCATGAAAACGGACAGTTAAAATATGAGTACACCGCTGTTTACGGGTTGATCAGCGGCAAGAAAACGATGTGGTACGATAATGGTAAAATAGAAGAGGATCGCTTTTTTATCGACGGACAAGAAAATGGTATGCAAAGGGGTTGGTTCGACAACGGGCAGAAAGAATTTGAATACGAGGCGATAGAAGGACAGAAAAACGGTCAATTTTCAAAATGGTTCAGAAACGGACAAAAAGAAATTGAATTTTCCTGTGTAAAGGATACCGTCGACGAACACTTAACCGCCTGGTATATGAATGGAATTAAACGGTTAGAATTCAATTTTAAAAATTTTAAATTCGAGGGTGCACAGAAAAGCTGGGATGGAGACGGAAATCTGATCTATTATTTTGAAAATTATCTTCAGGACTCCACAAAAAGCAAGCAGAGGGTCCACTTTGGGAATTATGAAACGTGGCTTTCAGATCATTGGGAATTAATTAAATATGTATTTGATAAATACGGTTTGGTGAGTGCAATAAAATAACCTAATCAGATAGGATGATTGACACCATGTAAACGATGTCCACCACGTTTATGATCGAATCATGATTTAAATCGCCTGCCCAATTCTCGTATTCATCGGGAGCGGCATCTCCCAATGCAAACTGTACAAGCAAGACCAGATCAGCAACATCTACAACACTATCTGCTGTTAGGTCACCGGGGATACACCCCTCATCAATGGTCTCATCGCAATTATTGTCAATCCAGTCACATATCTCTTGCATACCCGGATTAACACTCATATTTGTGTCATCACAGTCACCCGAGTTATGTACCCAGCCATCCGGAATCAGATCATCACAAAATAGATTACCAGAGCCAAATCCAAAATTATCTGAATCCTCATCCGGAAAGTAAAGTTCAGGCGCCGGTTCATCACAGCCGCAGCCCGCATCTGCAAAATTGGG
>CAYPCW010000035.1:0-30388 GCA_964409335.1 uncultured bacterium
CCAGAACTACCCCAATCCGTTCAACCCTGAGACGCTCATAAGTTATGAGTTACCAATGGCCAGCAATGTGCAACTAATTATCTACGATCTTCGTGGGCAAGAAGTTGCCAAATTGGTAGACGACTATCAATTTGCTGGCTCGTACCAAATTAAGTGGGAGACTGATTTTCCTTCCGGTCTTTACACTTACCAACTCATGGTTGGAGAAAAAATCTATTCAAAGAAGATGACTCTCCTTCGGTAAGTTTCTCCTCACAGTGGTTATATTTTCAGATTTCGGGAGTTCATCGCTGGATCTGAAATTACTCATTTGGTTTGTTATCCGGAATGATTTCTAAACAAAAAGGAGAAAAATGATGTATAAAATTATTGAACCTGATCGAAAATTATTTATTAAACAGATATATATTTTATTAACTTTTTCCATTATCATCATACTGGCAGCTTATATCATTGACAGAGTGGTAGCCCTTGTTGGAGAAGATCCCTCTCCAATTCGGATTTTCTGGTACATCGTTATTACCCTTCTCATCCTGTTGTGGGTTATTTCGGTCCCATTAGTAAAATTATGGATTAATAACCTGAAATATAGTATCCGGGTGGATCGTATCGCCATTAATAAAGGTATCCTGACAAAAGTAGAACAAAATATCCCGTTTCGATCTATCACAGATTTTCAGCTCTATCGGTCTTTGTACGACCGCGCGTTGGGGATTGGATCAATAAAAATTCAAACCGCAGGGCAATCCCAATCCGCATCCGGTTATGAAGGCGTACTTTCCGGTTTAACTGACTTTGAATCCCTCCATTCTGAACTTCGGGAAAAAGTAAAATCACTTTACCCAAAAACCGGTACTGGTACCAGCGCTGCCACAAACTCAGAGTCCGGTGAACAAACGCTTAAAATGATATTAGAAGAAATTAAATACATCCGCAAAAATATCGAAAAATAATCCTGGCAACTCAATAGGGACGGTGGAAATCCAAATTCCCTATACCCTGCTATGAATTGCATTCAAACCACTGTCCACTTTGTGTATGAGGTGATACCACATCGCCAGGATGACCATATTGACTGCAATATACCATGGCCAGGGTCCAAACCATTTCTCAATTTCTACGGTCAGCGCTCTCAAATCGAGGATATTCCGACTGAAAACAAAATCAAATCCGGCAATTAATACCGTATATACGGCCATCCATGTAAACGCCGTGATTACACCATGACGGGGTAAGCGATGTCCTTTACACTTGAGAAAAAAGACAGTATAAATAAGCGGTATGCTGTGCTTTAGCTAAAACGCCATCCATTCTTCAGGATACAATTCTATCGGAGGCAATATTTGATAATTGGGTACTATAAATGTAAATATATCTCCGGTCCATGCAATGTAAAAAAACCACATCAAACAAACGCTGCGAGAATTTCACGACCAAAACCAAGGCCAAAAGGGCCGTAATATTACAGAACTAAACCAGGTAATGTGGATAATATAAATAATTATGATAGTTTGTTATGCCCAATGAAATTACCAAAACAGAGGGTAGAATCCATTTACCCAATCTTACCGGTGTCCACAGCAGTGCAAAGAGTCCGGCGGAGCCAGCGATGAGTATGATCTCAGTGAGGTTTGCTAACACGAGACCCAGACATGATGTGAAAATTCCGGATCATACGAAGGGATGTCAGGAAAAGGATGACTGCCAGCAATTGATGGAGCACTGCAAGCCACACGGGTATAAATAAAATAAGCGTAAAAATACCAGCGATAACCTGAATTAAGGTCAAAGTAAAAATATAGAATACGTCTCTTTTTTGAATACCATGTAATTCACGAAGTGACATCAACCATAACCCAATCGCCGCTGCTGCCAGAAGCATACCGGTGGAACGATGAATGAACTGAACCGTCATGTTCGTTTGAAAAAAATTGATCCACCATGGAGATTTCTCAAATAACCCTTCGGGAAGCCATTGACCATTCATGGCTGGAAATGTATTCCAGGCATACCCCGCTTTAAGTCCTGCCATCATTGCACCCCAGAACATTTGCAGTACAATCAATCCTGTAAAAACAACACTCAGCCGAACCCATTTTTTCAGGATCATATCAGGGTTATGACCGGCTGTGTCCGTAAAATCGAGGATGACCCAATAGATATATCCCACTAACCCCACAGCCAGTAAAAAATGGATTGCGAGCCGGTAATGACTCACATGCGGATTGTCTACCAGACCGCTGGTGACCATAAACCATCCCATAAATCCCTGAATAATGCCGATTAAAAACATGATCCTCAGCCGTTTCATTAGCCAGGGGGATATCCTTTTTTTTACATAGAAGATGATAAATGGAATGATAAAAAATATTCCGATCCCTCTGCCGATCAAGCGGTGAAGATATTCCCAAAAATAAATGGATTTAAACTCATTCAGATTCATTGAGGGATTAATTTTTCTGAACTCTGGATAATTTTGATACAATTGGAATTCAGCCTCCCACTTTTCTTCGGTTAGGGGTGGAATGATCCCGGTGACTGGCTCCCACTTCACCATCGATAACCCGGATTGTGTGAGACGGGTAATCCCTCCAATGATGACCATCGAAATAATTAAAACACAGGCGGAAGCAAGCCATGCGACGATGTATTTATTCATCGTACTTCCTCAAATGATATTTTGACTTTTCATAATTTTTAAATGCAAATAGCAGACAGGAGAATCCCCGTTTTTGCTATTTTACTATGTGTCTTTGCCGAGGTAAAATTACGATGGGAACACAAAACGGATTGAACCATGTTTCAATAAACCATACGCCTGACGATCAATCCGCGGAATGATTAAGCCGTGAAATCCCGGTGATCATAGGTATATTCCTAACCTATCGAAATGACGTATTAAATATGGAAATGATTAATGATCGTTATCATAGATAACCATGATTCGTTCACCTATAATCTGGTACAATACATCGGAATTACAGACCCCAACTTTGCTGTGGTCATGAATGATGAAATCTCTGTTTCCGGAATCATCAGGATGAATCCGGATAAAATCGTCATATCCCCGGGACCGGGAATTCCATCAAAAGCGGGTATTTGTCTTGACCTCATTCGTGCAATGACCGGTGAATGCCCAATCCTGGGAATATGTCTCGGACATCAGGCGATCATTGAGGCGTTTGGCGGTCGGTTGATCCGGTCGCCAAATATCTGTCACGGCAAGCGCTCCATGATTCATTGCCGAGGATCAGCCTTATTTATAGGCATACCCACAACTCTGCAGGCGACACGGTATCATTCATTCGTTGCAGAGGGGGAAACAATTCCCGGAGATTTGAGGGTGATCGCTGAAACCAACGATGGTCTTATCATGGGGATTGAACATGTTGAACATCCCGTCTTCGGGCTTCAATTCCATCCTGAATCAATTATTACAGAATATGGATTGAAGATGATAGAAAATTTTCTAAAAATTTAGATTAAAACTATATGTATTATTTATCATTGTTTCAGCCTAATTTAATCAATATTATTCGGGATAAATTTGGATATTATTTCACACACTGATTTCGTGTAACTTCAGAATATTTAGAAAGATTTTATGAAAACGATTATCGATAAATTACTGATCCACCAAAGCCTGACCCAGGATGAAGCCCGGGAGATCATGAACCGTATCATGTCCGGCGAATTCAATGCTCCTCAGATTGCAGGATTTCTTGTCGCACTTCGTTCTAAGGGTGAATCTTCCGGAGAGATTGCCGGCTTTTCCCAGGCTATGCGGGGAAAAATGATACCGGTGCATTTATACGGTGAAGCCATTGATATGTGCGGTACCGGAGGAGATGCGCGGGGAACATTCAACATTTCGACGTCGGCGTCCTTTGTTGTCGCAGGCGCCGGGGTGAAGGTTGCAAAGCACGGATCCAGGTCATTGACCTCTAAATCCGGATCAGCAGATGTCTTGTCTGAGCTGGATGTGGATATCACCCTGGAACCAGTGGCGGTCTCAGAGTGTGTTGAGAGAATCGGCTTAGGGTTTATGTTTACCCCGTCGCTGCATCCAGCATTGAAATTTGCCGAGGTTGCGAGAACATCATTAGGTATTCGGACAGTATTTGATTTTCTGGCGCCTCTGGCGAACCCTGCAGGAGTCAAACGTCAGGTATTGGGCGTCTATGATGGTTACCTGACCGTTAAATTGGCTAAAGTACTCCAAAAATTAGGGTCTGAAGAAGCTATTGTGGTTCATGGCCATGACGGAATGGATGAAATCACAACCACCAGTTCTACCAAAGTTACCCAATTGAAAAACGGGTCTATTGAATCTACCGTTTTTTCACCATCTGATTTTGGATTCACGACGGTACCGTTATCTATGTTACAGGGGGGTGATCCCCGACGAAATGCAGAAATTATTATGAACATTTTATCCGGTCAAAAGGGTCCGCACCGGGACATCGTTTTGCTGAATGCTGCGGCCGGAATCATGGTAGGTGGAAAGGTAAACGCTTTGGAGGATGGCATAAAAGAAGCGGTGCAGTCCATCGATTCGGGGGCTGCCATGGATGTGCTTCAAAAGTTGATTTCCTATCGATAAGTGAACACCTGATGTTGGTGTATCCGCTAAAAACTCCAGAATTTGGGGATGAAATATGAGGCGATCCCCCAAAAAATGATAGTCAATGGAAATCCTGCCTTTATAAAATCCCAAAATCGATACTGACCGGGACCATACACCATTAAATTCGTCTGATATCCCATCGGAGTCATAAAACTGGCTGAGGAACCAAATGCCACTCCGACGAGAAATGGCCGGGGATCGATTCCAAGGGAATGTGCGAGGGCAATTGCAATGGGAGTCATAACGATCGCGATAGCTGTGTTTGAAATAAACGCTGTCATGATAAACGATACCAGATAAATTAATGATACCATGACTGTATAGTTCGGCGATTCCGGTGTCATAAACAACTCGCCCATATAAATGATTGACTTTCCTATAATCACATCAGTCCCGGTTGACCGAAGGGCAATCCCCAAAGGAACCAGAGCTGCGATCATGAAAATTACCGGCCAATTGATCGCTTCATAAGCATCCTCGATGGACAGTGAGCGTAATAGTAGAAGTAGAATTGTGCCCAGCACAGCCCCTTTTACAAGGGGAAAAATATTTAATGCCGCCAGGATCATCACCATGGGAATCACCAACACGGACAGCCACCAGTATTTTTCATACTTTAAACTAATATCCAATTCTTCAGCGACAATTAGATCACTGCTTCCTCTGAGCCGAGCCAATTTCTCTTTGGGGATCATAATGAGTAGGGTGTCGGAAAATTTCAAGCGAATATAGGCAATTTTTTGAAACAGATTTTCACCATGTCGTCGAATTGCCAGAACGAAGCTAAAAAATCTTTGTCTAAAATCGATCTCCTTGAGGGTTTTTCCAATGAGAGATGAATTCTGACCGATGATGGTCTCAACCAATACGTGGTTTTTTCCAGACAGTTCCTGCTGTGTTAATTTGATGTCTGATAGTAACAGCAATCCCAATTCTTCTTTAAACCGGAGGATATCCTCAACGTCAAGGCGAACCAACAAAAGATCGCCGGCTCTAAAATGGAATTTTTTCAAATCAAACCGGTAACGCACATTTTCACGAATGATCATGATGATATCAACATTCAGTTTACCAATACTTTCTAACTCACCATAAGTTTTACCGATCAGTATCGAATCAAGCCCTACTCTGAATTCGGTGATATACTTCCCTAAATGGTATTTCGTCGCCAGGGATGACAAAATGGATCGGCTGGGTAACCACCATCTGGCAAGGATCATGTTATATACCGAACCCACTGCCAGGAAGATCAGTCCCAGCTTCGTAAACTCAAACATTTTGAATGCTTTGATCCCTTCTTCCTCCATGACGGAAGAGACGACCAAATTGGTCGAAGTACCAATCAGAGTTAACGTTCCACCAAAGATTGCTGCATATGATAAGGGCATCAGCAATCGGGTAGGACTGATGTGAAACTTTTTACACAGGTTCATGGTCATGGGAATAAATATTGCTACGGCTGCGGTATTATTTATAAATCCGGAGATCAACGACACAGTAAGGTAAAATATAATTAAGGTTGGCCATTTTTTCCCATGAACGGATTTGGATAATCTATCTGACATGACTTCCAGAAATCCGGTTTTAACCAGGGAACGACTCAGAATGAACATAGCGCCTATCGTTATTACCGCTTTGTTGCTGAATCCGGAGATTGCATCTTCCGGTGTGATCACGTTAAACAACAGCAATGTTCCGGTTGCAGCGAGTGCGGTAACTTCCATTGGAACCCACTCTATCGCAAACATCACGATGGCACCTGCAATGACCAACAGCAGCAGAATGATATTACCTGTCAGTATCATTTGGACATCATTTTCTGAATTTCATCAACATCATCCGATGAGATTACCCTGATATTATCTTCAATACACATGTGGGCAAATATACCGTTACCCTCCGTTAATACTCCCGTAAATTTCCCGTTGTAGATATTACCAACTCCACAAGATGGGCTTCCGGATTTCAGAATTACAGACTCACAGCCCGCAGTTTTCAGTTCTTTAAGGGATGCTTTAGCCCCGATGATAAATTTAGCGGTTATATCTAACCCGTCTTGATTCTTTATACCTTGTTTTGTTTGAATAACCTGACTGGCAGGCTGACATAATTCTGCAGGAATTCGCGGGGTGGGTAATCCTCCAGCCACCTCAGGACATACAGGAATTAAGTTGTCTGACAATGTATATATGTTTGATATTTTACAATTTCCTCCGTTATATCGGCAATTGATTCCTGTTAAACATGCACTGATTCCGATGGGTTTACGCATCCCTTAATTTAACGAATAGTGTTTCAACCGAAACAACAAAAGATGAGAAGGAAGATCAGGTAAAGAATTGATAATAAATCAATTATCCCGCCAGGGGAATTCAACAGACATATCCAATAGTGATTTTATCCTGGTCCTTTGCAGTTATAAATTTGTTCTTCATTTTAGCCCGGGAACTTACTGAATTGTGAAGGAAAAAAAGATATTATTTATATGTACGGGAAACTCGTGCAGGTCTCAAATGGCGGAAGGGTTTGCACGGACCATTGGCTGGAATGCCTTTAGCGCAGGTGTTCATCCTTCATCCGCAGTAAATCCGAATGCGATTCGTGTAATGAAAGAACTGTATATTGATATTTCACATCAGAAGACTCATTTCATCGATGAATACATCCGGGATGATTTTGATGTCGTTGTTACGGTTAGTGATTATGCGAAAGAACAATGTCCATTATTTACCGGGAGGTGTAAAATGATAATTCATCATTCATTTCCGGACCCCTGGGAGGTAACCGGTTCCGACTCGGAAATACTTTCAGCATACAGAGATGTTCGGGATCAAATCAAAATTTGGTTACAATCATTTACTCAGGAAGAATTTTCTCAGTAAAAGATAAACCCGAAATTATGAAAAAAAATACGATTAATTTAATATTCAATATTTTTCTTATTACTGGCTGTCTATATCTGTTCCTCGTCGGAATTAATGGAATGAGTGAGGCATTTAAAGGGTTAGGCACTGGTTTCGCAAAGCACATTTTATCGACGACTGCCAATCCCTTTTTAGCATTGTTTATCGGAACGTTCGCAACCGTGCTGTTTCAAAGCTCGTCAACGACCACCGCAATGATTGTGAGCATGGTCAGCGGCGGAGCGCTGACATTAGGCGGTGCCATTCCAATGATCATGGGTGCAAATATCGGTACAACTGTGACCAACACGCTGGTTTCTATCGGACATATCAATCGTGGAAATGAATTTAAAAGAGCATTTGCAGCGGCGACAATACACGATTTTTTTAACATGATGACCACTGCGATTTTGTTTCCGGTTGAATATTATTTCCATCTTATCGAGAAAGCCGCAACCCTGCTGGGAAGTATCCTTTTTGGAACTATCACTCCGGATCATGTTTTTCACAGTCCGGTAAAACAAGCCGTAAAATGGGGATCAAATAAAATTGAATTTATCGCATTTGACCACAGTATTATTTTTTTGGTATTTAGTATAGCATTGACTTTATTTATGCTATATTCTATCGTTAAAATATTAAGAGGGTTAGTTTTATCTAAAGTAGAAATCTTTTTTGACAAATATATTTTTAAAACGGCAATTCGGGCAATGATCTTCGGTTTGATCCTGACCTTTATGGTCCAAAGCTCATCAATTACAACATCCCTTATCGTCCCGCTTGCGGGTTCCGGTGTCCTGACCCTGATCCAAATTTTTCCCTATACTCTAGGAGCCAATATCGGTACTACTGCCACAGCAATTATTGCAGCGTTGACGTTAAATGCCACTGCACTTGTGGCGGCTTTCGCCCACTTATTATTTAATATTTTGGGAATTATGTTAATTTATCCCATTCCACAAATCAGGAAAATACCGATTTTCCTGGCGGAAAGATTATCAGAATATTCCATAAAAAACAGGTTTGTACCGATCTATTATTTATTGACCATTTTCATTATCATTCCATTAACTATTATCCTGATTGGAGAATTATAATATGTTTAAACAGATATTTGAGCTATTTAAGGCAAACAGTTTGTATACCCAGGCATTGAAAGAGTGCTATGAAATGCTGGATATAGATTTGCTGATGTATAAATTTTCAACGGAGTCCCTTCGAAGGAAAGAAACCGTCGAGATTCCATATAATATTTATGAAACGGATAAAAAGATCAATGAATTTGAGAGGGATGTCAGACGAAAGATAATGACCCATCTTGCCATCAGCGGAACAACTGATCTGGGATCAGGATTGGTTCTGGTCAGTGTGGTCATCGACATTGAAAGAATAGGCGATTATACAAAAAATATTTACGATATGGCGCGGAATCATCCCACCAAATTGATTGGGGGCAGTATCGAGGAACAAATCCAACTGATTGAAAAAAAATCAACATACATATTTGAAAACGGGATTAAAGCATTTAAAACCCAGAATATTCCCTTGGCACGTGAACTGATGGAGGTCTATAAAAAAGAAGTCTCCAGTTTATGTGATGAGATCACCCATAATATCATCGCAGGAAAAATAACAGACCTTTCAACGGATCAGGGTGCTTCTTTGGCATTATACTCCAGATATCTGAAACGGATCGCCGCCCACTCCCGCAATCTCATATCCAGCATTGTGAATCCTTTTGAACGTATCGGATATCCCGAATGATCAAAGTCATGTGTATAAAAAAGCCCGTTTATACCTGACTTTTTTATACACATCCGTCAACTGCCGCAAACAGTTTCCATGAGTATCGCACAGGCTTGGTAGGGATCCATATTCGCCGCGGGTCTTCTGTCTTCAAGATAACCTTTCCCCTCATTCGCCGTTGCCATGGGAATTCTCACTGACGCTCCCCTATCGCTGATCCCGTACCGAAATTCTGTTATGGTGCAGGTCTCATGCAGTCCGGTAAGGCGTTCTTTATTATGCGCACCATATACGGCGATGTGGGCATCGTGATTCACACGAAGTTTCTCACAGGCATCAATTACCGCCTGTAACCCACCCTCCGATCTCATTTCAACAGTGCTGAAATTGGTATGTGCACCCGCACCGTTCCAGTCGCCCAAAACCGGTTTCGGGTGGAGCGTCGCACTCACTTTAAATTCTTCTCCCGTCCGGTACAATAGCCAACGGGCGAGCCAAATTTCATCCGCCACATCCAGAGGTCCTATAGGTCCGATCTGAAACTCCCATTGACCCGGCATAACCTCTGCATTCATCCCGGAGACATGGATTCCGGCAACCAGACAGCGGCTCAAATGCAATTCAACGATATTTCGGCCAAATACTTCATCTGCCCCGACACCACAATAAAAAGGACCCTGGGGCGCAGGATACCCTCCATCGGGCCACCCTAAGGGCGAACGTCCTCTGAAAAAAGTATATTCCTGCTCGATCCCAAAAATGGGTTCGTGGTGTTTATACCGTTCATAAATCGCTCTTAAATGCGAACGTGAATTGCTGATATGAACGGTTTCATCCGAGTTTAGGACTTCACACAATACCAATATATGATCGTCCCCCCGAATTGGATCCGGAATGAATTTGACCGGTTTTAGCATACAATCACTTTTATGTCCAACCGCCTGCATGGTGCTGGAACCGTCAAATCCCCAGATTGGAATTTGGTCAATCTGATCAACGGGTCCGTCAATCACTTTGGTTTTACTTCTTAATTTTGCGGTCGGTTTATGACCATCTATCCAGATGTATTCTGCTTTGATTTTTTTCATGTACTTCCTTTAAATATGGGTAATGGGCACGGTGCTGAATTCTTTATATGACGACAGGATGATCTGTGTTTCGGTATGTTCCACCCCTGGCCAGGATTGTATCGTTCTAAGCAATTTTTCCAGAGTTCCGGTGTTTTTTGTTCTGACAATCAACAGATGAGACCCTCTGCCGGTGGTTGAATAACACTTGATAACTTCTGGCATTTTATTGGCGTTTTCCGTAACCTTGCTGTAATGTGAGGATGACTCAGATATGAGCGTGATGATGGCACTCACATCCAACCCCACCCGCTTGTGATCCACAATCGCCTGAAACCGGCGGATCACGCCGGAATCGATCAGTTTTTTAATCCGCTCAGCGACAGCGGGAACCGACATTCCAATCTCAGCAGAAATGGAACTGGCAGATGCCCTCCCATCCTCCTGAAGGATATTCAAAATGCGGATATCAAATTCATCTAATTCGAATGGTTTGTCAAAAGGATTCACACATAATAATATTATGAGAATTGCACTTAAAACAATAATTATTATGGTAAATTTATCATTTTACTTAATTATTTTATAATTCTCCAAAATAATCTTAATATTTTAAAATTTCTGTATCGGATTCGAAATTAAATAGTATAGTTCCGAAACGGCTTCTCCTCAAGCACTCGACTAACTCAAAAAAAACAGCCGCCTGATGAGACGGCTGAATTCAGTCTTTATTCAAAAACACTACCATAGTTATATTGTCATCGCTTGATTCTCATTCCTTTATCTTCGTTGATGAAAATCCACGATGCCACCTTACCGATCTGCAGAGGTTCTGTGTCTCTCCAGTAATTACTGCCGTGGTGATATCTTGAGCTGGTATCGTCGGAAGGAATTTTGTCAATCTGCTCTAATATTTTGCTGATCCGCACTCGCCATAATTCCATGTTTTTCAGCCGGAGATCTACCCAGCCGCCATCCGCCCATTGATCGATATCTTCCGGTGACATCGTGATCGAATCCGGTCCTATTTTTACCGGCACTTTTACAACCGGACCCCGCAATAGTCTTGAACCATCTGACATCAGGATTGGCAGCCCAATAGAAATAATATTTGATCTCAAATCAATATTCGATTCGATGAGTTTTTCTGCTTCCTTCACTAATGATTTGGCCGGTACACGCAGGATTGACCTCATATCTCCACAAATTTTTTTTAACAAATACGCCTCGTACAAAATTTTGGAGAGCCGCGGCGGACCTAATATTTCAAATGCAACACTTTCGGTACGGTGGATGATCTGAAGTGTTTTCATTTCCTCAATCGCATAATTACGCATGTATCCTGCACGATAGGTGGGATTCATAATGGAATTATCCAGCGCACTGATGATATCATAACCGGTGCTGTCTCCTAATATTTCGAGGACTGTATTTGCTGCAATTTCTTCAGGCGTGACAAATTCCATTTGACCGGCTGTGGTGATGGTCTCAAATTCCGGGAGTGAAAAAGTGCCGTTTTCACCCGTATCGATGTAAATCGATACCAGGTTTTTTCCGAGTTCCGTCCAGTTTTCATCGCCGGAATATTTCCAGGTTTCACCCAGCCATATAGCGCAGTCTGCCGGACAATCATATAACCGGATCGGTTTTCCATGTTTATGAATTTCTCCATATCCGACCTTCTTCCAGGCAATGGCAGCCGCCGGTTTAATTTCTTTTACAATGGGACCATCGGGTGTCCGCCCCATGAGAAACAACAACAGGGTATGGGCTCCCGCAAGGGATGTTTTGCTCAGAAGCACGCGACTTGGCTTTTCTTCACTATGGGTATAGGGAATATTCAGACCCATCCCTCCTGTCCCGGTCGTACCGATCTTAATGTACACGCCCGTACCATTTTGAACCATGCTTGCATGAAGGATCTGAATATGCCGGATGATCTGCGGGATATAGAGCGTTGCAAGCATTTTTTCAATTTCTTCCTCCAGTTTTTCGGTGAGTTTTCCCGTCGGTACCGAAGATGCAAGTTCTTGCTTCAGATTATAGTATCCGGCATAGATATCCTGATAAGCCAGACCCGTGGCAGAATTTACAGAATCAATAATGATATGAGGTTTGTGCTTTGAAATTACCTGGTGCAGGAACGATTCCTTTAATTTCTTTTCATCAAATGCTTCCATCACATCTTCCATGAGTTGAGAACGATATTTGGGGGTATTCAGAATTTCCTGACGATTCAAATCTTTTAAAGTGGTTCTGACAAAAATATTTCCCCACACTGGCGTGATTTTGATTTTTGAAAATTCATTCGAAATAATCTGACAGGCATCCTGCGCTTGTTCTTTGGTCAACGATAATACAATAATCTCTTTAGGTTTATAAATCGCCAATTCCCGCATAACCGCCATGCCTACCAGACCCCATCCACCCAAAACCAATACTTTCCTTTGTTTTATGTCCATGAAAACCTCTTTTTGGAATTTAATTATACAACGATTACACCCAAAGCGATTGAATTTACTTTCGTCTCCATCGAATCCGCCCTGGATAACAATACGATGGGTACTTTGCCGCCCAATACAATTCCACCGCCTTTGGCATTTCCAAGTAGCAGTAAACTTTTTACGATAAAATTAATGGTTGTGATATTTTGCCCTACGAATATATCCGTGTTCCCTGATATTTTCGAATCCAGATTCTTTGCATGTGCACTCTCTCTCGACAGCGCCACATCCAGGGAAACCGGACCCTCAATCAGCATGTGCTGATCCTGGAGAAATATCGCTTTCATCGCCCGTATCATTTCGCCCTCTGATGAATCATTGCTTTCTTTTTCAGTCAACGACAACATCGCAACATGAGGATGATCATTTTGCAATTGGCAGGATAAAGATACGGCATTCCGGATGATGGATTCTAAAATATCGCTGTTTATCTGGACATTCACCCCGCCATCCGTAAACAACATTAACCGGGGATACTTTGGCGATTCGACGACCGCCACATGACTGATACGCGACGATCCCCGAAGACCGGATTGTTTATCGAGAACCGCCTTCAGCAGGACATATGAGGGGATATCCCCCTTCATCAGGAGTCGGGCATCACCGCACTTCACATGATCTACCGCCCTTTGTGCTGCAACAGCGGGGTCATCATGATACACCCTGATGGCTTTGATCCACCCCCGGGATTCTGCATACTCAATCGCATCGGTGATGTGCGGATTCCGTGAATTTACTACCGCCATTGTAACCGGACCTCGGGTTGAAATTGCGGTAAACAAATCCTGATAACTTCTGATCATTCATACTCCATAATAGTACATAAACCGGCTAAAGCCCGATAGGCACCATCCGCCAGCGCTTCCAATTCAAAAGATCCGGGATAGATAAAAAATGGTGAAATAAATGGGGCTAAATTCTGCAGTCGTTCGCAAAATTCCTCTGATCTTGCCAGACCTCCGGTAATAATGATTCCGTGCAGGCGTCCTTTTAAAACAGCGAACATAGCGCCAATTTCTTTTACAATTTGGTAGATCATCGCATCAAGTATTACCATTGCGTACTTGTCAGTATCCGCCTGTTTTATGACCTGTCGGAGATCATTTGTCCGCAAATATCCCATCAAACCGCTCCTGTGGGAAAGCAGGTATTTGATCTCCTGCTCGTTTAAACCGGAATGGAATACCATCTCAAGAAGACCGTTGATGGGAAGCGCCCCCGCCCGTTCGACGGAAAAGGGACCCATCCCCAGCAATGCATCATTCACATCGATAATCCGTCCGCCCAAAACGGCAGCGATGGAGAATCCGCTTCCCAGATGTGCTGCAATAAATCGTGAATCTTCCACCGGGAGGTCAATGGATGATGATGTTTTTCGGATACAATATTTGATATTGAGCGCATGACTTCTGCTTTGTCGTTCAATTCCCGGAACGCCGGATATTCTGGCGGCAGGCAGCATTTCGTCTGTGGTTACGGGGTCTACGATAAATGCAGGTAATTGAATTTCCCCGGCGATCCGCTTCGCCAACAATGCACCCAGATTGGACGCATGCGTGGAGTAGGTTTCGTGGCGACAGGCTTCAATCATCCTGTCGTTGATTCGGTAAACCCCGCCGGGAAGCGGTTTCAACAGTCCGCCTCGGCTTGACACAGCATCAAATTCAGGATATTTAGAAATAAAGGGGGCGATGAGGGAATATCTGGATTCTTCCTCTTGTCTCAGGTGTGGGCACGCAGTCCGGTTACCATGGTCAATATGTAATTTTTCGATGCATTTCTGATCATCAAAGTACCCGATTTCCGTACTTGTTGACCCGGGATTGATTGCCAGGATAAAGAATTCTATCCCTCCTAAAGGTTAGTTGATGGTGCAAAACTCGGGGCATCACCTTTCAAACCTGAACCAGTGATCACCATGTATTCATTTAGAATAAACCAAGGGGCCTGGTCAGAATTCTTCATCAAAGGATGATAAAATTCCCCCCGTGCAAAATTTATTGGCTTTGTATTCTTCCAATTTTTTTTTCAGTACGTTATAATGATCCGTTTCCATTTTAGCCAGCCGTTGTAAAAATTTCTTCATATCCTCATCCGTCACCTGTTCTGCAGCCCCGGAATAATAGGTAAACGCTTTCTCTTCTTCACGAATTGCAAACTCCAGAATCTCTTCTATTGATGAAAATGGTTGAGTATCTTCCCTGGCCATCATATCTCCTCCGGTATTATGGTTTTTTGATGCAGCGCTATTCCCCGCTGTAATGCCCGTTCATTTAACGGGATAAGATGATGATGCCGTTCGGGAAGTACCTTTTTTAACGCTTTTAGGATTGAGGATATGGGAATTACAGGTTTGGCATCTAAATAGACCCCCAGCATCACCATGTTCATAGTTTTGGAATTATTTAGTTTGATCGCTTCTACATTGGCGGGTATGGATAGTACCGTGATGTCTGTCCGGGTAGGCGGATTGATAATATTGTTAGTTTCAAACAATAAAATACCACCGGGTTTCACGGTGGATTCAAATTTATCCATAGATGGCTGATTCAGAATGATTGCGGTATCAAACTGGTTAATGATGGGAGAACTGATATTCTGATCCGATAACACAACGGTACAGTTTGCCGTTCCTCCCCGCATTTCCGGTCCATAGCTGGGCATCCACACCACTTCTTTATCATCCACCATACCCGCATAGGCCAGGGTCATTCCCATTGAAAGAACGCCCTGTCCGCCAAATCCTGCTATAATTATTTCTTCATTCATCGATTTATTCCGTCAATAA
The DNA here is from genome assembly GCA_964409335.1 of uncultured bacterium. Lineage (GTDB taxonomy): Bacteria > Fidelibacterota > Marinisomatia > SCGC-AAA003-L08 > JACNLC01 > JABMOW01. The sequence continues at coordinate 15,636 of CAYPCW010000035.1, forward strand.
AATTAGTTTTTATCCGGGATTTTAATGTCGCCCAGCGGATAATATTCGAAAACTTTTTCTTCCAGCCATTTATTTGATTGCACCGGCGTCATCTTCCATCCGGCTGGACAATTGGAAACCACCTCCACAAAACTGACACCGCCCTTGCCTTCTATCTGATATTGAAATGCGGCCGTGATGGCTTTTTTCGTTTTACGGACATGTTTGGATGAGATAACGGATGTACGGGTCACATAGTATGCGCCGGGTAAGATCGCCAGCATTTCAGCAATTTTCAACGGGTATCCATGTTGTTTTACATCCCTGCCTGTGGAAGAAGTGGATGTTTTGACCCCCACAAGGGTGGTGGGTGCCATTTGTCCACCCGTCATTCCGTAGATGCCATTGTTAATGAAAATTATAGTGATATTCTCCCCGCGGTTAACAGTGTGTATGGTCTCACCTGTCCCGATCGCCGCCAAATCACCATCACCCTGGTAGGTAAAAACGATCCGGTCGGGTCGAACCCGTTTGACTCCGGTGGCAACGGCGGTTGCACGCCCGTGGGCGGCTTGCTGCATATCCACATTCAGATAATTGTAGGCGAACACAGAACATCCAACCGGGGCAATGCCGACGGTTCTGTCACGGATCCCTAACTCGTCAATTACCTCCATGAGTAATTTATGAACCACAGAGTGACCGCACCCCGGACAATAATGAAGCCGGACATCCAACAATGAATCGGGACGTTTCCAAACCACATCGCATTCATCTAAAAATTCACAGGTGATACCTTCATTACGCGAATCAGACATGGGATGCCTCCATTGAGTTGATGTGGGTGTACATCATTTTAATTTTATCCACAATTTCATTGGGTGTGGGAATCAATCCTCCCATTCGACCGTAGAATTCTACAGGGACACGACCGGATACATGACGCTGGACATCTTCCAGCATCTGCCCGGCATTCATTTCCACAACCAGGAACTGATGGACCTGAGCAGATAAGTCTCTGATCTGTTTTTCGGGGAATGGGAATAATGTTTTGGGTCTGAGAAGTCCTACTTTCAATCCTTGCGCTCTGCAGATCTCTACGGCTTTGTGCGAAACTCGTGCAGATAGTCCAAACGCAACAATGACCATATCTGCATCCTCGGTTCTGACCAATTCATAACGAACTTCTTTTTCCTGGACTTCACGGTATTTTGCCTGCAATTTGAGGTTGATCTCTTCCATTTTTTCAGTTTTAATGTAGAGTGATGTGATCACCCGGTGGGTCCCGGTAACATTGCCCGTTGTTGCCCATTGAGATTTGTCCACTGTGTGGGCTTTCACATCATAATCGGGGAATTGAACGGCTTCCATCATCTGCCCCAGAGCGCCATCGGCTAATATTAGAACCGGATTTCGATACTTATCCGCAAGATCAAACCCAAGATAGACAAAATCTGCCATTTCCTGTACCCCGTTGGGGGCGAGAACGATCAATTTATAATCCCCATGACCACCGCCCTTGACTGCCTGGAAATAATCCCCCTGTGAAGGTTGTATGGTTCCCAATCCCGGACCACCGCGGACCACATTGACCAGCAGGCAGGGAAGCTCTGCACAGGCAATATAGGAAATTCCCTCTTGCATAAGACTGAATCCAGGGCTGCTGGTGCTGGTCATTACCCGCTCGCCCATTCCTGCAGCGCCATAGACCATATTGATGGCGGCAATTTCACTCTCGGCCTGAAGGAATGATCCTCCCCGATTGTTCAAATGCACGGACAAATATTCAAGCAACTCGGACTGAGGTGTGATGGGGTACCCAAAATATCCCTTCGTTCCCGCGCGGATGGCTGCTTCTGCCAATGCTTCGTTTCCCTTCATTAATTGTTTTTCACTCATGATCTGTTAGCTCACATTAATTGTAATATTTTCTGTCACATTCGAGATAATGGCCACCGGTACTTTTTTAATTTTATTTTTATTTTGCCGATACACGGTAATAATGGCCTCAGGACAGACCAGAGCACAATTTGTACATCCCGTACAATTATCCTGCACTAAGAGCGCATAATGATATCCCTGGGTATTGATGTGATCGGACATTTTAAGGGAGTCCTGAGGACATTCTTCGACGCATAGTTCACAGCCTTTGCAATTTTCTATGTTTATAGAAATATGTCCTTTGATTTTTGCCATTCTGATCTCCTAATGGTGATATAATTGTCTTATTATCGGCTAAAATTTACGTGTGCCGGCTCATTTACCCGAAGCAGAAAACCACCGAAAGGCAGGCGGACCCCAACATCTTTTTGCAAAAATGAAATAGATGCAATGCATATGGTTTTGTAATTTTATATGAAACCTCAGAAGGTTGAGACTCATTGATTCGATATAACTTCCTTCGGAGGTCACTCATTTGCTTTTCCCCAACTGTCGTTAAAGTTTCCGGAAAAGCGAGGTATGTTTCGAAACCATCCCTGGCCATGTAACTGGAATCAATTGATCTTGCTAATACACATGCATGGAGCGTGCATTACGGTGAATCATTTACAAGCCGGAAGCGCACCCACAGTGACCTGGTCGTCGAATAGCTGGGTAAACGGCTGATACATTGGGCGGGTGAGTGGCTCCGTGCAGGGACAAAATCCGGAATAGGTGTGTATCGAAAAAAACCGGAGAGCCCGCACACACTAAAATATAGGCGTATATAAAATCCACTGAAATTGGTCTGTTTTTTAAAGCTATGTCGTAATTTGAGAAAAATAATAAACTATGACCTTGAAGATGTGAATTGATGAGAATACTCCGTATAATAGTGTTCAGTCATGCAGAGAAAGACATATGGAGTCCCATCCTTTTAGGATGATCAATTTTCAACCCGGAGATTAACATTGAATGATACAACAATAAAACAGACGGATAAAAAAATATCTCCCTTAGGCTCTGGGCATAGAACCTTATCTATACGTACAGAAAGCCAATAAGAATAAAATATGAAAATAATCCCCATTACCCAACGTCTGGATTTCAAACTCATCCTGGGAGTTCTTCTGTCATTACTGTTGGTAGGACTCCCGTTTTTCGCTTATTTTTATAATTTCCACCGTCAGCAACTTATCGACGGGCTGGAAACCTCCTCTTCGAATATCAGCAAATTGATCATGTACTCACTCGAGTCTGCCATGCTCCGGAACGAACCTCACCAGCTCCAGGAGGAAGTAGAAAAGTTATCCGTACAATCGGGAGTGAAACGGATTATCATCATGAACAACCTCGGTGTCGTCAGGATTTCCTCCAATGGGGATATGAATGGGAAGACTTTTCATAACAACTCTGACCGGGAATGCCTCGTGTGTCATGAAAAGATTTTTGAAAACCGAAAATCAACAGCCATCATTTTCGACGAAACCGGTGAGGAAATTTTTCGGACGATGCGTGTGGTAGAAAATCGGGAAAAATGCTACGGCTGTCATGATCCTGCTGAAAAACTTAACGGTATCTTCTTACTGGACGTCTCTATGGAGAACATGAAGCATCAGTTGACGGCAAATAATAAAAATATCATCGGCACCGGGATTTTAATGGTCATCGCCACCGGACTCGTCCTGGGAATTCTGATTCAAAAACTCATCCTCACCCGGATCAAGGGAATTACAGATATGACACAGCGGATCAGCTCCGGAAATTTGAATGAGGTGATTGCTTTTAAGGGGAGTGATGAAATCAGCCATCTGGCAGAAAGTTTTAATAATATGACGGCCAGCCTGAAAGATTCCCTGACAGAATTGGAAAGACAAAAGAATTATTTGGAACATGTGATCAATGGTATCGTGGATGAGATTGTCGTCGTGGATGAAAATTATAAAATTGTCACAGTTAATCAAGCGTATATACAAAAAGCCGAAAATACAAAAGAAAACCTCATCGGAAAAGCTTGCACATTGCATCTCGACCACATGAATATGGCATGTCCCTTAGCGTTGAAGGATGAATGTCCGGCAAAAAAAACATTTGAAAACGGTAAATTGCAGAAGACGCTCCATTCTTACCTGGATAATAGCGGGCATGAGGTGTTTTTGGAGATCTATTGTTCGCCGCTGGTAGATAACCGGGGCAAAGTTTTCCAGGTGATCGAATTGCGCAGGGATATCACCAAGCGGAAATTTCTCGAAGAACAACTCATTCATACAGAGAAACTGACCTCCATCGGAAGATTGGCGGCTGAAGTTGCGCATGAAATAAACAATCCCCTTGACGGGATACAAAATTGTATCCAAATTATCCAAAAATCACCGAAGAATATTCAAAAAGTCGAAACGATGCTGGGTCTGATATCCGAAGGGATAGAGCGAATCGGATTCATGGTACGCCGACTGCTTTTGTTCGCCAGACAACATAAGTTGAATAAAGAAATGATACACATTACCAATACCGTTGAAAATTCCCTCATGCTGATCAAACATAAAATAATATCGCAGGGGATTCAATTGAGAGTGACTCAGTCCCGAGACCTGCCGCTCATTCACGGAGATTCTTTTAATTTATCGCAAGTGTTTATCAATATTCTGCTGAATGCCTGTGACGCATTGGAGGAAAAATCCGATGGTCTCATTACCATTGATATCAGACACGAAGCTGATCCTTTAAAATCATATGTTGAGGTAAAATTTACCGACAACGGAATCGGTATCCCTGAAAATAATCTCGAACGCATTTTCAGTCCATTCTTCACTACGAAAGATAAAGAAAAAGGAACGGGTCTGGGGCTGTCGGTAAGCAATACCATCATTGAGGAACATGGGGGTGAGATTAATGTCACCAGCCGTGAAAATAGGGGGACAACTGTCAGTGTGGTTTTACCTGTATAATTTTTCCTTCGGCACGGTGTTTGTATTTTAAAATGGGTAAATTTTTAATCTTCATTTCAGAGAGGAATATTCATGCCAGTTACAAATACCGCGTTATTACCTCCGTCGTTTTAATATGATCTCTCAAATCTCTGATACTTATCTTTTTCCGCGGATCATTTCATGAAGTCCAGGGTCCTGGTGGTTGATGACGATAAATTGAAGCGGGTCACGCTAAAGACTCAACTGGAAGATGACGGCTACATCGTTGATCTGGGGGAGAATGCGCTGATCGGCCTGGAAAAATTAAAGCATCAGTCGTATGATGCCGTGGTTACCGATCTGCGGATGCCCTCCATGGATGGCATTACCTTTTTAAAGGAGATCAAAAAACTGTCACCCAGTACGGATGTAATACTGATGACTGCCTACGGGTCTATTGAAAATGCCGTGAAAGCCATGAAAGAAGGTGCTTTTGAATATATTACAAAACCATTTTCGTATGACGAACTTTCCATTAAAATCAAACGATTACTGGAACACCAAAAGGGGAAAATCCAGATCGAGAATCTGCAAAAGAAGATACAATCCCAGTATCGGTATCATAATATCATTGGCCGGTCCAAAGCGATGCATACCGTATTTGAAAAAATTGATGTCCTCGCAGATAGTGATACCACCATTTTGATCGAAGGTGAAACCGGTACCGGCAAGGAGTTGCTTGCCAATGCACTCCATTACAACAGCCACCGGAAAAACAATGCGTTTATCAAACTGAGTTGTGCGATCCTGAACCGGGATATTCTGGAAAGTGAATTATTCGGTCATGAAAGAGGAGCGTTTACCGGAGCGATCCGGAATAAAAAAGGACGTTTTGAACTGGCAGACAAGGGTACGATTTTCCTGGATGAAATAGATGATATCCCCGTCGATTTGCAGGTGAAATTACTGCGGGTGATCCAGGAACGTATTTTTGAACGGGTGGGCGGAGAACGGTCTCATGAAGTGGATGTTCGGATTATATGTGCCACAAAAAAAAACCTGAAAAAAATGGTGGCAGAGAATAAATTCCGGGAAGATTTGTTTTACCGGCTAAATGTGGTCAAGATCGCGCTTCCCCCCCTTCGTGAACGCCCGGAGGATATCTCCATTTTAGCTCAGCATTTTTTGAAAAAACTGGCGGTAGAGAAAAACAGATCCATTACCGGTCTTACTCAAGAAGTAGAGAAAGCGTTCCTTTCCTATCATTGGCCAGGCAATGTCCGTGAGTTGGAAAATGTGATGGAACATGCGGTGGTCCTGGGGAAATCCGACAGGATCACCGTCGATGATCTGCCGGATTATTTCTGCGATCTCCCCTTCCAAAACCGGATTTATTCAGTGAATACCAGCCATAAAGCCGAGATTAACCTCTCTGAAACCATTTCGGATGTCGAGACAAAATTGATAGTCTGGGCATTAAAAAAAACAAGAGGGAATCAGGTAAAAGCAGCGAAATTATTAAAAATTCCCCGAACGACATTACGGGACAAACTGTTAAAAATCGAACTTCCATCGAATATCATAGAGGATTAAGACCGATCCGACAGTTTTGACGATAATCCGTCATCTTTGATCATTTCATTATATCATTGTAAATCAACCAGATACAAAAAGTATCGCACCCACGGTGACGTCAACCCGTCACTTACAACACGTTCAATTCCTTAAAATGAATTTTACGTAACCTGCCTATTATCAACGGTTTAATAGCCCGCGGACTGAGTTGGTATAAATATTGTTTCAGTATAACCGGGCACTCATCCCGATGACGAGAGCACAACGTATGTGGCGTGGCGAAATTGAGTCAAAGTTGGAACACCGTTTCTTGAACTGTAAAATAACATGAAAAGGAGTACATATCATTTTTCAGCCTGTTTTGGATTACCACTTCATATGTAAAAATATTGCGCATTACCTTATGCCGGATCAAGTATTTACCGGTTCCCTGCTCTTACGGGAAATCCGGTGAACCCTCAAATGAATAAACCAATTTCTGCAATCTTCTCTTCTACAACCCGGCTTGCTTTACTCATCCTGCTGATCATATTTCTCACCCGGTGCGGAGGAAATGACGAGATTGTCCAACCCATTGAATACAGTCATTTTGTACACTTTAACGAATTGGGGATGGACTGTACAGACTGTCATCTTGGGGTAGAAGATAAGATCAATGCCACATTACCTTCCCTCGAAATATGTGCATCCTGTCACGAAGATATGAACGGCGAGAGTGATGCAGAGGCTCGGGTGGTGGAAGCCGTTACGAATAATGAGCCAATCCAATGGCAGCGTATTTATCATCTTCCGGACCACGTATTTTTTTCCCACAGAAGACATGTAAAATCTGGAAAAATATCCTGCAAAGTGTGCCATGGTGAAGTAGAAAACCTGCACAATCCACCCCGAAAGCAGATCGTTCCCATCGCGATGAACCGTTGTATGAAATGTCATGATAATAAATCTATTTCAAATGATTGTATAACCTGCCATGTCTAAAAAAAGATTACTTACACGAACAGAATTTCTGAAATATGCCGGTATAATCACCGGGGGAGTTGGTTTATCTTCCAGCCTACTCTCTCAGGTCTTCGCCATGTCCGACAAAACCCTAAAAAAACTTGAACGGGGTCAGGGGCTGGAAAGCTGGGTCAATACTACCTGCAGGCTGTGTCCCGGTGGATGTGGTTTGTCCATACGCCGGATCGATGGAATACCCATCAGTTTAAAGGGCAATCCCCTTTCTCCGATCAATCGTGGCGGATTATGTCCGGCAGCCCATGCAAATCTCGAGCTGCTTTATCATCCTGACCGGTACACAGACCCTCTGACCAGACCTGAAGGACGATTAAGAAAAACGTTAAATCCAACAAGCTGGGAAGAAGCAATGTCCTCGGTAGCCGGTCGCATCCGGGAACTGATATCTGCCGGCGAGGGATATAAAATTGCGATCATCAATGGTGATGATTCACCCCAAATGAAACAGGTATGGCAGGATTTCGCCATCCGGATCGATACCCCGAATTTCTATCAGGAAAATCATTCAGGGCTTACCGATAACTCAAGTTTTATCACGCAGGGACTCCGGCAGATCCCTATGCCGGATCTGATTAATTCAGAATGTATCATCAGTCTCGGTTCCAATTTCCTCGAGGAAGATGGATCTCCGGTTCACTTTAATCAGGTGCACGGAGTATTTAAAGATGTGGAAAATATTACCCGAAACAAATTGATTTACGTGGGTCCCAGGGCAAATATGACTGCAACCAGCGCCCATAAATGGATACCCATTTATCCGGATACGTGGGGAACCCTCGCGCTGGGGATCGCCCATATACTCATAGAGGAAAATGCTATTGATACGGGTTTTCTGAAAAAATATGCAAATGGATATTTTGACGAAACAGACGAAAACGGTAAAAAAATTATCCGGTTTGAAACCCAGGTACGGACTATTTTTCATCCAAAACTTGTAGAAGAGGTCACAGGTATCCGGGAACAGGACATACGTTATCTGGCAGAACTCCTTGCGACCCGCAAGAAATGCGTGGTTTTGTGCGGGCGGGAAGCGCTACAGTCTCCAAGAGGGGATCTGCATCAATGGGCGGTTCACTGTTTAAATTTTATAAGCGGGAATTTGCAATACCCCGGCGGATGGTATTTCAGAATCGGTGCATCCAAAACGACGGCGTATACTGGATCGGAAAAAAATGGAAAAGCTATTAATCTATTTAAAACCGACAGCGATCAACCATTAGAAGCCCCTTCTATCGATATTTTTGCGAAGCGGGTGGAAGGATATGCGCCTTATAAGACCGAACTGCTGATCATTAATAAAGCAAATCCCTATTTTTATGGTGAGAATCGCGCAAAGTGGAGAGCGACTCTGAAACATATCCCAAGATTGATCTATATTGGAGACCTGCCAAATGAAACCAGTAAGTACGCAGATATTATCCTACCCAGCCATTCAGATTTTGAATCCTGGGATTTCATCGAAAATATCCCCGGCGTACCTCTGGATTCTGTTTCGGTACAGCAACCAGTAGTTGAGCCAATGTATACGACCCGATCCAGTTATGAAATTCTGAAAACAATCTCAGTACAGGTGGGTATTGCAGTCTCTCAAATATTTACATCCCAAAGTCCAAAAGAATATGTGACATCCCGATTAAAACAAATACATGGTCAAAAAAGAGGCGCCCCCTTTGAATCGCTATCTTTAGACGAATGGAAATCCACATATAAAAAGCATGAACCTATTTCCGCAAATTATGCGGAAGCCCAATTCGTTAAAACGGTAACTGCCAACGGCGGATGGTGGGATCCATCGGGGCCGGTAGGTACGGATTTAAGTAAAGCGATCGAAACCGTCTCAGGTAAATTTGAAATGATGCCTGATATTCTCAAGCAGTTTGAAGGATCCGTTGAAGATTTATCCCAAATCTTGAAAAATCTGCTGGCTGATAGAAAATATTCATACGGATTGATCCAGTACGAAACATCGGGCAGAGATGAGTTTCCATTAACGCTGATTTCCGGTTACCCCATCACCAATCCTAACGGAAGAACGGTATATTCACCTACTATGCTGGAAACGATCGGAATCCGGAGCGAGATCTATTGGGAAAGTTGGGTAGAGATTCATCCAGCGACAGCACGTCGTTTCGGTGTAAAAAACGGCGATGCTATCCAGGTTGTTTCTCAGGTGGGCAAAGAGATCCGTGTGAAGGCAAGAGTTAAACCCATTATACACCCGGATGTTGTATTTATTCCTTTAGGGATGGGTCGGTTAGATATCGGGCGTTATGGAACGGGTATCGGATCCGATCCCAGGGAATTAATGGTCCCGCAGCCGGAGGTGAGTACGGGCAGGACAATTGTATCGGGTACTCCGGTACGAATCACACTTTTGTAGCGAGAATAATATGCCAAAATGGGGAATGGTCATTGATTTGAATAAATGCACAGGCTGTGGCGCCTGTGTGAATGCCTGCAGAATGGAGAACAACATTCCGGTCGTTGGGGCTGAGGCCGCTCAGGATGGACGGACAATGGATTGGATGCAGATCCTTACCGAATATGACGGGGAATATCCCAACGTGCGCATTACACACATCCCCCGCCCCTGTTTCCAGTGCGGGGATCCGCCCTGTGTCAAAGTTTGTCCTGTACATGCCACATTTGTAAATGAAGACGGATTGGTGGGTCAGGTGTACTATCGATGCATTGGTTGCCGGTACTGCATGAATGCCTGCCCATATACCGCAAAATGCTTTAATTATTTTAAACCTAAAATACCGGAGGCGTATGAAATATTACTCAATCCCGACGTGACCCGGCGGATGAATGGAGTGGTGGAAAAATGCAGTTTCTGCCACCACCGACTAGCATTGGCCAAGGATACAGCGAGATATGAAGGACGTGAATTAACGGAGATGGACTACCAGACTGCCTGTTTGGAGTCCTGCCCCACGCAGGCAATCGTTTTTGGGGATTTAGACAACCCTGAACACGAAGTGAACCATTTGATGCATTCCAACCGGGCATTTCGGTTGGAAGAAAGTTTGGGGACGCAACCAAAAGTCTACTATCTGAAACGGGAAGATAAATAATGGATGACCTGAGACACGATAAGGATTATACGCTTTACAAGCCTATTCTCGAAACAGACAAACGCTTTTATATCATCCTGCTCATCCTGCTGGGAGTGGTTGCATGGGCGGGATACATGTATTTCCGCCAATTGCAAACCGGCCTGGGAGTCACAGGACTGAACCGCGCCATCTCCTGGGGATTTTACATCATTAATTTTGTCTTCTTTATTGGGATAAGCCATGCCGGTACCCTTATTTCGGCTATTTTACGATTGTCCCAGGCAGAGTGGAGAAGACCCATCACCCGGATGGCAGAAGTAATCACTGCCATTGTCCTGTTGATCGGGGCGGTTCACCCCATTCTCGATCTGGGTCGCCCTGACAGGATTTTAAATGTGTTCTACTATGGGCGTCTTCAGTCTCCACTGTTATGGGATGTGACGGCAATCAGTATGTATTTTACTGCTAGTACCGTGTATTTATATGTTCCGTTGATCCCGGATATTGCACTTTTAAGAGACCGAACTCATAAATTTAAGTGGTTTTACAATTTCTGCAGTTGGGGATACCAGGGTACGGAACACCACAAAAAAGTATTGGGTAAAGCTATGACTATTTTAATGGTTATTGTTATCCCGGTTGCTGTGAGTGTCCACACGGTTATATCGTTTATCTTTTCAATGACCATTCAGCCTGGCTGGCATAGCACGATTTTCGGACCCTATTTTGTAGTGGGTGCTATCTTTTCCGGTACCGCTACGTTGCTGGTTGTGATGATCGCATTTCGTAAGATGTACCACTTCGAAAATTATCTAAAAGAAATACACTTTCAGTATTTGAGCCTTCTCTTGCTGATCTTTTCTATTTTCTGGGCATATTTTACATTCAGTGAATTTATTACCGGCATTTACGGAAATGAACCCATGGAGATGAATATCATCCGCTATAAGCTGTTCGGTGATTATGCGCCATTTTTCTGGGGGATGGTTATTCTGAATTTTGTGATCCCGATCATTGTACTATCCTTCAAAAAGCTAAAAACCATTAAAGGTATTTTCCTGACTTCCTGTGGTGTGATTATCGGGATGTGGCTGGAACGTCTGATCATCGTTGTCCCTTCATTAACGAATCCCAGATTACCCTATGAGATTATTCCTTACGTCCCGAGTTTGACGGAGTGCGCATTGTTCATGGGGGGGATATCTCTCTTCTGTCTGGGTTTCCTCATATTTTCAAAACTATTTCCCCTCATCTCAATCTGGGAACTGGAAGAAGGGAGAACAGAAGGGCTTCAGGAAGCAAAGGCAAGACTTGACTCATACCTTCCCGACGTTGTCATCACCGGGGGAAATCATTATGAATAATCGTAAAAAGATGGAATCGCCATGGATTTATGCAATGCAATTATCCAGTGTAATCTTAATGTGGGTGTTTGTGACCGGAATAATCACCTGGATTTTTAACCTTCTCCGATTGTCCATCTACCTGAAGGATGCACAAAATGCCACGTTGGGGATATCTCTGGTGGTCATTCCGGTATTCATCCTGCTTGCGAGCGTTCTGACATATGTATTCATCGGGATGCATAAAAAAACCGATGAACAGCAGAAGAATATATAAAATTCCAAAATGATATTTTGTGAGCATCAATGATTCATAAATCAGAGAAAACGGGGGATTTTTCACTTCAGTTAGGGAACCTGATACTCATATTGAGAGAATGAGTTGACTATAATCATGGCTCGCTGAGGGAGTTGACTGAAAGAAGGATGATCTTACAATAAAATTAAGCAAATTTGATTTGTCAGTACTGAAGGAGTGGGCGACACTCCCAAAAAAGTTTTAGACTGAGGAGGCTACCATGACAAAAATAACGTATCGGTTCACGACCAGATTGCCCCGGTTGATCGGGATCTTGACCATCATTTTATTCGTTTTCGATGGATCCGCGGTCATGAGCCAGAGCATGCCGGCGGATGTCACTCCCTGGGATGGTCAGGCAGTATTTCGCGAAAAAAAATGTATTAATTGCCATCCGGTAAATGGAGTAGGTGGACGGGGCGGACCCGATTTGAGGAAAGATATCTATTACGGTACATATCTCGAGTTGGCATCCCTCATGTGGAATCATTATCCCAAAATGTCAAAACGAATGTCGAAATTGGGTACTGAATATCCCGCGCTCACCGAAGAAGAGATGTCACAATTGATCATTTATTTGACGTACCAAAGATATCTGAGTGAGCCGGGATCAGAATTTACAGGGAGAAAATTGCTTGAGAGTAAAAAGTGCTTTTCCTGTCATAAATTCGGGGGTAAAGGCGGGGATATCGGACCGGATATCAGCCAAAATAATTCCCATCTGTCCCCCCTCTTATTAGTTGAGACCATGTGGAATCATGGACCGGATATGATTGATATATTTGAAGAATACCAGATTGAACGACCAAAATTTTATGGAACTGACATCACCAACCTGGCGGCAGGAATCAGATCATTTATGCCCCCGGCAACGAGTGTCCCTGTGGATCTGTATGATTTGGGTGATCCGGTATCCGGCAAAACACTGGTGGTTGAAAAAGGGTGTCTGCTCTGTCATTCGGTAAGGGGTGAAGGTAATGATTTAGCGGCGGATTTTGCCGAGATAACTCTGGATTACTCTGTGACGCAAATTGCAGGATCAATGTGGAACCATGGACCGGAAATGTGGAAAATCATGAAATCTGAAGGGATCAATATTCCCAAGTTTGAAAAGGGTGAAATGGCGGATGTTATCGCATTTTTATATTTTCTCAATTTTGAAGATAAACCGGGAAATCCGAAGACCGGATATGAAATCCTGCAGAAAAATAAATGCTTTACATGTCATACGTTGGAAGATGAAAAAGATAAAGTACGCCTGGTAAAAGCCGGGGATCATATTCAGGATTCCCCAATGGCCATGATCGCCGCCATGTGGAACCATGCTCCGGCAATGGAGAAAAAAATCAAAGAATTACCCTGGAATGATCGTATCGGCTGGCCAAAACTTAACCCGGAAGATATGACCCATTTATACGCATATTTTAAATCGCTCCCTCATCCTGCAACTAACATACCAAAATCGGAAACCAAAAAAAGACGTTAAACGGAGCGATTTAGATCGTTCACCATAGGAAAAAACGAATAACAAAGCAAAGCGCAGTCAGTTTGATTAGATTATTTAAAATATCGAATTCCCTGCGCTTTATCATACAGTCCATAACCGTCTTCTGAATTTCCCGGATGAGATGATTCTCTTATTAATTTCACCCAACTATCAATTCTCTCAAAGAGACAACCATATATCGGAATTAAATCAGACCGGGTGACAACTTACCCGATCACAATTCAGTCGTAAAACTTCCCATATCATATTGGAAAATAAAAGGTTAAGCAACATCTTTTCTGTAAATTCGTGAATCAGGATTCTCCGGTTCAACATCTTCCTTACTCAAATACATCCTGCCGGCCACCCAGTCATCATTAATATCAGCCAGAACAACTGTTACGAGTATCAGGCATGATTCAACATTCGGGAAAAGCCTGGCCACACGGGTTCGCCGGGCGATCTCCTGATTGAGTTTCTCCACGCCATTGACCGTCCTGATCCGGCGATGGTGGATGGATGGGAACTGGAAAAACGTCAGACCATCCTCAATGTTCTCTTCGAGCCACCTGGTAAACTCGGGAGCCTTGTCCTGAAAATGATCAACCGCATGCCTGACCATCTCTCTGGCCATGTGAATGTCGCAGGCATTATAAATGCGTCGTATTACTTCTGCCAGTTCTTTATGCATTGACATCCGGGGGGCATAATGCTGGGCATTCTGCTGCATATGAAACAGACAACGCTGCCAGGGTACAGATGTAAATACCTTTTTGCGGGCTGCCTGCCCGAATAGGTACAGGCGGGCCTTCAGACCCTCATGGTCATCACTGATGATCCGCTTTACGCCATGCAACCAGAACGGCCACGTCACGGACACTGTTCTGATGACGGGTCTTCTCATAACGGGCATCCGGATAGACATACTCAAACCGGCCCAGAGGACGCTCAAGGAAGGCCTGCAGTTGCTCATCCAGTTCTTTGGCCAGCCTGGATACCTGGGTAGAACTGATCTCCAGTCCACAGAGAAGTTCTGTTATCTTTGTGACGCGTCGCGTTGAAACCCCCGTAACATACATTCCCGCCTGCCGGCGGACAGGTCGGCTATGGCCAGCTCAGCGCTTTCTCACTGCGGGATCCTTTCTCAAGACTCTTGGGATAGAA